>DATLBL010000050.1:0-11407 GCA_035526925.1 Gemmatimonadales bacterium
TCTCCGCTGGGACGGACGAAAACCCGAGCTGGCGGGTCATCGCGCGGTTCCGCTCGAGCATGTCCACCAGCCACGGAGCGCCGGCGTAGTTCAGAAAGAACTTCGAGTACTGCCCGGTGAAATCCTCGTGATGCAGGTGGAGCCAGTCGTACGTCTTGAGCTTGGTTCCCAGGACCTCGGGGTCCCACACCTTCTCGAACTCGATGCCGGCGTAGTTGAGCGCCATCGTTACCGCGTCGTCCCACGGGGCGGCGTTGGGGGGAGCATATACCGCCACCTTGGGGGCCTTCTCGAGCGGCACCGCGTCCATGTTCCCGCCCTCGAGCTCGCCACGTAGCGCCACGAGCTGCCCGTCGTCGAGCGGCTCGGTGGTGATGCCGTTGAGCGCCGCGTCGCGGGACGTGGCGGCGTCCGCCGGCAGCAGAAACGAGCCGCTCCGGTAGTTCAAAAACCACTCGGCACGGCCGCCGCGCTCGAGCAGGCGGAAGGCCAGGCCGTAGGCCTTGAGGTGGTCGGCCTGCGCGTCGTCCATCGGTACGAGCACCCAGGCGGCGGCCGTGGCGGGTCTCGACCGGAGGATCGCCGGGGAGAGCGCCACCAATCCGGCGCCGCTCCGAGCCAGGAAATCTCGGCGGTTCATCATGTCTCCGGCACTGCGCCGCGCGCCTCGTCCAGGCGCCGACGGGCTTGCGGCACGAGGGCGCTCGACGGATAGGTCAGGATCAGATGCTCCAGCTGGACCACGGCTTCCGCCGGCCGGTGCCTGGCGAGCAGCAGCTCCGCGAGCGCGAGCTCGGCGGCCGGGGCGGTCCCCGGAGCCTCCGGCGACGCGGCGGCTTTCAACAGGCGCTCGGCATCCGCCGGCTTGGCGGCGGATGCTGCCAGACGCCCCGCGAAGAGGCGGAGCTCGGCCCCGCCTCTGGCGCTCGGCAACTCGCTCGCGACGCGGTCGAGCCCGGCGAGTGCACTGCTGGTATCGGCGCGCGCAAGATCGAGGAGCGCACGGCCCAGCGCGGGCAGGGTGTCCGCCTCGATTGGCTGCAGCATGGCGAGCAGGACGGTGCGTTCGGTGGCCTCCGTGCGGTCCCCCGCGAACGGGCCGGCCGCCCTGAGACGCTCGACCGCGCCCCGCACATCGCCCCGGTAGAGCCGGATCCTTCCCGCGAGCGCCAGCCCGTCGATGGTGGTGTCCGCGCCGAGCGCCGAGTCCGCCCGCGCCAGATCCCCTGCTGCGATGAATCCCTCGACCAGACGGCGCTGCAGCGCCGCGAACTCGTCACCGCCCATCTCGCCCCGGTGCTCAGCCAGGCGTAGTGCCGCCTCGTCGAGCCTGCCCTCTCCGATCAGCACCTGGACGAGGGTCGAGGACGCGCCGGCGGAGATCGTCCCCGGCGCGCTGCGGTCATCCGCGATCCCGACCAGCATCCGCCGCGCGGCGTCCCGCTCGCCGGCGGCCGTATACGTGCGCGCGGCGTCGAGCCGGAGCCGGGCCCGGTCCGCGCCGCCGCTCCGCTCCGCGATGAGCTCGAGCGCGCGCGCCTGTGCTACCCGGGCATCTCGCCCCGGCTGCAGACGAAGCTGGTCCAGCAGGCCGCGGAGCGCTTCGATCGCAGCGGGCGACTCGGCGGGCAGCGAGGCCTGCAGCGCTTCGAGCGCGCCGAGCGGATCGCCCCACCGGGCGAGCAGATCGGCCCGGAGCCGCCGCGCCGTGAAATCCTGCTCGCGATCGAGCCGCCGCAGCAGCTCGTCGCGCATCGAGTCGGGAGCCTGGGCGAGATTGCTCACCGCCGACATGCGATACCCCGGCAGTCGCCGGATGGCCGGCAGCCATTCGCGCAGCGCACCGATGTAATCCCCATCGGCGAACGCGACTTGGGCCAGCTCGGCCGCCAGCGCGTCGGGCCGCTGAAGCCGCTCGCGGCCGCGGAGGTACGCCGCGATGGCGCCGGGCCGGTCCCGGTGGCCGAGTGCGGCGGCGCCCCACTCGCGGTAGGGCGTTTCGTCCCCCGGTGACGAGTCCGCCCACCGCTCGGCGACCCCGCGCATGCTGTCGGCCTCGTCCGCCGCCGCATAGGCGCGGAGCGCCACGCCGAACACCGCTCCGCTCGGCCGCCCCGAGGCCAGGGCGGCCCGCACCTGCGGGAGGATGTCGGCGCTGTGACCGGTGGGAAGGAGCGCGCGCTCCAGGCCCAGCAGCGCCGCGGCGTCGCCAGGTCTGGCGGTCAGAACGCCGCGATAAGCGTCGGCCGCGCCCGCATAATTGCCTCGCCGCTCGAGGTCGAACGCGCGCGCCATGGCCGGGTCCTGGGCGGAAAGCCGGGCGGGCCCGATCACGGCGAGCATCAGCAGCACCGCGGCGAATCGCATCAAGGCCCTTTTGCCTCGGAGAGCCGGCGGAAATAGTCGACCACCAGTCTGCGCTCCTCGGGCGAAAGCTGCTGCAGCTCCTCCCAGGTGGGCACGCGCAGACGATCGTCATCACCCTGGAGGCGGGCGCGCAGAGCCGGTGGCAGATGGACGCTGTCCTCGGTCGCCGTGGTGCTCTGCCGCTCTTTCCGCTCGTCCTCCTCTTTTCCCTGGAGCGTCCGGCCGGCGTCGAGCATGCGACGGAACAGCCGCTCCTGACGATCCACCATCTGGCGGTCGAGCCGCCCGCCTTCGAGCCGCTTGGCCAGATCCTTCGCTTCGTCCGCCATCTCTCCTGCCCCGGGCATGTTCCCGCCGCCCCGCAATTTCTGTAGCTCCTCGGCCAGGGCGCGCTGCTTCATCCCGAGCTGGCGGAGCTGTTCACGGATCGCGCCGTTACCAGCCATCGGCAGCATCCCCGCGCCCTGCTGTCCCAGACCGCCCTGCTGCTGCGCGAGCTCTGCCATGCGCTCGAGTGCTTCGGCCAGCCCTGACCCCGATCCTGCGCCTTGCACATCCCCGCGTGCGCGGATGAGCTGATGCGCAGCGGAATTGAGCGCGTCCACTGCGCCGCCGGCCTGCTCGGCGCCTTCGCGAGCGTTGGGCGTGGCGGTGGCAAGCGCCTCGCGCGTGCGCTGCATCTGACGCTGCGCGCCGCCGAGGGCGGATCCGATTTCCGGCGGCACCAGTGCGTTCTTGCCCGCCGCCCGGCGCACCTGCTCCACCAGCCGTTGCACCCCCTCTTCGATGGCTCCCTGCTCGGCGCGCACATCGTTCCCCGTGCCGGAACCGCTGCGGAGCCGCTCCTGGACGGCAAGTTGACGCTCCGCCAGGCGGCTGGTCTCGGACAGTGCCTGGTCGATCGCGGCGACCACCTCCTGTCGCCATTCCTGCTGCATCTGCTCCCGCTCCTGTTGGAGCTGGTCGCCCAGCGGCTCGAGCGACTGCTCCGCCTGCTCGCCCTTTTGCCTCGCCTGCTGACGCTGTCCCTGCTGGCTCGCCGACGCCGCCTCCTTCATCTGCTTGCCGGCCTGCTGGGCCCGATCGCCTGCAGCCTCGAGCCGCTGCTGACGTTCCTCGCCACCCACCTGCTTGCCGAGCTTGTCCAGCGACGCCCCGAGCGAATCGGCCCGTGCGGCCAGCGCACGCTCAGTCTGCGCGGAGCGGGCGCTGTCCGCCGCGCTCACCTGTTGATTCCACTCGCGCTGCTCCTGCGCCAGTTCCTTCGACTCCCGACCGAGGTTGGCGAAGTCGCCCTCGAGCGCGGCGCGCTTGAAGAGCTCTCGGCTCCGCTCGAGCGCCTCGCGCGTCTCCTGCTGCGCTTCGGCCAGCCGCTCCAGAGCTTCCTTGGTGCGCTCCGCATCGAGGTCCTTGAGCGCCCGCCGCAGCTCCTCAAGCCGCTCTCGAAGCTCGGGGGACAGCGCCCGGTCGAGCTGCTCGCGGATGTCCGCCAACTCGCGCTGCCAAGCCGTGTCACCGAGGCCGGCCGCCTCGGCGCTCTTCCGAAGCGCCTCGAGCGACTGCTTCAGCGCTTCGGCCTTCTGCATCAGCTCCTGCTGCGACCGGGCGATCCCCTCCGCCTTCTTCGCCTCCTCGTAGGAGAGCGACTCGCCGCTCTTCTCACCTCGCCCATCCGCCGCGCGCGGCCGCTCCTGCGCGAGGTCGTCGGTCTCGCGCTCGAGCTGCTTGCCCGCGGCCGCCACCGAATCCAGCCGGCTGGACACAGCCTCGGTCGCCTGGCGCTCGGCGGCGCGGAGTTCGCTCATCGTCGCGAGCCGCAGCACGTATTCGCGCGAGCGGCCCGTCTGACGTTGGGGAGTGTTGTCGGACACCACCGCCGAGTAGCGCACCGTATCCCCCGGCAGGAGCCCGCGCGCCGTGAGGTCGAGCGTGTGGGAGAGGATGGCGCGGTCCGGACTCCCCGCTGGAATGCTCACGACCTCTCGACGCACGGAATCGACGAGCCCCAAACGGCTGATTCGGCGGCTATCGATGGTCACGCTGGAGAGGCCGTGATCGTCCTGGGCGTCGAGCACGAGCGGGAGCCGCATGCTGAGGGGGGCGAGGGTGTCCACCCCTGGCACCGGCACCTCGATGCGGGGCGCGCTGTCCCCCACGAGTCGGATCGGCAACCGGACGGTGTCGGCGCCGAGCGGCGCACCCGCGCTCGTCGCCAGCATCAGGAGATAACCGGCCGACGCCGTCGGCACGAAGCTGCCGCTGAATCGGCCACCGGTAACGGCCAGGGCGGCGCGTCGCTCACCGGCGGCCCAGGCCGCGCTCGCCAGCGGCGCGGTGGCCTCTCCGCGTGTCTCGAGCCGAGTGCCGGCGGGGAGCAGGAGCGTGTCGCCCCCGGTCGGCACGGGCTCGGCCTCGAGTCCGAGGTAGGGAGGGTAGTGGGCCGTGACCGTCAAGCTCCCCAGGAACACCGGCAGCCGGACGCGAATGAGCACCGTGTCGGACGAGCGGCTGCCGCCTGTGAGTCGCGCGAACAGATCGCTCTGCAGCGCCCCGGTTCCGACGTGGGCCCGCCCGAGCGAGTCGAGCCGCACCTGCCGCGGCCGCCAGCCTTCCCCGGGCGCGCGTAGCCACAGCGTCGCGGTTCGCCGGCCGAACGCTTCCAGGTCCAGCGTCGTCGAGTCCCCCCGGTCGACGACGTCGCGCGCTGCTCGGACGCGGACCGGGGCGACGGTCGCTTCCCACGCCCGGCGCGGGTGCCAGAGCGCGGCCGCGGGACCATCGAGCGGGCCCGCGGAGCCGAAGGCGGTGATCCCCACGCCCAGCATCGCCAAACCGGCAAGCCCGAGCGTCCGCACTGGGCGCGCAATCGGCTCCGCCGCCTGTGCTCCGCGGCGCCTGACTTCATCGGCTTGCTGACGGTCGGCGAGCTGAAGCAGCGCACCGCTGGTACCGGCTGCCGACGGATCGAGCAAGGCGGTGAGCGCGCCGCGACGCCATGCGCCGAGCTCCTCCAGTCGTCCGGCCACACCGCCGGCCGACAGCCCTGCCTGCCCGCGCCACGCCCAGTACAGCGCGGCTCCGAATGCGAGGGCCGCGGCGCACCACGCGGCGAGCACCCAGTAGGGCGCGTCGATCCATCCAAGGCGCACGGCCCAGGCCGCGGCGCCGAGCAGGAGGGCCATCGTGCCCAGCGCCAGCGCCGCCCAGCCGATGCCGGCGCGCGCCCGGATTGGACGCGCGAGCTGCTTCAGGGCGAGACTGGTGGCCTGGGCTGTCACCCGCCGTATCCGACCGCGTACGCGAACAGGTTCACGCCCATCCGCAACGCGGCCTCGTGCTTCTCCGGCGGGTCCCGGTGCACCTCGAAGTCTTCCCAGCCGTCGCCGAGGTCGGACTGGTAGGAGTAGAACACCGCCAGGCGCCCGTCGAGAAAGATGCCGAACGCTTGGGCGGGCTTGCCGTCGTGCTGGTGGATTTTGGGGATACCCTTCGGGAACTCATATACGACGTGATACACCGGATGGTCCAGCGGGACTTCGACGAGTTGATGGTCGGGAAAGAGCCGGGCCAGCTCGCGCCGGATCGAGACGTCCATCCCGTAGTTGTCGTCCGCGTGGAGGAAGCCGCCTTGCAGGAGATAGCGACGCAGCGTCGCGAGGTCGCGATCATTCCACCGGACGTTCCCGTGCCCGGTCATATAGATGTAAGGCACGTTCCACAGCTCGTCCTCGGCCAGGGTCACGACCTTCTCCTCGGTGCCGACCCGCAGCGCGGTGCGTGTCCGAATGGCCGTCAGAAGGTTCGGCAGGCTCGAAGGATTAGCGTACCAGTCGCCCCCGCCCTCATAGTGGAGACGTCCGACGGTCATGACCGGCCCGGCCGGACCGGGCGCTGCGCCCGTTACCGCCGCCAGTGCGAGCGCCCAGCAGAGGCCTCGCGGGATCACGACGGCAGCTCCATCACGAGCCGGTAGGCGTCGTTCCGGGACAGGCCCAGCGTCTCGCTGATGCGGCGGGCCACCTCGCGACGCGTGAGCCCGTCGGCCAGCATCAGCGTCGCCTTGTCGACCGCCTCTTCGGTGCGATCGGCCGGCGCCACCGGTTCGCCCGTGCCCTCGAGGACGACCGTGAGCTCTCCCCGAGGCGGATGCTCGGAAAAATAGCGGGCGAGCTCCTCGAGCGTTCCCATGCGTAGCTCCTCGTGAAGTTTGGTGAGCTCGCGGGCCACGAACGCCCGCCTCCCGGCTCCGGCGAGGGAAGCGAGGTCGCCCAGGAGGGTGATCAAGCGGGTCGGCGCCTCGAAGAACACGACGCTCCACTCTTCCGCCGCCGCACGCGACAGGAGCCGGGCCCGTTCCGCACCCTTCCGGGGCACGAAGCCCAGAAAGAGATAGCGATCGCCCTTGAGACCGGCGGCCGAGAGCGCCGTGGCCACTGCGGACGGCCCCGGGATCGGGACGACGGTCAGACCACCTGCCCGCGCGGCCGCGACCAGCTCACTGCCCGGATCGCTTACCCCGGGCGTTCCCGCGTCCGATACCAGGGCGACATCCCGACCGTCGTCGAGAATCCCGAGTAGCGTGCGGAGCCGCCGTTCTTCGGAATGCGCGTGGTAGCTCAGGAGTTGCGGCGACGCACCAAGATGGCTCAACAGGCCGCGAGTGCGGCGCGTGTCCTCCGCGGCCACCACGGCCACCGTGCGGAGGATCTCGGCGGCTCGCTCGGACAGATCGCCCAAGTTTCCGAGCGGCGTTGCGACGATGTAGAGGGTGCCGGGCATGCGTGAAAGGTAGAAAACGGCGGGAGGACGGAAAGGGTCGCCCCTCGCCGTCCTCCAATGGCTGGTTCCCTGCGCTCAGGTCAGGTGCTGCTTGATCTTGCCCTCGAGCGTCGCCTTGGGCACCGCGCCGATCACGGTGTCGACGTGCTGCCCGTTCTTGAAGAACAGAATGCTGGGAATCGAGCGCACGTTGAACCGCATGGCGGTGCGCTGGTTGGCGTCGACATCGACCTTGGCCACCTTGGCCTTCCCGGCATATTCGCCGGCGAGCTGCTCGAGGATCGGTGCCACGACCTGACACGGCCCACACCACGTCGCCCAGAAGTCGACCAAGACAAGGCCATCGGCCTGCTCGATCTCCCCGGCGAAGGAAGCGTCGGTGACGTGGACTGTCTGGGCATTCGTCGCGGCCATGATGTTATTCTCCTGTGATTGAAACCGACTCGACCAGATTCGCCGGAGGGATCGTTTGGCTGATCGCCCCCGCATTGCGCATGTTGGAATTGCCGTGCCCGATATCGACGCGGCGCTTGCCTTCTACCAGGACGTCCTGGGACTCACGCCTAGCCCGCCCGAAGCGGCCGACGGCGCCACCATTGTCTCGCTGCCGTTCGGGGAGTCGGAGGTCGAGCTGCTCGCCCCGACGGCGTCGGAAAGCCCCATCGCCCGATTCCTGGACCGCCGTGGTCCGGGCATCCATCACATCTGCTACCGTGTGCCCGACCTCGACGCCGCGCTGGCCGCCTGCCGCGCCGCCGGGTATCGGCTCGTCGACGAGGTGCCGCGGACGGGCGCCGGGGGACACCGCATCGCCTTCGTGCATCCGAAGGCGACTGCGGGCATCCTGCTCGAGCTCACTGAGTAAGATAACAGGAGCGATGGGTACGAAGGTTCCCGGGAGGGCTACTGACCGGTGGGGAGCGTATCCTGCACCGAAGGGTCGCAGGGGCGCGCCGGATTGCCGGCGGCAGTCAGGTCGATCTGATTGACGATCCACCCGCCATCGGGAAGCTGAATGGCGGTGAACGGCACCGTCCACGTGCACGCCTGCCGTCGCAACTGGACCTGCAGGGCGTGGCGGCCGGGCGAGCCGTCAGGCGCGTCGGCTACGATGCGCGAATCGTCGTGCACCAGATAGCTCCGCATGACGGCGATGCGCCGCTCGTAATCCGTGGGCTGCTTGGTGCGGGCTGCGGAACCCTTGGCGGTGCCCCACAGTGAGGCCATCGCGGTCAGGTTGCTGTCCGCCACGGCTCGCATGAAATTCTGCACGGCCGTCGACGCGGTGGTGGCGGGTTCGACCCGCCCTGCCCCACCCCCGCCGCCGCCGCTGCACGCGGCCAGGAGCGCGGCCGCCGCTATCCACCGTCGGTTGATCACGAGTGTCCCGTTGAGCGAGTGTGAGCGGCGAAGTTAACCGGCCGCGGAGCCCCGAGCAATGACGCCGCAACGGCTGTACATCAACATCGATCATGTGGCTACCGTCCGGCAGGCGCGTCGGACGGATGAGCCCGATCCCGTGGCGGCTGCACGCCTGGCGGAGACCGCCGGCGCGGACGGCATCACCGTCCACCTGCGCGAAGACCGTCGCCACATCCAGGACGACGACGTGGAGCGCCTCGCTCCGACGGTCAGGGTGCTCAACCTCGAGCTGGCGACGAGCGCTGACGTGCTCTCGCTCGCCTGCCGGCTCCAGCCCTACCAGGCCACGATCGTACCGGAGCGCCGCGAAGAGGTGACCACAGAGGGCGGCCTCGACCTGCGCCGGCCCAACCCACGTTTGCGAGAGACAATCCGTCGTTTGGACGAGGCAGGCGCGCGGGTGAGCTTGTTCGTCGACCCCGACATCGCGGCGCTCGACGCGGCCAAGGACCTGGGCGTCCCCGCGGTCGAGCTCCACACGGGGCGCTACGCCCACACATGGCGCGAGAACGACGCGGCCCTCGACGAGCTGCGCCGCGCCGCGCGCCACGCCGCCGACATGGGACTCTTCGTGCACGCCGGCCATGGGCTGACCTACCAGAACGTCGTGCCGGTCGCGGCGATCGCCGAGATCGAGGAGCTGAATATCGGCCACAGCGTCGTGAGCCGAGCCGTGATGACGGGCATGCACGACGCCGTCGAGGCCATGTTGCACTTGGTGCGGACCGCGAGGCGCTGATACCTTATGAGCTCATGACCAATCCTCTCGCCGCGGCCGACTTTTTCGCACTCGAAGCGGGCGAATGCCTCGACCGCCTCGAGTCCATGATGGGCCGATCCGATGGTCCGCCCGCCGAAGAGTTTCTGCGCACCGCCCGCGTGCTGCGCGGCTCCGCACTGATGGCGGGGCAACAGCCGATCGCGCGTGCCGCGGCCGGCCTCGAAGGGCTGGCGCGGGCACATCGTGACGGGCGGCGTCCGTGGGACGCCGCCACCCGCGAGCAACTGATGCAGGCGGTCGAGGAATTTCGGCTGCTCGTGCGACGCGTGCGTGAGTGGGGGGAGCCGGAGACGGCGCGCACGGTGCGCCTGGGGCTCAGCCTCGAGTCGCTCGCGGGCCGCTCCGCGGGTCCCGAGGGCTCGCGCCGGGACGCGCACGGCGATCTCAACGCCGGTGTCCGCGCGTTCGTCGCGCGGGAGGGCGCCCTCATCGCGAGCGCGCTGGACCGTGCCGCCCACGCCCTCCGCGTCTCGCCCGGCGATCGCGAGCCCCTCTACACGGTGATCCGGCGCATGCAGTCGCTGCGGGGACTGGCCGAGCTGAGCGAGCTGGCCCCGCTTCCCGAGATTCTCGACGGCATCGAGCTCGCCGTCGGCGATCTGACCAGGCTGTTCGCTCCGCCCCCGGGTGTCGACGAGGTCATGGCCGCGGCCTCCGTCGCGCTGACCCGGATTTCGCGCGACATCGCCGAGCGCGGTCCGCCGGACCCCGACACGGCAGAGGCGCGGCGCTTCACGGAGCTGCTGCTGCGGGCGTTTGCGGTGGAGCGCGACGTCGTGCCCATCGAGTCGCTGTACTTCACCGGGGATTCGGAGCCGGTGACCCCGCCGGCGACGCAGCCGCAGTTCGCCGCGCCCGCGCCCCTGGGGCCCCTCGAGCTGGTGAGCCACGGCGAGCATCTCTGCCAGAGTGCCGAGCTGATCGCGGCGTCCCGCTCGGATATCGAGCGCGACCTTCGCCTGTACCGCCTGCTCGGCACCTTGCGGAGCGCGGGCACGCCCGGCCCGGACCCCGTGGCCGGCGCGCTCGTGGTCTTCGCGCGCTCGGCGCGCGAAGCGCTGGCGGCCGGAGTGGCAACCCGCGCGACCCCGGCCCTGGTGAGCTGTCTCCGCGAAGCCGGCGAGCTGCTGCGCGCCGTGGCCGACGCGGACGACCGCATGCTCATCTCCCGTCGGATCCTGGATGCAGCATACCGACTCGACGGACTCCGGCTGTCGGAGGCGAGTCCGGCACCTGCGCACCCCCCGGCAGCCGCGCCGGCGGAGGTGACGGAATGGCGCGTGGTGCCGATCGAGACCCTGCTCTACGATGAAACGCTGATCGTCTCGATCGACAGCCTGGCATACGATCCGACACCCGCCGAACCCGCCCCGCCCATGCCCGACGGCGAGCCCGAACCGGTGCCGATCGCGTCGCTTGCGCCGGCGGGTGGCCTCGAGGGAAGCTTCCAGACTTACGACCGTCTCCGTCGCGAGCGCGGCCGCGAGCCGGCCTCCCTCGAGACCCTGGTCGGACGGGCCCTGGCGGCCACCAGTCCATCGGTGACGCAGGAGGACACCGTCACGATCGAGATCGGCGTGCTCACCTACCGTGGGCGGGCGGCACTCGAGCGCGCCGCGGCCGTCCGGCAGCAGCTGGCGGACGAGCTGGCGCGGAATGGTGGCCTCGAAGCCATTCAGCCCCTGCTGCAAGAGCTGCTCGACCTCGTCCCGCTGGCGCTTGCCGAGTCCTGACGCGCAGACGGCAGGCGGCGGCGCGCGCCGCACGCTCTCGGCCGTCATCGGTGGATTGCTCGCCGTCGCGCTCATGGTGTGGGCGCTCCGCGGAGTCCACTTTGCCGAGGTGGTTCACCACCTGCGGAATGCCCATTTGGTTCCGCTCGTCGGAGCCGTCGTGCTCGCCACGCTCACCTACCCTGTGCGACTCATCCGCTGGCGCCTGCTCCTACGCGATGCGGCCGGTGGTCCCCTGCCTGCGCTTCCGCTCTGGCATGCGGTCGCGATCGGGTTCATGGCCAACAAGATCCTCCCGTTTCGGGCCGGCGAGCTGGTGCGCCTC
>DATLBL010000051.1:0-3607 GCA_035526925.1 Gemmatimonadales bacterium
CCCAGTACATCTGGCGCAGCAGCGCCCGGTTCCAATTGTCCACGGTTGCGCTGAACTCCAGCTCGGGCAGGTGGCGGACCACCGTTCCCTCCAGCGGCTCACCGCTCGCGGCGACGATGCGATAGGGGTCGCCCTCGACCAGCCCGGCGACCGTACCCTGCTGCACCAGTCCGCCCGCGCCCATCACGCGCCGATGCGTCTCGGCTGCCGAAAGGGGGGTGACCACGCGTGCCCACGCAACCGTGCGGTCCTGGCCGAAGTGATGGCGCACGTAGTGACGAAGCGCGCGGAGCTCGTAGCCCCAGCCTTTCCGCACACCCTCGTACTCCTCATCCCACTCCGCCCCTCGACCGAAGCCGGAGTGCACCACTCGAAGCACCGTCGCGCCACCCTTGGCCTCCAGGTAGAAGTCCGCGGCGAGCTGAACCGGCCGACCCCGGGCGTCCTGCTTGTGCTCGACCCATCGAAGGTGGCGAGGCGGTTCCCAGAGCTCGATCTCCATCTTCCAGGGGGCCTGCTCGTCCCACACCAGCCAGACCGAGCTTCCCACCCCCGAGGCCACCTGCGTGCTCAAGGGAAACCAGCGCGTCAGCTCCTCGGCTTCGGTTAAGGTGCGCCAGACGACGTCGGGTGGCGCGGGAACCTCGACGCTCACGACCGCGGGTGGCCGAGCGTCGGCGGCGACGGCGTCGATCTCAGTGGGATTCATGACGGGCATCCGGGTCCGGGACGATCGGGTGAACGCCGGCGAAGAGCCGGAAGCGGCGGGCGCCAGGCGCGCCGTCCGAGTGGTATTTGGCGACCAGACGCGCGACGCACTCCGCCAACTCCTCCCCGAACGCGGAGCGCCGCTCCGCCGACGCGAAGCCGATCTCGGCTTCGAGGCTCAGCGTCGCGAGCCGCTTGCCTGCCCTGTCGGCGCCGTCACGAAGCGAGGCCAGCTCGCGAATGGCCCGGGCGCAGAGTGCGACCAGATAGCTCACCGAAAAGCGATCGGCGATGCGCGACGGGTCGGCGGCGACGGCGCCGAGCACTTCGGGGCTGATGAGGTAGGACCGGGCGGACGCGCGAACCACTCGCTCCATGCAGTTCCCCACCCTGCGCTCTTCGACGAGGGTGACCAGACCCTCCTTCTCGAGCTCGCGCAGGTGGTAGTTGATCCGTTGGCGCGGAAGACCGAGCCGCCGGGCCAGTCCTGCGGCCGATGCCGGCTCCACCAGCGCACCCAACAGGCGCGCACGCTCGGGGTTGAGGAGCGCGGCGGCCTGTCGCGGCTCGCGGAGAAGATGCAGAGGGTCAGGCGTTGAGACGGCTGGCATGCTCGAACATGCAGCCGACAAGAAAACTTGTCAAGACATGTTTACTGATCGGACCTACCATGCGGGGCAGGCGTCCGTCACAGCAGCGAGGAGAGCGAGGCGTTACCGTTGCCGTGTTCTCGCAGTGCCCTCGTCGTGGAGAGGCCCGGCGGCGCCCGAGCGCGGTCGCCCCCGGATCGACTCGCATCTCACGGGAGGGCCTCATGCTCGGCTTGCATCCGTACATTCAAGGGGCGGTACTGGTGACTGCGTTCGTCGGCCTCACGCTGACGATCTGGATCGCTTTTGCATGGTGGGGCAGCAGGTAAGTTCTAGCCCAGAACTATCTGGGGCGCCGCGCTGAGGCTAGGAGCAGGACCACTTGCATCGGCTGGAGGCTCGCGCGTTCCCTACCGACCGTGCCTTCTCGCCCCGGCCGGCTGAAAGAAACGCTGTCGCAGGACGGCCAGGACCGTTGGATCGAGCCCGGGCGGATCGAAGGCGACCGCGATCTCCCGGCCCTCGTGCCGCACCACCCGCCCGCAGACCTCGATCACCGTTTCCGCGTCAACCTGCAGCATCCCCTCGATCCGACTCCCGTTGGCCGGAGCGGATTCGGAGGCGGTGAGCACATAGCGCAATCCCGTGGCGCTCACGTCGCGAAGCGGCGTGGCCGGGCCCGGCGCACCCGGCGCCCGGCTCGGGATGGGGAGGCGAGGCGCGCCTCGGCGCTCGCGGGGGTGCTGCATGAGCGTGGTGCGCTCGCGCTCGATGACCGCGCGGGAGGGCCACTCGTCGCCCTCGGGAAAGAGCGCGAGCCCCGCGCGATCGATCCGTCCGATCCGGGCCCGCACGGCGATCGGCTCGCCGGTGCGGAGCATGAGCGTTCCGGAGATCTCCTGGTCGTGCTGCCAGACGCGGCCGGCCGGCGCGGGCTCGATGCGCAGTCCGCCCGGCCCCAGGTCGCGGACGGCGCAGCGACATCCGTCGATGACGAGCAGCCCGGGAGCCGTACGGCGGTACTCGATGCGCTCGAGCGTGCGGCGGTCGAGCTGTGAGGCGCGCCAGCGGTCGCTTGGCGTCACGCCGGCTCGGGGCGCGGCAGCGGAGTGGTCATCGGGTTCCAGGTCGCGGGTGAGTGCCAGGAGCGCCGCCCGCGCCCTCCGGCGGCTCGGCGGCGGCATCCGCCATACGGGAGAGGTCCACCGGCCATCCCTCGGGACGCGCGGAATCCCCACGGAACTCGAAGTGATCCTCGCGCAGCAGGCGCTCTCCAGTGATGGTACGCGGATCCGCCAGCCGCTTTTCCACCAGGATGGCGACGTGCCGCAGCAGATCTTCTACCGTGCGCCACGCTCCAGCCTCGAGCCCGGGATAGAGCTTTCCCAACCCGGGTTTCAGGCGAGCCTGGCGGCCTCGTGATTCGGTCATGCCTGCTCCTTCGATCGTGCGCGCTTGGGCTGAGTCCTCAAGATAGTTAGGTGGGCGCTCGCGGCGAATCGGCTGGCGTCGCACGGCGTGCGTTGCCCGCGCGCGGACAGAGCTTTACGAGGATAAGTTTTGGTTGGCGATGCGGGTAAGATAGGAATCACAGGTTCGTAAAGAAAATGACCGGCATCCGTCGGGACGGCATCTGACGGCGGGCCCGAATTGCAGCTTGGCGCCCGCATGAGGACGGCGGCAACGTGGCGCGCGCTAAGGACGGCGGCAACGTGGCGCTCGCCACAGGCCTACGGAAGTCAGGATCGCGAAAGGCGCCACCACGCAATGAACGGCTTACACCGGCTGGCCCTCCTCGGCTTCTTCGTGGCTGCTGGCATCGGCGTGGCGCGGGCTCCCGCGTTCGCGCCCCCTTCTGGTGACCCGCTCACGGTGTATGCCGCCACCTCACTTACCGAAGCCTTCACCGAGCTCGGCCACACCTTCGAGACGCGGCATCCCGGCACGGCCATCCGGTTCAACTTTGCCGGCTCGCAGCAGCTCGCCTTCCAGCTCGAGCAGGGTGCGTCGGCCGACGTCTTCGCCTCGGCCGACCGTCGATGGATGGACTACGCCAAGGCGAAGCGGCTCGTCGAGGGCGAGACGCCGGTGTTCGCCGGTAACCGCCTCATCCTCATCCTGCCCAGAGCCAATCCGGCCCGCATCGAACGGCTCGAGCATCTCGCCCGGCCGGGCGCCAAGCTCGTGCTGGCGGGCGAAGCTGTGCCCGCAGGCAAGTACACCCGCGAGGTGCTGCGGAAGCTCGCGGCGGTGCCCGGCTATCCCGACGCCTTCGAGGCTAGAGTACTGGCCAATGTGGTGTCGGAGGA
>DATLBL010000052.1:0-48837 GCA_035526925.1 Gemmatimonadales bacterium
CGTGATCGATCGCGAGCGGCACGACGGTGGCGAGTGCCGCGCGCAGTCCCGCCATGTATGCCGGCCGGGCAGGCGCGAGCGCCGCCGCCGCGCGCACTTCGCTCATCGCGCGGCGGAGCGGGACCAGCGGGGGTCCCGACCTCTCGGGGCTGGCAGCGCTCACCCCCCAACTTATCCGACTACCCTGCCTTCCGCGCTACGGAGCAGATGTCGTAACTCCGCGCTGGTTGGCGAGGTCGGCGAGGGGATGATGGAACCGGGCCGCCTGCTGATTTCAGGCGAGGTCGCCTGGCCACTGTGTGAAACAAGAACGACTGCTGGGCAAGAGCGCCGCACGCTGTCGCAGAAGTGACGACGGCCGTCGCGTGCGCGACGGCCGTGAGCAGCGTGATCCCCCGACGCGGTCCTCCGCTAACTCAGACCCACTTGGACGCGCCCGGCCGGCGCCATCGCAAGCGCCGGGGTCCACTTGGCGATGAGCTCGGCGTACGCCGTGCCAACCGGCCGCAAATTCCGACCGAGATCGGTGAGGCCGATCGGATCTTCGTGGCCGCGATCCTCGCGCAGCAGATACTTCCAGTCCACGGAGTCCGTCAGTCCGTACCAGGTGAACCCGATGACGGGCACGTTTGCCGTGCGCAGCAGCAGCGCTTCACTCCAGATCTCGTGCAGCCAGTCGACGGCCCGGGCGTCACTCTCGTTGGTTTCCGAGAGGTAGAGCGGCAGCCCGTACCGGGCATGGTATGGCTGCGCCACCGCCGCGAGGCCGACCCGTACCGGCGCGATGGAGCGATGTCCGTCCGCGTGCACGCGCTGCTCGCAGGTGTCGTAGTAGTCGATGCCGAGCCATCGCCGCTCGCGGCCGCCACCGAACGATCGAAACCGATTCAGATCATCGTCCGTCAGCCCGCCGCTCGCCAGGACACCGCGCACCGCGGCGGACGGCATCCGGCCCAGCGTCAGGTCGAGCGCGGCGTAGCGCAGCTCGTTCCACAGCGCGGTCTGCGCCGCGGCGCCCGTGCTCGAGTCGGCGGGCGTGTACCGCTCGGCCGACTCGGTCTGGAGAATTACCGCCTCGGGCTGTTCGGCGAGGATGGCGGCCACCGCGAGCTCGTGGGCCCGGCAGATGTTCACCAGGCTCCGGGCAAAGGCCAACATCCCGGTCGCCGCCTCGTTCCACCAGCCCCAGTATGCCGAGAAGAGCGCCGTGATGTACGGCTCGTTGATGACCGTATAGTGCCGCACCCAGGGATACTGCCGCGCAAAGGCACCGGCGTACGATGCAAACTGACTGGGGAAGGCGGGGTCGTCGAACCCGGACAGCCAGTCGGGAACTCCGAAGTGACAGAGGTCGGCGATTACCGTGATGCGCGAGACGCGGAGCGCCTCCATCTGGGCATCGCAGCTCGACCAGTCGTAGCGGTCCGGTCCCGGGTGCGCGCGGAACAGCGCGGGTCCATAGCGCACCGTTCCGATCCCGAGCGCCTCCAGTCGGGCAAAATCCTCCGGCCAGCGCTCATGGTGTCCGCACCGGGTGAGCTGGTCGACCCGCCGTCCGTCAGGCAGCAGTGGAGAGCTGTTCTCGATCCCGGTGGTGAATTGGATCGTGGGTCCGATCGCCGCGGGGAGCGGCGGGAGCACAGGATCCTCCGGGGCGAGAGTGAGCGCCCTGCCGCAGCCGCTCACCAGACCGGCCGTGCCGAGACAGGCGCTCTTCAGAAAGCGGCGTCGCTGCAGATTGGACTCGCGGACCGGGGTGGAGCCGGCACGCGGGGAAGGCGCCGGCGCCCGGAAAAAAGCAAGGCGGGTGCCAGCACAGGGGTAAGGAAATCCTGAGTCCGCGGTCGCGGGCCTGGGAAGGCACGCGGCAAGCCGCCGCGGGAATTGCGGAACGCAATTCCCGGAACGAAGGCGCCCTCAGAGTGTCAATCGCCGGCTCTGGAAGAATCGCTTCAGCAGATCGGCGCAGTCCTCGCTCATGAGTCCACCGACGACCTCGGGCCGATGGTTGAGCCGTGGATGGCGCAGCAGATCGTAGACCGAGCCGGCCATGCCGACTCGCAGGTCCTGCGCGCCGTACACCACGCGACCGATCTTTGCCAGGACGATGGCGCCCGCGCACTGCGCGCAGGGCTCGAGCGTGACGTACAGCGTGGCCAACGGCAGGCGGTCCTCGCCCACCTTGTGCAGCGCGCGGTGGATGGCCAGCAGCTCGGCGTGCGCCGTGGGATCTCGGCGCTGGACGGTCTCGTTGTGCGCCTCGCCGAGGGTCTCCCCGTCGGCGACGATGACCGCACCGACGGGAATCTCCTCGCGGACCGACGCCGCGCGCGCCAGCCTCAGCGCGGCCTGCATTCCGTGAAGATCGCTGGGCGACGGCGTGCCCCTACGCACTGGCGCGCTCCGGCACCGCCGACCCTCTGACGAATCGCAGATGCTCGCCGGCGCGCTCGACCCGGATCGTATCGCCGTCGCCGAAGTTTCCGCCCAGGATCTCGAGCGCCATCGGATTCTGCAGCTCACGCTGGATCACCCGCTTGAGCGGACGTGCGCCGTACACCGGATCGTAGCCCTGGGTTGCCACCAGTTCACGCGCTTCCGGCGTGACCTCCAGCCGGATGTGCCGTTGGGCCAGCGTCTCCTCCAACTGGCGGAGCTGGATGTCCACGATACGCGCCAAGTCGTCCCGATCGAGCGGTCGAAAGACGAGGATGTCGTCCACGCGGTTGAGGAACTCGGGTCGGAAGTGGTTGCGGAGCTCGTCGCGCACACGCTGCTCCACGCCGGCCCAGGCCGTGTCGTCGGCCTGTGCACCGGCATCCACGATGATCTGGCCGCCGATGTTGCTCGTCATGATGATGACCGAGTTCCGGAAATCCACCAGTCGGCCCTGGCTGTCCGTCAGGCGCCCATCGTCGAGTATTTGCAGCAGTACATTGAAGACGTCCGGGTGCGCCTTCTCGATCTCATCGAACAGCAGAACGCTGTAGGGTCGGCGACGCACCGCCTCCGTCAGCTGTCCGCCCTCCTCAAAGCCGACATATCCGGGTGGCGCACCGATCAGGCGCGCCACCGAGTGCTTCTCCATGTATTCCGACATGTCGAGGCGGATCATCGCCCGCTCGTCGTCGAACAGGAATTCCGCCAGCGCCCGCGCGGTCTCGGTTTTTCCGACCCCGGTCGGGCCGAGGAAGATGAACGAGCCCGTCGGCCGATTGGGGTCGCCCAGGCCGGCGCGGCTCCTCCGGACGGCGTGGGCCACCGCCGTGACCGCCAGGCGCTGGCCGATCACCCGCTGCCCCAGCTCCTCCTCGAGCTTGAGCAGACGCTCCCGCTCACTCTCGAGCATCCGGCTCACCGGGATGCCCGTCCAGCGGGACACGATGTCGGCGATGTCCTCCGCGTCGACTTCTTCCTTCAGGTATCGTGCTTGCGCTTGCGCCTCCTGGAGCCGCTGCTCGTCGGCCACCAGCTTGCGCTCGAGCTCGGGAATCCGCCCGTACTGCAGCTCGGCAGCACGCTGGAGGTCGCCCCGGCGCGTAGCCTGGTCCATCTCGAGCCGCAGCTGCTCGATCTCGGCCCGGACCTGCTGAATATCCCCGATGCTGCTCTTTTCGGCCTGCCACTGCGCCTTCATGGCGTTGGCGCGCTCGCGCTGCTCGGCGATGTCCGCCTCGAGCGCGTCCCGTCGCTCGACCGCGGCCTTGTCCTTTTCCTTGAGCAACGCCTGCCGCTCGATCTGGAGCTGCACGATGCGGCGCTCGACCTCATCGATCTCCTGGGGCAAACTGTCGATCTCGATGCGCAGCCGGCTGGCGGCCTCGTCCACGAGATCGATGGCCTTGTCCGGCAGGAAGCGATCGCCGATATAACGATCCGACAGGGTTGCAGCGGCCACGATGGCGTTGTCGGTGATCCGGACGCCGTGGTGCACCTCGTACTTTTCCTTGAGGCCACGGAGGATCGCGATGGTGTCCGCGACGCTGGGCTCACCCACGAGCACCGGCTGGAAGCGCCGCTCGAGCGCCGGATCCTTCTCGATGTGCTTGCGGTATTCGTCCAGGGTCGTGGCGCCGATCACGTGCAGTTCGCCACGCGCCAGGGGCGGCTTGAGCATGTTGCTCGCGTCCACGGCGCCCTCCGCCGCGCCCGCGCCGACGATCGTATGGAGCTCATCGATGAAGGTGACGTACTTGCCCTCGCTCTCGGTGAGCTCTTTCACGACCGACTTGAGTCGCTCCTCGAACTCACCCCGAAATTTCGCGCCCGCGAGGAGCTGTCCGATGTCCAGCGCCACCAGCTCGCGGTTCCGGAGCGACTCCGGTACGTCGCCGTGCACTATGCGCTGCGCCAGCCCTTCCACGATGGCCGTTTTGCCGACCCCCGGCTCCCCGATCAGCACGGGATTGTTCTTCGTGCGCCGGGATAGCACCTGCATGACGCGTCGTACTTCCTCGTCACGGCCGATGACGGGATCCAGCTTTCCGCGGCGGGCCTGCTCGGTCAGATTGCGGGTGTAGCGCTCCAGGGCCTGGAACTTCTCCTCCGGCGACTGGTCGGTCACTCGGTGAGACCCGCGCACTTCGAGGAGTGCAGCGCCCAGGTCGTCCGCGCCGAGGTTGTGCTCGCCCAACAGGCTGCGAAAGGCGGTACCCTTCTCCTCGGCCAGCGCCACGAGGAGGTGCTCGGTCGAGACGTAGGTGTCGCCCAGCTTCGAGGCGTCGGCATCGGCCCGATCGAACACTCGGTGGAGCTCGCGGCTCAGCGTGGGCTCGGCGGTGCCGCCCTCCTGGCGCGGAAAACGGTCGAGCTCGCGCTCGAGCGATGCTACGAGCGCGCTGACGTTCAAGCCGACTTTCTGAAGCAGCGGTTGCACGACGCCCTCGGGCTGCGCCAGCAGCGACGCGAGCAGGTGCGCGTCGTTCACGACGGGATTGCCCCGGCGGCGAGCGATCTCGCCCGCGTCGCGGAAAGCCTCCTGCGCCTTGAGTGTCAAACGGTCCGGTCGAATCATCGTTGTCCCTTGTGTTCCGCCTGCTGTGCCAGAGTATAGTCTTCGAATGTCCGTCGGGTGAGCAACCGGCATACCCGAAGATTCTGCCACATTGACAGGCGGACGCCACGTTGCGCAAAAGGGGCGGCCAATATGGGCCGCCCCTCATTGCTGGCTGGTGACTCGCCGCTGCGCAATCATCTTCCGGGTGAACCGCTCGCCGTCGACCGTGAGCTGGCAGTAGTACACGCCCGGCGTCGCCTCGCCTCGCCCGTCCAGATACTTCCCATCCCAATAAGCGTGGTACTGTCCGCAGCGTAATCGGAGACTGTCCAGGCGCTCCGATTGTGCCGGGCGGGCCCCCGCGCCATTCGTCAAGACCGGGATCGCCACCACCTGCACCAGGACGTTGTAGATCTTCAGACTTACCACCGGCTGGTGCCCCTTCGCGCACACCTCCTGAGAGATCAGAAACGGAATCGTCGTCGTCGGGAAAAACGGATTGGGGTAGTTCTCCTTCAGCTCCACGCGAGGCGGTGCAACGTTCGCCTGCGCAGCCACCGGGGTTCCGACGCCCACCAGCAGCCCGAGCCACCACCCCGGCCACACCAAGCGGACCATGGGCGCTCCTCAGCAAACGATATGTCGAACGGTGGGCACCTCCACGCGAATCGGGCGACGTGGTGAATAAGTATGCGAGTGACTCCTCGAAACATGGCCGTTCAAAACCCGGGGTGTCAAGCGTTCCGGAGCCGCCGTCCTTCGCCGATCCGCTCGGTGATCCCCTTGGCGTCGGCCCACTCGAGGAGTGGGATCATGTACTTGCGGCTGATGCCGAACCGATCCCTGATGGCCCCGGGCGCAATCATGCCGTGGCGGCCCAGCTCACCGAGCGCCTCGGTGAACCGCTCGAGCGGAGCGCGCGCGTAGTAGCGCTCGCGGCCCACCGCTTCCACGCGCCCGGTCCGCGCGGCCAGGCGCAGAATGGCCGCGATGTCCCGGCGCCCGGTCCGCAGCTCGAGCTCGAGGAGACTTGGCGGGCTCAAATCCGCCTCCTCGAGAATCCGGATGATCCGGTCGATCTCCGCGTCACCGCCCTCGACCCTGGGGGTGAAGCCGGACAGCATCGCGAGTCCATCGGCCCTCCGAATGCGGCCGGCGGCGGCCAGATCGTTCAGCGCACGCTCGACGACCGCCTCCGGCGCGCGCAGACCGTGGCGGAGCGTCTCCAGCGGAATGCCACGCTCGCTCGGCTGGGCGCGATGAAACGTTTTGAGCGACGCCAGTGCCCGCTCGCCGATCCGACGGAGCGTAGTGAATTTGACCCAGCGGTCGCCGACGAGCGTCGCCAGCGGAGACGCATGCGCCACGGCGGTAGCGTGCGGGCCCGGCACGCCTAGAAGAATCGGAAGCTCCTCCGCCGCGATTCCCCATGGCCGTCGCTCGAGCAGAGCGGCGAACCGCTCGGCCGGCAGCTCGGAGGTAAGACCGGCGGGCCACGGTTCCCGCCGCCGCGGCGGCTGAGGATCCAGCACGCGTCCTCCTCCGATCGTTGCCACCGGACTGTAGCTCCGGATGACAAACCGGTCGCCCGCACGAGCGATGACCGGGCTTTCGAGCACGAGCCGCGCGACGCCTCGCTCCCCGGGACGGATGGGCTCCGATGCCTGGACCCGGGCCAGGATCTCCGCGGTACCGATCAGCACCCGCACTCGGCTCCGCGGCGCGACCGGGCGAGGTGCATCCATTCCCACCCCGAGCTCGGTGTCGAGCGCTCCGGTGGGCCGCCAGGCGTCGCCCGCGGCTACCAGCCAGGTGCCGCGCCGTGCCTGCTCGCGCTCCAGCCCGGCGAGCCCGACCGCGGTCCTGGCGCCGGCCTGGCTTTCCTCCAAGGCGCGGTCGTGGCTCTCGATCGATCTGACCCGGGCGGTGATGCCCGCGGGAAGCATCAACGCCGTCTCCCCTACCCCGATTCGCCCAGACCAAGCCGTGCCCGTCACCACCGTGCCCACCCCCGCGACGGAGAACACCCGGTCCACGGGCATGCGGAACAGATCTCCGCCCGAGCGGGGCGCGAGCCCTGCTGCCCGTGCCACCAGCCGCGCGCGCAGCTCCTCCACGCCGAACCCGGTCCGCGCCGAGACTGCGAGGGGTGGATCGAAGGCCACCGGGGAGCGCGCGAGCCACTCGGACAGCTCCGCCAGCACGAGCGCGAGCCAGTCGCCATCGACGAGGTCCGCCTTGGTCACCACGGGTATGCCGGCAGGGACGCCGAGATGCTCCAGAATTGCCAGATGCTCGATGGTCTGCGGCATCGGCCCCTCGTCGGCGGCCACGATCAGCAAGGCGAGGTCGATGCCCGACGCCCCTGCCACCACCGTCCGCACGAAGTCCTCGTGGCCCGGAACGTCGACGACTCCCGCCACTCCCCTGCTCCCCAGGTCCAACGGAGCGAAATTCAGATCGATGGTGATACCGCGCCGCTGCTCCTCGGCCAGCCGATCCATGGGCCGACCCGTGAGTGCCGCCACCAGCGCGGACTTCCCGTGATCGATGTGGCCGGCGGTGCCGACGATCATGCCGCCACCCAGGGGCGCCGGAGCCAGAACTCGAGCGCCGGCAGTTCGGCGCCTTCGCCCAGATGGTAGCGGACATATCGCGCGAGCAATCGCCGGTGCGCCGCTCCGTGGCGTTCATCGAGCGACGGCAGCGCGGCGTCGGGGTCCAGCAGCGCCATTAAGTCGGCCCGCGCTGCCGCCGGAAGCTGTGTGGCCCCGTGCTGGGCAGCGCACGCGGGGCAGAGCGCGCCGCCCTCTCGCGTGCTGAACGGCAAGGTGCCGATCTCGGGCAGCAGCGTGCCGTCGCGCACGCACGCGTCCAGCGAGGGCGCGAAGCCGAGCACGCTGACGAGGTGCCATAATGCCCGAAAGCCGAGCGCTTCCGCTTCGCCGGCGGGCGACACTTCCAATGCGCGCAGGCCGTCCCGAAAGAGGTCGTAACTCTCGGGATGCGGATCGGCGGGAGCGAAATGGATCATCACCTCGGCCAGGGCGGAGGCGGTGGCGTATCGGCCTAGGTCTTCGGCGAGCCCGACGTGAAGGTGCTGGAGATCGAACGCCGTGAGCACGTGCAGCTCCCGATGTTCCTTGGCCAGATACTGGGCCTGCCCTTCACTCAGCACCTGCAACGACGCGCCGAACCGACTCCTCGGGCGCAGCGCACCCTTCGCGATGGCACTCTGCACCCCGTGCTCACGCGTGGCGAGCCTCACGATCTTGGAGGTCTCGCTGTAGCGCAGCGCGGAGAGCACGATCGCCGGGGTGATGACCAGGCCCATCGAATAAAGATAGTGCCAGGGCTTGAAGCCGACGGCACGTACACCTGCGAAACCAGCGGAGGCGGCGCCACGCCGAATGGGTGGCCAGCTCCGCGGCGCTCGTCCACCCGTTCGGCCGAGGCGCCGCTCCAGGGCTCACTCCGGGGGGATCTGCACCACGGCTGCGCCCGATGGGCACTCGCCGAGCGCGATCGTCCCGGTTTGCGCCAGCGAGACGTCGAACACATGGGCCGTGCCCGGCGCGCCGCCCGAGCATGCGCCGGTCTCGATGCCGTACACCCGTCCCTTGCTATCCGCCGCGACGGCCGAGTTGCCCGAGGCGAAAGTGATCCCCTGCCCGGCGCCGCGGACGACCTTGTTGCTGTCGAGGTTGAACTCCATGACCCCCTCCGCGAACGAGCTGATGAAGATGCGCGAGTCAGGATCGGCCGCGACGTTGCCGGGGCCGGTGCCGAGCCCGGCGTAGCTCGCGACCTCGGTACGGCTGAGCGGATCCACCACGGACAACCTGCCTTCACCGGAGAAGTAGTTGCCGGTGCTCATCACGTAGAGCAGCCCGTCGGCACCCACGTCGGCGAAACCCGCATTGCCCTCGCCGGTGAGCGGGATGGAATCGCCACCGGCCGCACGCGCGTTGGTGGCCGGATCGATGACCGTGATCCAGCTTGGCCCGGCAGCGGTGAAGGTCTCGTCCAGGTTGCCGTTCAACACGAACACCTTGCCCCGGGTGAAGATCAGGCCTTGCGGGTAGATGCCGGCGGGCACCTCGGAGTTCGCTCCGGTCCGATAGTTGATCCGCGACACGGTGTTGAGGTTGGGGTTGCCGACATAGGCGATCGAGTCATCGACCATGGCCGAGCCCGTGGCGCCGGAGTTGTCCGGGAGCGGAACCGTCCGGATGACCTCTCCGGCTCGGAGGTCGACGACGGCGACCGCGTTGTCGAGCCCGAGCGGCACCACGGCGATGGCACCACGCGCCGACACGCCCACGGGCGTCGGTGTCGTACCCCCGAGCGGCACCTCCACGGCCGAGTTCGGAGCGTCGACGGGAATGATGCTCAAGGTGTTCGCGGTGCTGTTGACCACCAGCAGCACCTCCTGAGGGTCGGGCAGCGGGGCCGTCGTATCGGCGCAGCCCAGCGCGAGCGCGACGAGCAGACCGCCGGTCAACGGACGAGTACGGATCATGGAAGCACCATGCTGAGGGTGAAAGCGACGCTTCGACCAGGGGTCGGATAGGCGGCGAGAAACTCGGCGCGGCGGTCAGTGAGGTCCCGCACGTCCGCCCGGACCGCCAGCCCGCGGCCGAGGCGTCGTTCGAGGCCCGCGTCGACCAGCGAAAAGGCGTCTCGCGGATTGGTGCCGGCGCTGTTCGGAAAGCGGCGGCCGATGCGGTGCCACCGGATATCGGCCGTCCACGCCGCGGGCGACCAGACGAGTGCGGCGTCGTACGTGACTCGCGGCCGGTACAGCACTTGGGCACCGCCGGCCGCGTCGTACGTAACGGCGGCGTAGGTGGCGCTGCCGTCGAGCCGAAGCTGAGGCCGCGGCCGCCATGCCACCGTCACCTCTCCGCCACGTCGGAGCACGTCGAAGTTCCGCGGGCTCCAGATGAATCGGAAATCGGGCGCCCACACGACCAGGTCGGCCACCCGCCCGGCGAACAGCCTCAGGCCTACGGTGCTGCCCCCGAAAAGCTCACGCCGGACACCGGCCTCCACCTCCCACCTCACCCGCTCGGGGCGGAGCTCCGGATTGAGGCGCACGCCGACACCTTCTCGAAAGAAGAGATCGGCCAGCACGGGCGGCGTGACCGCGCTGCCGACCGCCAGGGTGGCGGAAGTGCGCGCCCGTTGCCACCCGATATCCAGCCGCGCGCTGGCGCGGGGCGTGGTGGATCCGGTCCAGACGTCGACGCGTACCGCTGGGGCCACACTCCACGTGGAGGCGCCGACAGCCCGTGCAACCTGCGCCTCCACGCGAACCGTGCCCTGGCTGAACGACGCGCCGCTCTGAACGCCGTCCCCGGCGAATCGGTTGCCGCGTGCCTCCGCTGTGAGCGTCGCTGTACCTTGCCAGCCGGCCGGACCGAACGGCACTCGGTACCCGCCCTCGATCGTGCCGCCGAGACCCTGAGTGTAGGTATCGTATGGAGTGCCGGTTGGCGGAGCGGGATCGAGGGCCCGCGTCTCGAGCCATTGCAGCGAGCCGGCGGCATGCAGTCGTCCCGCCGTTCGGGCGCCGAGCAGCACCGACCGGTCCGACGCACGCGCGGACGGTGTTGCGTTCGTGGTCGTGCCGGGGAGCCCGCGGTTGGCCGATGAACCTCGGAGCACCACCTCGACCGGTCCTTCGACGGTGAGTGCCGAGGTGTACTGCTCACCCCCCGAGTTCCCCCGCCGCCCCTCGCCACCGCCCCTGACGTCCGGGACACGATACGGAAAACCGTCCGCGTACTGCTCGGCGGACGCCGTGGCGCCGACGGCCCCGAGCGAGACGCCCGCCCGCGCGCCGAGAGCGCCATGGCTCCCGGCCCACGTCGAGAGCTCGGGGCGCGCCTCGCGGCGCGTCTCGACGACGAGTACGCCCGCGACGGCACGATTGCCGGCTCGAACCGCCTGCGCGCCCGGCACGAGCGTTACGTGAGCAACTTCCCGGCTCGAGATGCGGCTCAGATCGGCGCGACCCGTGAAGGGGTCGTTCACCGGAAAGCCGTCCACCAGGACGAGCACTTCGTCCGGACCACCGCCACGAACCTGCGGCGCCGCGGGTCCGTTCCCTGCCCGGCGCACAACAATTCCTTCCCAGCCGTCGAGCGCACGCGCCAGGTCGGCCCCCCGCCTCACGAGATCGGGGCCGCCGATCGCGATCGCACCCGGCGCGGCGTCGACCATCAGGCTGTCCAGCCGCACCGGCAGCGGTTCGAGCGCGACGCGAATGGTGCGCTCGATGCCTGGCGTGACGTCGACCGCTTCGCGCACGGGCGCATAGCCGATCCTTCGGACGTGAATCTCGAGCCGACCCGGTGGCACGTTGCCCAGGACGAATGCGCCGTCGATGCCGGTCACTGCCCGGAGCTCGCCCGCGCCGACCTCCGCGCTGGCGACGGGGCCCTGTGACACCGCGTCGACCACGCGGCCGACGATACGCGCCGGCCCCTGCGCCGCCCCTGGGGTGGCGAGGATCAGCGCCGCAAGCGCAGCGACGCCAGCGAGCCCGAATGGCCTCACCGCGCGCGCTCGCCGGGACGCAGCGGCACGACCTGCGGCGAGCCGTCACACCACGTGGTCACGGCCACGGGCCACTCGAACACGCGCTGGAGGGTGTCACCGTCGAGCACCTCGCGCGGCGGCCCCTGAGCGACGAGTCGCCCTTCGCTCAGCAGCAGCATCCGATCGGCGTACCGCGCGGCGAGGTTCAACTGATGCGTGACAACGAGCCCCGCGAGCCCGCCGTCGACAAGGCTTCGGATGAGCTCCAGCATCTCCATCTCGTGGCGGACGTCCAATGCGGCAGTCGGCTCGTCCAGCACCAGCGCGCCCGGTTCCTGAGCCAGGGTGCGAGCCAGCCGGACGCGCTGCCATTCACCCCCTGACAGCGTGTCGATCGATCGATCGGCGAGCGCGTGCGCATCGCACCGGTCCAGCGCGGCCCGCACCGCGGCGTGGTCCGCGGCGCGGGGCGCCTCCAGGGCGCCCAGGTGCGCGTACCGCCCGAGCATGACGGCCTCGGCGACGAGGAGCGGAAACACGATCTCCTCGCGTTGGGGCACGACGCCGAGGGCACGCGCGAGCTCGGGACGTTTCCACGTCTCGAGCGGCCGGCCCTCCACCAGGACACTCCCTTCGTCCGGCCGCACAAGGCCCGAGAGCGCACGCACCAGCGTACTCTTGCCGCTTCCGTTCGGTCCGACGACGGCCACGAGCTCGGCGGCTCCGACGCGGCAGCTGACCCCGGCGAGGGCCGCCCGGTGGGCTCCGGGGTACCGGACGGTCAGATCCCGCGCTTCGAGCATCACGCCAAGGTCCGCCGGAGCAGCACCGCGAAGAGCGGCACGCCCACGAGCGCGGTGATTACACCGACGGGAAGCTCGAGCGGACGGACGACCGTCCGCGAAACCACGTCCGAGAGCACCAGAAACGCGCCGCCAGCGATGAAGACCAGCGGCAGGAGCGTTCGATGCAGCGGGCGGGCGACCGTTCGAACCGCGTGCGGGACGACCAGCCCCACGAATCCGATGATGCCGCAGGTGGCGACGCTCGCGGCTGTGAGGAGGGCGGTGCAGATGTAGATCGTGCGGCGGGTGCGGTCGACATCGGCACCCAGGTGGTGCGCCGTCTCGTCACCGAGAGCCAGGAGATCGAGATGTCGGGCGCTGAGCCCGATGGTAGCCATGGGGAGCGCGGCGTACGCGGTGAAGACGGCGAGAGAGCGCCACGACGAGGCGCCGAAGCCGCCGAGCAGCCAGAGAAAGGCATTCCGAATCCCGGCAGCGGGGGAGAGAACGATGATCGCGCTCATCAGCGCGCCGGCGAACGAGCCGACCACGACGCCGGAGAGCAGCAGCACGCGTGGATCGAGGCGGCGGCCCGCGACCAGGCTCAGCCTGTAGACCAGTGCGATGGCGGCGATCGCGCCGGCGAACGCCGCGAGCGGCACGGCCCAGGGCCCGGTCGCCTGGCTCGCGATGGCGAGCACAGCGCCGAGTCCGGCGCCGCCGGAGAGACCGAGCAGGTACGGCTCCGCCAGCGGATTGCGGATCATCGCCTGCAGCGCCGCGCCGCAGACCGCCAGGCTCCCCCCGACCGCGAACGCCAGCAACACGCGCGGCGCGCGCAGATCGCGAACGATCACCCCGGCGCTCGAATCACCCCGCCAGAGTCCATCCCAGACCTGCCCGGGCGAGAGCGGCACGGTCCCCGCGGCGAGACCGAGGGCGAGACTCGCGACAACGACGACTCCCAGGATCGCAACGGAAACGCGTCTCATGGTGCCGGCCGGAGCCGCCGGGCGAGCGCGCGGATTGCCGCCGGCGCCCGTGGACTGGGCCGATTGTACTCCGAGCCGGTGACCGGAAGAAATCGGCGCTGGCGCACGGCTCGCACCGCCTGCCATTCGGGGCGGTCGGCGAACGAGGCCGGCCCCGCGCTGGTCGTGAGGATGAGGTCGGGATCGCGCGCCGCGACGGCCTCGATGCTGACCGTGCCCGCGGTGGACACTACGTCCGCGAACAGGTTGGCGCCGCCCGCGCGCTGCACTAGCTCGTCGAGAAAGCTGCCGCGGCCGATGGTCATCGGAGGTTGCTCCCAGACGAGCAGGAGAACCGTGGGCCGCCGCCCGGTGGGCGGAGCCGTCGCGTGCGCGAGAGCGGTGTCGAAGACGGCCGCCATGCTGTCGGCAGCGAGAACGTGACCGGTCAGTCGACCGAGGATTCGGCCAACGCGGCCGACGTCGCTCAATGCATCGGTGTTGAGCCGGAGCGAGGCGATTCCCATCGAGCGAAGCCGTCCTGCAATGGCGGCGTTCTGCGCGGAGTTGTACAGGATGACCAGATCGGGTCGGCTCGCGAGCACGGCCTCGGTATTGGGATTGATCCCGTCGCCCAGGTTCGGCACCCTGGCGGCGGCAGCCGGGTAGTCGCACCACTCGGTGCGTCCGACTACCGCGTCCCCGGCGCCGATGGCGAAGAGCAGCTCGGTTGTGGCAGGAATGAGCGACACGATCCTGCGGGCGACGCTGGCGACCTGAACGGTATCGCCGGCATCATCGACCATCGAAAGGTCCGGGCGGGCCGGCACGGCCCTACCGCAGGCCGCGAGGCTGAGGAGGAACGCCGAGAAGGCGAGGAGTCGTCCGCCTGACCTGAAAATAAAATCCGCCTATCCTCGGGGTGCAGGACAGGCGGTGCAGGACGGCGGAGTGGCCGTCTACACGCCACCGACCCTCCCCCGAGGGTACAACTGGTGGCGCGAACGGAGAGGTCTCCTGGCTTCGGGCCTTCGCTCGCCTTCCCGGTTGCCCAGTGGCGTAGGAGCGAAGATGTGGCCGTGCTCTGGCCGTGCCCGTCACAGTGGCGGGGCCGCACCGGTGTCACACCGGTTTCCGAGCGTCCCCGTTCGCGGTCGTCGATTGTGTAACGCGAGTCAAACGTATCGGCTGCCACCAGCGGCCGCAAGAGCGCCCTCGAGCCGAGCCTTGAGCGCGGCGCGCTCCGTTGTGTAGCGGGCCCACTCGTCCGATGGCGTTTCCGCTTCGCGGCCGGCGTAGCGCGCGTCGAGCGCGGCGATCGCATCGAGCAGCGCGTCGCGCGATTCGCTGACCGTTCCGGATGGCGGCCGCCGCATGAGTCTCCAGGCGGCAAACGTGAGCGCGGCACCCACCGCACCTACCAGCAGGGCAAGAATCCTACCGGGCGGCGGCCCGGTGGAGGCGCCGAACGCCACCGTGATGACGCCGCCGGCCGGAACGCGACCCGACCACCGACGGAAGCTGCGCCCCTCGATGACCTGACTGTCCGCCAGCACCAGCTCGCCGCCGCTTACCCGGACGTCGCGTTCCTCCACCAGAAGGTTGACCGGCGTCTCACCAGAGCCCGCCGCGAACTCGAGCCGGCCGCGCGGCGGCGCGACCGCGTACTCCAGTGACAGCTGCTTCTGTCCAGGGGCGAGCGGCGCCACGACCTTGACGGTATCCCCCTCGCGCAGAACGGCGTCGGGTGACAGATCGCTCTCGCCCACCTCCATCCCGCCAGTCCCGGGGGGGAGCGCCATCGACCAGGAGGGATGCGCCGAGTCGGGGGCGACTCGAGCGAAGAGTCCATCGTTCCGAAGCACGATGAGGTCGAGCACGGCCCGGCCTCCGTCCGCTCCCGGGCGCGGGACGACTATGTGTCGGGCCTCGACCGCGATGGGGGTCGTGCTCGAGGTGTCGTAGGCCAGGATGCGTATTGCGGTATCAGGTCGAGCGGGGTTGGTGTGAACGGGCGCAGAGAAGTACTCGATCCCGCCGTACCGCGCGCTGAGCAGGAAGAGGGCCGACGTGTCGGCGCGGAAGCGGAATCGGAAGCGCCCCCCGGCGCGCGTGGTCGCCGAGTCGAGGGGGCCCTGCGCGGCGCGTGCCACCCGGTGCAGGAGCACCCGGATGCCCGGCAGGGCCAGCGTATCGCTGACCCGAGGCAGCAGGACTCGACCCTCCGCGACGGCACTCTGCGCGTCGAGCGGACTCGCGACCGCGAGCAGCCACGCCGCGCCTCCCAGGCACCCGGCGACGGCGCGGCTCACACGAGTCAGTCTACGGATTGAACTTGCCGAAGTCCTGAGGATCCATGCGCTCGAGGTACTCCTTCAACTTGTCCGCCTCGAGCGACGGGTTCGGCGACGGCTCATCCGCCTCGACGCCGCTCTGGTCGAGCAGCTGATCGCTGGTGAAGAGGGGAGCGCGCATGCGGAGCGCGAGCGCGATGCTGTCCGACGGCCGGGCGTCGACCTGGAAGACGTGATCGTCCCGGCGGATGAGCAGCTCGGCGAAATAGGTGTTCTCCTTGACCGCGCTGATCACCACGCGACGAAGATCCCCGCCGAGCCCCACGAGGATCTGCTTGAGCAGGTCGTGGGTGAGCGGACGCTGCGCCTTCATTCCCTGCAGCTCCATGGCGATCGCGCTGGCCTCGGCGGGGCCGATCCAGATGGGCAGCACGCGCGCGCCATCCTTTTCGCGGAGAATCACGACGGGGGTATTGGTCGTGCGGTCGAGGCCGAGGTGGGCCACGGTGACTTCGATCATGCTGGAAAGTTACTCCGGAAGGCCGGAAACGCTGACTGGCTGCAGCGCGGTAAGCGGTGGGCCGTGTGAGACTGACCGCTCACCGCTCACCGCTCACCACTCGCCAGCGATTACGTCCCAGCGTCCCAGCTGGCGAGGTACTCGACCTGCTCGGGCGTGAGGGTGTCGAGCGCGATTCCCATGCTCTGCAGCTTCAGCCTGGCGATCTCCTGGTCGACCGACGCGGGCAGGCGGTGCACAGCCTTGGCCAGCGTCTTCCACTCCTTGGCGATCAGCTCCGCCGCGAGCGCCTGGTTGGCGAACGACATGTCCATGACGCTGGCAGGGTGTCCTTCGGCGGCGGCCAGATTGATCAGCCGTCCCTCGCCGAGCACCATGATGCGCTTTCCCTTCAGCACGAACTCCTCGACCATGTTGCGGACCTCCCGGCGTGCGGAGGCGAGCTTGGCGAGACCCTCGAGATCGAGCTCGACGTTGAAGTGCCCGGAGTTGGCGACGATGGCGCCGTCCTTCATGCGCGTGAAGTGCTCGGGGCGGACGACATGAAGGTTGCCCGTCAGGGTGACGAATAGATCGCCGAGCGGCGCGGCATCCGCCATCGGCATCACCTGGTAGCCGTCCATCCGCGCCTCGAGCGCCGGCAACGGATCGACCTCGGTGACGATCACATGGGCACCCGCGCCGCGCGCCCGGCTCGCGACGCCGCGGCCACACCAGCCGTACCCGGCCACGACCACGGTGCTCCCGGCGAGCAGCAGATTGGTGGCGCGGACGATGCCGTCCAGGGTGCTCTGCCCGGTTCCGTAGCGGTTGTCGAACATGTGCTTCGTGCTCGAATCGTTGACCGCCACGATCGGGAACTGCAGGATCCCCTCCTTGGCCATGGCCTTGAGGCGGATCACGCCGGTGGTGGTCTCCTCGGTCGAGCCACGCACATGGGCGACGAGCGCCTTGCGCTCCGCCTGGTTCATTCCCTCGACCCACTTCCGGATCGGCGGTGCCAGGTCGTCGAGCCGGTTGAGCGCGATCATGTGGAGCGCCCCCACCAGGTCGGCGCCGTCATCCTGTGTCATGTCCGGCCCGAAGGCCAGGGCGGCGGCGATATGACCGTAGTAGGTCTCGTGGTCCTCGCCCTTGATGGCGTACACGTGGACGCCGTGGTCGCGTACGAGGTGGGCCGCGACGTCGTCCTGCGTGGACAGCGGGTTCGAGGCACAGAGCGCGATCTCGGCGCCGGCGGCGCGGAGCGTGCTCATCAGGTTGGCGGTCTCGGTGGTGACGTGGAGGCACGCCGAGAGCTTCTGGCCCTTGAGCGGCTGCTCCTTGGCGAAACGAGCGCGGATCTGCCGGAGCACGGGCATCGAGCGCTCGGCCCACTCGGTGCGGCGCTTGCCCTCGTCGGCGAGGGCCAGATCCTTGACATCGTAGTCGGCAATCGTGGTCGGTGCGCTCATTCGCTCCTCAGGTGTTCGTTCAGCGGGACGCGTTGGGATGGATGCGGTTACCGGGCGGCCGACACCAGCGCCTTCACGCGATCGGCCTGTTCCCAGGTGAAAAAGTCCACTTTCTGCTGCTTGCCGTTGTCCTGATACGTTCCGGAGAACGGCTTCCGGCCGAAGTGGCCGTAGGCCGCGGTCTTTCCGTAAATTGGCCGCTTGAGCTTGAGGGCGTCAATGATGCCGCGCGGCGTCAGGTCGAAGACTTCATCCACGATCTTTTCGAGCTGCTCATCGGGCATCACCCCGGTGCCGAAGGTCTGCACCATGATGGAGACCGGCCGGGCCACACCGATGGCGTAGGCGATCTGCACCTCGCAGCGGCGTGCCAGCTTGGCTTCCACGATGTTCTTGGCCACCCAGCGCGTGGCGTAGGCCGCCGAGCGGTCCACCTTGGACGGGTCCTTGCCGCTGAACGCGCCACCGCCGTGGCGCGCCATGCCGCCGTAGGTGTCGACGATGATCTTCCGGCCGGTCAGGCCCGCGTCTCCATGGGGACCCCCGATGACGAACCGCCCCGTCGGGTTGATCAGGAACTTGGTGCGGCGATGATCGAGACCGGCGCGCTCGAGGACCGGCTTGATGACGCCCTCGATCACCCCTTCGCGAATCGTGCCATACCCGAGCTGTCGGCCGCCGTTCCGCTCCGCATGCTGGGTGGACACCACCACCGTGCGGACCGCGACCGGCCGATCGCCCTCGTACTCCACCGAGACCTGCGACTTGCCGTCGGGCCGGAGCCAGTCGAGCTGATCGGTTCCGTCCGCGCCCTTTCGCACCGCCGCGAGACGCTCCGCGATGCGGTGCGCCAGCATGATCGGCATCGGCATGCGCTCGCGCGTCTCGTTGGTGGCATAGCCGAACATCATGCCCTGGTCGCCCGCGCCCTGCGCCTTCTCGGCATCCGCGTCGACCCCCATCGCGATGTCCGGCGACTGGCGGTCGATCGAGGTGAGCACCGCGCACGTGCGCCCGTCCATGCCGTAGCTGGCGTCGGTGTAGCCGATGTTCTCGACCGTGTTGCGCACCAGATCGGGAATGTTGACGTAGGTCTTGGTCGTGATCTCACCCGCGACGACCGCCATCCCCGTGGTCACCAGGGTCTCGCACGCCACCCGGCCGGCCGGATCGCGCGAGAGAATGGCATCGAGGACCGCATCGGAGATCTGGTCCGCCACCTTGTCCGGGTGGCCCTCGGTGACCGATTCGGAGGTGAAGACGTGTCGCTTGGGAGCGGCCATCAGTCGCAAGTCCGTGGTTGGAGGAAAGGTAAGAACGCTCGCTACAACGTGTTGCCGGGTGGCAAGGTAGCCACCCGTCCACGCCCCGGCAACGTCGAGTTGGGATCGAGCAGCCGCACATCGAGGTACTCACCGACCACCGTGCGGAGGGTCTCGGACACCTCCGCCGCGCTTGCCGCCGCGAGGGCAGACTCGGCCGCGCGCGCCGCCGCGGGCTCCGGTACCGTTCGCACCACCCACTTGACCAGCGGGAGTGCGGGCGGCGAGACGCTCAGCCGATCGTACCCGAGGCCCAGGAGCAGCACGGCGCTCAGGGACTCGGACGCCATCTCGCCGCAGATGCTCACCGGGATGCCAGCCGAGCGGCCGACGGTGAGCACCTGGTGCAACTGGCGAACGATCGACGGGTGATGTGGCGTAAACCGATCGGCGAGCCTGGCGTTGCCACGATCCACCGCGAGCGTGTACTGGGTCAGGTCGTTGGTCCCGATGCTGAAGAACGCGCTCACCTCCGCCAGGCGATCCGCGATGAGCACCGCGGCAGGGGTCTCGATCATGACGCCCACCGGGACCGACTCCGCGGCAGGAATACCCTCCCGCCGGAGCGCCTGCCCTTCCTCCAGCATGATCTCCCGCGTCTGCTCCACCTCTTCGACCAGCGTGACCAGGGGCAGCATCAGCTGGATGTCGCGATCGAGCGCCGCGCGCAGCACCGCGCGGATTTGCGGCCGGAACACGTCGGGTTCGTCCAGGCATACCCGGATCGAGCGCCAACCGAGGAACGGATTGGCTTCGGCGGGAGCCTTGAAGGCGACGGGGAACTTGTCACCGCCGAGGTCGTATGAGCGGATCACCACGGTATGACCGCGGAACGCCGTCGCGACACGCCGGAAGTAGTCCGCCTGTTCCGTTTCGGTCGGCAGCGTCGCACGGCCGGTGAGCAGAAACTCCGTCCGGAGGAGCCCGACACCCTGGGCCCCCATCCGGACCGCCGTCTCGATCTCTTCCGGCAGATCCACGTTGCCCATCAGCGTAATCGGCTGTCCGGCCGGCGTGACCGCCGGCGATTCGACCACCGCCTCCAGCTGCAGCTCCAGCCGGTGGCGTCGACTCACCTGGGTCTTCGCGTCCTCGAGCTCGTCGCGGGTCGGGTCGAGCACGATCGTGCCGGCCTGCCCGTCCAGCAGCACCATCATTCCCGGGGGTATCGCCGGGAGCGCCCCGACCGCGCCCATGACTGCGGGGATGCCCAGCGAGTGCGCGAGGATGGCCGCGTGCGCGGTGCGGGTGCCTTCCTCGCTGATGAGCCCGACGACGTGCTCGCGGTCGAGCTGGACCGTGAGGCCTGGCGACAGCTCGTGCGCCACCACGATGACCTGATCGTCCGCGGGGACCGACCACAGCTCGTGGCCCACGCCGCCCATCAGTCGGTTCAGCATCCGCAGCTGGATCGCGTGCAGATCCGCCAGCCGCTCGCGCAGGCGAGCCGCGCCGGACCACAGGTTCCGGAGCTCCAGCGCCTTGAACTCGTACGCCGTCTCCGCGCTGAGCTGATTGTTGCGAATCAGCGTCTCGACCGAAGCCAGGAAGTCTTCGTCCTGCGCCATGAGAATCTGCGCGTCGAAGATGCGCGATTCCTCCGGACCGGCCCGCTGAAGCACCCGCTGGCCGAGATCCTGCAGGTGCGAGACGACGTACTCGACGGCGTCGCGAAGTCGGCGGACCTCGTCTTCCACGTGCTCCGGCTTGACGGCGCGGTCCGGTACCTCCGGGAAGTCCATCCGGACGATAAACGCCGGCGCGCACGCCACCCCGGGCGACACACCGATGCCCCGCAGCAATCGGGTCATGTCAATCCTCCCCGAATCCGCTCGCCACGAGGTCGGCGAGAGCCTGCACCGCCTGCTCTGCGTCGGGACCGTTGGCACGGATGAGGATCTCGCTCCCGCACTCGGCGGCCAGCATCATCACACCCATGATACTCTTCCCGTTCACCTCGAGGCCGTCCTTCGACAATTCGATCTCCGACGCGAAGCTGCTGGCGAGCCGGACGATCCGCGCCGCCGGCCGCGCATGCAGCCCCTCCTGATTGACAATGGTCGCCGGGCGCTCGATCACACGCCGATCCATCGAAAGAACAGGAGCAGCCCCATCGCGAGCAGCGCGAACCGGACGCTCGTGAGCGACGGACCGAACCACCGTGTGACCGCTCCGCCGACCGCAGCCACCGCAAGGGCGCCGATGGCGCCGCTCCAGCCGAACCCCCGCAACAGCCAGCCCGCCACCACCGGCACCGCCAGCCCGACGCTCGCACCGGCAAGGGGGCCGACCCGGGCCACGGCACGGGGGACCCAGGAGCCACCGATCGCGGCGCCGACCCGCATCCCGGCGTCGAGTCCGGTCCGGAGTGCCCAGACGGCGGTGCCCAGTCGGACCAGGTTGTACAGCACCAGAAAGCCGAAGATGGCCCACCAGCCCGCGCCGAGCACCGCGCCCGCCAGCGCGAGGCCGACAAGCGCCGGGACGAGCCCTGCCCAGAACAGCTCGTCTCCCAGCGCCCCGAGCGGGCTGCACAACGCAGTGCGGAGCCGAGCGATCTGTTCGCCAGGGACCGCTTCGTACTCCGCTCGCACGGTAGCTCCGAGCGCCAGGCCGGCCAGGTTCGGGTTGCAGTTGAAGAACTCCGTCGACCGCACGACCGCTTCGCCGTGCCGCACCGGATCCACGGTCTTGAGATCCTCGAGGAGCGGCTCCGCGGCGTAGCCCATCCCCACTCCGAGCATCCGCTCGTAGTTCCACGTCCCCTGAACCGCGAACAGGCGGAGCAGCGCGCGCCAGCGCCCTGTCACCGAAGCACCGCGAGCAGAATTCCCGCCACCGCACCGGCCGCCAGCCACTTGAGCCTCGTCCCACGCCCCGCGCTCCGCACCGCGCCGGCTGCCGCGGCGGCCAGCGCCGAGCCGATGGCGATGAGCGTCAGCCCCACTGCTGTCTGCCGGTCCAGCGGCATCCAGCGTCCGAGCAGCCACGCCATCGCCATCCCGAGACCGGTCAGCAGTGCCGCACGGCAGAGGTCCCGGACGAGCCCGCCGAACTGCAGCAGGCGGATAGCGCCGCTCTCGCCCGCGGCGAGGGCCGCCGCGCGCCGCTGAATGGCCCGGGCGTTCCAGCGGCGAACCACCTGCAGCGACCAGCCGCCAACGATGGCGAGTACGAGCGCCACGCCGATGCTGACGCCAAGCCCCAGCTCCCATGGCGCATCGGCCGCGAGCGCCGCCGCCACGACCGTGGCCGGACCGTAGTCCGGGTAGCGGACCGCGCCGATCGGGAGCACGTCGAGCGCGAACAGTTCGAGGATGGCGCCGACTCGCAGTCCCGCCTCGACGTCGCCCGCGAGCCAACCCGCGACAGTACCGGCCACCAGCGGACGGCTGAGCATCGCCTGAGGCACGCTCACGAGGTCGATGCCGACGAGCGCCCCCCAGACCACCAGCAGCAGCACCGTGTGCGGCGCGAGCTCGATCACGCCAACGACCGGAGAGCCACGGGGGCCGAGGTCGGGAGGTCTTGCGCCGTCACCTCGGCTCCCGCCGCCTCGAGCGCCACCAGCGCGCGCAGCTCCTCGTCTGTGAGGTAGAGATAGGGCAGCCGCTCACGCCGGCCGGGACGGTGATGGATACCGCCCAGATTGATGCGCCGAACGACCGCGGGGCTGGCATGGTGCAGCGCCGCCATCGTCGGGATGTCGCCGGTGAGGATGACGCCGCGCTTCGTCGCCGCCTGCCATTCTCCGAGCAGCGGACCGGCCTCGGCCACCGTCATGAAGCGAATCTCCAGTTCGGGGGGCAGCGCCATCCGGTACAGATCCTGTTCCCAGGGACTAGCCGCCACGCCCTCGTCCACCAGCACGATGAATTCGACGCCGAGCGGGCGTCCCCATCCGATTACGACCTGTCCGTGCACGAGCCGGTCGTCCACGCGGGAGAGCACGATCGGCATCAGGGAACCCGGATGGCCTTGCCACCCGAAATGGCCGCTCTCGCGGCCGCCTCGTCGAGCGGCAGGGCGCGGTGAAACACGAAATCCACGAGCATGGCCAGGTTGACGCCGGTGACGGTCTTGGCCGTGGCGTTGGCCTTCAGTCGATTGAGCACGGCAAACAGGCACGATCCGCTCGACAGGTCGACGAACACCACCGCGGGCCCGCGGCCTACGGCCTCGGCCACCCGCTCCTCGAGCGCGCCGCGATCGCATCCGGTATTGGACACCGCCGTCAGCGCGCCGGTGACGCCGCTGATCTGCTCGGCCGCCTCGACGAGCGCGCCGGCCAGCCGCCCGTGACAGACCACCACGCCGCGCAGCTCCTCACTCATAGTCCTCCTGCAGGTACTCCCGCACGCCGCGCTGTTCCTTCATCCGCTTGATCAGCCGCGCGTTGAAGGCGGCGGCGACGTCCACTCCGGAATAGCGCAGCAGGTGCATCATCGCCACGACCTCGGAGATCACCGTGATATTCTTGCCCGGGTTGAGCGGCACCACGACGCGCGGCACCGACACGTCCAGGATCATCGTCTCCTCCCGCGTGAGACCTGTGCGGTCCGCGTCCTTGGCCGTTTCCCAGTCTTCGAGCTGCACGACGACCTCGATCCGCTTCTGCTGGCGCACCGATCGCACGCCGAACAACGCCGGGATATCGATCAGGCCGATGCCGCGGATTTCCATGTGGTGGGCCGCCAGCTCGTGCCCCCGGCCGATGAGCACGTCGTTACCGCGACGGGTCACCTGGACGACGTCGTCGGCGACGAGGCGGTGGCCACGCTCGACCAGGTCCAGCACGCACTCGCTCTTGCCGATTCCCGATCGTCCGATGAACAGCAGCCCCACGCCATAGACGTCCGCCAGCGAGCCGTGCAGCGTCGTCCGCGGCGCGAACGCCTCCTCCACGACCGGCTTGATCCGCCGGTAGAATTCGGCCGTCTTGAGCTTGCTCCGGAAAATCGGCACGCTGCGCGCCCGCGCGAGCTCGAGCATCTCGGGCGGCACTTCCTGCCCCTTGGTGACGAAGATGCAGGGGAGATCGAACCCGAAGAATTTGAGCAGCGTCGCCTTGCGGTCGTCGGGCGAAAGCGAGTTCAGGTAGGTGATCTCGGTTTCCCCGAAGACGTGGATGCGGTTGGGCGCGAACCGCCCGGTGTAGCCGGCGAGGGCCAGACCGGGGCTCGCGACTTCAGCTTCGGGCATCTGGCGGTCCAGTCCGAGGTCGCCCGTGAGCGCCTCGATCTGGAGCGGTTCGCCGCGGCGAGAGACGAAGTCGCGAAGGCGAAGCATCAGCCGAGCCGCGGCTCGATGTCCCGCGAGCGGCGGGCGCGCGGGCCCGACTTGTCGAGCTGCCGGCGCAGCCGCTCCTCCGCCCGGTCGAGCGCCGTGCGATGATCCGCGGCCTCCCCGTGGGCGACCAGCACTTCACCCCGTGCGGCGTGCAGCCGGAGCTCGGCCGTGGCCTGCTGGCCGTCGGTATCGAACACCACCGACGATTCGATCGGGCGGTGGGCCAGCTCGCCGAGGCGTTCGGCGACCGTGCGGGCGCGCTCGCGCAGGGCGTCGGGAATCTCGCAGTGCCGGGCGGTGATCGTGGTCTGCATGGCAAGCTCCTTCTGGCTCAGGCTCGCGCCGAGCCGGCGAGAATGTCGGTGAGGTGTTGCTCGGTCTCTGCGGCGGTCCGGTCCCAGGTGAGCCCCTCGGCAAAGCGGCGAGCGCCACGCCCCAACCGGGCCACGACGGCCGGCGACCCGGCGAGCTCCAGCATGCGCCCGGCGAGGGCGTCGACGTTTCCATGCGGCACCAGAAACCCGGTCTCTCCGTCACGCACGGAGTCGCGAAGTCCGGGGCTGTTCGAGGCGATCGACGGCGTCCCGCACGCCGCCGCCTCGACCACCGTGATGCCCCACCCTTCCTTGGGTGACGGAAAGACGTTGGCCCACGACCGCTGCAACAGCTCGATCTTGGCGGCCTCGCTGACGAAGCCGTGGAAGCGGACAACTTCCGCGAGCCCGAGTGAGGCGGCGAGCTGTTCGAGCTCGGGCCGGTGGTCGCCGGTTCCCGCAATGTCGAGTGCGAGGTCGCCGCGGTGCACGCGTGCTGCGGCCAGCGCCCGGATCGCGAGCGCTATCCCTTTATAACGCTTCAACCGTCCAACGTACAAGAAGCGCGGCTGCTCCGTGCGCCCACCATCGGGGGCGGGCACGAATCGCGTGCCGTCCACCCCGGGATGGATCACCCGCACCGACCCGGAAGGTACGCCGCGCGCGACGAGATCGTCGCGCGTGCTCTCGCTGATGGCGTGAAAGCCGGCCCGCCGGTACGCGCGCGCGAGCGGCCGCTCCGCCGCCCAGACGGCGGCGGCCATGGGCCATGGCGCCTCCTCGAAGGCGGTTTCGCCGAACAGGTGCGGCACGATGGCGCAGAACGGCAATGCGGTCATCCCGGACAGGAACAGCGGCAGCTTGTTCATGTCCTCGACAACCACGTCCGGCCGTTCGGCGCGAATGGCGCGGCGGACCGCTCTCCGGCCGAGCAACGCGAAGCTGTGCCTGCTGCCGGTGCGGTCGATCTCGATTCCGTCCAGCGTCGCGCGCGCGGGCGCTCCCGGCCACCCCGAGCAGACCAGCCTGACGCGGTGCCCTCGGCTTGCCAACCGGGAGAAAATTTCGAACAGGTGGATTTCGGCCCCGCCGGACTGGGGGTTCTCGCGGTCCTGCCAGTTGACCACGAGCAGGTTCACAGACGTCCGAGCGAGCGCGCGACGCCGTCGAGTACGCCGTTGACGAAGCCGGGCGCCCGGGCGCCGCCGAACCAGTGCGCCAGCCGCACCGCCTCGTCGATGGCGACCTTGGGCGGCACCTCGCCGCGCCGCAGCTCGAGAATGCCCAGACGGAGGATGTTTCGCTCGACGACGGCGATGCGATTCATGCGCCAGTTTTCGCTGGCTTGCGCCGCGTCCGCGTCGAGCCGTCCGACGTCCGCGACGACACCCCGGGCCAGCTCCTCCGCGCGGTCGAGGACGCGAGGCTCGGGGCCGGTCAGACGGGACAGTCCGGTCGCCACCGAGGGCACCGGCGGGCCGCCGAGGAGCTCCCATGCGTAGAGAAGTTGAAGCGCGCGCGCGCGGCTCTTCGTCTCCGGCCTAAGCATCGATGGCCCGCACCTGCGCGATGACGTCCGCCACCAACAGCGCGGCGGCCGCGGCCTCGTGCCCCTTGTTCCCGGCGCTCCCCCCTGCGCGGTCCACCGCCTGCTGCATCGTATCGACGGTGAGGACGCCGAAGCCCACGGGCAGCGCATGGGTGACCGCCACCGCATTGAGCCCGCGCGCCGCCTCGCCGGCCACGTACTCAAAATGCGGCGTGTCTCCCCGGATGACCGCGCCGAGGGCGACGAGACAGGCGTAGCGCTTGGTGCCCGCGACGGCCGCCGCCGCCGCCGGCAGCTCGAACGCCCCCGGGACCCAGAGCACGTCCACGTCGCCGCGCTCCACGCCGGCCTCCGCGCAGCAGGCGAGCGCGCCTTCCAGCAGCCTGCTGGTGATCAGCTCGTTATAACGGCTGGCGAGGATCGCCACGCGTCCGACGGCGCGCAGGCGAGGGGAAAAGTCGGGCACGGGTCAGTGGGCGAGAAGGTGGCCGAGCTTGTCGCGCTTGACCTGGAGGTATCCGCGATTCTCTCCGTTGGGATCGGTGATGAGAGGGACCCGCTCGCTGATCTGCAGCCCATATCCTTCGAGGCCCACGAGCTTGCGAGGATTGTTGGTCATCACCCTGATGGAGCTGAGGCCGAGATCGCGAAGGATCTGCGCCCCGATGCCGTAGTTGCGTAGATCGGGCGCGAAGCCCAGGCGCTCGTTGGCCTGCACGGTGTCCGCGCCGGCGTCCTGGAGCGCGTACGCCCGCAGCTTGTTGAGGAGGCCGATCCCGCGGCCTTCCTGATCCAGATAGACGATCGCTCCCCGCCCCGCCTGCGCCACCATCTCCATGGCCCGGTGCAGCTGCGGTCCGCAATCGCACCGTCGCGAGCCGAACACGTCCCCCGTGAGGCACTTCGAGTGCATGCGCACCAGCACGTCGCGGTGCCCGGCGACCTCGCCATACACCAGCGCGATGTGCTCCGCGCGGTCCACGTCGTTCTGATAGCCGATGATCGTGAACTCCCCGAATTCCGTGGGGATGCGCGCCTCGGCGACACGGTGGACCAACTGCTCCGTCTGGAGCCGATAGGCGACGAGCTGCGCCACCGTGACGAAGGTCAGGCGATGCTGGCGGGCGATCTCCTGCAGCTCGGGGCGGCGCGCCATCGAGCCGTCGGCGTTGAGGATCTCGCAGATGACGCCCGCCGGAACCAGCCCCGCCAACCGCGCCAAGTCCACGCTGGCCTCGGTCTGACCGACGCGCTGAAGCACTCCGCCGGGTCGCGCCCGAAGCGGAAAGATGTGGCCGGGTCGTCGCAGGTCGGAGGGGATGGTGGCAGGATTGATCGCCACATGGATCGTCGTGGCACGATCGGTAGCCGAAATGCCCGTCGTCACACCAAATCGCCGCTCGGCGTCGATGCTCACGGTGAAGGCGGTGGCGAGCTCTTCGGTGTTCCGCTCGGTCATCTGGGGAAGGCCGAGCTGGTCGCAGCGCTCCCCGGTCAGCGCCAGGCAGATCAGCCCACGCCCATGAAGCGTCATGAAATTGATCATCTCGGGGGTGGCGAGCTCGGCCGCGCAGACCAGGTCGCCCTCGTTCTCGCGGTCCTCGTCGTCCGCCACGATGATGATCTTGCCGTTGCGGAGGTCCTCGATCGCCTGCTCGATGGTGCCGAAGGTGCTCATGACGCCCCCAGATCGCCACGGGCTCGCAGCAGCTCGGCGACGTACTTGCCGATGGTATCCGCCTCGAGATGCACCCGGTCTCCTGCGCGGCGCTCGCCCAGCGTGGTGTGCTGTAAGGTAAACGGAATGAGCGAGATCTGGATCACGCCGGGCGCCGGGATGGCGTTGACCGTGAGGCTCACCCCGTCGACGGTGACCGACCCGAGAGGAACCGACACGCGGGCCACCTGCGGCGAGGTACGGATATCGAGCAAGCGTGCGTCTTCGATCTCGAAGACCCGTTCCACCGTCCCGATTCCGTCCACGTGGCCTTGTACCAGATGTCCTCCGAGACGATCCCCAGCCTGGAGGGCACGCTCGAGGTTCACCTTTCGGCCAACATCGTAAGTGCTGAATTCTGTTCGGTCCAGCGACGTCTTGATGATGTGGAACGTGAACTGGCCAGGCCCGCGTCCTTGCACGGTCAGACATGCACCGTCCACGGCGATGCTCTCACCGAGTGTCACGTCCTCGTACGGTGCGGAGATGGTGAGCTCCAGCCCCAGATGGCCCAGGGAGCGCCCGCTGACCTGGCCTATCGCGGTGATGATGCCGGTGAACACTAGCGCTCCCTTCCCGGGATGCGTCCGTCGTATCGGACGCACAGGCAGGTCCCACGCGGAGGGCAGACGCGCCGGTCGGAATCCGTCACAGCGGGCGATCCAGGACCAGCACGGAGTCATCGCCCAGCGTCCGACGTTCGGCAACTCGCCACCGTGCGGCATCCGCCAGCGAGGTGCTGGGCAACCCGGCTACGGCGGGCACACCGGCCATCCCGAGCCACAGCGGAGACTGCACCCAGTAGTAGCGGTCCACCAGGCCCGCGGTCAGCAGCGCCCCGGCCAGCCGCCCGCCTCCTTCCACGAGCATCGACCCGATTCCACCGGTTCGGAGCGCGCGCAGCGACTCCGCCAGCGACGACGCGCGAACCACCTGGACCCCCGCCGCCTCGAGCGGTGCAAGGCGTGAGACAGGTGCGGCCGGTGATACGACCACGAACGTCGGAGTATCACCGGCAGTGCGGATCAGGCGGAGAGACGGAGGCACGTCACCATCGGCCGCGAAGACCACGCGCCGCGGGGGAACTCTGGGCTGCAGCGCGCCGCGAACCGTGAGTGATGGGTCGTCGGCCCGTGCCGTGACGCCACCGACCGCGACAGCATCGAAGCCCGCGCGCAGCCAATGGACATACTCGCGTGCCTGCTCTCCCGAGAGCCACCTCGAATGGCCATTGGCGTCCGCGATCCGCCCGTCGATGGTCGTGGCCAGCTTGAGCGCGACGAACGGTCGAGTTGGGTCACGTTGGGAGTGGAGGAATATCGCGTTCTGGGAAGCGGCCGCCTCCGAGGACAGGCCCATCTCGATGTCGACCCCGGCCGCTCGCAGTCGAGCGGCACCCCCGGCCGCCACCGGATTCGGATCATACAAGGCAGCGACGACCCGGCCAATGCCCGCGGCGAGGAGCGCGTCGGTACAGGGCGGCTGCTTGCCGCGATGGTTGCAGGGCTCGAGCGTGGAAACGAGCGTGGCGCCGCGGGCACGCTCGCCTGCGGCGCTGAGCGCCATCGGCTCCGCGTGTCCGCCTCCGAACTCGGCGTGCCAACCCTCGCCCACGATCTCGCCCGCCGCGATCACCACCGCTCCGACGAGCGGGTTCGGCTGAACCCGCCCCCAGCCAGACCACGCGAGCTCCAGGGCACGAGACATCGCCGCCTGCTCGAGCGCTCGCTCGCTCAAAAGCCTACCCGCAGTCCCACCCCTCCGAAGAACGTTCCCTTCGCGGGATCGAAGTCGTCGAACTCGGTGCCGAGATTCTGATCCTTGGCGCCCAGGTAGCCGACCTCGCCGACGAGCCTGATAATCGACAGGCTGAATCCGGCGTTGACGAAGGCGGACGCGCGCGAGGTGCGCAATTCTACCGGCACGTCGGCCGTTCCTCCGGCAACCGGAACGGATGAATCGCCGACGCGGATCAAGGCGTCGCCCGTGTACCTGTCCCAGCCGAGCCCGGCGGCAAGGTCCAGCACCGCCACCTGCTTGCTCGCGACGAGCCGAAGATTCGTCGCCCGGAGATCGACGGTGTACTCGAACCCGTCGCCTGCCTGAAGGTCGCCGTATGTGAGTGCGGGCAGGTCACGCCGCATCACGCTGATCGAAAGCCCAGGCAGCGGGCCGAGCTCCCTCAGGATGCCGACGCGGGCACCGATGCCGAGCCCAAGGGCCACATCCCCGATGTGCCGCGAGTCCTCGGCAACGCGGAGGTCGTCGAAGGTTTCGACGGGCAACAGCTGCGCGGACGCCAGCGCATCGATCGCGAGCAGACCCGAGGGCAGGCCGCCGTACACGCCGATCGCCGCTTCGACTTGCGGCGCGGGTGCAAACAACTTGCGGCCGCGGGGCACCGTGGCGCCCCCACCGTCGTACGAGAGCCGCGGCAGGACGACCTCGACGCCGTTGAGCCGCGCCGTCACCGAGACGTGCCCGAGCCCTCCCAGCGGACTACCCGTGCCGAGCACGGGATTCCCGCCGCTCACCAGGATGCCCAGCAAGGGATGAAACGCCCGCGTCGCATCGACCGCCGCGGCGCACGCGCGCGCGGCATCTCCGCCGTATGCGGCACATTCGGGAGCCTGAGCCTGCAGGAGCGGGGCGGAACACAGTCCGACGAGGAGGGCGAGCTTGGCGGCGCGCATGGCGAGCACGGTGTCAGGCACGGACGAACCGGACGGCAGGCTCGCCTCGCCGGACTTCGCCCATGACCCAGGTGTCGACGCCGTCGGCGCGCGCGGCGGCTTGTGCGGCGGCGATGGCGTTCGATGGCAACACGGCGATGAGCCCGATCCCCAGATTGAAGACCTCACGCATCTCGTCGGTCGAGATCTGGCCGGCTGCCTCCAGGGTCGCAAACAGTGCAGGTAGCTCCCACGCATCGGACGCGACCACCGCTTCACAGCCAGGCGGCAGAATTCGCACCAGATTCCCGGGAATGCCGCCGCCCGTGATATGTGCCATGCCGTGCAACAAGCCAATCACCGGCATGACGCTCCTGACATAGCTGCGGTGCACCGCGAGCAGCGCGTCGGTCACGGTCTGCCCCGTGCTGCCGAGTTTGTCCTGCAGGGTCAGTTTCATTCGCTCGAACACGATCCGCCGGGCGAGCGTGTACCCGTTGGTGTGCAGTCCGGTCGACGCGTAGCCGAGCAGGGCATCCCCGGGCACGATCCGATCGCCGTGCAGGGCTTCGTCCTCCTCGACCACGCCGATGATCGTGCCGGCCAGATCGTAGGTGCCGGGCCGGTAGAGCCCGGGCATCTGTGCCGTTTCTCCTCCCGCGAGCGCCATGCCGTGGGCGCGGCAGCCGCGGGCGATGCCTTCCACCAGCCCCGCGATCTGCTCGACGCCGAGCCCTGAGCCAGCGATGTAATCCATGAAGGCCAGCGGTCGGGCGCCATGCACGAGGATATCGTTGACGCTGTGGTTGACGAGATCCTCACCGACCGTGTCGAAGCGGCCCGCTTCGAGCGCCACCAGCACTTTGGTTCCCACGCCGTCGGTGCTGAGCACGAGCGTCGGCTTCCGCATGTCGGGAGGAATCCGCACCATGCCACCGAAGGCGCCGACCTGCCCGGCGGACAGGGACGTGCGCGTGCCCGCGACCAGCTGGCCGATGCGCGCCTTGGCAGCGTCCGCACCGGCCAGGTCCACGCCCGCCGCGGCATACTCGCCGGCGTGCGTCATGCCAGCGGCTCCGCCAGCCCTACATGGGTGAGGTCTTGAAAGGCGCGCACCCGGCCCTCGACATCGGCCAGCGTCACGTGGTCGAAGCCGCGGATGCCGAACTGCTCCACGGCATACGATCCCATCGTGGCGCCCACGACCATGGCACGCCGGATATTCTCCTCCGACACCGAGCCGGTGCGCGCCAGATACGCCATGAAGCCGCCGGCAAAAGCGTCGCCCGCGCCGGTCGGGTCGTACACGCTCTCGAGCGGGAAGGCGGGCACGTAGAAGGTGCGCGCGGGCTCGATCAGCAGGGCGCCGTACTCTCCCTGCTTAATGACCACGCGTTTCGGCCCGTGCGCCAGAATCCAGCGGCCCGCGCGATGGATGTTCCAGTCGCCGCTCAGCTCGCGCGCCTCGCTGTCGTTGACCATCAATACATCCACGCGGCCGAGCAGCTCCAGCAGCGTGGCTTTCTTGCTCTGGATCCAGTAGTTCATCGTGTCGCATACCACGAGCGTCGGGCGGCGGACCTGACTCAGCACGCCGAGCTGCAGCTCGGGATCGATGTTGCCGAGGAACAGAAACTTGGCGGAGCGGAAGGCGTCAGGCAGCTTCGGCTGGAAATCGGCAAAGACGCCGAGCCGCGTGTCCAGCGTCTCCCGGCTCTGCAGGTCGTACGAGTACTTCCCTTTCCAGCGGAAGCTCTCGCCTTGCGCGTGCTCCACGCCGCTCCAATCGATCCCCCGCGGCGCCAGCCGCTCCAGCTCGGCGACAGGGTAGTCGCTGCCGACGACGCCCACCACCTGCACGGGATGCAGGAGCGCTCCCGCGACGCTGAAGTAGACGGCCGAACCGCCCAGTGCGTCGGCCGTCTCGCCGAAGGGGGTGAAGATCGAATCGAGCGCGATGCTGCCGACAACGAGCAGGCTCATCAGATCACATCCGGTCGGGGGCGGTGATGCCCAGCAGCGCGAGGGCGTTGGCCAGGACGATGCGCGCCGCGCGCGCGAGCAGGAGGCGGGCTTGTTCGGTTCCCGGACCCTCCGGCGCGCCGACGGCCCGGGTGTGGTGGTACCATCCGTGGACGACGGTTGCCAGCTCGTGCAGAAATACGGTGATCCGGTGCGGCTCGCGCTCGCGCGCGGCCTTCTCCACGACCTCCGGATAGGTCACCAGCTTCTTGAGCAGCTCCGCGTCCTGGGGCGCCGGCAGCGAGGCGAGATCGAGCGCGCCCGTCACGCTGTCGGGCGTGCGCTCGGCGGTGCGGAAGATGCCGCTCAACCGCGCGTGAGCCATCTGGACGTAGAAGACGGGGTTCTCGTCGGTCTGGCGCTTGGCCAGATCGAGGTCGAAATCCAGCGGGCTCGCGCCCTTTCGCATCAGGAAGAAATATCTGGCGGCGTCGACACCCACCTCTTCGTAGAGGTCCCGCAGCGTGACGAACTCCCCGCTCCGCTTCGACATCTTCACCTCCTCGCCCCCTCGCACCACCTTCACCAGCTGCACGAGCGCGACGTCGAAGAACTCCCGCGGGTAACCCAGGGCGTGGAGCACGGCCCGCATTCGCGGGATGTAGCCGTGGTGGTCCGCGCCCCAGACGTCGATCACGCGGTCGAACCCGCGATCGTGTTTGTCGATGTGGTAGGCGATGTCGGGAACGAGGTACGTGAGGCTCCCATCGCTTTTCCGCAGCACGCGGTCCTTGTCGTCGCCGAAGTCGGTGGTCCGGAGCCAGAGCGCCCCGTCGGCCTCGAAGGTGAGATTTCTCTCGCGCAGCAGCTCGAGGGCGCGCTCCACCCGGCCCGAATCGTAGATGGCCTGTTCAGACGACATGACGTCGAACCGGACGCCGAAATCCGCGAGATCGCGGTCCTGCTCCTTGCGCTGGATGCGCAGAGCGAGCGCGCGGGCGCGCCGTATCCCCTCGGCCTCGGCGAGGTTCGGGAACCCGGCGCCCTCATGATCGAGCACTTCGCGTGCGTTGTCGCGGAGGTACTCGCCGTGGTAGCCGCCCTCGGGGATGACGGCGGCGTGACCGGCGAGCTCACGCACCCGTGCCCAGAGGCTTTGTGCGAGCCGGTCGATCTGCACTCCGGCGTCATTGATGTAAAACTCGCGGGTGACCGCATGCCCGGTCCATTCGAGCAGGGCGCCGATGGCATCGCCGAGCGCGGCGCCGCGGCCATGGCCGACGTGGAGCGGCCCTGTCGGGTTAGCCGAGACGAATTCCACGTTCACCTTCAAGCCGGCGCCGCTGGTGGAGCGGCCGTACGAGGCGCCCAGGTCGAGAATACGGCGAAGGGCGAAGGCGAGCTGATCCTGTGCGAGCCAGAAATTGATAAACCCGGGGCCGGCGATCTCCGTCCGCTCGACGAGCTCCGCCGGGAGCTGCAGTTCACCGATCACGCGCTCCGCGGTCTTTCGGGGGTTGGTGCGCTCGCGCTTGGCGAGCACCATCGCCAGATTGGTGGCGAGATCGCCATGACCGGCATCGCGGGGACGCTCGAGCACGAATTCCACTCCCTCGGCGCCCAGTCGCGAGGCCACTCTCGCGAGCTCAGCCCGCAGCGCATCGCTCACTCGGGCGAGGCCTTTCCCCCGCCACGGCTCGGCGCACTCTTTGACGGCTTTGTCTCCGCGGCAGCGCTCGGCTTGGCGTCGGCCTTTGCGGCCGGCTTGGCATCCGCCTTCGAAGCTTCGCTCTTGCTCTCGGCGGCGGGCTTCTCGGTCTCGGCCTTTCGTGGGCCTTTACCGTCCTTGCCGTAGTCGGTGATGTAAAAACCGCTTCCCTTGAACACCAGCCCGGCGCCGCCCGAGATCTTCCGGACGGCCGTCTTGCCGCACGTCGGGCACTTGGCCCGCGGCTTGTCGGTCATCTTCTGGAACTTCTCGAACACGTGCCCATCAGGGCACCTGTACTCATAGGTCGGCATGGTCGCTCGCTGGGGGATAAACGAAATCAGCGGCGAAACTTAGCCGCGGAATGGCTGCGCCTCAAGTCAGGGCGGATCAGCGCTATGCTCGGCGGCTTGGCACGCGGGAGGCCTCTCGTACAACGTTTCGACCGTGCGTCACGCAAGCCCTGCAGGCCGCTCCACCGTGCGCCGCACCCGTCGTAGGGTCCGCTTGGCGCATCCGCCAGGTGGCTCACGCAGGACGGTACACCCCCCACACATTCCGCAACGTATCGCTGATCTCCCCCAGGGTGGCGCGGGCCCGCACGGCGGCGAGTATCGGGGGCATGAGCGGCGCAACACCTGCGGCCGCCGCGCGGAGCTCGCGGAGGGCGGCCTCCACCATGGCGGCGTCGCGACGCTGCCGGGCGGCGGCCAGGCGGGCCTTCTGCTGCGCCTCCAGGGCGGAGAAGTCCGGCGTGTCGATTCGTGGAGGCGGCGAGTCGTCGGTGAACCGGTTCACGCCCACCACGACCGTCTCGCCCGACTCCTGGGCCTTCTGAATGTCGTACGCGCTTCGGGCGATCGCTTCCTGGAAGAAGCCGGACTCGATGGCCCGAGCCGCCCCGCCGAGCCGGTCTACCTCGGTGATGAGGTCGCGCGCGCCAGCCTCGATCTGGTCGGTCAACGATTCGATGTAGTAGCTCCCGGCCAGCGGATCGACGACGCGCGCGAGCCCGCTCTCGTATCCGATGACCTGTTGGGTGCGGAGGGCGAGCGTGGCGGACGCCTCGGTCGGAAGCGCCAGCGCCTCGTCATACCCGTTCGTGTGCAGGGACTGCGTGCCACCGAGCGCGGCCGCGAGCGCCTGGACCGTCACCCGGACGACGTTGACCAGTGGTTGCTGCGCCTGCAGCGTGACGCCGCCGGTCTGGGTGTGAAATCGGAGCCGAGCCGTGGCGTCGCCGGCCCCGAACCGCTCCCGGACGAGGCGCGCCCAGAGCCGGCGAGCCGCACGGAACTTGGCGGTCTCCTCGAACAGGTCGTTGTGGGCGGCGAAAAAGAACGACAGTCGCGGCCCGAACGCGTCCACGGCGAGGCCGGCGTCCACCGCCACCCGCACGTATTCGAGCGCGTTGGCCAGGGTGAAGCCCACCTCCTGCACGGCGGTGGCGCCCGCCTCGCGCATATGGTAACCGCTGATCGAGATCGGATTGAAGCTCATCCCCTCGTCGCTCACAAATCGGAAGATGTCCGCCACGAGCCGGAGCGAGGGGCCGGCTGCGTAGATGTAGGTGCCGCGTGCGATGTACTCCTTCAGCACATCGTTCTGGACCGTTCCGGTGAGCTTCGCGCGCGGGACCCCCTGCTCGTCGCCCACCACGACATACATGGCCAGCAGGATGCCGGCGGTGGCGTTGATCGTCATGGACGACGACACGCGATCCAGCGGTATGTCGCGGAAGAGGTCGGCCAGGTCATCCACGGTGTCGATAGCCACGCCTACGCGTCCGACCTCTCCCTGCGCCATCGGGTGATCGGAGTCGTACCCCATCTGGGTTGGCAGGTCGAACGCCGTGGAAAGTCCCATCTGCCCGGCGGCGAGCAGGCGGCGGAACCGCTGGTTGGTCTCCTGGGCCGTTCCGAACCCGGCATACTGGCGCATGGTCCAGAGCCGGCCGGTGTACATGTTGGGGTAGATGCCGCGGGTGAACGGAAACTCCCCGGGCCGACCGAGGTCGCGCTCGGGATCGCCGGACCAGTCCGAGGGAAAGAACACCGGCTGGGTCACAGGGCCGGCTGGGACACGGCCCCGCTCACACGGGCGGACATCGACACACGCCTGATCGTATCCGCCACGAATCCGACATCTTCACGGCTCCCGATCACCAGCGGTGTCCGCTGGTGGAGCTGGCTGGGCACGATATCGAGAATGCGGTTGGTGCCGTCCGTAGCGCTGCCCTCCGCCTGCTCCGCGATGAACGCCATCGGGCTCGCCTCGTACAGAAGGCGGAGCTTTCCGCTCGTGTTCTTCACGTCCGCCGGATAGAGGAACACGCCACCGGAGATCAGATTCCGGTGGAAATCGGCGACGAGCGATCCGATGTACCTGCTGTTCTTGGGCTGCACCCCGTCGGGATAGTCTCCCTTGAGGCCTCGGACCGCGGCCTGTACCGCGCGGTCCCATCGGCCGAAGTTGCTCTCGTTGACGCTGTAGTACTTGCCCACCCGCGGCGTGACGATGCGCTCGTGCGAGAGCAGGAATTCGCCGATCGTCGGATCGAGCGTGAAGCCGTGGACACCCTGGCCCGTCGTGTATACCAGCATCGTGCTCGAACCGTACATCACGTAGCCTGCGGCCACCTGGTGGCAGCCGGGCTGCAGCACGTCACCGACCGTTCCGCGGCCCTCCATGCTGAGACGCCGATGAATGCTGAAGATCGTACCGACGGCGGAGTTGACGTCGATGTTGGAGGAACCGTCGAGCGGATCAAACAGCACCGCGTATTTGCCGACCGCGGATTCAGGCGGCACGGGGATGATGTCCTCGTCTTCCTCGCTCCCCATCACGCAGACCCGGCCGGTGTGCTTGAGACAATTCTTGATGGTCTCGTTGGCCAGCACGTCCAGCTTCTGCTGCTCCTCCCCCTGGACGTTTTCCGCGCCCTGCTTGCCGAGGATATTGACGAGGCCCGCCCGCCGAATGGCCGCCGCGATGATCTTGGCCGCGAGCGCGATATCGTAGAGCAGATTGCTCAGCTCCCCCGTGGCCTCGGGGTAGCGGTCTTCCTGATCGAGGATGAACCGCTCGATGGTCGTGACCGACGTCAGCACGCAGCCCCCGAAGTCTCGGTGATCGGTGAAGGGAGTCAGCGCACGTCGTAGCTCGCCGTGCCCTCCCTGGATCGGATCGTCATACGTCGTCCGTCGGTCGTCACGCTGATCGTACCCGCGCGATCGGTGCGATAGACGACGGCTCCATGCCCAGCCAACCGCCGCAACGTGGCCGGTGCCGGATGACCGTAGTCGTTCCGGCCGAGCGATATGACCGCGACCGTGGGCCGGATGGCGTCGAGCCACGCATCACCGGTACTGCCGCGGCTGCCGTGGTGTCCGACCTTGAGCACGTCCACCCGCCGCAGTCGCACGGCCATTGCGGACTCGGCCGGAAACCCCGCGTCGCCGGCGAAGATGGCCTGGAACTCGCCGAACTCGATGAGCAGAACCAGCGAATCCTCGTTGACGTCCTCACCCCACCCGCGCCATCCGGCCACGGGATGAAGGATCGTGCCCCGAACCCCGTCGAGCTCGAACCGCTCTCCCGCCCGACCAGGGTGCCAGCGAAGACCGTCGTCGAGCAGACTCTGCAGGAAGTCTGCGTATCGCGCGTCCGCGGGAGAGGCTCCGGGTTCGACCACAAGGCCGGCAGGGACTCGTGAGAGAACCGCCGGCAGTCCGCCAAGGTGGTCCGCGTGCGCGTGCGAGACGATGGCGATCGACAGCGCCCGCACGCCCTGGCGTTCGAGGAACGGCGCCACCACTCGCCTTCCCGCGTCGGCACCCGCGCCCGCCGGCCCGGCATCCACCAGAATCCAATGCCCGGCCGGAGTGCGGATGGCGGCGGCGTCGCCCTGGCCGACGTCCAGAAAATGTAACGTCAGACTTCGACCATCGTCACCCGCGAGGAGCCGGGAGGCGCGGAACATCCCGGCCCACAGCACGAGGGTGACGACCCAGACCGCGCGACGTCGCGCTTCGCGCACGGTGTTTCTGTCGGACGTGATCCAGAGCCCTGCGCCCAGCGCCGCCACCCAGGGCAGCGACGAGCCAATCTGATTCGGGTCGACGACCGCGTGGCCGCCGGGCAGTGCGGCGCCGAACGTCGCAACCATCTCAAGCAGGTGGAGCGCGAGCCCCGCCCCGGCGGCGAACGGACCGGCGAGCCAAGGCAGCACCGGATAGAGCAGCAAGCTCGCGAGCACCCCGGGCACCGCCACTGCCGCGATGGGAATGGCCGCGAAGTTGAGCGCAACGCCGACCGGCGCCACGGTGCCCAGTGACCAGGCGGTGATCGGCGCGGTGGCGAGCGTAGCGCCGAGGGACGAGCCGAGCGTCTGCCACCAGAATGTCCGACCGAGCGCGCCGTTGGTCCAGCGACTGAAACGCGTGGCACCCCACAATGCGGCCGCGGACAGCCAGCCGCCCAGGTCGACCACCGCCCAGGGGTCGATCACCAGAACCGCGAGGCACGTCGCCGCGAGCAGCTCGTCCGCCCGCACGTGACGCTGTCGGATGCGGCAACGCGCGAGAACCACGGCGAGCACGGCCGCGCGGGTCGCCGGCGCGGGCCAGCCCAGAAAAGCCACGTACGCCGCGCTGGTGGCCGCGGCGATCACGAGCGCAGGCTCCCGACGTGCGCCGAGCACCCGGGCGACGAGGAACACCCAGGCCGCGATCAGACCGACATGAAAGCCCGAGATCGACAGCAGGTGCACGAGCCCTGACTGCGCGAAACGATCCTGCAGCTCCGGATCGATCCCGCCGCGCCGACCCAGCATCAATGCATCGACGAGAGGCGCGCGCGTGCCGTACAGCGCGAGGCTCGCGCCGCCCATGATCGTACGGAGGCGAGCGCCGAGCGAGGAATGTGCACGCGGCGGGTCGACGCCGCGTACGACCAGCATGCCACCGGCCCGGCCCGCTGGTCCCGCACGGGGGATCCATATGGCATCGACGCGGCTGATCGCGCCTGCCGGCGCCGGAGACCCCGACGGCCACCGCACCGCGAGGTCGCCGGTACAGTTGCCGTCCACGATTGTCACCTGCGCGCGCCCGCCTTCCGGGCCGACCGGCTCGGTGAGTCGAACCGTGAGCCTGATCCCACCCGGTTGCAGGCGTACGGCGCAGCGCTCCGCCTCGGATACGAGGGCCAGCTCAGCACTCGCTCGGCCGAGCATGGCAGCTGCCGTGAAGAGCACGACGATCGGTCGGCCGCTCAGGAGCGCAGCGGCGAGCATCGCAATCGTTCCGAGCGTGTTCCCGAAATGCAAGAGGCCGGTCGCGAGACCGGCCCCGTAACTCAACGTGAACAGCACTGCCGGGCGGGGCGTCATCGCGCCCCCAGGGTCAGGGGTGCCGCGAACCTCCACGGCCGGCGCACCGCGGCGCGGCAGCGATCTTTCGCAGGCCATCCATCATGACGACGTCGATGGCGGCGCGGCTCTGGTCCTTTTCGAGGCTCACCTCGGTCAGGACCGAGCCCTTGGGGCTCGAGACATAGCGGGCCGGCACCCGGTTGAGCGCGTAGACCAGCGCGTCGTCCCGGCAGGTATCGCAGCCGCAGAAGTCCGGATACCGCGGGCGCAGGGACTCGTACGCGGCGTGGACATGCTCCTCCGCGAGGTTGTGGATCACAGCACCGCCAGTGCGGGCGTGACCACCGCCCCCGTGAAGGTGGATCCGGTGGTTCCGGTGAGCCGGCAGATGTGGTACTCGCCCGCGGTCTCGGGAGGAAGATCGACGAGGACGAGATGATTCGTCCGAGTACGCCCGAGCATGAAACCGCCGCGCCGCGCTGGACGCTCCACCAGGACCTCGTGCGTCTGGCCGACCCGGGCCATGTTCTTCCGGCGAGCGTTGGCGCGCACGACTTCGATGAGGCGAGCGAGGCGGTCCGACGCCACGTCGTCCGGCACGTGATCACGGAGCCGGACGGCGGGAGTTCCCTCACGGACCGAGTACTTGAACGTGTAGGCATCGTCGAAGTCCGCCTCGGTAACCAGGCTCAGCGTGTCCTCGAACTGCTCGTCGGTCTCGCCGGGAAAGCCGACAATGAGATCGGTGGAGAAGGTGATGCCGGGGACGGCCACCCTGAGCTGCCTGACGACCTCCAGGTACTGCGCACGGCTGTAGCGTCGGAGCATGCGACGGAGCACGGCATCCGAACCGCTCTGCGCCGGCAGGTGCACGTGCTGGCACACCGCGGGCGTGTCGGCCATCGCTTCGATGACCCGCGGGGTGAATTCGGTGGGGTACGGGCTGGTGAACCGCAGGCGGCGGACCCCGTACACCCGGCCCACCGCCCGGAGCAGATCGGCAAAGTCGTGACGGCCATCATGATAGCTGTTGACCGTCTGGCCGAGCAGCGTCACTTCCGTGGTGCCATCCGCCGCGAGGGTCACGGTCTCGCGGACCACATCTTCCAGGCGCCGGCTACGCTCGGGGCCCCGGGTGTGCGGCACAATACAGAAGGTGCAACGGTAGTCGCAGCCTCGCTGTACCGTGACGAACGCCGTCGGCCCCGATTCCCGCACCGGGGACACATCCTCGTAGTGCTCCCAGCCCCGAAATTCCACATCGGAACCGCGCTCCCCCTGGCCCGCGAGCCCGATGAGCTCCGGCAGGTTGCGGTATGCGTCGGGCCCGACCACAAGGTCCACCCTCGGCACCCGCTCGAGGAGCGCCGGTCCGAGCCGCTGGGCCATACACCCGACGACGCCGAGCACATCGCCCGGGCGCTTGTGACGCTGCAGCTCACCCATGCGCCCGATGACACGCTGCTCGGCATTGTCCCGCACGGCGCAGGTGTTGACGAGCATGACGTCGGCCTCGGCCGGGTCATCGGCACGGATGTAGCCTTCGCGGCCAAGCACGCCGAACATGAGCTCGGAGTCGGCGACGTTCATCTGGCAGCCGTAGGTTTCGATGTAGACGCGCTTCATGCGGTCAAAGATACCTCGCTACGGGCGAACGGACACGCCGAGGTTCACCAGGAATGCACGCTCGGTATACGGGCCGGAGGATCGCCAGACATGCTCGAGACCCAGATCGATGCCGGCGCGTTCCTGTGCGAAGCGAAGTCCGCTGCCGAGCGAGAGCCCGAACTCGGTCGGCTGGTCGCCGGGCACGAGGCTGAACGGGAGCGTGCCATAGCGCACGCCGAGCCGCAGCGGCCTCCGGCTTGGGCGCCTCGGGTCGGCCGCGTACTCGGCGCCCAGGGCAACCTCGAAGGTGTTGTCGGCGCCGGTGCCGCCCTGCGCCAGCAGGTCGCTGTTGGCGCCGGACCAGGTCTTGACCACCACATCGCTGGCGAGCTCCAGCTTGGGGCGCGCCTGCCAGCGCATGCCGAACCCGAAGGTGTACGGAAGATCCACCGTGGACACGCGCGACGAGTCCCGGTCCACGTTGACTTTCCCGTCGGAACGCACGGACGCTCCCAGGCTGAACGCGGGTCCGAAACTCCGTATCACGCCTAGCGACACCCCGATGCCGGTGTACGACACCTCCGATTGCTGGGTGGCCACCTGGTAGGTCGTATCGGCGAACGCGCGGAGGGAGCGCAATCGGTTGGATCCGGTGATGATGTGAAAGGCCCCGCCGACCACCCACGCGTCCTGAACGCGGTAGGCGGCGGCCAGGCGCAGGTCGCTCAGGCCGCCCCTCGAGCTGAGCGTGTCGCTTACCGGCACCAGGATGCCGCGCAACGCCACGGTGTCGGCGCTAGCCAGCGTGAAATCCCGGCTGCTGTAGTTCGAAAAACTCACGCCGACGAACGCGGGGTAGCGGCGCACCGGTCCGGCCACGGTGATATTGGGAAACCGCGTCTCGCGCAGCGATTCCGTCCCGGCCGGGTTCTCCACATGCCGGAAGTCCTGCAAGGCGGCGAATCCGGCCGTGAGGATGGTCAATCGCCCCAGCGCAGCCGGATTGAGCCCGGACTCCGGATCGAACATCGCGAACGCGCCGCCGGTCGAGAACGCTCGGGCGCTCAGACTTCGCCCTGGCATGCCGAGCCCGCGGACCCCGAACTGCGAGGACTGCGCGGCTCCCGTTGCGGGCACCGCTACCAGCATGAGAACGAGCAGGACGCGGCGCACTTACGGATTCTCGAAGGGGAAGGAGCGCTGGTAGGTGATGCGGAGGCGCGGTGCGACGATGCTCGGGTCGGCCAGCGGGGTACGTGTCGAGTGGAAGACCGCGCGTGCGAACGTGGCAGCCTCCCGGGTGCTCGGCACCCGGATGAAGATGCTCTGCGGGCTGGTCCGATCGCTCTGCCAGAGCTCCACGATGCGGGTCACCTCGACCCTGAGGGTATCGCTTTGCACGCTCGGCAGCGAATCGGTCCGGATCAGCGTGCCGACCTCGGTCAGCGGCGACTTCGCACCGAGATCGCCGATCACCGGAACGATCTGAAGCAGCGTCGGGTCGGTGGGGAGGCCGATGATCGGCCGCACCGGCGTGAGCTCCAGGGTCGCCCGAACGATCGTGCTCGAATCCAGGAATTCGTCACTGAGCCCGAATCTGAGCAGCGCCCGGGAGGAGGGCTCGCCACCGACGGTGAGCAGTCGGTCATCCGGGATGACCGGATCCTGGGTGACGAAGGTATTGAAAGCCGCCACCCGTGACAGCGATTGCCTCCTGGTCGAGCCCGTGTCCGGAACGTCGACCGTCACGTAGCTGGTGTAGTTGGCCCCGGTGCTTGAGGCGAGCGAGCCGACGCGGATGCCCGTCGGGGTCTCGGCCGCGATGCGGAGCCCGATCGCGAGCACGCTGTCCCCGCCCGGCGGCAGCTCCACGCGGGCCACGTCCGCGCCTCGAAGGGTCGTCGTGAGCGTCCCGGTGTTGACCGAGTCCGGCACCGCGATACTGTCGATCAGATTGATGTCGACCAGCTGAGCGTCGACGTCGGCGAACGTGGTGGTGTTGTCCACCGAGCTCGGCAGGCGGTACAGGTACACCTTGAGGCCGTTGACCAGCGTATCGCGGGCGATGAGCGACAGGTTGAACGTGACCGAATCCACCGTGTATGCCCGCAGAGTATCGCGTACGACGAGCGAGTCGCTCCGCGGCGCGAACCGATAGACGGCCCGATCCTCGGAAGCCGCGAACCCGTTCGAGACCAGCAGTGCCGGCCCCCCGCCGCGATCGACATACCCGGACGCGCGGTCGGCGAAGACCGGGAAACTGCTGTCTCGGTTCTGCACCACCGGCACGATCGTGTCGAACACCTCGACGCTGCCACCTGGGCAGAGCGCCGGGCAGTCCGCCGGCGAGGTGAGACGCTCCTGACAGGCGGTGACGATCGCGGTGAGCAGCAGGACCCCGCCCGCCCAGCGCCAGCCGCTCACGTGAGCTGCTCCTTGCCGAACGCGGCCGGCAGCAGCTCGCCGATGGTCCAGTGCACGGCACCCGACGGCCCGACGCCGTCCACCTCGAGCTCTCGTCCGAATTCGGACAGCACCTGCCGGCATGCGCCGCATGGGGCCGCCGGCGGATCGGCATCGGACACCACCACGGCGCGACGGAAGGCCCGGGCCCCGGCGGCGACGGCGGCGCAGACCGCCGCACGCTCCGCGCAGATCGTGAGGCCGTACGACGCATTTTCGACGTTACAGCCGACGAAGACGCGGCCATCCTCGGCCTCGATGGCGCACCCCACGTGGAAACGGGAGTACGGCGCATAGGCGCGCTGCTGGGCCGCGCGCGCCTGGTCGAGCAGGGTGTCAGTCACTCCAGACCTCGGGCAGAAACGAAGTGCCCGCCCCGAGAGGCGGGACACCAAGGAAGTCGGCCACCGTTTGACCGATGTCGGCGAACGTTCGACGCCGACCGAGCGCCACCCGCCGGATGCGCGGGCCGACGGCGAGGACCGGCACGATCTCGCGTGAGTGATCGGTCGACGGCGTCGTCGGGTCGTTGCCGTGATCGGCGGTAAAGATAACGAGGTCCTGCTCCCGCACTCCGGCAAGCATCCCCGGGAGTGCGCGATCCAGAGCGCGCAGTCCGTCGCGGAAGCCGGGCACGTCGTTGCGGTGGCCCCAGCTCTGGTCGAATTCGATGACGTTGGCCAGCAGCAGCCCATGCGCCATCGAGTGCAGGGCGGATTCGATCATGCCGTAGGCCTGCGCGTTGGTGGCCGTGTGCACGCTCGAGATCCCCCGCCCAGCGAAGAGGTCGTCCACTTTTCCCACGCCAACCCTGGGCACGTGCTCGGCGGCGAGGCGGTCGAGCAATGTCACGCCGGGCGGCGGGAGGCTCACGTCACGTCGACCGGCGGTCCGCTGCCAGCGGCCGGGGCCGCCGACGAATGGTCGCGCGATGACGCGCGAAACGGCGTGCTGACCGTGGAGCAGCTCGCGGGCGGTGTCGCAGGCGGCGTACAGCTCCGCGAGGGGCACCGTCTCTTCGTGAGCGGCCACCTGAAAAACGCTGTCGGCCGACGTGTAGACGATCCACTTGCCGGTGCGCCGATGCTCCGCACCGTAGTCGTCCAGCACGCGCGTGCCCGATGCCGGCAGGTTGCCGAGCACGCCACGCCCCGTCCGGCGCGCGAACTCGTCCACGATCTCTGCCGGAAAGCCCTGGGGGTAGGTGGGAAACGGCGCCGGCAGGATGACGCCGCAGAGCTCCCAGTGCCCCGTGGTGCTGTCCTTGCCTGGGCTCGCCGGCTCCGCGACGCCGAACGCCGCCCCTGGCCGTGCAACAGCGGCGAGCCCCCGAATCGGTGCGCAGCACCCGAGCCCGAGCGCCTCCAGATTCGGCAGCGTGAGGCCCCCGACCGCGTCGGCGATGTTGCCAAGCGTGTTGCTGCCGGCGTCCCCGTACGCGTCCGTATCGCGTGCCGGCCCGATGCCCAGCCCATCCAGCACCACGATGGCGGCGCGGCGGCTCACGGGCGGGAGGCGCTCTGCACGAACCGGAAGCGCAGGGCGGTGACCGCCTGATCGAGAAGCTGACGCTCGTCGGCATCGAGCCGACCCTCGGTCTTCTCGACCAGCATGCCGAGCGTGTCGATGAGCGTCTGTGCGATCTGGCGGGGCTCGCCTGCCCCTTCGGCGCCGGGTGGCAGCTCTCCGTTCAGCGCCGACTCCGCCTGGTGCGCAAGCCCGACCACCAGCGAGGCGAAATGTCTGTTCACACGGCACTCCTGTAGCGGCGCGGCACGCGGGCCGCCAGCCCCGTCAGCAACTCGTAGGCGATCGTACCGGCGGCCGATGCCTGTTCGTCGATGGAGACGCGCCCCCCGTACACGGTCGCCACATCCCCCGGCGCGACCGATGCGTCTCCGACGTCGATCATGGTCATGTCCATCGTCACTCGCCCGACTACCGGCGCCAGGACACCGTTGACCTCGATCAGTCGCGCGGGGCGTGTCGGAGCTCCCTCGATCGCGGCCCGCGGAAACCCGTCTGCATATCCCAGGGCCAGCGTGGCGACGGTCGTGGGCCGCGGCGCCTGCCATGTGGCCCCATAGCTCACCGTGTCGCCCTCATCGAGGCGCCGCACGGCGAGCACCCGGGTACGCAGTGCGGCCACCGGGACCGGAGCCCGGGCGCCCGCGCCACCACCATAGAGGAAGATGCCCGGCCTGATCAGGTCCCCGGCGTAGCCGCGGCCGCAGAGCGCGCCGGCACTGTTGGCGGCGTGCACCAGCGCCGGTCGGCGGGGAAGTGCCGTGAGCACGCCCTGCAGGCGCTCCCACTGCTCGGCAGCGGTGGCGGGGACGGATTCCGCGCTGTGGAAATGCGTGAACACGCCTTCCCACCCTGGCGCGGCGTGGAGCAACGCCGCCGCGGCCGCCAGTGCGGGTGCGTCCGTCCAGCGGAAGCCGGCCCGCGCCATTCCCGTGTCGATCTCGACGTGAAAGGGCCGGCTGCCGCGCCGACACCACGCGTCGAGCGTCGCCGGGTCCCCGATGGACGGGCGAAGATCGTGCGCGAGATGGCCCTCGATGGCGTCGGGAAGCAGCGGCGTGACCACCAGAATGGGGCGCACGATGCCCGCCTGCCGAAGCGCGGCCCCCTCCTCGACGGAAGCCACCCCGTAACCCCACGGCTCGAGCGCCTCGAGCGCGCGCGCCACGGCACCGGCGCCCAGTCCGTAGCCGTTAGCTTTGACCATCGGCAGCAACCGGCTTCCGGAGAGTTCGGCGAGCGTGCGCGCGTTGGCCGCCAGCGCGCTCAGGTCGACGTCCACCCAGGCCCGGGCCGTGTCGGAGATTAAGGTCATGGCGAGCGGCGGTATCTTATTCCGCGAGGGGGATAAATGCAAGACAAATCAGCGCTTGGGCGCGCTGTGGAGATGGTCCGAGATCTCCGCGAGCGCTGTCCGTGGGACGGCGCGCAGACCCGGGAATCGCTCCGGCCGTACCTCGTCGAAGAGGCGCTCGAGCTGGATCATGCCCTGGGTGAAGGCGATACCCCCGCAATCCGCGACGAGCTGAGCGACCTGCTGCTGCACCTCGCCTTTCAGCTCGTCATCGCCGCCGAGCGGCGCGACTTCACACCCGACGACGTGGCCGCGACGCTCGAGCACAAGATGCGCCGGCGTCACCCGCACCTTTTCGACCTCGGCGATCCCGAGCCATGGGAGCGGATCAAGCGGAAGGAACGACAAGGCCGAACGCTCGCGGGAATTACACCGACGCTACCGCCGCTGCTGAAGGCCTATCGGCTGCAGGAACGCGCCGCGTCGGTCGGGTTCGATTGGCCGGATACCGCCGGCCCGATCGCGAAGGTCCGTGAGGAGCTTGCGGAGGTCGAGGCCGAGCTCGCTCACCAGCAGCCGCGGTCAGTGGATCCGGCGCGCGAGCCGAATATGCCGGCCGCCGTGGCAAGTCCCGCCCTGACGAACGAGATCGGAGACCTGCTGTTCGCCGTGGTGAACCTGGCGCGCAAGTCCGGGGTGCAGCCGGGGCTGGCCCTCGACGGCGCCAATCGCAAATTCCGCGATCGGTTCAACGCCCTGGAGGAGCTCGCTCGATCGAGAGGTATCGACATCCACGCCGCCGGGCTGGAGGTGCTCGATGGCTTGTGGGATGAGGTGAAGTCGAGCGAAGGAGCGTAGCCGCGGTCGCCGCCGCTCCAACTACGGGTAGAGCCTGTGAATCTGCCTGGGAAAAGCAATCGCCTCGCGAATGTGCGGGATTCCGCAGATCCACGCGACCGTGCGCTCGATCCCGAGTCCAAAGCCGGAGTGCACGAACGTTCCGTACTTCCGCAGGTCGAGATACCAGCGGTACGCCTCCGGATCCAGCCCCTGCTGGTGGATGCGAGCGAGCAGGCGATCGTAGTCGTCCTCCCGCTGCGATCCGCCGATGATCTCCCCGTAGCCCTCGGGAGCCAGGCAATCGTTGTTGAGCACCGTCCGAGGGTCCGCGGCGTTCTCCTTCATGTAGAACGCCTTCACCTCCTTGGGGTAGTTGTAGGCGAACAACGGGCGGTCGTACGCCTTCGCCAGGAGCGTTTCGTCATCGCCGCCGAGGTCGTCGCCCCATTTGATGTCGGAGCCGAGCGCATTCAGTTTGGCCACGGCATCGGTGTAGCTGATCCGCGGGAACGGCGCCTGGACGCGCTCGAGCGGCGCGGTGTCGCGCTCGAGCTCCTTCAGCTCCTCCGCGCGCCGGTCGAGCACCCTCGCCACGATGGCGCTGACGAACGACTCCTGAAGCCGCATGTTGGCGTCGGAGTCGTTGAAGGCCACCTCGGGCTCGACCATCCAGAACTCGGTCAGATGGCGGCGCGTCTTCGACTTCTCCGCCCGGAACGTCGGGCCGAAGCAGTAGACCTTGCCCAGGGCCGCGGCCGCGGCCTCGACGTAGAGCTGGCCCGTCTGGGCCAGGTAGGCTTTGCCGAGGTCGAAGTACTCGGTCGCAAAGAGGTTGCCGGCTTCCTCCCCGATGGCCCCGGTCAGAATCGGTGTATCCACCAGGGTGAACCCCGCCTGGTAGAAGTAGTCCCGGATCGCCTGCTCCACCTCGTGGCGCACCCGTGCGACCGCCACCTGTCGCCGGCTTCGCAGCCACAAGTGTCTATGTTCGAAGAGGAACGACGTCCCATGCTCTTTGGGGGAGATCGGGTAGTCGGGGCTTTCGCCAAGCCGCTCGAGCGCGGTGACCGACAGCTCGAAGCCGCCCGGTGAGCGGGGATCGTCTCGCACGGTCCCGGTCATCGCCACACTTGCTTCCTGCGTGAGCGCGCCGAACGCCACCCAGGTATCCTCCGACACTTCCTTCTTGGACAGAACCCCTTGAACGGTACCCGTGCCGTCACGCAGGACCAGGAACGCGATCTTCCCGCTCGACCGGGTCGTGACGACCCAGCCGCGCAAGGTGACCGTGCCGCCCACGTGCGCGCGCAGCTCGCTGATCTGTACCGCCGCCATGCCGATTCCGCTGTCGAGAGGGGGATGTCCCTGGGAGCGTTGAGTCTAGCCCTGCTCCTGGGAGGCGTCAACGCAGGATGCGTGAACTTCCGGCCGCCGCCCAAGCCCCTCTCACCCAGCGCTGCCGGCAACGCACCCGCTCCAGTCTGGACTTCCCAGGCGGGACGACGACTGGCAGGAAACGTCGAGGTTCAGGACAATATGCTGTACGCCGGAGGTATGGATCGAAAGGTGTACGCCGTAGACCTGGCCAACGGTGACGTTCGCTGGTCCTCGCGACTCTCGGGCATGATCGTGGGT
>DATLBL010000053.1:0-23307 GCA_035526925.1 Gemmatimonadales bacterium
CATTTCTTCGACGGATACCGTCTCGATGACGCCTACGCGCTCGAGACGCTGGCCGCGGCTGCCGACGCCGGAGCCGACTGCCTGGTCCTGTGCGACACCAACGGCGGCGAGCTGCCCGACGTCGTTGCCGACCGCGTGCACAAGGTGCGAGCGACATTCCGGACGGTAGTCGGTATTCACCCGCACAACGACGCCGGGCTCGCCCTCGCGAACGGATTGGCCGCGGTGCGCGCCGGCTGCGTGCAGGCGCAGGGCACGATCAACGGCTATGGGGAGCGCTGCGGGAACCTCGATCTCGTCCCGCTCACGGCCACGCTCCAGCTCAAGCTTGGCTACGAGGTGCTTCCGCCGGCCGCACTGCGCCGCCTGACCGACGTGTCGCAGTACGTCGCGGCCGTCGCCAACCAGCACCCCGACACGCACGCGCCGTACGTGGGACGAAGCGCGTTCGCGCACAAGGGTGGCATCCATGTCGCGGCCATCGCGAAGGTGGCCGGGAGCTATCAGCACGTGGACCCCGCGGCGGTCGGAAACGAGATGCGGGTAGTCGTGAGCGAGGTCGCGGGCCGTCGCAACGTGCGCCTCCGCGCCGAGGCGTTGGGCGTCGATGCCGGTGAGCGCGAAGGCGCGGTGCTGCAGCGCATCAAGGAGCTGGAGCACCGCGGGTTCCAGTTCGAGGCCGCCGAGGGCTCGTTCGAGATGCTGCTCCGCCGGGAGGCGCCGGGTTATCGGGCGCCCTTCGCGCTCGAGGACTTCACGGTGATCGTCGAGAAGCGGGGTGGGGAAGCGACCCGGGCGCAGGCCACCGTTCGCCTCCGCGTTGGTGAGGAGCTGATGCACACGGCCGCCGAGGGTGATGGCCCCGTCAACGCACTCGACCTGGCGGTGCGGAAGGCGCTCGTGCCGCACTATCCCGTGTTGGCCGACGTACACCTCGTCGACTACAAGGTGAGGATCGTCGACGAGCATTTGGGCACCGGCGCTCATCCGCGGGTCATCATCGAGTCGGCGCGCGGCACCGAGCGCTGGAGCACGGTCGGCTGCTCCGAGAACATCATCGAGGCGAGCTGGCTGGCGCTCTGCGACGCGCTGGAGCTGGCTCTGCTTCGCGCGGCAAGGCACGGCTGATTCTCGCGGAGGCTCGATCGCGCGCTTGGCGCCACGGCGGTCGCTCGCACTTCACCACTGACAGAGCGCTGCCGAGCCGGGGAAGCGTGAGCCACTGCCACGGTCTTTCAGCGGCTGGTGCCGTCGAACCGGAGGTGTCCGGGTGGCGGACCTCCCATTTTGGGGGAACATTGGGCAAGGGCTCCCACGCACACGGACCCGCAGGGAACCTCGTCGGCGCCCGCGTCGTTACAGGTCTGGTCAGAGGCACTCTCCACTCCCAAAACCATCGTGCGCATGGGTCCATCTGAGCGGTACGACGCCATCGTCATCGGCGCGGGGCAGGCAGGCGGTCCCCTCGCCTCGGCGCTCGCTCGAAGCGGCAAGCGCACGGTGTTGATCGAGCGCGAGCACGTGGGGGGCACCTGCATCAACGAGGGGTGTACTCCGACCAAGACGATGGTGGCCAGCGCGCGGGTGGCGTACCTCGCCCGCCGGGCCGCGGACTACGGCGTGGGCGCCGGTCCGGTAGCGGTGGATATGTCCCGGGTGCGGGAGCGTAAGAGAGCCATCGTCAAAAGCTTCCGGGCGGGCAGCCTGCGGCGCCTGGAGGCCACGGAGGGGCTGGATCTGATGTGTGCGGAGGCGCGCTTCATCGGGCCGCGACAGGTGTCCGTGGACGGCCGGGTGCTGGAAGCGGAGCTGATCTTCATCAACACCGGGGCCCGCCCGGCGGCCCCGGAGGTCGAGGGCCTCGATCGCGTGCCGTCTCTCGATTCGACCTCGATCATGGAGCTCGACGAGCTGCCCGAGCATCTGATCGTCCTCGGCGGCGGGTACATCGGGCTCGAGTTCGGGCAGATGTTCGGGCGGTTCGGAAGCCGGGTGACCCTGGTCCAGCGTGGCCGTCAGCTGCTGCCTCAGGAGGATGAGGACGTGGCGGCTGGGGTGCTGGAGATCATGCGGGAGGACGGGATCGAGGTCCTGCTTGACAGTACGGCCAGACGGGCCGAACGCCAGAATGGCCGTGTGCGCCTTACGGTCGAAGGTCCGGACGGAGACCGAGTCATAGACGGCTCGCACATCCTCCGCGCGGCCGGACGGGTTCCCAATACCGACCGCCTCGGCCTGGACGCCGCGGGGATCGAGGTCGACGCGAAGGGCTACATCACCGTGGGATCGCAGCTCGAGACGAGCGTTCCCGGCGTGTACGCGCTCGGCGATGTCAAAGGTGGGCCGGCGTTCACCCACGTCTCGTACGATGACTTCAGGATTATTCGTACCAACCTGTTACAGGGCGGAAGTGCATACGTCACCGACCGGCTGCTACCCTATGCGGTATTCATCGACCCGCAACTCGGCCGAATCGGGATGAGCGAAAGAGATGCAAGGCGGGAGGCCCGAAGCTACCGGGTGGCCCGAATGCCGATGAGCCATGTGGCTCGGGCGCTCGAGCTGGACGAGTCACGCGGGTTCATGAAAGCACTGGTCGATCCAGGCAGCGGCGAAATACTGGGTGCCGCGGTGCTCGGCATCGAGGGTGGAGAGGTGATGGCGGTGCTGCAGCTCGCAATGATGGGGAAGGTGCCGTTCGGGCGGCTGCGTGATGCCGTCTTCGCGCATCCTACGCTCGCCGAGTCGTTGAACAACCTCTTCTCGACACTCGAGTCCTGACGGTCGGAATCCGGAGACACCCCATGACGATGGCCGCCGCGCCAAGCCGCCTCAGTCCCGAGATCATCGCCGATCAGCTGCTCGAAGCGCGCGCGCGAACCCTGCTGCTGGCGGCGCCGCTCACCGACGAGGATCTGCATCTTCAGCACGATCCGCTCATGAGCCCGATCCTGTGGGACCTTGGCCACATCGCGCACTTCGAGGAGCTCTGGCTGACGCAGAACCTCGACGGCCCGATCAAGTTCGTCGAGATGCCGGGGCTCTACAATCCGTTCGAGCATCCGCGCAGTTCGCGCGGCGCGCTCGCGCTACCGAATCTGGAAGAGTGTCGCGACATCATGGACGAGATCCGCGGCCGGGTCCTGGCGCGCCTGATCTCCGCCGACTTCGACGCGGCGCAGCCGCTGCTCCACGACGGATTCGTTTACCGCATGGTGCTCCAGCACGAATATCAGCACAACGAAACCATCCTTCAGACCTTGCAGCTCAAGCGCGGCGCCCCCTACCGACCGCTCGCGCGGCTCGAGCCCAACGCGGCCACGGACGCGGTCGCCGCCGGTGCGATGGTGCGGTTCCCCGGCGGGCCGGTGCGGATCGGTACCGACGACCGGTCGGCGGCGTACGACAACGAGCGGCCGGAGCACACGGTCGACATGGCGCCGTTCTGGATCGATGCGCATCCGGTCAGCAATCAGGACTTTCTGGTGTTCATCGGCGCCGGCGGGTACGAGGCACGCGAGCATTGGTCGGAGGCCGGGTGGTCGTGGCGCGTCGAGTCGGGCGCGAGCGCGCCCAAATACTGGAACCTGACCGACGGGCTCTGGACCACCCGGAGCATGGACCGGATCGGCCCCGTGGATCCGAGACATCCCGTCTGCCACGTGTCCTGGTACGAGGCCGAGGCGTTCGCGAGGTACGCCGGCAAGCGCCTGCCGACGGAGATCGAGTGGGAGGCCGCCGCGACGTGGGATCCGGTCGCCGGCCGGAAGCTCGCGTTTCCGTGGGGTGAGGCGCCGCTCGACCGCTCGCTCGCGAACGTCGATCAGCTCTCGTTCGGCACTGCGCCGATCGGCAGCTATCCCGGCAATGTATCCCCGATCGGATGTCACGGGATGATCGGCGACGTCTGGGAATGGACGGCAAGCGATTTCGGACCGTGGCCCGGCTTCGAGAGCTTTCCCTACAAGGAGTATTCCGAGGTGTTCTTCGGTCCCGACTACAAAGTTCTCCGCGGCGGCTCGTGGGCCACGCGGCCAGGGGCGGTTCGCAGCACGTTCCGCAACTGGGACTACCCTATCCGCCGCCAGATCTTCAGCGGCTTCAGGTGCGCCCGCGATGCCTGATCCGACCAAGCTCGGGGCCGCGCGGACAGCCCGCGCGCCGGCCCGTGGCAACCCCAGGATGCTCGCCGAGGTGGCGGCCGGACTGTCGGCTCCCCAGAAGGAGCTGCCGCCGAAGTACTTCTACGATCAGCGGGGCTCCGAGCTGTTCGAAGCCATCACTCGCCTGCCGGAGTACTACCCGACCCGCACGGAGCGCGCCCTGCTCGAGGGCTGGATGCCCGAGCTCATGGCACAGCTCGGTACCCGAACGCTCATCGAGCTGGGTGCCGGCAACGCCGAGAAGAGCCGCATCATTCTCGACGCCATGCGGGCGACAGGGCTGGCCGAGCTGTACGTGCCCATCGATGTCAGCGCCACCTTCCTGAGCCAGACCGCCGCGCAGCTGCGCCGGGAGTATCCGGGCCTCGAGGTGGAACCGGCCATCGCCGACATCGCCGAAGAGCTCAATTTACCGCGCCGCATCCCGCACCCTGCCCTGTACGCGTTCCTGGGCAGCACGATCGGCAACTTCTATCCGCCGGCAGCCATCCGGCTGCTGTCGCGGGTGCGGGCAGCCATGGAACCCAGCGACCGCTTCCTCATGGGCGTCGACCTTCGAAAGGATATCGCGCGCATCGAGGCGGCGTACAACGACAGCGAGGGGGTGACGGCCGAGTTCAACCGCAACATGCTTCTGGTCCTCAACCACGAGCTCGGCGCCGACTTCGATCCCGAGAGCTTCGAGCATCGGGCCTTCTACGATACGGTGGCCCACCGCATCGAGATGCACCTCGTCTCCTCGCGACATCAGCGGGTCACGATTCCTGGGCTCGAGCCGGTCGCATTGGCTCGCGGCGAATCGATCCGGACCGAGATCAGCTGCAAGTACGACCGCCAGAGCGTCGCGTCGCTGTTCGACGCGGCCGGGCTCCGCATCGAGGCGTGGCCGACCGATCCGGCCACGCCGTTCGGCCTCGTGGTGGGGGCGCCGGCATGAGCTCGCTCACCCTCGCGGCGCTGGCGGCCGATCTCGCGGCCACGGCGTTCGCCGCGCCGCCCAGCGCATCGCTCACTCCGCGACGGATCGGCGCCGAGGTGGAGCTGATCCCCGTCGAGTCCGCTACCTGGCGTCGCTGCCCCATCGCGGGCGACGGCTGCTGCGCCACCCTGCCGTTTCTGCGGCGCCATGCGGCACGGCAGGGGTGGGCCGAGACCCGCACGGCAAAGGGGACCCCTTGCTTCACGCTTCCGGAGGGGGGGACGCTGACCTTCGAGCCGGGCGGGCAGCTGGAATACAGCTCCCCTCCGGCCCGGAGCCCGAGCGCGTTGCTGGCGCTGCTCCGGAGCGTGGTGCTTCCGCTCCGCGCGGCCGCCGGGCATGAGGGGATCACGCTGTTGGCGGTCGGGATCGATCCGGCCAACTCGATCGAAGGCGCCCCGCTGTTCCTGCGGACGCGCCGCTACGAGCGCATGGCGGAGTACCTCGCGCGGCGCGGCCCCGCGGGGGCGCGGATGATGCGCCAGACCGCCGCGTTCCAGGTATCGCTGGATGTCGACGACGAGCCTTGGCTCCGGTGGCGGGTGCTGAACGCGGCCGCGCCGTACGTCGTGGCCATCTTCGCCAACTCGTCCATCTACGCGGGCGAGGAAACCGGGTGCGTGAGCTCCCGGGCCCAGGTCTGGCGCGCTCTCGATCCCTGGCGCACCGGGCTGCCCTGGGGTGGGAACGCACCCATCGAGACTTACCTCGATTTCGCCCTGGAAGCGCCCGCCATCCTGCTGCCTGCCATCAACGGAGAATACCTCGCGTTCGGGGACTGGCTCGGCCGTGCCGAGGTCACCCTGGATGAATGGCACGACCACCTGACGACGCTCTTCCCCGAGGTGCGGCCGCGAGGCCACTTCGAGCTGCGCTCGGCCGACGCCGTCGCTCCGCAGTGGTACGCCGCCCCGCTGGCGCTCGCCGCCGGCCTGTGTTACGAGCCGCGCGCCCTTCGCGCCGCTGCCGATCTGCTGGGAGCGCCCGATCTGGGCCTGCTGGAGCTCGCGGGCCGAGTGGGACTTCGCGACGATGGCATCGCCCGCACCGCCGTGGACCTGGTGCAGTTGGCGCTGGATGGCTGCGCGGGACTCGGGCCCGGGTACTTTCATCCGGCCGACCTCGAGCAGGCCGTCGCCTTCTTCGACCGGTATACCCGGCGTGGTCGCTGTCCCGCCGACGACCGCCATTCCGCCGAGGTGGCGGCCTAGCCGACTACCGGTATCGTCAGGAGGGCCAAGGGACATGCCGGGGGCATGTCCCTTTTCGCGTTCGGATGTGAGGAGTGTCACGAACAGCAGTCGGCCCATGCCCTAACTTCACGCCCTCGTCAGAACGGCACAGCTACCAGCACTTCGTTCCTGGTCGACCGTTCATGTCACGTCGCTCGTGGGCGGCCCTTTGCGGCGCACGGGCGAGAGCATCAATAGGAGGATGGTATCATGACGTCTCGCAGCACCACGCCCGAAGAACTGACTCCGGGCACCCACGGCCGTACGGTCGTCGGACTCTTCACGGATCGCTCCGACGCCGAGGACGCTATCCGGGAGCTCAAGAATGCCGGCTTCAGCGACAGCCAGATCGGTGTCGCCATGCGTGATCGAGACGAGCAGCGTCAGCTGATCGAGGATACCGGCAGCACTGCCGCCGAGGGTGCCGCAACCGGGGCGCTCAGCGGCGGTGTGGTCGGTGGCTTGATCGGCCTGCTCGGCTCGCTGCTCATCCCCGGGGTTGGACCCATCGTCGTAGGGGGAGTGCTCGCTTCGGCACTTACCGGCGCCGGCATCGGTGCCGCGACCGGCGGGATCATCGGCGGCCTTATGGGCCTCGGGGTTCCGGAGGAGGACGCGCAGCACTTCGATCGGGGTATCCAGTCGGGATCCATCCTGGTGACCGTGGATGCCGGTGCCCGTGTGCCCGAGGCGCTCGCCATTCTCGAGCGTCACGATGTGGATCTTGGCCCCTCGGGTGCCGCCCGGTTCCGCGATACCGCCGGCGCCGATCTCTCCACGGCCGGCCGCACCTCCGGGACGAGCGACGATCTCGACGAGCAGCAGCGCATCCAGCTCCGCGAGGAGCAGCTCGTGGTGGACAAGGAGCGCGTGAAGGCGGGTGAGGTCCGGGTGCGGAAGGAAGTCATCACCGAGCAGCAGAACATCCAGGTCCCCGTCAGCCGCGAAGAGGTCGTCATCGAGCGCCACGCGGTGAACGACATGGACGCGACGGGCGCGCCGATCGGTGAGTCGGAGGAGATCCGCGTGCCGGTGAGCGAGGAGCGCGTGCATGTGAACAAGCGGCCGGTGGTTCGCGAGGAGCTGACGGTCGGGAAGCGCACGATCCGCGAGACGGAGCAGGTGTCGGATACCGTCCGTCGCGAGGAGGCTCGCCTTGAGACCGAGGGGGATACGTCGGTTCGTCCGCTCGGCTCGTCGAAGGCGTACAAGGGCAAGGAACGCCGCCGCCGTCAGACGACGACGAGCTACAGCGGTCCCGAGCGTCGAGCGTCGCTCGTCTAGGTCCCCGACACGGGACTCACAGGAAACGTGAGTTTGCTCACCTTCCGCCGCGTCAAGCCTGTAGCTTGGCGCGGCGGCTCACTTTCAGGAGGCACCATGTCACACCACGAGCTTGACGACGCGGCGGAATCAAGGACGGGGCGCACGGTCGTCGGGATGTTCGAGCGCCGCGCCGACGTCGAGGCCGCCATCCGCGATCTGAAGGCGGCAGGCTTCACCGACGGCCACATCGGCGTCGCGATGCACGATTCGGTTGAGCAGCGAGAGGTCACCGACTCGGCCGGTGGGACGGCAGCGGAGGGAGCCGCGGCCGGTGCCGTGAGCGGCGGCATGGTGGGCGGCCTCATCGGGCTGCTCGGCTCGCTCCTGATACCGGGTGTGGGCCCAATCGTGGTCGGGGGCGTGCTTGCGTCCGCGCTCACCGGCGCCGGAGTCGGCGCGGCCACAGGTGGGGTCATCGGCGCGCTCATGGGGCTCGGCGTCCCCGAGGCAGACGCCCAGCATTTCGATCTTGGGCTTCGTGCCGGCCGGACACTGGTGACGGTGGATGCCGGCGTGCGGACGAGCGAAGCGCTGGCGATTCTGGCGCGCCACGACACCGATTTCGGCCCGTCCGGAACTACCCGCTACGGCAGCTTCGATCGAGCTTCGGGCAGCGCCGGGGCCGCAGGAGCGGCAGGAGATCCCATTACGGCTGGGCTGGGCGTCGGGGACATCGGTTCGCTCGACGCGGGGGTCGGAGGTGCGGGTGGCAGTGACGCAGGGATCGGGAGCCGGGCGGAGTCGGGCCTCGGCGGGATCGGCATGGGGGATGTAGCCTCGGGCTCGAGCAGCCGGGGCATGCCCACCGCGCGCGAGCGTCAGCGCGCCAACGAACGGCGCACGCGACAGGATCCTGCCTACGCAGGTCCGGAACGGCGTCTCGTAGGCGTTTGAGATCCGGCCTCGTGGCCACTCGGGGGAGGGCGCATGGCGCCCTCCCCCGTTCCGTCTGCAGATTACGGCGTCCATTCCAGGAGCGCCCGTGAAGATCATTCGTATCGACGCCCCCGGTGACGCGGGCGTGCTGCAGTTCACCGACTCCGAGATCCCGCGTCCCGGACCTGGCCAGGCGCTCGTTCGCATCGAAGCGGTGGGTGTCAACTACATCGAGATCTATCAGCGGACCGGACTCTACAAGGTCGCGATGCCCCACACACCCGGGTCCGAAGCGGCCGGCACCGTTGAGGCCGTGGGCTCCGGAGTCGGCACCGTCCAGCGGGGCGATCGGGTGGCCTCCGTGAACGTACAGGGCGCGTACGCGGAGTATGCGCTCGCCCCCGCCGACCGGCTGATACCGCTGCCCGATCGTGCGACCTCGCGACAGGCCGCCGCGGCCCTGCTGCAAGGTATGACCGCACATTACCTCACCAGATCCACGTATCGTCTGGCGCGCGGCGAGACCTGCCTCGTGCACGCCGCCGCTGGCGGACTCGGCCTGCTGCTCTGTCAGATGGCGCGGCGCATCGGTGCACGGGTCATCGGGACGGTCTCGACCGAGGAGAAGGCGGCGCTCGCGCGTGAGGCCGGCGCGGACGAGACGATCCTCTACACCCAGGTGGACTTCGAGGCCGAGGTCAAGCGGTTGACCGAAGGCCTGGGCGTGCAGGTCGTCTACGACTCCGTGGGACGGACCACCTTCGCCAAGGGCCTCAACTGCCTCGCCCCACGCGGCACGATGGTGCTGTGCGGCCAGAGCAGCGGTCCGGTCGATCCGATCGATCCGCAGCTGCTCAGTCAGAAAGGCTCGCTCTTCCTCACTCGTCCGACGCTCGGGCATTACACCGCGAGTCGCGCCGAGCTGATCAAGCGGGCGGGCGACGTGCTGGGGCACGTCGCCGACGGATCGCTCGCGGTGCGGATCGGCCACGAGTTTCCGCTCGCGCAGGCGGCCGATGCCCAGCGAGAGCTGGAGTCGCGCCGGACCACCGGCAAGGTGCTGCTCGTCCCGTGAGCGGATCGCGAGAGCCGTTGCCGGCACTGGTGTCCACCGAGTGGCTCGCCGCCCACCTGGGCGCGGCGCGGCTCCGCGTGCTCGATGCTTCGTGGTATCTGCCGACGAGCGGCCGAGACCCAGCCGCCGAATACTCGGCCGGCCACATACCCGGCGCCCTCTTCTTCGATCTCGACGCCACCAGCGACGCGACGTCGCCGCTGCCGCACATGCTCCCGACCGCGTCCGACTTCGCGCAGCGCATGGGTGCCCTCGGGCTCAGCGACGAGGACGACATCGTGGTGTACGACGGCTCCGGCGCCAATATCAGCGCCGCCCGCGCGTGGTGGATGTTCCGGATCTTCGGACACCCGCGGGTCGCCCTGCTCGATGGCGGCATGGGCAAGTGGCGGCGCGAGCGACGCGCAGTCGAGACCGGGCGGGTACTCTCGGCTCCCGGGCGCTTCACCGCGCGGCTGGATCCCGCGGATGTGCGGGACCTGGAGGCGGTGCGTGGGCTGCTGTCGAACCCGGCCGAGCAGATTCTGGATGCGCGTCCCGCCGGGCGATTCGCCGGCACCGAACCGGAGCCGCGCGCGGGACTTCGCGGCGGGCACATCCCCGGAAGCCGAAGCTTTCCCTACCCTGACCTGGTCGGCGCCGATGGCACATTGCTGCCGCCCGACGAGCTCCGCCGCCGGTTCGCCGCCGCCGGGATCGACCTGAGCCGGCCGATCGTCACCACCTGCGGCTCGGGTACGAGCGCCTGCGCGCTGGTGTTCGCGCTCCACGTGCTGGGGCACGACCACGTGGCGGTCTACGATGGCTCCTGGACCGAGTGGGGAGGGCGGGAGGATACGCCCGTCGAGACAGGCGCGCAGTGAGTGCCGCGCCACGGGGCGCGACTTCCCCCCGGGCGGCCATCGGGTGTCTCGCGCTTTTCCTCCTGCCGTTCGCCGCGGGCGGCGCTTTCGCAGCCACGCAGGCGTTCGCCGCGTTTCGGACGGGCGATTGGACTCAGGCCGGCTTCCTCGCCGTATTCGCGCTGGTGTTCGGCGGCGTCGGGTTCGGTGGGATGGGGGCGGTGCTCGTGGGCAGTCGCAAGGCCGAGGAGGCGATCGTCCGCCAGGCGCGCCATCCCGAGGCGCCCTGGCTCTGGCGGAGCGACTGGGCCGCACAGCGTGTGATCGATTCTTCGCGCGGTGGAATGTGGGGCGCCTGGGCGTTCACCGTCCTCTGGAATCTGATCAGCCTGCCGAGCGCCGTGCTCGGCGTCCGCTCGGCGCTGACGGAGGGACGACACGCGGCACTGCTCGTACTGCTGTTCCCGGTCGTGGGAGTCGGTCTTCTGATCTGGGCCGTGCGGATCACGCTGCGGTACCGCAGATACGGGGAATCCCGGTTCGAGCTGGCTACCCTTCCGGCTGCGGTCGGACATACGCTCGAGGGAATGGTGCGGACGCCGCCGGGTCTCCGGCCGCCGGACGGGTTCCACGCAGTGCTGAGCTGCATACGCCGGGTCACTACCGGCGGCAGGAATCGCTCGACCTCGGAGTCGGTCCTCTGGCAGGAGGAGCGTCGAGTGCCCGGCGCCGCCATCGGTGTTCCCATAGCATTCGTCATTCCGGCCGATGCGAGCCCGACCGACCCGGGGTTTTCGAGCACCCGGACGCTCTGGCGCCTCGAGCTGTCAGCCGACGTGCCGGGGGTGGACTACTCGGCGGCGTTCGAGGTGCCGGTCTTCCGAACCGCGGACAGCGATCAGCCGCGGACCGCGGCCGAGCAGTCGGTGGCCGCGGCGTTCGCAGTCGCTGCTGATCACCGAGCACCCTCGGGATCGAAAATCGAGGTCAGCACCACGCGGCGAGGCACCGAGATTTACTTCCCCCGCGCGCGAAATCCCGGCGTGGCGGCCAGCATCACCGCGTTCACCTGCATCTGGCTCGGCGCGCTCTGGGCCACGATCGCATCGCGGGCACCATTGCTCTTTCCGATCGTCTTCGGGGCATTCGGACTGCTGCTCGTGTACGCCATGCTCGACGCCTGGCTCGCCGTTGCGCGCGTGACCGCAGGTGACGGGCGGGTGGTGGTGGCCCGCGGCTGGCTGACTCCGCGCAGCGAACAGGTGCTGCCGGGGGGTGAGATCGCCGAGGTGGCGGTCAAGATCGGAGGGCAGGCGGGTCGGACCGCGTACTACGACATCGTGCTGGTGACCGCCGCGGGCAAGCGGGTGACGGCGGGGGGCGGCGTTCGCGACAAACGTGAGGCCGAGTGGCTGGCGGCGTCGATACGAGCCGCGATCCTGCCGGGACGCTGATGAATGGCGTCACCGGCAACAGGGGCATGCTCCCGTCCAGAGCATGCCCCTGTCGTATTCGTAGCAGGGAGAAAGAGGTCGAGCTCAGCCGCCCGTCGCGCCGGACGTGCGCGGTCGACGGTTCGACATGCCAGCAGCGCCGCCGCCGGCCCGCACCGTCGAGGGGCGCTGGCTGGTCAGGAGCGCGGCGCCGATCTCGAACAGCCCGAGCACGACGTGGGGCCGCGCCACGTGGTCCGAGAATCCGAACAGCCACGGCGAGAGGGCGAGCAGGATGCCGCTTATCAGGTCGAGGCGCAGGTGCGTCGGCATCGGAATCCGCCGGACCAGGCCGAGCTCGTAATCGGTGAAGAGACTATAGACCAGCGCCCCGATACCCAGGAGGACGGGAATCCACGTCTCGGCGCCTCCACGGTCGAAGTCGAACAGCCACGGTGCCGCCACCAGCAGTGCTCCCACGAGGTAGTCGAGCATCCCATGGATGCGGGTAGGAATCACACGCATCGTCCTGCTCCCATCTGCCGTACCGTACGGCGTTGCGGCGCCGCTACTGCGCGGGCGGCGCCAGGTTTCCACAGGCCACGATCGTCCCCATGTTGGCGGGTGACGCGTGGACGTTCACGAAATACTGTCCCTGACGAGGCAGCGGCATTGACAGCTTGGCGTCGGCCTTCGCCTTGCCATCTCCGCCAACCTTCAGGACCGGGTACGCGTCGGCCGGCCCGAGAATCCCCTGGTCCGATCCACATTGTCCCCGATGCACGTGCCAGGGATGCCGCCCGCCCGGTGCCGCGTTGGCGATCGCCACGTGCGCTTCGGTCTCGGCGGTGTCCTTCTCGCGTATGCCCATCCAGCCGGAGCCCGTCACCTGGAGCGCCCCCGCCAGGCCCGCCGGCGTGGAGAGCGTCGCGTTCCACCGTCCCGACACGGGCTGCGCGTTCTGATCGATCTCGACGGCCCGACTGCCACAACCTCCGAACATCACGGCGACGACGACCAGACCTGCGGCGGTGGCAATGCGCATGCGATCCTCCGGTCTGAGGCGGATGTGATTTGTCGGAGGCTTATATGCGATTGCGCGACCGCGTGGGCGGTGACGAGCGACACAGGGGGCGCGAGGGCGGAGAACGACGTGCCGGGCCGCGACCTCGGCGCCGTTCAGCGGCGCGCGCGCATGCCGCACGCGCGAAGGAGCTGCTGGGGAGCCGGATGATAGGGAAACAGCTCGCGCGCCGCGGTCGCGTGCGGCAGCGCCCGGTCGCAGCGCCCGGCCCGGGCCCAGGAGCGGCCGAGCAGCATGTGAATGCGGTAGCTGCCTGGATCGATCGCCGCGGCGGTTTCCATCGACGCCCGGCGGCCGTCGCCGAATACACCCATGGCGATCGTCTGGGCCGCGCTTCGCGTCAGGAACGCGGCGCCGACGATGGCGACACTCACCATGACGCGTCGCCGGACCGGCGGGGTCAGGGACAGCTCCCGAACCGGACGTGCCGAGCTGGCGAGCGCGCCGATGATGGTCCACGCGAACAGCGTGGGCGCGGGGAGCAGAAGCACCGCGTCGAAGGCGCCGACCACGCCGATGGCGAGCAGCGTCGCGACGATGGTGAGATCGGTCAGCGCGGGCGTCTGCCGGGAGCCCCGGCGAACCCGCGCCCACGCGCCGAGGGCGATCGACCCGCCGACGAGCGCCAGCAGCACGAACGCCGGAAATCCGCGCTCCGACAGCATGGCCATCCAGTCGCTGCTGGGCCACGGGTTCGTCGGGATGATATCGTCGCCGTCGAAGGAGGGGTCGCCCTTCGACCGGTAGCGCGGATAGTGCACCGGCCAATTGCCCGGCCCGACGCCGAGCAGCGGATGGCGGGTGGCCATGGTCAGGCTGTTCTCCCATTGGATCAGGCGGCCGCGTCCGCTGCCCTCCTTGTAGTTGGCCACGCCGGTGAGCGACTCCAGGTACGGCGAGTCCGATCGCCAGTTGAGCCGGTTGGGCACGAGGAGCGCGAGCACCAGGCTGGCCGCGGCCACCGTCGCGAGCGAGACCACGCGCCGCCGGAGACGCTCCTCGATCCAGAGCCGGCCCATCCACAGCCCCTCGACCGCCAAAAACACGCCGCACGCGCCCGCGCCGAGCCACGCGGCACGCGACCGCGAGAGCACCAGCGCCGCGGCGCCGAGCGCCAGTCCGGCCGCCCCCAGACCGAAGCCGACGCGCGACCGCGATTCCACGGACACGTAGAGCAGCACCGGCAGTCCGACGGCGACGAGATGCGCCATGAAGTTGCGGTTTCCGAACGTGCCGCCGGGCGCGCGGCTCAAGCTGGCGAGGCTCGTCTCCACGAGTCCGTACGCCTGCACGAGTCCCGTCACCGCGCCGAGCACCACCGCGATGGCGAGCCCCATGAGCAGCGCCTCGCGCCGGCCGGACCGGGCGATCGTTCGAGCGCTCCAGAACAGCGCAGCACCCGCCAGGCTCACGCCCAGCGCGCGGAAGGCCAGCCAGCCATTGGTCGCGAACAGCGCGGACACGGCAGAGACCGCGAGGAAGGCGGCGAGCAGCGCGTCCACCATGAAAATCGAGAGCCGCCGCGCCGACGCCAGGCACAGCAGCGCTGCCGCGAGCGCCGCGACGCCGAGCACCAGCTCCTTGGGGTAGGTATAGCGATCCAGTTGAAAGATCGGGTAGGGAAGCGCGGCGAGCACGGTGGCGAACGCGCCCGCCTGGATGACGATCGCCGCGATGCGCGTGGTGGTGGCCGCGTCCGCTGCCGGCGCGGGCACGTAGCGCGGCGGAGGCGTGGACGTGCGCCGCGGGTATTGCTCGATCGGCAAGGTCCTCTCCTGGGGAACGTACGGGCTGGCGGCTCCAAGTATAACAGCCCTTGCGCCTCCGACACGCGGACGCAGGATTGAGGCATGTACGCCCATACGGTGGGCTCCGTCCGCTATCGTTTCTCCGACCTTCGGGAGCTGCTGGCCAAGGCCTCGCCGGCGCGTTCGGGCGACGCCCTCGCGGGAGTGATCGCGTCCAGCGCCGAAGAGCGCGTCGCGGCCCAGATGGCCCTGGCCGACCTGCCGGTCCGAACGCTCGTGAACGAGGCGGTCGTTCCCTACGAGCAGGATGAAGTCACCAGGTTGATCGTCGACACTCACGACGCGGCGGCGTTCCGGCCCGTGGCGCATCTCACGGTCGGCGGGTTCCGGGAGTGGCTGCTGTCCCACGAGAGCACGCCCGAGATGCTGGCCGCGGTGGCTCCGGCGGTGACCCCCGAGCTCGCGGCCGCGGTGTCCAAGCTCATGCGGCTGCAGGACCTCGTGGTCGTCGGGCGGAAGTGTCGCGTGGTGACGCGGTTCCGGAATACGATCGGGCTCCCGGGCCGGCTTTCGGTGCGCCTGCAACCCAACCATCCCACCGACGACCCGCGCGGCATCGGCGCCGCGATCATCGATGGACTGCTCTACGGCAGCGGCGACGCCGTCATCGGCATCAACCCCGCCACCGACAGTCCCGAGAGGGTCATGATGTTGCTGCGGATGGTGGACACGCTCCGCGAGCGCTACACGATACCGACGCAAAGCTGCGTCCTCGCCCACGTGACCACCACGATCGAGGCCATTCGGAGGGGCGCCCCGGTCGATCTCGTGTTTCAGTCCGTGGCCGGCACCGAGGCCGCCAACGCGGCATTCGGGATCACGCTCTCGCTGCTCGGCGAAGCGCAGGATGCGGCGCTCGCGCTTGGCCGCGGCACCGTGGGCGACAACGTGATGTACTTCGAGACCGGCCAGGGCAGTGCGCTCTCAGCCGACGCACACCACGGGGTGGACCAGCAGACGTGCGAGGCCCGCGCGTACGCGGTGGCCCGCCGGTTCTCGCCGCTGCTCATCAACACGGTCGTGGGATTCATCGGCCCCGAATATCTGTTCGACGGCAAGCAGATCACGCGGGCCGGACTCGAGGACCACTTCTGTGGCAAGCTGATGGGCCTGCCCATGGGCTGCGACGTGTGCTACACCAACCACGCCGAGGCCGACCAGGACGACATGGACGCGCTGCTGACGATCCTGGCAGCGGCCGGCGTGACCTACGTGATGGGCGTGCCGGGCGCGGACGATGTGATGCTGGGGTACCAGAGCACCTCATTCCACGATGCCCTCTACCTGCGCGAGCTGCTCGGACTGCGCCCAGCCCCGGAATTCGAGCAGTGGCTGCAGGCGATGGGCGTGGTGGACGGTGGGAATCGCCTCTTGCCCGCGCGCGGGAAGATGATGGAGCTGGTAAAGGGGATCGAGCCGGTTTAATGGATTACCGTCAAGCGACTGGCCGCTCGCTCACCAACCTTGGGACCCCGGTACGCCCTTGAAGGGGCCGACCAGCTCCGGCGTGACCCACCCTCCATAGAAGAAGCCTGGCTGCGGTAGGACCCGGGCCTCGCCTACCCAGCAGGCATCCATCCGGCGGGGGTAAAATGCGATGTGATCTCGGATGGCCTCGAATCCCGGGTCCGGCTGAGAATAGCTCCAGGCCGCGTCCTTGACCTCGCGGCTGCCCACGTTCACGGACCAGTAGGACGCCTCGCCCTTCCACTCGCAGAAGCTCGAACGGTCGGTCGGCTCGAGGTATCGCATCTCGATGTCCGCCTGCGGGATGTAATACGCCGGCGGGCTCGAGGTCTCGCACACCCGCAGCGCTTTGACCGTATCGGCGAGCCGACGACCTTCGAACTCCACCCGGACGCGCTCGATCACGCGATCGACGCGTGGAGGGCGCGGGTAGTCCCACACCGACTCCTGCCCCGGCCCCGGACGGACGATATCGGGCGGACGGGTTCGTACCAAGTCGCGCCAGCGGTCGCGCTCCTTCCGATGTGGATCGAGGGGCTCGGTCATTTCGGCATCAACCTGGGCTGGGGACATCCCTTGTAACTCCGTCCCCCACCCGCAGGTTCCGCCCGCGTCGCCGCTCCGATGCGTGATATGGCACACCGCAGACAGTTCATTCCCGCAGCATCCTATGGCCCGTTCTCACGTAGACACGATCCGCGGGGGCCGCACGCCGGCCGCGGCACAGGAGCGACACTATGACGATGCCCAACGATAGAAATGCCGGGTTCCCGACCGACACGCTCGGTTCGGACATGGATGATGAGCCGACGGCTGGCGGCACCGGCAAGGCCCGGGATCAAATCCGCCAAGTGAAGGATCAGGTGGTCGATCAAGCCAAGAGCTCCTTCCGCCAGGCGAAGGACAGCGCTTCCAGCAGCCTAAGTCAGAGCCGCACCCAGGCGGCCGAGAAGATCGGCGGAATCGCGAACGCGGTGCGCAGCACCGGCGATCATCTCCGGTCCGAGAATCAGCCTGGCGTGGCCGACTTGACCGACTCGCTGGCCGATCAGGTCGAACGGCTGTCCGGCTACCTGCGGGATCGGGATCTGACCGCGTTCCGCAACGATGTCGAAGGCTTCGCACGCCGGCAGCCCGCGGTCGCGGTAGGGGTGGCGCTGGCGCTCGGTCTTCTGGGTGCCCGCTTCCTGAAGAGCTCGCAGCGGTCGGGGTCGTCGGCACGGTCCTACCGTGACGACTCCTACGACTACGACTTCGATCGCGACCGGTACGGCACGGACGCCGGCGATTTCGGCACCGGCCCGGCCGGCGGGTACGGCATGGGCTCGCAGCCTGCGGGAGGCGGCTATGGCGGAGCTTAGCCGGCGGACCGCCGAGGAGCGTTCCATCGGCGAGCTCTTCGGCGAGCTCTCGCAAGATGTGGGACTGCTGGTTCGCCAGGAGGCCCAGCTCGCCAAGACCGAAATGCAGCAGAAGCTGTCCAAGGTGACGACGGATCTCGTCTCCCTGGCGACCGGCGGCGTCGTGGCCCTCGTGGGCGGACTCGCCCTCACCGCGGCACTCATCCTCCTGCTGATCGATCCGATCGGCATCAAGCCGTGGGTCGCGGCCCTGCTGGTCGGCGGCATCATGGCGATCATCGGATACGTGCTGCTGCAGCGCGGATTGAAGGACCTCAAGCGGACCGACCCAACGCCTCGGCGGACCGTGGATACCATCAAGGACGACATCCAGTGGGCGAAGGAGCAGCGGCCATGAGCGAATACGAGCGGCAGGATCCAGTGCAGCGGGACCTCGGCGCGGAAGAGCGGTCTCCCGAGGAGATCGAGCGGGAGATCGAGCGCACCCGGGAGCGGATGAGCAACAACATCGATGCCCTCGGCAACAAGCTGAGTCCGGACGCGTTGAAGCAGCAGGCGAAGGATGCGATCTCCGGCAAGGCGCAGGACGTCGTCGCCAACGTCGGTGACCAGGCGCGCGAAACCGGGTCACGGGTCTTGGACTTCATCACCCAGAACCCGCTGCCTGTCGCCGCTGTGTCGCTCGGAGCCATCTGGCTGTTCTCGATGCGTCGCGGTGACAACAGCGAGGTCTCCGGCGACCGCATGGCGCGGTTCGCCTACACCGGGCCGGAGCGGCGGGAGCCCAACGGACGTCCGGGGCTCGGACGGCGAGTCGCCGACCGTGCGGGTTCCATGAAGCACTCGGTGAGCGACGCGGCGTCACGCGCCAGCGAGCGGGCGGGCGAATTGAAGGAACGTGCCGGCGAGCGGGCCGGCGAGCTCAGGGAGCGCGCGGGTGAGCTGAGCAGCTCGGCCAAGGAGCGCGCGCGCAACGCGCGGGGCGGGCTCGAGCAGATGATGCACGAAAACCCGTTGGCTGTGGCGGCCGGCGCGGCTGTCATCGGAATGGCGCTCGGAATGCTTCTCCCCGAGACCGAGCCGGAGCGGAAGGTGATGGGCGCGACCCGTGATCAGCTCGCCGATCGTGTGCAGGAGACCGCGAGCCGGGTCAAGGACGCCGCGATCGATGCCGGTCGCGAAGTCCAGGACACGCTCCGGGAAGAGGTGAGCAACCGCGGTGGCGACGTGAAGGCCACGCTCAAGGAGGCGGCCACCACGGTCAAGGAGCAGATCAAGGAGTCGGCCGGCCGCGTGGCGCAGGAAGCCAAGCAGGAAATCCGGAAGACCCCCCAGGGCGGAACGGGGTGAGCGCATGGCGGTGAAGGACACGCTCACGCTTCTCAAGGACAGCGGGAAGGATTTCATCGACGACGATTGCCCGACGCAGGCTGCGGCGCTGTCGTATTACACGATCTTCTCGCTGCCCCCGCTCCTCTTGCTGATACTCATGATTCTGGGAGCGGTGCTGGACCCGCAGGACATCCAAGGTCAGCTCGAGACGCAGATGGGGAGCCTGATGGGCCCCTCTGCGACCGAGCAGATCCGCAGCATTCTCCAGCAGGCGAACGCGCCCGGGGCGGGAGGCTTTCTCCCGACCGTGCTCAGCATCGGGGCCCTCATTCTCGGGGCCACGGGCGCGTTCGGCCAACTGCAGGCGGCGCTCAACCGCGCCTGGGAAGTCGCCCCCGATCCGCAGAAGGGCGGCCTCAAGGCGTTCCTGATGAAGCGCGTATTCTCGTTCGGCATGATCCTGAGCGTGGCGTTTCTGCTGCTCGTCTCGCTCATGCTGAGCGCGGCGCTCACGGCGTTCGGCGGCGCGCTGGGCGGCATGTTGCCGGATGGGGTCTCCTCCACCCTGTTGCAGGTGCTCAATCAGGTGATCTCGTTCGTCGTGATCACCGCGCTGTTTGCCGCCATCTTCAAGGTGTTGCCCGACGCCACGGTGGCCTGGCGCGACGTCTGGGTCGGGGCCGCCGCGACGGGACTGCTGTTCGTCGTCGGCAAATTCCTCATCGGCCTGTATCTGGGACGCAGCAATCCGGGCGAGGCGTTCGGCGCCGCGGGGTCGCTCGCGGTGATGCTGGTCTGGATCTACTACTCGTCGATGATCCTGCTGTTCGGGGCGGAGTTCACCCAGACCTGGGCCGATCGTCGGGGCAGCGGGATCGCGCCCGAGAAGGGTGCGGTGCGGGTGGTCCAGGAGACGAAGCACGTGCGCGAAGGGCAGCAGCCGGTCCCAGCCTGACCTGCGGGCGGCGCGCGCTGCGTGCGTGAAGGCGCAACGCGTTCCGCCCGACGGTAGTACCCCTTCCCGCCCGGGAAGGTAAGTTTCCCCCATCATGCTGCGATTGACCACCTTAGGCGGCCTGGTCCTGCACCAGGACGGGCAGCTGCACACCGGCCCGGCCGCACAGCGACGTCGGCTGGCACTGCTGGCCGTGATCGCTGCCGGAGGCCGGAGGGGGGTGGGCCGTGATCGGCTGCTCTCCCTGCTCTGGGCCGAGAGCGAAGCGGAGGCGGCGCGCCACTCTCTCTACCAGGCGCTGCACGCCATCCGCCGCTCGCTCGGTGGAGACGACCTGTTCCTCGGCACGTCCAGTCTGCAGCTCAATCCCGAGCGCATGACCAGCGACATCGGCGAATTCCAGGATGCGGTCGACGAGGGCGCGCACGAGCGGGCGGTGCGCCTTCACCGGGGGCCGTTCCTCGAAGGATTTCGGCTGGAGCAGGCGCCGGGCTTCGAAGCCTGGCAGGACGCCGAGCGCGTACGGCACGGCCGCGAGTTCGCCGCGGCCCTCGAGGCGCTCGCTGCGGCCGCGGCGGCGCGCCAGGACCATGCGGCCGCGGCGCGCTGGTGGCGCCGGCTCGCCGCGGCGGATCCGGTCAGCACGAGCGCGGCCGTCGGGCTCATCGAATCGCTCGTGGCGTCGGGAGACCGCGTCGGCGCGCTGCAGTTCGCGGGCGTGCACGCGGCCCTGGTGCGGCAGCACCTGGAGACCGACCCGGACCCCGCCATCGAGGCGTGGATGGAGCGGCTCCGCTCCGGCGGTGTGCCGGCACCGGCCGACCCGCGTCCCGCGGCTCCACGCGCCCGTGCATCCCTCGGAGTCGAGGAAGCCAAAGCGGCTGCCGCGCGCGAGCTCCACGAGATCCGCCGCGCGCTGGCCGGCCGGTACGAGGTCGGCGAGCGGACGGCCGACGGCACGATGCTCCTGACCTTCGCCGCGCGGGACCGCCGGGACACGCGCGCGGTCGATCTGCATGTCCTGACGGCTCGCCTGGCGTCGCTCGCGCCGGTGGAGAACGTCCTCGGCGCGCTCGAGCGGGTCGCGGCCCTGCACGACGCGCGCATCGTCCCGGTCCGCGATTACGGCATGCTCGACGGCGTCGTGTTCTTCGCGACTGCGCCGGTCGAAGGTACGCCGCTCCGCGACCGTCTCGCGCGTGACCGCCAGCTTCCGGTCGAGGAGGCTGCGCGGATCACCGCCGACCTGCTCGATGCGCTCGTGTATGCCCACGGACGCGATGTCCGGCACGGCGATCTCCGGCCCAAGCACATTCTGCTCGGCCGGACGGGCATCACGGTAGCCTCGTTCGGCCTGGTCGAGGCGCTGGACGTGGCCGCCTCTCGCGGCACCGCGGGAAGCACCGCGGTGACGATCGGCGCGCCGGCGTACCTGTCGCCCGAGCAGCTGGCAGGTGAAACGACCGCGGACGAGCGCAGCGATCTCTACAGCTTCGGCTGCGTCGCGTTCGAGCTGCTGGCGGGCGAGCCGCCCTTCGGCGGCGCCGGTCTCGCGTCCGTGCTCAGCCGCAAGCTCACGCAGCCGGCGCCGTCGGTGCGCTCGTTGCGCGACAGCGTGCCGCCGCCGCTCGACGCATTTCTCGCCCGCTGTCTCTCCCGGCTTCCAGCCGATCGCTACCAAAGTGCCCGCGAGGCGCGAGAGGCCCTCCAGGCGACGCGATGACCGACGAGGTGCTGGATCGGCTTGCCGCCGCGCTGGCCGACCGCTACCTGCTGGAGGAGGCGCTGGGGCGCGGCGCCAGCGCCACGGTCTACCTCGCCCAGGACGTGCGGCACGGCCGCCGGGTGGCGCTCAAGGTGCTGCACGCGGCGCTCGGGGCCGCGCTCGGGGCCGAGCGCTTCCAGCGCGAGATCCGCACCCAGGCGCGGCTGCACCATCCGCACATCCTGCCGGTGTTCGACTCGGGCGAGGCGGCAGGGCACCTGTACTACGTGATGCCGCACGTAGAGACGGGCTCGCTGCGCGACCGGCTGGGACGGGGCCCGCTGGGGGTAGCGGCGGCGGTGCAGCTGTCGCGCGAGGTGGCTTCGGCGCTGACCTATGCCCACGCGCTCGGCGTGATTCACCGGGACATCAAACCCGAGAACATTCTGCTCTCGGTCACCGGCCACGCGCTGCTCACCGATTTCGGAATCGCCTACGCCGTCGACGACCATGGCGAGGTCGCTCGCCGGCTGACCGAGACCGGCGTGACGCTCGGCACTCCCGCCTACATGAGCCCCGAGCAATCGGCCGGCGACGAGATCGTCGAGGCCCGGAGCGACGTGTACGCGCTCGCCGTCGTGATCTACGAGGCGCTCGCCGGCCGGCCGCCGTTCGAGGGCCCGAACGCACGGGCGATCATGGCGCGCCGGCTGACCGAGGCCGCGTCTCCGATCCGCCTGCTTCGGGAGGATGTCCCCGCGGCCGTCGAGCGTTCGCTGTCGCGAGCGCTGGCCCGCCGGCCCGAGGACCGGTTCGAGAGCGCGGAGGAGTTTGCGGCCGCCCTCCAGGACGCCGGGCAGCGGGAGCCGCAGACCCCGCCGCCTGCGACATCGCCGATTCCGGCCGCCAGCCGCCGCCAGCGATCGCTCATCCCTGGCGGGCGCCTCGGCAGGGTGGCCGCCATCGTTGCGCTGATCGCGGTCGTCACGCTGGGCATCGTCGGCGGGCGCGCGGTGAAGCGTCGGACCGCCGCCACCGGTCCGCGGGTGGTGGCGGTGCTGCCGTTCAAGAACCTGGGCGCGCCGGCCGACCAGTACTTTGCCGACGGGCTCACCGAGGAGATCACCAGCCGCCTGGCCGGGCTCTCGGGCCTGCGGGTGATCAGCCGGACCAGCGCCGACCAGTACCGCACCAGCACGCAGTCGGTGCGCGAGATCGGCGCCGCCCTCGGGGCCGACTACGTGCTGGAGGGCAGCGTGCGCTGGGCGCGGGCCGCCGGCCGCGGGGCCGGGGATAACACCGCCGGGGACACCACCACCGAACACCGCGCCGCGGGGGACAGCTCGACCGGGGACCGCTCGACCGGGGACGGCTCAACCGGGGACCGCGCGACCGGGGAGGACGGCGCGACCGGAGCGCGCGCAACCGGCGAGCGTGCCCCGCCGGGCGGCGGCCGGGGCCGGCTCCGGGTGACGCCGCAGCTGATCGCGGTGCGGGACGACAGCCATCTGTGGGCCGACACCTACGAGGCCGAGCTGGGCGAGGTGTTCCGGCTGCAGTCGGAGATCGCCGAGCGGGTGACGACGGCGCTGGACGTGGCGCTGCGGGCGCCGGAGCGGGCGGCGCTCGCGGCCGGGGGCACGCGCAATCCCGACGCCTACGACTTCTA
>DATLBL010000054.1:0-19045 GCA_035526925.1 Gemmatimonadales bacterium
CGCGTCGCGGCGATCAGCGGCTCGACCGCGCGTTCATCGCCGAGCGTGCCGAGCATCTCGGCTGCCGTCTCCCGCAGGCGGGGCTCCTCGTCCGTCAGTACCCGTACCAGGCCGGCAGTCGCGCGCGGGTCGCGAGAGGCCGCCAGCGCGCGTGCCAACGCTTCCCGCACCTCGGGATGCTCCTCCCGGTCGAGCGCGGCCAGCATGCCTGGGACTGACGCTCGGCTCTCGAGGGCCTCCAGCGAGTGCGCGGCGGTGGCCCGGACATCGGACTCAGGATCCGCCAACGCCGCAAGCAGCACGGCGACACGGGAGCCGCTCTCGACGTGGGCCAGCGCACTGGCCGCCATGACCCTCGTATGCGGATCCGCGTCCGATCGCACGAGCGTCGCCAGCGCCTCGGCCGCCTGTTCCCCGCCGATCTGCTTGAGCGCGACGGTCGTGACGGAGCGGACCCCATGCTCGGGGTCGCGCGCCAGAGGCGCCAGCGCGCCGACCGCGCGCGGATCACGGAGCGCGCCGAGTGCGAGGACCGCCATCTCGCGTACCTGAGGGTCCGCATCACGAAGCGCGGAAATCAGGGGAGCCACTGCCGCGCGATCGCCCAGCTTGCCCAGCGCCCACGCGGCTACTCCGCGCGTCGCCGCATCTCCGTCGTCCAGCGCCGCCCTGAGCGCCGTGTTCGAGCGCTGCGCGCCGCGTGCTCCGAGGCCCCACGCGGCGTCGCGCCGTATCGCTGCCTGGGGAGAGCGCAGGAGCGCATCGACGAGCTCCTTCTCGCGCGTGGCGTCGCTCCAGGGGTGCACCGCGGCTGTCGGCACGCCGACCAGCACCGCCGCCGCGCCTACCGCGAGAAGGGTTCGCTGTCCAGCCGGCCGGTGATCCATGCCGACGTCGAGAATGGCACGCATGCGCTCGGGCAGCGTCGCCGTGGCCGCCATCGCCAGCGCGCCGCGCCCCGCGATCGTCGGCGCCGCAAACGTCCTCGCGATGTCGAGCAGGTGCTGGGCGTACTCCACCGGCCCGGTGCCAAGGCCGAGCACACGATCGTCGCAGGCCTGCTCCTGCTCCAGCCGAGCGCGATGCGCGGCACGCCACGCGTACGGATTGGGCCAATGCAGCGCGCAGGCGAGCTCGATCAGCAGGTGCCCGGCATAGTCGCCTCGCCGGACGTGCGCCAGCTCGTGCCCGAGCACGACGCGCTTGCGCTCGGCGCTCCAGGAGCGTGCCGATACGGGCAGCAAGACGACCGGGCGCCGAACCCCCCAGCTCACCGGCACGGCCAGCTCGCGCGTGAGTGCCAGCCGAACCGGCTGATGCACACCGAGCTCGGCGGCCACCTGAACGCAGAGCTCCTGCAATGAACCCCGGCAGAGAGGGGCGGCCCTCCGGGTGACGGCGGAGATGCGGCGCACGTCGCGCGCGAGCCGCAGGAGCACGAGCGACACGCCCGACAGCCACACCGCGAGCAGCCATGGCGCCCACGCTCTCACGGCAGGTCGCCACGTGGAGCGCTCATCCCGCCCCGACACGCCATCGTGCGCCATCGTCGCCGAGCCGCGCATCTCCTCTGCGTGCTCAGGCATCCCTGCGCCCGCTGATCGGCCGACCATGTCAGGTCGCCCGGTCGCGATCGGAGCGCCACCAACTTCGGCCCTGCCGACGGGTAGAATGTCGCCATGGGGAGAGCTGGTACCGTCTGGTCCGAGGACGCCGGGCTCGAGCGAGGGCAGCGACAGTGTGAGGGGAGGCAGGAGCACGAGGCCCGCAAAGGCCGCGACCCAGACGGCATAACGACCCGCCGCCGACCGCCGCCGCAGCAGTCGAACGCCGATGGTGGCGGCGACCAGGAGCACCGCACCCTTGGCCAGGCTGCCGGCGAGCAGTTCGAGGAACTCGAGCGCGCTCATGACGATTTCTCCCGCTTGGCGGCCTCGACCCAGGCCGCGAGATCGTTCAGCTCCTCGGCAGACAGTCGTGTGGACGGTGAATCGAGGAGCGTGAGGATCGCCTTGGACGGCGAGCCGCGAAAGAAGGTCCGGACGAGGTGGCGCATCGCCGAGTCGCGCGCCTTCTCGGGCGGCACGGTCGGCGAGTAGACGTAGCGGTTGCCTTCCTGCCGGTGACGCACCGCCCCTTTGCGCTCCAGGATCCCGAGCGTCACTCGGACCGAGTTGTACGCGGGCCGTTCCGGGAGGTGCTCGACCACCTCCGAGGCACCGGCTTCCCCGAGGCGGTAGAGGATGTCCATGATCTGCCGCTCTCGGCGGCTGAGCTCGTGCTGAAGGGGCTGCGGCATGAGGCCGATCTGCAAAGTTTTTTGCACTACGGGTGGGAGTCGGGCGGGGTTTCAGGCCGGACCTTGCCGGCAGGGAAGGACGCTACCGAAAAGGGACGTGCAGGTCCTCGAGAGCTGCCCGCGCCGCATGGTACCCCCCCATGCCATGCACGCCGCCGCCTGGCGGAGTGGAGGCCGAGCAGATGTACACCCCCGGGAGCGGCGTGCGGTACGGCGTCGACCGGGCGACTGGACGGGCCACGATCTGCCGAAGATCCATTCTCCCGCCGTTGATATCACCGCCGATCAGATTGGCATTGCGGCGCTCGAACTCGGCCGGCGTGAGGACGCTTCGAGCCAGGATGCGCTCGCGAAAACCCGGGGCGAAGCGCTCGACCTGACGCTCGATGTGGGCGGTCAGGTCCAGCGTGCTTCCATGGGGCGCATGGCAATACGCCCAGGCCGTGTGCTTCCCGGGCGGTGCGCGTGTCGGGTCGAACAGGGTGGGCTGCACGAACAGTACGAACGGCCGGTCGTGCATCTCTCCCCGCTCGTGCGCCGCCTCCGAGGCCGCGATCTCCTCGAGCGTGCCACCGAGGTGCACGGTCGCCGAACGCGCACATTCCGGTGCGGTCCAGGGAACGGGGCCGTCCAAGGCCCAGTCGAGCTTGAACGCCGCCGCACCGTAGCGATAACCCATCAGGGCGCGACCGTATCTGTTCGGTAGCCGAGTGCCGGCGAGACGAGCCACCTGGCGCGGGCCGAGGTCGAGCATTACGACCCGTGTCGTGCCGAGCTCGTCGAGGTGCTCGACGGGCGCGTCCGTAATCACCTCGCCGCCGAGCGAACGGAAACAGGCGAGCAGGGCATCGGCCAGCCGCTGGGACCCGCCTCGGACGATCGGCCACCCGACGGCATGCCCCGCCACGGAGAGCAGCAACCCGAAGGCCGCGGTGCCGGCAGCTTCGAGCGAGAGAAACGAATGCGCCGCGTTGCCGGCAAAAAGTGCCTGGGCGCGAGTGCCGCGGAGCCCGCGTGCGACCGAGCCCGCGGAGCGAAGTGCCTGCAGCCCGAAGCGGGCCATCAGCAGCGGATGGCGGGGGATCCGCAGCGGTGGAGCCAGGACGTCGTGGGCAAGCTCCGGCCACCCTTCCACCAGGGGTCGGTGCAGCCGTCGCCATCGCGAGCCGCCTGGCCCGAGCATGGCCGCCGTCACGTCGATCGACCGCTCGAGAACCGCCGCCGTCCCATCATCCAAAGGATGTGCGAGTGGCGCCGGGGGCTGAATCCACTCGAGGCCGAACTGGTCCATCGGGAGGGATCCGAAGAAGGGCGACGACAGAGCGAGAGGGTGGACGGCCGAGCAGACGTCGTGGGTGAAGCCGGGCAGGGTGAGCTCCGCGGATCGGAGACCGCCGCCTAATGTTGCCTGGGCCTCACGCAGGGTGGTTCGGAGCCCCGCCCGCGCGAGCACGATGGCGGCGGCGAGCCCATTCGGACCGGAGCCTACGACTACGGCGTCGGGAGACATTCGCTCGATGAGTGAGGTGGCGCTCTAAGAATAGCACGTGAGAGCCAAGCGCCTGTGCAAGCCAATTGGTCACATCCGTGTGGTGAAGGCTCCGACGACGCCCCACGTGACGGGCCGCCGCGACGTCGGATCTTCGGTGCCCTCAGATTGGATGATCAGACGGAGGGAGAGATGGATCAACAGGCGCAACCGCTGGCCAGGCTCGTGCTCTTGATCGATTCGGATGCTGCCGCCCGCGATCCGGTGCGGGCCCTTCTCGTGCCGAAGGAGCTGGAGCTGATCCATGCGCGCGGAAGTGTCGCAGGGCTCGAGATTCTGCAGCGCCTGCCCGAACGCTTCCGCCTGGTGATGGTGAACGTCGAGATGCCCGTGCTTTCAGGCGCCGTCGTTATCCTCACCCTCCGCCTCTGCCTGCCCGACCTCCCTGTCCTCTGCATGCGGCCCCAGCGGCTCGCGGCCGCATCGGTGGGAGGCGACTGTCTCCCCAGTCCGTTCGAGCTCCCCGAGCTTCGCGCGCACCTGGACGAGGCCCTCGCGGGCATTCACGATGTCCCGGGCATCGACACCGTTTCCCCGAAAACGTTGGCCCGCGCCAAGGCGGTCTTCAATGCCACCGGCAACCTGCTGGATGCCGCGCGAGAGCTCGAGCGCGACACTCCCGGGGAAGCGGCGAGCGGATGGTGAGTGCGTCGGAGGTGATCGTTCTAGGAGGACGAGGGGCCAGTCCGACGCGGCTCGCCAGTGGGTCGGCGGTGGGTTCGCAGCGTCGAAGTCACTTTGATCAGCAATTCGTCACGCGTGAACGGCTTCGCCAGGAACTGGACGTCGAGTTGATCCAGCCCTTCCCGGACGAGCACTTCGGCAGGAAATGCAGACATGAAGATGACCTGCGTCTCAGGCCAGCGCTCGACAACCAGGCGCACCAGGTCCACCCCATTCACCTCAGGCAACACTACGTCGACGATCAGCAGGTCGACGGGCTGCCGGGCGGTCGAGAGCACTTCGAGTGCCTCGGCAGCCGAACTGGCCTCGAAGACCCTATACCCGGACTCTGAAAGGAGTCGGAACGCGACCTTCCGGACCACCCCGACATCATCGACCACGAGTATGGTCTGGGAGCCGGGCAGCGTCAGATCGTAGGGAGACTCGTTGGTCACGAAGCAAGCCAGGCACGAGGACAGCGCCCCGGGTGAGGGCCCAATGAGGCAGTATACCTTATCCTACCCATCTACGAGATGTGCGCTGGATCACCTTCCAGTAATAGTGTGGACAAATTTCTGAAACAACGGCGTCTCTTGTGCCGTCCAGGAACCGCCACGTGCTCGATAACCCCACCCCTTCATGAAGGCCGTCATGCAGGCTTCACTCCGCCGACTCCTGATGCTTCTCGGCGCCGCCCTGGCGCCGGAAACGACGGCAGCCTGGGCTACGGTGCCATCCCCTCCGGCGGCACTCTCGTACAGCATCGATCTCAATCGGCGGTCCGATGACCTCTTCCGTGTGACGCTCCGGTTGAGCGGCCTGGATTCCGGGAACGCCGTGTACCAGTTTGCCGCGACGGCGCCGGGCACCTACCAGGTGATGGACATCGGCCGCTACGTGCGGACCTTCGAGGCGCTCGACGCCCGAGGGCGGCCGGTGCCCGCTGAGCACATCTCGGTCAACCAATGGCGGCTGAGCGACCCGGCGCGGGTCCGCACGATCCGATACACGATCAATGAAACGTGGGATAGTGCGCTCGATCATCCCATCTACAAGATGTGCGGGACCTCGATCGAGGCGGATCACGTCCTGATCAACCCGCACGCGGTGATCGGCTACCCGGAGGGGATGCAGGCGACACCGATCCGGCTGCGCTTGGCTTACCCGGCGGCCTGGAAAGTCGGCACCCCGCTCAAGCGAAACCCGGACGGAGTGTTCGTGGCCGACAACTACGATCAGCTCGTGGACTCGCCGATTCTGCTCGGGCGGCTCAGCAGGGCGCGGACGACGGTCACCGGCGTGCCGATCGACATTTACGCGTACTCGCAGACCGAGAAGATCAAGGCGACCCAGCTGCTCGGCGCGATGACCGGGATGCTCAACGCGGCCGGACGCTTCCTCGGCAAGCTTCCGGTGGATCGGTACACGTTCCTGTACCACTTCGCCGAAGCGAACGCGGGGGCATGGGAGCACTCGTTCGGTTCCGAGTACGTGATGCAGGAGGGTGAGTTCACCGATTCGGTCGGGCAGCGGGTGACGGACATCGCCGCGCACGAGTTCTTCCACGTGGTCACGCCGCTCAACATCCACAGCGAGGTCATCGAGCACTTCAACTTCGTGACCCCCGTGCCGTCCCGGCATCTGTGGCTGTACGAGGGCACGACCGAGTGGGCGTCGCACACCATGCAGCTCCGCTCGGGCCTCAAGTCGCCCGAGGCGTACCTGCAGACCCAGATTCAGAAGATGCAGATCGACCGTAAGGCGTATGACAGCACCTACAGTCTCGGGGAACTGGCGCTCACCTCCTACAGCGACTCGGGGCAGGCGCAGTACGGCAACATCTACATGCGTGGGGCGCTCACGGCGGGGCTCCTCGACATCCGGCTGCTCGAGCTGTCCAAAGGCGAGCGCGGCCTGCAGGACCTGGTCACCGACCTGACGCACCGGTACGGCAAGCGGCGGGCGTTCCCAGACTCGACCCTCGTGGATACGATCGTGGCCATCACGTATCCCGAGATCCGCGACTTCTTCGACCGCTACGTATGGGACTCGCAGCACCTGCCGATCAAGGAATACTACGCGAAGCTGGGCATCACGCTGATGGAAGATGCGCAGGGGCAACCGGTGAAGTTCGAGATCGATCCGAACCCTACCGACGAGCAGCGGCAGTTGCGTGAGGCGTGGATGGGGCGGAAGCCGCGAGCTTCCTCCTGAGGCTGTGGCGGCGCCGGGTCAGGAGTAGTAGCGGCGCAGATGGGCGGCCACGCCGTCGAGGTCCGGGAAGAGCCGGCGCTCGTCCACGCTGACGAGGTCGAGCTGATCCCGAATCTGTCCGGCGTCACCTCTCGGGATGACGATTTTGGTCAACGCCTCGCCCAGGCCATGGCGCTCGAGGAATTCGTCGAATGTCTTGCGCTTGTCGGAGCAGAGCGTGAACGCCGCCGACTGCGCCACGATTCGGGCGTCGAGTGAGGGCGGCTCCAGCATGCAGGCGAACGGCTTGGCGCTGTCCGGCATCGCAAACAGCGTCGAGGGCGTGAACGGGCGATCCCCGCCGAGGAGCCCCTCCAGATCCTGGATGAGGAGCGCCAGTTCCGGCAGCTGGAAACGCCGGTGCACCGCCTTCCAGTCGAGGCGCCAGACGGCCCGGTCGGTGTTCACCTGGGCATCGACGGTCGCGAAGTGCGCGGCGACGAGCGGCGAGTAGGTCCAGTCCAGCAGGCGCGTGGGCAGTCCATGGTGCTGCGCCGCTACGAGCACCTCCCAATCGTTCACCGGCGGGCTGGTGAAGTACGGTCGCGAGTAGCGGATGAAATTGCGGAGGATGTACTCCTCGAGTTCGGCCTTCTTGTGCGGCTGCCGAGCCCCGCCCAGCTGATCGAGACTGGTGAGCAGCGGCCAGCCTGCGTCTGCCGCGCCCCGATAGACGCCGCTGCTCCGCCGCCGCCCGGTGGCCGGATCCGGCTCGGGCGGTGTCGTCTGGGCGATCAAGTCGCCGAGCGAGTGGACGACGACTTCGCGTATCGACACGAGTACATATGAAGTGCCGATCGAGGGATCGCGCAAGGCCGCGTTTGAGGCCATGATTCGTCGCATGCCGCCGGTCGATCTCGCCGCCCTCCCCGCCCGCCCCCTCACGCGTTTCGCGCCCAGCCCGACCGGGTATCTCCATCTCGGCCATGTCGCGAACGCGGTCTGGGTCTGGGGCTTGGCTCGGGCGGTCGGCGGACGCGTCCTGCTCCGCCTCGAGGACCACGATCGGATTCGGTCCCGGCCCGAGTACGAGACCGCGCTGCTCGAGGACCTGGAATGGTTGGGTCTGGAGCCCGATCTCGGCACGATCGGCGAACTGCGGGCCGGACCCTCCCGCTATCGGCAGAGCGATGCCGGCCCCGAGTACGTCGCCGCGCTCGACCGGCTGCTCGCCGAGGGAAGGGTGTTTGCCTGCGAGTGCTCCAGGCGCGACCTGGCACGCGCCGAAGGGGATGTGGCAAACGAGGAGACTCGATATGCAGGCCGCTGCCGGAACCTCGGGCTGGCGGCCGGGCCGGGGCGCGGGCTGCGGGTGCGGGTGGATCCGGGTCCAGAGCGATATGAGGATGCACGGCTCGGGCCCGGCGAACAGGATCCGTGCGTTCAATGCGGCGACTTTCTGGTTCGCGATCGCCTGGGTCAGTGGACCTACCAATTTGCGGTCGTCGTGGACGACCTGCGGCACGGCGTGGATCTCGTGATCCGGGGCGAAGATCTGCTCGAGTCCACCGGACGCCAGCTTCTGATTCGACGGATGCTGGGGACCGGGGTGACCCCGGTCTTCGTCCATCACCCGCTGCTCCGGCATCCCGGTGGGGCAAAGCTCAGCAAGTCGAACCGGGATACCGGCATTCGGGAGCTCCGCGCCGCCGGGGACTCGCCGGCGGATGTACTTGGGCGCGCCGCCTGGCTGACGGGACTGCTCCGCGACCCGGTGCGGGTTCGTCCCGCTGAACTGGCCAACCTGTTCACGGCGCGTTAGCATCCCCAGAGCACCTTCTGCAACGGGGTACCGGTACGTCCTATGCGAATCTCTCCCCCCATGTCCGCCGTGCTCGGTGTGCTCTCCGCGCTCCTGGTGCAGCTCGTGCTTCCGACCACGTCCGCGGCCCAGGCGCTGCCACGCGTCGTCATCCAGACTGCCCTGGGCGACATCGAGGTCGAGGTCGACAGCATCCACGCTCCGGCCACAGCCTCCAACTTCCTCCGGTACGTGGACCTGGGCTTCTACCGCGTCGGTCGCTTCTATCGCACGGTCCGCGAGGGCAACCAGGCCGACAAGAAGGTGAAGATCGCGGTGGTGCAGGCCGGGCTCGATTCGCTGCGGGTCAAGGATTTCCCGCCGATCAAGCTCGAGCGGACGAGCGTCACCGGGCTCCGTCACAAGGACGGGACGATCTCGATGGCCCGTGACGGCCCCGATACGGCCACCTCGGACTTCTTCATCTGCGTGGGCGATCAGCCCTCGCTCGACTTCGGGGGCAAACGGAATCCGGATGGCCAGGGGTTCGCGGCCTTCGGGCGGGTGGTACTGGGAATGGATATCGTGCGAAAGATCCACACGGCACCGGCGGAAGGGCAGGCGCTGGAGCCGCCGGTACGAATCCTGAACATCGTGCGAAAGGGGGCGTGAGGACCGGGCGGCGCCGCAGTCGCGCCTTCTACTGACCCGTCACGCCCTTGAAGATCCCCTCACGGACTCGCAGCGCTTTGCCCGACGCGCTCGGATCCAGCTCGACGCGGTTTTCCACCCTCGGCACCAGGCGCACCTGGCCGGTGAGGGTCTGGGTCTGTCCATTTCGCCTGACCTGGATGGGCAGCGACTGACCTTCATTCTGGCTGAAGCGCTCGCGGAACTTGGGCCCGAAATCGGGATCGGTGATCTGGATATCGCCGAGCGCAAGCAGGATGTCGCCCACCTGCACGCCTGCGTCCTGTGCCGCGCCACCAGGAAGTACCTGGGCCACGACGATCGCTCCCGATGAATCCTTTGCCGCCGCCAAACCGAGCCGGGGCTCGCGGAAGGTGTCCGACACCCACCGCAGGCCGGCCAGCGGCAGCACCTGCGCCCACGGATACGGCTCTCGGCCGTCCACGTATTTGGCGGCGAACTCGGTGAAGCTGCGCCCGCCTGCCGCCTTCGATACGGACCGCCACCACTCGGTGCCCGTGAAGCCGCGGCCCGCCTTGTAGGTGGTTCGGTACAGGTCGCGCATGACGTCGTCGAGAGAACGCCGGTTGTCGCTGGCGTCGCGGATCATGATGTCGAGCATGAGGCCCGCCAGCGAGCCCTTCTGGTAATAGACGTACTGGCTGCCATCGGTCGGGTGGATCCAGGTCGAAAGCGAGGCGTCCTCGAGCGCGGTCGGCGGGTTCCCGGCTACGCTGGCGATCTTCCCGCCCGTCACGTTGAGGAACTGGTCCACGCCGATGATCCCGCTCCGGAGAATGGCCAGGTCCGCGTAATAGTCCGTGATTCCCTCGCTCACCCACAGCCACACGGTCGGCTCCGACCGGTCGTACCGGTACGGCACCATGTCCGCCGGCCGGAGCCGCTTCACGTTCCACGCGTGGAAGATCTCGTGCGCGGTGATCGAGGCGAGGATCGGACTGCCGATGAATCCGGGATTGTAGATGCCGACGTGCGAGTTGGTGTGCTCGAGCGCGCTGCCCCCGCCGTAGGTCGAGTCGAAGATCATCATCACGGTATAGTGTGGCCACGGCGTTTCCTGGAAGACGGCCGCCTCGGACGGGATCATCTTGCCGATCTCGTCCCAGACCCGCGCCCGCGCCGGACCGCTGAGCGCGCCCGCCGGATAGCTGGCCAGCCGCGTCCACACTCCGGCCACCTGGTTGCTATCGTAGTCCATGCGCCCGACGAAGAACGGCTTGTCCACCAGGTCGTGATAGTTCCCCTCGCGGTACGACGCCGCCTGCTGGGGCACCGACTGCATTCCGGTGGCCACGAGCCAGGCGTGCTCGGTCTTCACCGTGACGGTGGCTGGAAAGTCGGCGCCCCGACCCTCGGGGTAGGGCAGCACATTGGTGCCGTTGAATAGCACGAAGTCGCGGCGCGCCCACGCCATGGCGTTGTCGAGCGTGTCGGCCAGATAATCGAAGCGGACCCGGATCGATTTTGCGCCGGCGGGGTTCACGCGATACGTATCGTAGTCGAGCTTGTCCCAGGTCAACGCCCTGTCGCCGGCCATCGCCGTGAAGCTCGAGACCCAGCGGGCAAAGTACGTCAGTTCGTACGCGCCCGGTGTCCATGCCGGAAACGAGAGCAGCACCGGCCCCGGCCCCGCCACGTCGAAGCTCATCGCCACCTTGAGCGTTCGCGTCACGGCGGTGGTCGAATCGAAGCTGACCTCGTAGCGCACGTTGGCGAGCGGTGCCGACCGCGGCGCGGGGGCAGCCTGCTGTGCTCGGAGTGGGCCGGCGGCGAGGCCGGTCAGCATCACGCCGACGGCCACGGAGAATCCTGAAACATGCATCCTGGTCATGGTGCTCGGTCGGGAGTGGATGTCACCACGGACGGAGGGCTTCGGCGATATCGCTGCGGACGCGTGCACGTGACGCCGGGGCGTCAGGCGTCGGACGCGGTGGCCGCTGCGACGGCATGAGTGGGCTGCAGCGCTGTCACCGGGGCTTCCGGACCGAGCTCGCCCTCCCACCGCGCCATCACGGCGGTGGCGAGGCAGTTGCCGACGAGGTTGACCATCGTGCGCGCCATATCCATCAGCTCGTCCACACCCAGGATCACGGCCACGCCCTCGAGCGGCAGGCCGAACGCGGTCAGCGTGCCCGACAGCACGACGAGGGACGCCCGCGGCACGGCGGCGATGCCTTTACTCGTGATGAGCAGCGTCAGCATCATGAACAGCTGCTGCCCGACCGACAGCTCGACGCCCGCCGCCTGCGCCACGAAGATCGACGCGACGCCCAGGTACAGCGTCGAGCCGTCCAGGTTAAAGGAGTAGCCGGTCGGCATGACGAAGGCCACGATCCGGCGCGGCACGCCGAACTCGGTCATCCGCTGCATGGCGAGCGGCAGGGCGGCATCGGATGAGGTGGTGGTGAACGCGATGATGGCGGGATCCTTCACCGCGCGCAGGAAGCGGCGGAGCGGAATGCGGGCCAGCAGTGCCGCGGGGACCAACGCGACCAGCGCGAACACCACCAGCGCCCCGTAGAGCGTCGCGACGAGAAGGCCCAGGTTCTTGAGCACCTGGATGCCGCTGTGGCTCACCGTCACCGCCATGGCGGCGCCGATACCTACCGGGGCATAGCGCATGACGATCGCGACGAACTTGAACATCACCTCCGCCAGGCCCTCGCAGAACCCGAGCATCGCCTCCTTCGGGCGCCCGCGCACCTGGGTGAGCGCCACGGCGAACAGCGTGGCCCAGAAGACTACCTGCAGCACTTCGTTGTGCGCCGCGGCGTCGAAGAAGCTCTGCGGCACCACGTGCTCGAGAAATCCACCGAAGGTGGTGGGCGCGGGGCGGGGGATGGCGGCGTTCGGATCGGGCGCCGGCAGGATGACCCCGACGCCCGGACGGGTGATGTTGACCGCGACCAGCCCGATGGCCAGGGCGATGCTCGTCATCACCCAGAAGTAGCCGATCGACTTGACCGCCAGGCGGCCGATGCGCTTGAGATCGTCGCCGTGGCCGGCGATGCCGATCACGAGGGTGCCGAAGATGATCGGCACGACGACCGACTTGATCATCCGGAGGAACACGGTCGACAGCGGCTTGAGCGAGGCGGCGAACTCGGGGGCCATCCAGCCGATCAGAATGCCGGCGGCCATCCCGATGAAGATCCACCAGGTCAGCGAGAGATTGCGGAGCGCGCGGAACATCAGCGGCCGACCAGCGCCTCGGCCTTCGCCTCGATCCCGCCCAGCAGCGACGCGTACGAGGCCGCGAACTTTGCGACGCCGTCCGCCTCGAGCTCACGGGTGATCGCCGCGAGGTCGATCCCCAGCGCGGCGAGCGCCGCGAGCTGTGCCGGTGCCGCCGCCGTGCCCTCGTGGATGCGCACCACCGGGCGGCCGTGGTCGCGATAGGCGGCGAACGTCTCCGGCGGCAGCGTGTTCACGGTGCGCGGCGCCACGAGCGCCTCGACGTAGTGCACGTCGGCATACCGCGGGTCCTTGGTGCTTGTCGAGGCCCATAGCGGACGCTGGGGCCGGGCACCTGCCCCGGCCAGCCGAGCCCAGCGCGAGGTGCCGAGCGAGCCCTCGAACAGCGCGTAGGCGGTACACGCGTTGGCGATGGCGATCCGGCCGCGCAGCGACTCCGAGCCGAGACGGTCCAGCAGCGGGTCGACCTTGCCATCCACGCGGCTCACGAAAAAGCTGGCGACCGACGTGATCGAGCGCAGCGACTGCCCCGCGGCGAGCCGGCGCTCAAGACCTTCGACGAACGCCTCGATCACCTGCGCGTAGCGTTCGGTCGAGAACAGCAGGGTGACGTTGACGCTGATGCCGGCCGCCACACAGTGCGCGATGGCCGGCAGCCCCTCGCGCGTGCCCGGAATTTTGATCATGGCGTTCGGCCGGTCGAGCGACTGCCAGAGGCGCTCGGCTTCGTGGATGGTCGCCTCGGTGTCGTGGGCCAGTGTCGGGGAGACCTCGAGCGATACGAGCCCGTCGCTCCCGCCCGAGGCCACGTACACCCCCTCGAACGCGTCGCACGCGGCGCGCACGTCGGCCACGGCCAGGTGCTCGAAGATCTCCTGCGCGGTCCGTCCGGCGTCCGCCAGCCCGCTGATCTCGGCATCGTAGAGGCGGCTCCCCGCGATGGCCTTCTCGAAGATCGTCGGGTTGGAGGTCATGCCGCGCAGGCCGTCCTCCGCAATCAACCGCGCCAGCTCGCCCGTCGTCATCAGATCCCGGGTGATGTAGTCGTACCACGGGCTCTGGCCGAGCGCGCCGAGTCTCACGAGCGGGTTTGGCTTCACCGCGTTGCCGCTGTCGGTCATGCGCCTCTCTCGCCGCGGCCGGGGGCATGCCGCTGCGCCAGCAGCTGCCTCACCGTGGCCGCGGCCCGTTCGGGGGTGAGCTTGAACTCTTCGAAGAGCCGGTCGCCTGGGGCCGAGGCTCCGAAGCCCTGCATGGCCAGCATCGCGCCGTCGTGGGTGATCCACCGCTCCCAGCCGAACGGCGACGCCGCCTCGATGCCGAGCCGCGTGCGGACGGCGGGGGGAAGGACCTCGTCCCGGTACGCGTCGGGCTGGGCGGCAAACAGCTCCCACGACGGCAGCGAGACCACCCGGACGCGGACGCGGTCCGCCTGGAGCAGTCGGGCGGCCGCCAGCGCCACGTGGACTTCCGAGCCGGTGGCGATCAGGATCGCCTGCGGGTTGCCGCCCGGGGAATCGAGCAGGACGTAGCCGCCGCGCGCCACGCCGGTGGCCGGCCCGAGCGCGGCGCGGTCCAGCACCGGGAGCTTCTGCCGGCTGAGCACGAGCATCGTGGGGCCGTCAGTGCGGCCGACCGCCGTGCGCCACGCCTCGATCGTTTCGGTGCCGTCGGCGGGCCGCAGGACCACCAGATTCGGGATGGCGCGGAGCATCGCGAGATGCTCGACCGGCTGGTGGGTCGGGCCGTCTTCGCCCACGCCGATCGAATCGTGCGTGCCGATGTAGATGACGGGCAGCCGCATGATGGCCGCCAGTCGGATTGCCGGCTTCATATAGTCGGAGAATACCAGGAAGGTGCTGCCGAAGGCGCGCAGGCCGCCATGCGCGGCGATGCCGTTGAGGCAGGCAGCCATGCCGTGCTCGCGGACGCCCCAGTGGAACGTCCGGCCGCTCGTGGCCGGACCGAACACACCGCCTTGCTGAAGGGTTGTGCCGGTGCTCCCGCCCAGATCGGCCGAGCCGCCCACAAGGTTGGGCATCGCGGTGGCGATCGCCTGCAGGGCGAGTCCCGAGGCCTGCCGGGTGGCGAGCGGGCCGGCGTCGGGCGCCAGCGCGGGCAGCCCTCCGTCCCACCCGCCCGGCAGGTCGCCCGAAAGCCACTGACGCAGCTCGCGGTCCGCCTCGGCGTCGTCGGCCGCGTACGCGGCGAGCCGCGCGCGCCACTCGGCCTCGTGCGCCGCGCCCCGCGTGACCACCTCACGCCAGTGCCCCAGCGCATCTTCGGGCACGTAGAACCGCGGCTCCTCCGGCCAGCCCATGATCTCCTTCGTGCGGCGAACTTCCTCGGCGCCGAGCGGCTCACCGTGCGCCTTGGACGTATTGCGCTTGGTGGGCGCCGGATCGGCGATGTAGGTGCGCAGGATGACGAGCGTCGGACGATCGGTCTCGGCGATCGCCGCCTCGTACGCGGCCGCGATCTCGGCGAGATCGTTGCCGTCGCGCACGCGGACGACGTGCCAGCCGTAGCCCTCGAACCGGCGCTGCACGTCTTCGCTGAACGAGAGCGCGGTGTCGCCGTCGATGGTGATGTGGTTGTCGTCGTACAGGAGCGTCAGCTTGCCGAGCCGCAGGTGGCCCGCGATCGAGGCCGCCTCGTGCGACACACCCTCCATCAGATCGCCGTCGCTGACGAACACCCAGGTGCGATGGTCGATGATCCGGTGGCCGGGCCGGTTGAACCGCTCGGCGAGGAGCCGCTCCGCGATGGCCATCCCCGTGGCGTTGCCCACGCCCTGGCCCAGCGGGCCGGTCGTGGTCTCGACTCCCGGGGTGTGCCCCCGCTCGGGATGGCCCGGCGTCTTGGAGCCCCACTGCCGGAACGCCCGGATGTCGTCGAGCGACACGTCGTAGCCCGAGAGGTACAGCACGGAGTAGAGGAGCATCGAGGCGTGGCCGCACGAGAGGACGAACCGGTCGCGGTCGGGCCAGTCGGGGTGCCGCGGATCGTGCTTGAGGAAGCGATGCCAAAGGACGTAGGCGGCGGGGGCGAGCGCCATCGGGGTGCCCGGGTGACCGGACTGCGCGGCTTCGACCGCGTCCATCGAGAGCGCTCGAATCGCGTTGATGCTCCGCCAGACCAGGCCGGCGCCCTCCTCTTCCGACCAGGTGCCCACGCCGGCGGGCGAGGTGGCCGCGTCGAGGGCGTCGTCCGCTCGCGCGGTGCCCATGCGAGTGCTCTCTGCGGTCAGAACTGAACTCCTTTCACGCGGATCGCTGCCCCGAGCGGCGGACCCGCCGACGGCGACCGGGAAGATAACCGTCCGGTGCGGGCGCGGGCAGGAGGGATGAGGGCGCTCTCGCCCGCTGTGGATCATCCGATCCCCGAAGCGGTACAACCTTCTGTCTGTCGCGTCGTCCCGACGACCCGTACCTTACCCTGGCCGATGAGTCTGCCCCTACGTCAGTGAGCCCATCCGAGCGGACGTACGAAATCCACGAAGTGGCCGAGCTCACGGGGCTGGCCGCCGCGCGCCTGCGCGCGTGGGAGCGCCGCTACGAGGTGGTGCGGCCGCGGCGGATGCCCAACGGATATCGCGCGTACACCGCCGACCAGGTCGCGCTGCTTCGGGCCTATGCCAGGCTCATCCAGGGCGGCGAGCGGATCGGGGACCTCGCCGTACGCCCGCGCGAGGACGTGCTGACGCAGGCCGAGACCCGGTCGCTGGACGGATCGCCGCACGCGGCTCTGATGGAGGCGGTCCGGGCATTCGATCGTGAGCGGCTCGAAGGGCTCGTCGCCCAACAGCTCGCGTTGCGGGGACTGCGCGCGTTCGCCGAAGAGGTCGTGATGCCGCTCGCCCAGTCGGTCGGCGACCTGTGGGCGCTCGGCAAGATCCCGATCGCCGCCGAGCACCTGGCGAGCGAGGTCGTCCTCCACGCGCTCAAGGGTGGGCTGCGGATGTCGCGCGGCTCGGGGCCGCTCGTGGTGGGCGCGTGCCTGCCGGGCGAGCGGCACGAATGGGGGTTCCTGGGCACGCTGGCCGTCATTCAGGAGGACGGCTGGCGAATTCACTACCTCGGGGCCGATCTTCCGGTGGAGGAAGTGGTGGAAGCGGCGTGGAAGCTTTCGCCCCAGGGTGTAGCATTCAGCAGCAGCGATCCGGCGATCGTCCGCGCCAACCTTCCGGCGCTTGCCTCGCTGTCTGGGAAGCTGCCGCCGAGGACCATGGCCGCCATCGGGGGCGGCGGCGCGGAGCCCCACGCGCGAGTCCTGCGAGGGTACGGGCTTCGGGTGGGACTCGAGGCATTCAACAAGGCATCACCGAGATGACGACGCACGCGATCTCCGTCGGCCGCCCGGCCGCTCCTTCATCCTCTCCGCCGGGGGGCGATGCGCGGCACGTCGTCGTGGTCGGTGCGGGGCTCGGCGGGCTGGCCGCCGCCATCCGGCTTCGCCATCGCGGCTTCCGGGTGACCGTGCTCGAGCGCCACGCGCATCCCGGCGGACGCTGCGGGCTCTGGGAGTCCGAGGGCTTCCGGTTCGACACCGGGCCGACCCTGCTGCTCATGGTGGACTATCTGCGGGCCTTGTTCGCCGAGGTGGGCCGCCCGCTCGAGCACTACCTGGAGCTGCGTCAGCTCGATCCCAATTATCGGGTTCACTACGCCGACGGCACGACGCTCGACGTCACCAGCCGCCTCAACGCGGTGCTCGAGGGCCTCGAGCGGATCGAGCCCGGGGTGGGGCCCAGGTTTCTCCGCTTCCTCTCCGAGACCGCGCAGCTCTACCGGATCGGTCTCGACAGCTTCGTCGACCGCAACTGTCACCGCCGCGGCGACTTCTTCAACCTGAACAGCGCCTGGCTGCTGCTCAAGGCGCGCGGGATGGAGCGGCTGCAGCGCATGGTGCGCCGGTATTTCCGCACCGAGAAGCTGCAGCATACCTTCAGCTTTCAATCGCTGTACCTGGGGCTCTCGCCGTTCGACTCCCCCGCCATCTATAGCCTGCTGCCGTACACCGAGGTGGCCGGCGGGCTCTACTTCCCGATGGGTGGAATGCACGCGATGCCGCGCGCGCTCGCGCGGCTGGCCGGGGAGATGGGGGTGACGGTCGAGTACGGGCGCGATGTCCGCGCGCTCGAGCGCGAAGGTGGTCGCATCGCCGCGGTCCGGCTGGCCGACGGCTCGCGCGTGCCCGCGGACCTGGTGCTGGCCAACGCCGACCTGCCGTACGTCTACGAAACGCTGCTGGGCGAGAAGTACCCGCGGATCGACCGCTTCGATTTCAGCTGCTCCGCCTTCCTGATGTACCTCGGCGTGAACCGTCGCTACCCCGAGCTCACGCACCACGCCCTGGTCGTGCCGCGCGATCTCAAGGCCACCTGCGACGACATCTTCGCCGGCCGCCTCCCGGAGGATCCGGCCTACTATGTGTGCAATCCGAGCAAGACCGATCCGACCCTGGCTCCGCCGGGATGCGAGAACCTCTACGTGCTCGTGCCGGTTCCGAGTCAGCTGCCTGGCCGTGAAATCGACTGGTCCGTCGAGGGTCCCCGGCTGGAGGCCGAGATGCTCGAGCGGCTGGAGCGGTTCGGGTTGCCCGATCTGAGGCGGCACATCGTCACGCGGCGGACGTTCACGCCGGCGGACTTCACGCTCGAGTTCTCCGCCACCCGGGGCGAGGCGTTCGGCCTGGCTCACGGCATCGATCAGGTCGGGTATTTCCGGCCGCACAATCGACACCCCCGACTCGACAATCTCTACTTCGTGGGCCAGAGCACGCATCCCGGGTGCGGCATTCCGATGGTGCTCATTTCGTCACGCCTGGTGGCCGAGCGCATGGTCGAAGAACAAGCGGTGCGGCCGTGAGCGCCGCGGCGCTCGAGCGGAGCTACCTCCGGGCGGAGCACGCCACGGCCGTCTGGGCGCGGAGCTTCTACTTCGCCAGCCGCTTCCTGCCGATCGACAAGAAGCGCGCCATCTTCGCGCTGTACGACTACTGTCGCCACGCGGACAACCTGGTCGATGCCCGAGGCGAGCGCACGCCGGCGCAGGCCCGCTCCGACCTCGAGGCGCTGCGCGCTACCGTTCGGGCCCTCCATGCCGGCCATGCACCGGGCGGCGAGCGCTGGCTCGCGCTGGCGGACACGCTGCGCCGCTACGAGGTTCCGCTGGATCCGCTGCTCGAGCTGCTCGACGGCGTGGCCATGGATCTCCAGGAGGTGGCGTTCGCCGACTATCCCGCGCTGTATCGCTATTGCCGCCTGGTGGCCGGCGGCGTCGGCCTCATGCTCGGTCCGGTGCTCGGCGCCGCGCCACACCGGTTCCGGGAGCCGGGCATCGGCCTGGGGGTGGCGATGCAGCTCACCAACGTGCTGCGGGACGTGGCGCCCGACCTGGCGCTGGGGCGGGTGTACCTCCCCGCCGATGAGCTCGCGGCCGCGGGCGTGCGGCTCGACGCGCTGGTCGCTGGCCCGGTGACGGACGCCTGGCGCGACTACGCGCGGGGCTACGTGGCGCGGGCCCGGCGGTTCTACGAGACGGGCGAGCGCGTGGTGCCGCTCTTCCCCTCGGACGGCAGCGCGCTGACGGTGCGGCTGATGGCCAGGACCTACGCCGGGATCCTCGACGAC
>DATLBL010000055.1:0-2333 GCA_035526925.1 Gemmatimonadales bacterium
CGCTCTTTTCAGCGGCCGGTCAGACCTCCGCCGGCTTGGCGCGGAGCACGCCGAGCTGGATCAGCATCCCGGTGAAGTCATAGTAGCGCCGCTCGTGTGCGATCAGCCCGTCGGTCAGCTCGAAGAAGCACACGCCCTCGATCTCGACCCGCCGCCCGGTCCCGGCGAGGCCCATGAAGTTACCGGTATGGGTCGCCTGCACCACGAACGGCTGCGCCACCCTGGTCGCGTCCACCACGGCCTGCCGCGGCTGGTAGTGCCAGTCCGGGAAGATCGCGAACAGCCCCTGATACGAGTGGAGAATCGCCGGCCGCCCGCGCACGGTCCGGAAGATTGGACTGACGATGACGCCGTCGGCGTGGTGGGTGTTGGTCAGCGCTTCGGGGTCGCGCGCGGCCCACGCGCGCTGGTGGGCGTCGAGGAGGAGTGCTACGGGGTCAGTCATGCCGTGCTCCGTCGCGAGGCGCCGGCCCCGCTCCCATTCCTGCGCAGAGTTTAGCAGCCCGTGACTCGTAGTAGCATCTCGCCCGCACGTCACCACAAAGGCGGAGCACTCATGTCCGATCGAAACTCCAGAGTTGGCGAGACGGCTCGCGCACTTCACGATCCGTCGGAGCGGCTGGACGATCCAGCGCGCCGCCGACTGCTGGAGTCGTGCGCCGGCCTCGTTGCGTTCGCGCTGTCCGCTGGATCGGGTCGTGCTGACGCCTCGACACCCGACAGTGATCTGCAGCCGCTCCTGGCGCAGGTCCGTCGTCTGATCGACGCGATGGCCCACCTGGGCGAGCCGTTCGGGGCGGCGGAGCTGCAGGCGTTCCAGACCGCCGAGAGTGCCGGGAACGCTGGCGCGACCGAGGCCGCCATCGAGGCCTTGCTGGCGCCGCGTCTTCTGCTCGACGTGCGCGTCAATCCCGAGAGCCGGGTCTCGGTTGCCCGCGGAGCAGCACCGGCGCTGCTGGTCGAGCAAGGGTGGCGTGCGTTTGTCGTGAAGGTGCGGAACGAAGCCGGCGTCACCGGCCGGCTGACCATCGAGAGCCCGCAGGCCCGGCCCGTCTATCGCCCCGCCACCAATAACGCGATGGCGCCGCCGAGCGTACGCCCCGCCGACATCGCCGATCGGTGGCTCGAGCTGCAGTCGTACGACGAGAAGCCGATGGAGCCACAGCTCTCGGGGCTCGAGGTCGAGTACCGCATCGTGCTGCTCTACAGCCGTGACCGCGGCCGGCGAGAGGCCCAGATCGGCGCCTCCGTGTCGCCCGGCACCGAGGATATCGGCTTTCGCAATCGCGTCGCGATTGTGTTTACCGCAGCGCCCTCACACGACGTGACCTTCAGGATTCGCGATGAGCACGGCCGTCCCGCGATTGCCTCGCTGTTGGTGCAGGATTCGCTCGGCCGGGTCTATCCGGCGCGCAGCAAGCGGCTGGCACCCGACTTCTTCTTTCAACGCCAGGTCTATCGCGGCGACGGCGAGCACCTGCGCCTGGCGGTTGGGACCTACTCGCTCCTCGCCGGCCGCGGACCCGAATACCGGCCGCAGACCCACACCATCACCGTGCCGGAGGGCGGACCACGCGAGCCGGTAACCATCGACCTGACTCGCTGGATCGATGCCGCGTCGCTTGGCTGGTATTCGGGCGACCATCACGTGCACGCCGCCGGCTGCAGCCACTACGAGAGCCCGACCGAGGGCGTCCGCCCCGAGGACATGATGCGGCACGTCGAGGGCGAGGCGCTCAGCATCGGCGCGGTGTTGAACTGGGGGCCTGGTTATTACCACCAGCGTCAGTTCTTCGAAGCGCGCGACAACCGCCTGTCGACCTCCTCGACGCTGCTGCGCTACGACCTCGAGGTCTCCGGCTTTCCCTCCAGCCACTGCGGTCACCTGGTACTGCTGCGGCTCAAGGATCAGGACTATCCCGAGACGCGGCAGATCGAGGACTGGCCGTCGTGGGACCTGCCGATCCTGCAGTGGGCCCGCGCGCAGGGGGCAATTGCCGGCTTTGCGCACTCCGGCTGGGGGCTCCAGGTCCAGAGCCGCGATTTACCCAACTACGAGATCCCGCCCTTCGACGGCATCGGCGCCAACGAGTTCATCGTCGACGTGACGCACGACGCCGTGGACTTCATCTCCGCGCTTGATACGCCGTTCGTGCACGAGTTGAACATCTGGTATCACACGCTGAACTGCGGCTACCGGACGCGTATCAGCGGCGAGACCGACTTCCCCTGCATCACCGACGAGCGGGTCGGCGGCGGCCGCTCGTACGTGAAGCTGGATGGGCCGCTGACCTACGACGGCTGGTGTGAAGGCGTGCGCGCCGGCCGCTCCT
>DATLBL010000056.1:0-53539 GCA_035526925.1 Gemmatimonadales bacterium
ACGGTGCTGCCGCAGGGCATCGATGTCGAGGCCATGCGCACCGGAGGGTTGGGCGGGATGTTCTTCGGGATCGACCGCGCGCGCTTCCTGACGCGGCAGGCGATCGGCGGGCCCCGCTTCGCCGGCGTCATCCGCACTGTCGCCCCAGCCATCGAGGGCAAGCTCCTCTATCTGTGTCGGGCCGGTGCAGCCTGCGATCCGGCTCCGGTGCGAGCTGGAGGGGAGATTCCGAGTCGCGCCGCCGCCGTCGGTGCCGGACTCGACATCCGGAAGGGCGTCTGGCACGACTCGCCCGCCGATTCGGCGTACGTCTCGCCTACCCGGCAGCAGCTCTACGATGAGCTCGACCGTTTCCACATCCCACTGGCGCCGGACAGCACCTGGGGCGAATGGCACTATTTCAATGTCACGACGGGTCCGGACGAGTGGTGGTACGTCACCTACCTCGTCGGTGGCGAGCTCAGTCTCGGGCCGTCCGATGGCGCGCGCTGGGGAGGACGAGTGCTGATGACGCATCGGCGTCCGGACGGCCGGTACGAGCGCTTCACGGCGGAAGTTCCGGCCGCCGCGGTCCGGCTCGACACCACCCGCGCGGATTTGGCGATCGGACCGAGCAGCGTCCGCCAGCGCGACGGCGTCTACCACCTGGTGGCCCGGGGCGCGGGCGCGGCCGGCTCGGTGCGTCTGAACCTCGCTGTGCGGCCTGCGCTCAACCGGTATTTCCCGCTGGTCGAGCTGCGCGACGACGCGTTCATCTCCGGCTACGTCGTGCCCGGACTCGTCGCCGAGGCCACCGGCTCTATCTGTGTGGACGGAGGATGCCGGCGGATCGAGGCGTCGACCGCCTACCACGATCACAACTGGGGTGTCTGGCGCGACGTGACGTGGGAATGGGGGGCGGCCCGCGGCGCCTCGCTGAGCCTCCTGTACGGAGGCGTCTATGGACCCGAGCGCGGCCAGGGTTCGGCAGTGACCTCGCCGTTCTTTCTGACGCTCGTGGATTCGCTTGGCGTGCGCCAAGTGCTGCGCTTCGGCACCGTCGACTACGACGGAGAGCAGCCTGCGGCCGGCGCGGCCGGCGCGACGTCGCCTCGAAGGTTTTCGCTCGTCGCCGGCAGGGGCACCGACAGCGTGAGGCTGACGGTCGACATCGAGCACGCGGTGGCCACGGAGATGAGCGCCTCGACGTTCCGGCGGTTGTTTCTGCAGATGCGGGGCCGGTTCGAGCTTCGAGGCAACGTGGCCGGCGCCGACGTGACGGATTCCGGGCGGGGCTTCTTCGAGACTTATCGCACCAGATAGATTCCGCAGTCTCCATGAGCGAACTCTTCGACCGACTCCGCGCGGGCCTGGGAGCCCGGTACGCCCTCGAGCGCGAGGCCGGCGCCGGTGGGATGGCGATCGTCTATCGCGCTCACGATGTTCGTCACAACCGGCCGGTCGCGCTCAAGGTGGTTCGCCCGGAGCTGGCCGGTGCGCTCGGCATCGATCGGTTCCTGCGCGAGATCGAGCTCGCCGCGCGTCTGCAGCATCCGCATATCCTGCCGGTCTTCGATAGCGGGGCGCTGGACGAGGGCACGCCCACGGCCGTGCCGTGGTTCGTCATGCCGTTCGTGGAGGGCGAGTCGCTGCGCCATCGGCTTCAGCGCGAGGCGCGCCTGCCCATCGACGATGCCGTGACCCTCGCCGGCGAGACCGCCGACGCTCTGGCGTACGCCCATACGCAGGGCGTTGTGCATCGCGACATCAAGCCCGAGAACATCCTGCTGAGCGGTGGACACGCGATGGTGGCCGACTTCGGCGTGGCCAAGGCGGTCGAGCGTGGCGCCGCGGGGGATCATGCCGCCGGCACATCGCCGCAGCTGACCCGCATGGGCTTCGCGGTCGGAACTCCGCAGTACATGAGTCCGGAACAGGCCACCGGCTCGGATCTGGTCGACGCGCGCGCCGACCAGTACAGCCTCGGCTGTGTCCTGCACGAGATGCTCACCGGAGCGCCGCCGTTCACGGGCGCCACGCCCCAGTCGGTGATCGCGCAGAGCATGACCGCCCCGCGCCCCAGGGCCGCGAAGCTGCGTGCCGATGTGCCGGCCGAGCTCGAGCGTGTCGTCATACGCGCGATGGCCGCCGATCCCGCGGAGCGGTTCCCCGATATGGCAGCGTTCGGCGCGGCGCTCCGGGCCTCTCGCGGAGGTCCTTCCCGAGGCGGGCGCCGGGGCCTGCTGGTGGGCGCGGCCGCCCTCGCGGCCATCGCCGCGCTGGCCGGCGCCTGGCTCGGCACGCGTGCGAGCGGCCGCCATGCCGTCGCGCCCGCCGCGGAGACCATCGCAATCCTCCCCTTCAACGCGTCCGGCCCGGGCGTCGAGGTGCTCAGCGAAGGGATGGTCGACCTGCTGTCGACCAATCTCCAGGGCGTCGGCGGCATTCGGACCGTCGAGCCGCGCGCGGTGCTGCGGCAGTGGGAGGCCCGGAGCAAGAGCGCCGATGGCGGGGTCGAGCAGGCCCTGGCTCTCGGCCGCAAGCTGGGCGCGGGGAGCGTCGTGCTCGGAAGCGCCGTTTCGACGGGAAGCCGCGTGCGGCTCGCCGCGGATCTGTATGCCGTCGGCGGAGAGCGCCTCGGCCGCGCGCAGGTCGATGGCCCCGCCGACAGCGTCCTGGGCCTGGTCGATCGGCTCAGCGTGACATTGCTGCGGGATGTGTGGCGCTCGCGCGAGCCGCTGCCGAATCTCCAGATCTCCTCCCTCACCACCGATTCGCCGGCGGCGCTTCGCGCCTATCTGGAAGGCGAGCAGGCCTATCGGCGCGTCGCCTTCGACTCGGCGCTCACCGCCTACACCCGGGCGATCGAGGTCGACTCGACGTTCGCGCTCGCGCATCTCCGGCGCGCGCTCGTCTATGGGTGGACCGGGGGCTACGGCAGCGACCCGTCGATCCAGGCGGCCGCGGCCGGCTTCAGATTCGCCGACCGGCTCCCCCCGCGCGAGCGCCGCCTGCTCAACGGCTACCGCGCGTTCGAGCAGGGCCGGGTCCAGGCCATCGACTCGCTCAAGGCGTTCGTGACCGAGTATCCCGACGACCTCGAGGGCTGGTACTACTACGGCGAGGCGCTGTTCCATCTGCGCCACCTCGCGCCCGTGAGTCCCGACTCCATCACCGCGATCTTCGACCGCGTGCTGCGCGCGGATTCTTCGCTGGTCCCGGCGGTCATCCACCAGCTCAACCTCGCGGTGCAATACCGGAATCGGGCGCAGTACGATCGCTCGCGCCGCATCTTCGACCGGTACGCCTCTCCGGCTCTGCGGCACGTCGAGGACGTGTCCGCCGGCATCGCCTGGGGGCCGCGGCCGGCGGACACGGTGTTCGCGAACGCGATGACGCAGCGCTCCGGGAGCGTTCCAGTCACGGCTGTGGGATCGATCTGGAGGAAACCCAGCGCTACGTCGGACTCCGTGCTCGAGCTGATGAGGTGGGCCGGCCGGGCCGGCCCGCAGACGCCCGGCTTCCGGATCCGGGCGCTCATGGCACGCACCTACGCCACGGTCGGCATGGGCAGGCTCGAGGAAGCGCTGCCGATGGTCGATTCCCTCGACGCCCTCGGCCCCGGCGCTGCCGCCGGAGCCATCGCCGGCCCGATCGGGCTCGGGTTCGCGCCGGCGACGTACGGCGGCGATCGGTTGGGCCGGATCTTGAGCCAGCTACCCACCAGCGGGCTCAAGCACTACGCCCAGGCCTTCTTCTATCTGAGTCGCGGTGACGTGGCGGGCGGCCGCCGCGAAGTGAAAGCGGGTTTGGCCCTCGGTGACACCATCGGAACGACGATGCAGGGTATGCTGGTCGCGACCGATGGCTGGGCGTCGCTCGTAGCGGGAGATACCGCGGCCGGCGTGGCGGAGCTCCGACGCGGGATCGCCGGAGTGTCGGGACCGAATGGCGGGTCGATGTCCGCGTTCCTGCGCTTCCAGCTGGCGCTGGCGTTGTCGGCGCGGCCGGAGACCCGCGACGAAGGCATTCGATGGCTCCAGTACGGGTTCGACGACCACACGACCTACCTCCCACCGCTCACCTTCCTGGCGCTGGGGCAGGCCTGGGAAGCCGCTGGTGAGCGCGACTCGGCCGCATACGCATATGGCCGGTTCGTGCGTCTGTGGGACAAGGCGGACCCTCCTTTGCAGGGCCGAGTTCGCGAGGCCAGGGAAGCGCTGACTCGACTGACCGCCGAACCGCAGCGCAACTGAGGGAACTCGCCTTACAACCCCAGCCTCACGATCAGGCCCGCCGTTCGATAGCGGAATGCTCCCGTCGTGGAGCTGACCGCGCTGTTCGTGACCGAGCCGAACAGGTCCAGACGATTGCCGATTCCCCATCGTCGGCCGAGACGGGCATCGACATGCCATACGGTTTGCGCCACGCCGCGCCGGCCAATCTGCTGAGCTCCGAGCCCGCCGCTCAGCCGTCCGTCCCACGGTCCGCTGTCCAGCTCGTAGCCCGCCGTTCCCTCCAGCAGGCGAAAGCGGTCGGGCGAGAAATAACCGATCCCTTTCCGCGCGTATGACAGGGTGCGCCCGAACGCGCCTACGAAGAAACCGCCGCGGACGGTGCCGGTCACCCCGAGCGAAGCGTGGCTGCGGTGATTGCCATCGCTGTACCACGCGCCACCGCCGCCGCCGCGAACCGAGAGGCCCCGCGCGATTCCCGCGTCGATCCCCGCGTCGAGCGACTCGACATCGAGCGCGCGCTCCATGAGCGAGGCGATCTCGTCGAACGGTTCCCGCGCGTACGCCGCGCTCAGGCTCACATGCGGGGCGGGCCGCCAGCCGACCCGCCCGCGGTAGGTCGCCGCGGTTCGCGCCGCCGCCGTGTCCGGCACGAGGCGCTTGCCGCCCGCCGCGCCCACCAGCTCTACCTCGCCGTGGGTCCAGCGGAGCCCTATGTCACCGCCTAGCCGGCGGGCGTTCCGGAACGGGTCCGAAGCTTCCAACGCCCCGGCCCCGGCCAAAACGCGGAGCCCGCCCCCGAGCGGTGCCCGGGTTTGAGCGGTTTGCCAGAAGCTGGTATTCCGGTCCGAGTCGTTGCTCCAGCCGGCGGTGACCTCCGCTGAAGCGCGCGTCGTGGCGCGTACGGCATCCCGCAGCTCGCGAGCACCCGCATGCGCCGAGTCGGCCTCGAGCGCCGCACGCGCCATTCGCGCCGCCAAGTCCTCACGTCCATGCCAGCGGTAGACGTAGCCCAGTCCGACCAATGCATCGGCGTTCCTCGGCTCGACAGCGAGCACGGTTCGGTAGCCACGCTCCGCCAGTCCCAGATCGCCATGCCAGGCACGAGCTCGGGCGCGGCCGAGCTCCGCCTCCACCAATAACGGATGTCCGGAGAGCACGCTGTCGTACCTGGCGATCGCGTCTTGGTGCCGACCGGCCCACGCCATGACTTTCGCCTCGATCAGCCGCGCCTCGAGATCTTCGGGCTCCGAGCGTCTGGCGCGAGCGATGTAGCCGAGGGCCGAGTCCTGCTTTCCCCGCCACGACAGCATGACGCCAAGGCGCAGATTGGCCCGGAACGCCGAAGAGTCGGTCGCCAATACCTGGTCGTACGCGGCGCGCGCCGTGTCGAACCGGCCCTGGTTCCACGCCTCATCGCCCGCGTGCTGTTGGGCGGCCGCTCGGACCATCGGCCACGAGATCAGCAGGGCGGTCGCCGCGAGACGGGCTCGACTCAGCGTGCCCACACCGCTCGCAAGCTGTCGTAGACGGGTTTGAGTTCCGCATGCGCAGTGGGTTCGATCCAGCGGGTCCACCTCCAGGTCCGAAAGGAGACCGCGGGCCACGTGCCGTCCGCTGCCGTCTTCGGAAGCGTCCGAATCAGTGCCGCGTCCTTGGAGTGCTGCACCACCACACCGATGCGGAAGCCCGAGGTCGACGTGGTGGCGAACGGCGCGCTGGGCTGCTCGGCGAGCACGCGCGCGGTGGATGGATCGGTCACGTTGAGCAGCCCCCATGGCAGCCGGATCTCCAGCAGCCCCGCCACCGTATCGTGGTACCAATCCGCGAGCGTCGTTTCGGAATCGCGTCCGAAGCGCAGTCGTCCGCGATTGTATCCTTGTGCCGGGAAGAATGCTCCGTCCCGGCCGTACCGTGCACGGTTGGTGGTGACGAAGAGAGAGTCGAAGCGGCCGTCGTCCCGCGCCGTGCTGGCGGCGGGATGCCGGATGGAGCGCCCGAAGGCGTCCGCACGCCGGCCCTGAGAGGCCGGCTGGTAGGGATTATAGTCTGGCGTGATGCGGAGCTGCGCGTCGTCCGGAGCTCGCAGGTCCACAACGAATTCCATGCCTATGCCGCTGTCGAGCGCGCCTCCAGCCAACCTCCGCTGCCCCAGCCCGGGAGCGTACGTGTCCAAGGCGATCTGAACGTTCACCGTGTCCCAGCCCAGGTCCGGAGCCAGCGGGAACGCCAGGTAGACGTACGCCTCGTCGTGACCGACTCGCAGAGGACCTACGCCGCCCTCGGCGGGCTGAAGCTCCGGGAGTGCCAGCCAGCGTGCCGCCTCGCCGCCGAGGACGGGGCGCCGCCCTGGCAGGCCACCCCGATGTGCCATGATGCCGTAGTGCTGCTCGGGATCCATCGCATTGTGCCAGCGCGGAGTGTGGTCGGGAGGAGTTTCGTAGTTTGCCACCAGCCAGTTCCGCTTGAACCACTCGTCCATCCATGCGAAGAGCACCCCGCCGGCCGCGCCGCTTTCTCGAATTTCCCGTGTCATTCGCGCATCGATCGCGGCCATCGCTCTTTCATCGTGACCGCCGTGGTGCCAGCCTTGCGGCTGGAGGTGCGCGATCCCTCGGCTCGACGGTACGCCGTATTCCGCTACGAGCAGCGGCATACCGCGGTGATGCTGCTTCAGCTCACGGAGGTAGCCGTAGAAGCTGGAGGCCCCCTCGCTCGAGCGCGCCCGTCGGTACCCCGGGTCCAGATTCATGAAGTCCGGGTAGTACGGGTAGACGTGATAGCTGGCGAACCACCCCGCGGTATTGCGCGCGGTCGGCCAGACGAGCATCGCGTCGAGCGAAACCGCGTCCTCGTCGTGACTCGGGCGGCTCGACGAGCTCGCTTCGGCGGGGGCGCCGCGAAGTCGACGCTCCTCCTCGGAGCTGGACTCGGTCGAATGACTCAGCGGGTCGAGCGTCGGCCAGTTGGTGTACGCGATCGGCCGCAACGCGCCATAGGTCTCGGCTTCGTACGCCAGCATGTAGTCGCACTGCTCGGCCATCCAAGCGTCGGACGCCGTGCCGCGGCGCATGACCAGGTACTCGCCTCCATAGCGGTGTGGGCCACGGCGCCGCTCGTCGAATGCCTGGACCGCGTACGGCTCCCACTCGCGTCCGACCACATACCCGAGTGTCCAGGCTGAGACGTCAGCATAGTACCGGCCGCCGGCGTGCCCCGGACGCGTCTGCACTTCCGCTGAGCCGTGCACCAGGTCCACCACACGCAGCATTTCCCGCCGGAACTCCGCCTTCCAGTCAGGCTCGTCGAAGTCGTTGTTCGGAGGCAGCTCGGCCCACACCCCATGCATCAGCCAGAGCGCGCGGTCCGCGTGAGCGAGGTTCCAGGCGCGGAGGGCGACATAGAAGGTCGGGGGCAGGATTGTGTACAGCCGCACTGTGTTCCCACCCATGGCGGCAATCGCGGCCAGCCACCCCCCATAGGTTGCACTGTCCGCAGGAAACTCGGCCGGGAACCGGCCCGGCAACGCTACCCCCAGATTCACACCTTTGACGTAAAAGGGCGACCACCCGTCTCGGTCGCGCACCTCGAACCCGTCGCCCCTGGTGCGCGACACTAGGTGGAGTGAATCGGTGCCGCGCGCGGAAGCTTTGTTTGTAGGTCGTGCGCTCGCGCGCGATGTGCATTGAACTCCGGGCAGAGTAGGCCGGTTGTCCAGTGGTCGTGGGCGCGCCCCGGGAGAGGCCGGTCTCGGAGGCGCGGTGCCGCGGTCCGCCGCGAGCGGGCAAGACTCGCGACCCCATGCAGAAATCGGCATGAGTGCGGCTGCGATCACCGCGCGGAGCACCTGGATCGGATGTATGTTCAGAGGCATGGCGACCGAGGAACTTCCCCAGGCCGGAGCGACCGAGCAAGCGCGGGACACCCGGGAGCTGGGGCGGTCGCTGATCGATACCTTCGGACAGGGGTGGTCCAAGCCGAACGTCGATCTCATCGCATCGGTTTTCGCGGCAGATGCGGTGTTTCTCGAGACTCCGTTCTCGCGCCCGCTGCAAGGCGTGGATGCCATCCGTCGCTGGTGGCTCGACGTTCCCTTCAGCCAGTCCGAGATCACGTTCTCCTCCGGCGAGATCTACGCGGCCGGCCCCTGGTTCTCCACGGAATTCAAGTGCGTCTTTCGTCGCAAGCGGACTGGCGAGTGGGTGGACGCTCGCGGTGCCATCTTCGGAGAAACCCGGGATGGATTGATCAGTGAAATGCGGATGTACTGGCACAGGTGGAATGGAGGACGTGAAACCAGTAAGCCCTAGGGAAGTGCCGAGCAGGTGACAGTCGCGGGCGCCGCAGTGCCTCAAAGTGGACGATGTGGAACCGGCGGCAGAAGCTAAGTGTTGAGAAATGAGGCAAGTACGTTGTGGCACAGGGCTAGCAGAGTAAGTCGAAGGCCCTCCGGGGCCTAACCCAGTGTCCGAAGCGATTTTCCACGTTGCAACAGCAGTATTCGGGAGGCGCCATGATCACGGCCCTGCTCCTACCTCTTCTCCTTGGCTTGCCGGACCGTGTGGCGACCCGGGTCGATCACACGGCCGGCGGAGATGATCCGGCGATCCAGATCTGGATCAGCGATAACCGGCGCTTCCTCCCGGGCGACCGAGCCAAGGTCCAGGTCCGGTCGCGGGAAGATGGTTACCTCGTGGTGCTCCACGCCGATCCCGACGGCCATCTTCGAGTCCTGTTCCCGATCGACCCACGCGACGACAACTTCGTCCGCGGTGGCCGCAAGTACGAGATCCGCGGCCGAGCTGGTCGCGAGTCCTTCACGGCTGACAATGGAAAAGGACGAGGAACGGTTTACGCGGCCGTCTCCCACGATCCGCTCCGCTTCGATCAGTTCGTGCTCGGAGATCATTGGGATTATCGCCAGCTGGCGCCCCAGCGCCTGGCGGCCGACCCCGAGCCGGAGCTCAACGATCTCGTACGGCGCATGGCGGACGGAGGCTTCGATTACGATATCCTCACCTATGACGTCGTCGAGCGGGTCGTTTACGCGAGCGACTACAGCGGTTCCTACTACGACTCGTACAGCTGTGGGTACTCGTACTACGGGTGCGGGCGTTCCTACTACGGCTCGCCCTACAGCCTGTCCGTCGGCCTGTTCTTCGGGCGGCCGTACTACCGGCGTCACTACTACGATCCGTTCTACGCATCGTACGACCCGTATTACGATCCGTTCTTCTATGACCCGTACTACTACCGCCCTGCGTACTACCGGCCGGTGTACGTCCGTCCGGTCTATGGATACCCGTACTACAACTATCCGTACGCCGGGTACTACCACAACCGCAATCGAGGGTGGGACCGCCCGTATACGCCCTACCGCTTCCGACCCGCGGACGGAACGTACGCGAACTATCGCGACCGCCGGTACGATCTGCGGCGATCGGTGAATACGGTGTACCTGCCGCCGAAGGTTCAGGGACGCACGCCCGCCAACGCGAGCCCGATCCGCAGGGTCACTGGCGAGCGCGAGGTGGGCGGCACGCAGCCGAACGTCGAACGCCGTACCAAGATGCCTGTCGGTGATGCGACGGCGCGTCGCTCGGCTGGTCAGCCGGCCGAGCGCGGGGGCGATAGCCGCCTGACGCGGCCGAATATCGAAGCCCGGCGTGCGCGTGAGCCCGAGGATCGGGGTGCCACCATGCCCGACCGTCGAGATGCCCGGGAACAGGCGCGCGATCGGCGCGATCTGCCGACGGAGGTCAAGCCGCAGAGCCGGACTGACGACGCTCCCCGACGCGCCGTCGAGCGGCCACAGGAAGTCCGTGGCGGCGACTCCCGTCCCGAGCCGCGCGCGGAGCCCAGTCGTGCCGAGCCAAGGCGTGCCGAGCCGGTACGGTCCGACCCGCCGGCCAGCGACCGTGGGAGTGCGCGAGGGAATGACCGCGGGGACGATCGTGGAAGCTATGCTCCGCCGTCCCGCTCCTCTGATGGAGGCTCATCTCGTGGGTCGATGGGTGGCGGGGAACGTGGTGGTGGAGGCGGAGGCGGTTCAGGTGGTGACAGAGGAGGCGCGAGGCGACGCTAGCGCATAGCGCCGGTAGTGAGAAGGGGCCAGGCTCTCGAGCCTGGCCCCTTCTCGTGCCGGTCGGAACGCACGCCAAGCTCACGTGGTCCGATGGCGTCTGACATAATCCAAGCCCCATTCCATCAGCTCGGCGCTTCGCAGTCCCACGCGCATCGCCTGTCCGATGGCATCCTCTTCCTCGAACCCGTGGTCCAGCATCAGGTACGGAATAAGGGCGCCGCCCACGCGATTGCCGCTGCCGCAGTGCACGAACACCGGCTTGTCGCCTGCCCCGCGGATGACGCCAAGGATTCGCTCCAGGGTCGAGTCGTCGAGGGTGCCCGGGCCCACCGAAACGTTCACGTAGTCGAGGCCGAGTGACCGGGCGGTCGCGGCCTCGTCCACCGGCCGCGGCTCCATCGGGTTCCGGAGATCCAGCACGATCGCGCCGCCTGCCTCCTTGAAAGCGGACAGGTGGGCGGCCGACGGCTGGCCGCCAGTGGCGACCGACGGGAGCAGCTGGCAGGCGTTCGTGACGCCATGCAAGGCTTCCAGCGGGGTGGGCATGCGCGTCCTGGGTGAGGTTGATCGCTGCGGCAGGTGACGAGGTTCGCGGCGGTTATGCGTTTCCGCGGAGCAGGATGACTTCGCGGGCCGCGAGGAACCCGAGCGTCGTCGCGACGAGGGACAATCCGATACTCAAAGCCACGTACGCCGTCGCCCTGCTCCACGCGCCATCCTCCAGAAGTGCCATCGTCTCGTAGCTGAAGGTCGAGAACGTGGTATACCCGCCGCAGAACCCCACGGTGAGCATCGCCCGTATCTCGGGTGCCAGACTCGGCGTATCGATGCCATACCGGAGGATCGCCCCTAGCAGGAAGGAACCGGTGACGTTGACCACCAGCGTGCCCAGCGGAAACGCGCCGGCCGTGAGCCGCTGCACGACGCCACCGAACAGATAGCGGCTGACCCCGCCGATGGCGCTGCCAAGCGCGATGTACCAGAGCATGCTGGAAGGTATACATTTCCCACGTGCTCCGCCTCGCGATCGCCCAGATGCGGCCCCGAAAGGGAGCCTACCAGGAGAACCTCGGCCGGCTCGGAGACGTCTTCCGCGAGGTCGCGGCGGCATCCGAACCACCCGAGCTGATCATCGCGCCGGAAACGGCGCTTACCGGATATTTCCTCGAGGGGGGCGTCCGGGATCTGGCGATCAGCGCGGATCAACTCTTCCACGACCTTTCCTGCCAGCATCGCGACGCCAAAGCCCCCGCGCTCGATGTTGCCCTCGGCTTTTACGAAGTTCACCGCAATCGTCTCTTCAACTCCGGACTGTACGCCACGCTGGGCGGTCCCGATGCTGGCATCCGGCACGTGCACCGCAAGGTGTTCCTGCCGACCTACGGTGTCTTCGACGAGGAGCGCTTCGTCGAGGCGGGCCGCGGCGTGCAGGCCTTCGACACCCGCTGGGGCCGTGCGGCGATCCTGATCTGCGAGGACGCCTGGCACTCGTTCGCCCCGATGCTCGCGGCATTGAGCGGAGCGCAGCTCATCATCATCCCGAGTGCCAGCCCGGCGCGGGGTGTGGCCTCCGCGGAGGACGCGCCGGGTCGCCCCTCCAGCCTCTCCCGGTGGAGCCGCATCGTCCAGGACATGGCCGGCGAGCACGGCGTCTATGTCGCCCTGGCGCAACTCGTCGGATTCGAGGGAGGGAAGGCGTTTCCGGGGGGCAGCATCGTGGCCAGTCCTCGCGGCGAGCTGCTGGCCGAAGCGCCGGTCTTCGAGGAAGCGCTGCTCGAAGCGACGCTCGATTTCGAGGAAATTACGCGAGCGCGCACCGACCTGCCGCTGCTCGCGGATCTGGAGATGCGGCTGCCGCATCTGCTGGGGTCGCTGCACGATGCTCGACGGGGAGGCAAGCCGGGCGGGGTAGACGCGGCCGCCGGTACGGGCGAAGCTCCCGCCAGGCGAGCATCGAAGGGCGGATCGAAGTCCTCGCCGAGGCCCACGCGGCCTCACGTCGCGCGTGATCCACTGGTCATCGACCCGGAGCTGACGCGCCGGTGGCTGGTCGAGTTCATCCGTGACGAGGTCCAACGTCGACGCGGGTTCGAGCGCGTGGTGATCGGCCTCTCCGGCGGCGTAGACAGCTCCCTGGTGGCCTACCTCGCCGCCGATGCGCTCGGCGCCGAGAACGTCATCGGCATCCGCATGCCGTACCGCACGTCGAGTCCGGAGAGCCTCTCGCACGCGCAGCTCGTGGTCGACGCCGTCGGGATCCGCGCGATGACCGTAGACATCAGCGCGGCCGTGGATGGTCTCGCGACGGCGCTCCACGAGCCGCCGACTCCGGCCCGGCTCGGCAACATGATGGCGCGCACGCGGATGATCACCCTGTTCGACGTGAGCGCGGCCCAACGGGCGCTCCCGCTCGGCACCGGCAACAAGACCGAGCGGCTGTTCGGATACTTCACCTGGCACGCCGACGACTCGCCGCCCGTGAACCCCATCGGGGACCTGTTCAAAACCCAGGTCTGGGCCCTGGCCCGCCACGTCGGCGTACCGGACGTGATCGTGTCGAAGCCCGCCAGCGCCGACCTCATCACCGGCCAGACGGACGAGGGCGACTTCGGCATCAGCTACCCGCGCGCGGACGCCATCCTGCACTGGATTCTCGTGGGGTACAAGAGCGCGGAGATCGCCGCGCTCGGATTCACGGACGCGGAGATCGAGCTCGTCCGGACGCGGCTCGACTCTACCCACTGGAAACGCCGGCTGCCGACGGTCGCTATGCTGAGCGCGACCGCGATCGGGGAGTACTACCTGAGGCCGGTGGATTATTAGTTCCGTCGCATCGGACCGCCAGGCCCTGCGCCCCGGGCCCGGCAAGGCGTCCTGCCAGGCGCGCAACCTCCATCTCCCGGCAAGGCCCGCATGACTCCCGATTCCCGCCCCATGTCCCACAGCGTCGGCACCATCACCACGATCGTCATGCCGCACATGCAGAATGTGCTGGGTGACCTGTTCGGCGGAAACCTCATGGCGATGGTGGACCAGGCTGCGGCGGTCGCGGCCATCCGGCATGCCGGGGCGCGTGCGGTGACCGCCAGCATCGACCGGGTCGACTTTCGCGAACGCATCCCCGTGGGGTCGCTCGTCACCTGCGAGGCCAAGGTGGACTTCGTCGGCAATACGTCCATGGACATTTCGGTCGAGGTGTATGCGGAGCGGGTGAGCACGGGCGAGCGCCGCCACACCCACTCGGCGCACGTGGTCTTCGTCGCCATCGACGAGCACGGCAAGCCGGTTCGGGTGCCGCGGCTGATTCCGGGGACGAACGAGGAGCGCGCGCGGTACGCGCGGGCCGAAGCGCACCGGCTGAACCGGCGCCCGGCGTGAGCCCGCGCCCCGTCGCGATTGTCCTGAGCGGCGGTGGCGCCAAGACGGCCGCGCATCTCGGCGCCGCCCGGGCGGTCGGGGAAGCGGGACTCGTGCCGGCGAGGTACGTGGCGACTTCGATGGGTGCGGTGATGGCCGCTGGGCTGGCGGCGGGCATCGCGGGGGCGGCGCTGTTGGAGCGGCTGACCGGGATCGGGCGGCAGGGAATCGTGCGCGACCCGCTCGCGGTCGTGTCGGGGCTCTACACCCGGTCGTTGCTCCGTCCGGGGCCGTTCCGTCGTGCGGTCGAGGCCCTGGTGCCCGCCCGCCGATTCCGCGATCTAAGCGCGCCCCTCACGGTCGCGGTAGTCGACCTAGACACCGGCGAGCTCCTGCTGTTCGGCGACGGCGGCGAGGACGCGCCGCTGGTGGACGTGCTGTGCGCCACGTGCGCGCTCCCGCTCTACTTCGGTCCGGTCCGGATCGACGGCCGACGCTGCGGGGACGGCGGGCTTCGCGGCGTGCTCCCGCTCGAGGCCGCAGCACGGGTGGCGACGGAGCCGGTCATCGCGGTGGACGTCGGGCCGGGATTCGACACGCCGCCCGGCCAGGCAGCCGCGGTGCCGCCCGTCGTGCGGGCGCACGACGACGCGGTCGGCACGCTCATGGCGGCGCTGACGGCGGCCAGTGTGAGCGCGTGGCGCAGCGATCCGAACCGGCCGCCGCTGTTGTACGTGCGGCCGCCGGTCGAGCGCAACGCCACCTTTCAGGTCGACCGGATGCAGCAGTACGCGGAGGACGGCTATCGAGCGGTGCAATTGCACTTGACCGCCACCCCGTTCGGGGCAAATTCAGCGACATGAAAGCCTCGGAAGCGATGGTCGCGGATCCCCACGTCGCAGTGGCCGGCGCGATGGCCAGCGAAGTGGCGATCATGCTCAAGACGCGCAACATCTCGGTCGTTCCGGTGGTGGACGACCACCGCACGCGCCGGTTTCTCGGCACGCTCAGCGACCGCGACCTCGTCACCCGCTGTCTCGCCGAGGGCAAGCATCCATGGCACACGCGGGCCGACGCGCTCATGCGCACGAACTCGCCGGTGGTCGGGCCGGACCAGGAGCTGACCGGCTACAAGGTCCGGATGGATCTCGATCCGAACGAGTCTCACCTGCGGCCGACGATTACGGTGGTGGATGGCGACGGCCTCGTCGTCGGGTTCATCAGCCATCCGGAGCAGCTCGCGGGCGTGGAGATCGTGTGGGGCTAGGGAGGTAGGGACATGGCCGAGTTCAAGCTGTTCACGCTCGAGGAGGCCCAACGCACCCTGCCGCTGGTGCGTCGCATCGTGCAGGACCTCACCGCCGAGTATCCCGAGTGGCGGGCGGCCGTCGGTCGATTCGAGATCCTCACCGGTGGCGCCCGCGCCGACTGGGGCGAGACGCAGGAGCTGGTGGCCGCGCGCGAGGTCGTCACGACGCACGCCGAGCGGATCAACCGCTTTCTCCAGGAGCTGGAGCGCGTCGGCTGCGTATTCAAGGGGTTTGAGGCGGGGTTGGTCGACTTCTACTCGCTCCGTGACGATCGCCCGATCTTCCTCTGCTGGCGTCTGGGCGAGGAGCGGATCACCCACTGGCACGAAATTGAATCCGGGTTCTCCGGACGGCAGCCGATCGACACGGCCATCCTCTCGGCGGTCAGCTCGTGATCCGCTTCTGGCTCTTCCTGCATCTGCTCGGCTTCACGATGTGGCTCGGCGGCGCACTGGCCTCGATGGTGGCGGGCATCGCCGCCAAGCGCGAGAGTCGCGAGGGGCTCGGCGCGGTTGCCCGCGCACAGTCGGCGGCGTGGAAGACGATCATCGCGCCGGGCGCGCTGCTGGCGGTTTTCTCGGGACTGATCCTGACCTTCTCGGTGGCGGGGCGCACCGGCGAGCTGGTGGGGTTCAACGTCTGGCTGGTGGTCATGCAGGCCGCCGGCCTGCTCGGCGCGCTGCTCGTGCTGCTCGTCGGCCTGCCGACGGCGGCCAAGCTCGCGCGACTGGATCCCGTCGGGCAGGGCGCGGCGTACTTCGACGAGCTCCGGACGCGCCAGAAGCTGGTGGCTTCGGTGGCCGGAACGCTCGCGCTCGTGGCGCTGGTTGCCGGGGCGTTGGTGAGGCAGGCCTAGTGCCGGCGAGGCGGCAGACTGGGGGCACGCTAGGCCACCAGCGTTTGACGTTGCGGGTCACGGTACTCTCAGCGAGACGAAAAACGCCCACCTCAGTCTGACCGCCATGCGGTCGCCAGATCGTCCCACCCGGGGTTCGTCCGCTCGATCAGCGCGACCTTCCTCCTCCGCGTCCACCGCTTGAGCTGCTGCTCCCGCTGAATCGCCTCGCGGGCTTCGCCCGCCGTTTCCACGTGCACGAGACGGGTGATCGCATGTCGAAAGACGTATCGATACGGGTCAGCACCGTCTCGATGCTGGACCAACCGTCTGGCGAGATTGTTCGTGATGCCGACAAAGAGCTCGCGGGACTCGCTGGCGAGGATGTAGACGTAGAACGCGCGTGGCATCGTGCAGCATGCGGCGAGGTCGTCAACGGGCCAGCAATCGACCGCATGGCCCGATCACCGCGCAAAGGGCGACGGCTACGCGGCGCGTCCGTCAGCCCGGCTCGCCTTTCTCATCCCGGCCGGGTGCGACGGCCCGTCGCGCACGCGGTGCGCACCGGGCAGGCGCCGCAGCGCGCCACGCGCGCGGTGCAGACGAGCGCCCCCAGTTCCATGATCGCCTGATTGAACGCCCAGGCGGTACGGCCGCTCCGGCGCGGTACGATGGCCGCGCCGGTGGCCCACAGCCGACGATCCGCGCCGGCAGTCGGCAGGCGTGGGTGGAAGGCGCGCCGCAGCACGCGCGCGACGTTGGTGTCGATCGCCGGGGTGGCGCGCTCGTAGGCAAAGCTGGCGACGGCTCCCGCCGTATAGCGGCCCACGCCCGGCAACCGTACGAGGGCGCTGGGGTCCGCGGGGATGACGCCCCCGTGGTCGCGGACCACTTCCTGGGCCAGCCGATGCAGATTGGCCGCGCGCCGGTAGTAGCCGAGCCCGGCCCAGCTCTCCCGCACCATCCCGGGCTCCGATCGCGCCAGCGCCTGGACCGTCGGATAGCGCTCGAGAAAGCGATGGTAGTACGCCTCCACCCTCGCGACCTGCGTCTGCTGCAGCATGAACTCGGACACGATCACGTGATACGGATCGCGAGTGCGGCGCCATGGAAGGTCGCGGCCATGCCGGCGAAACCAGCGGAGCAGGCGCCTACGGAAGACAGCGGCGTGACGAAGGTCACCCGCGCGAAGGGCCGGCGCGGCGCGCGAACCACGTTCGGCGCGACGAGGGGTAGACTTACGCGGCATGGGTGGGCAAGATAAAGGTCCTATGGCCGACTCCACCACGCTCGACATCCGCCAGATCACCGGCCGCTGGGTCCTCGAGGGGGCAGGGCAGGTCGGCCGCCTCAGCTACTTCATCGTCGATATGATCCGCGGCCTCTCCGAAGTCCGGATCTGGTGGCCGCGCATGATGGTGGAGGCCTGGAACATCGGGGCCGGCAGCCTGTTCATCGTGCTGCTCATCTCCGCCTTCGCCGGCGCGGTGACGGCGCTGCAGACCGGGTACCAGTTCACCGGCAGCATTCCCTACTATGTCGTCGGCACCCTCGTCACCTCCTCGATCATCCTCGAGCTCGGGCCGGTCCTGACGGCGCTCATCCTGGCCGGACGCATCGGCGCCCGCTATGCCGCGGAGCTGGGGACGATGCGGGTGACCGAGCAGATCGACGCGCTCGAGAGCCTCGGCCGCTCGCCGGCGTCGCACCTGGTGATTCCGCGGGTCCTGGCGGGGCTCATTATGATCCCGGCGCTCACCATCCTGGCGAATCTCTCGGGCGTGGTGTCCGGCTGGCTCTCGGTGAAGGCGGTTCTTCCGGTCACCGACGCGGACTTCATCTACGGGGCCCAGTACTACTGGCGCCCGTGGGATGCCTACTACTCGGTCATCAAAGCCTTCTTCTTCGCCGGCTCGATTACGATCATCGCCTGCTACATGGGCTTCAACACCCAGCAGGGCGCCGAGGGCGTGGGCAAGAGCACCACGACGGCGGTCGTCACCAGCTCGGTGCTCATTCTCGTGCTGGACACCGTCCTCACCCGCCTCCTGCTCAATCAATGATCGAGCTCCGCAACGTCCACAAGCGATTCGGCAAACAGGTGGTGCTGAACGGCGTCGACTTCGAGGTGCGCGAAGGCGAGACCGTGGCGCTGCTCGGTCCCTCGGGCACGGGGAAGAGCGTGCTGCTCAAGCACATCATCGGCCTCATCAAGCCGGACATCGGCGAGATCATCGTCGACGGCAAGGATGTCTGCCGGCTCAAGCGCCGGGAGCTGAGCGAGCTGCGGTCGCGGATCGGGTACGTCTTCCAGAACGGCGCCCTGTTCGATTCGATGAACGTGTTCGAGAACGTGCGGCTCGGCATCACCGACGAGGACAAGTACGCGGACCTCGACTACGTGCGCGCGCGGATCACCGAGTGCATCCGGCTGGTGAATCTGCCGGCCGAGACCATCGACAAGTTCCCGGCGCAGCTCTCGGGCGGCATGCGGAAGCGGGTCGGCATCGCGCGGGCGATCGCCGGCAACCCCAAGTACCTGCTCTACGACGAGCCCACCTCGGGGCTCGACCCCGTGAACGCGGACATCATCGACGGCCTCGTGCAGCGTCTCGACGACGAGATCGGCGTCACCAGCGTGATGGTGACCCACGACGTCCGCGGGGCGTTCCGCGTGGCCGACCGTCTCGCGCTGCTCAGCGAAGGCAAGATCGTCATGCAGGGCACCCCACAGGAGTTCCTCGACTCGACCAACGCCAAAGTGCGCGAGTTCCTCGAGCGCGACTTCGACAACCCCTCCTTCGCGGCCTGAGCCCCTATGGATCTGCGCGTCCGGGAAGTGACCGTCGGCTCGATCGTCATCGTGGCCATCCTCGTGTTCGTCTTCGGCACGATGTGGCTGAGCGGACGGCGGGTCGCGTCGGGGAACACCGTGCGGATGCAGTTCGCGAACGTGAGCGGGCTCAAGCGCGCCTCGCCCGTGCGGGTGTCCGGGGTGAACGTCGGCAAGGTCGAGTCGATCGAGTTCGTGGATGTGGGACGGGTGCTGGTGGTCGCGAGCCTGCCGCCCAAGATTCGCCCCACGGTCGACGCGTCGGCGAAGATCGTGTCGGTGACGCTGGTGGGCGACTACGCGGTGGACTTCGACCCCGGCAAGAGCCCGCAGCCGATGCCGGACGGCCGGGTGATCCTCGGCACCCAGGATCTCGGACTGAGCGGCCGCGCGGTGAAGCTGGCCGATCGCGCCGACAGCGTGCTGCTCGGCGCGCAGGCGCTCGTGAATCAGCGGACCGCGGATGAGCTCAATGCCACCCTCGAGGCGCTGCAGGCCACGCTCAAGGCCACGCAGCGGACGATGGATGTCCTGAGCAACACGCGAACGGGGCCGACGGCAGAATTGAGCCAGACGATGGCATCGTTCCGCTCGCTCACCACGCGGCTCGACAGCACGCTCGGCAACCCGGCGCTGGCGCGCACGCTGGGCCGGGCGGATACGCTGACCGGCAACCTGGCGTCCATGACGTCGCAGCTCACGACGACGAGCGCCAGGCTGGACACCGTGCTGGCAGGGGTGAGCAGCGGGCGCGGGACGATCGGGAAGTTCGCCACCGACAGCGGGTTCTATACGGACATCCGGGAACTGTCGCAGTCGATGAAGCGGCTGCTCGACGAGCTGCAGAAGCATCCGGGCAAGGTGCCGGTGACGGTGAAGCTGTTTTAGCTCGGGGCGTCGCATCATGTGAGAAGGTCGATTTGCTCCCGACCCGCCGTCGACACCGCCCCCGCCCCCGCGTACCTTCACCCCATGCTTTCCGTCACCTTTCTCGGCACCGGCGCGGCCTGCCCGACGGTGGACCGCAACGTCGCGGGCCTGGCCGTGCAGCGCGAGGGAGAGACGATGCTGTTCGACTGCGGCGAGGGCACGCAGCGGCAGATGATGCGGTACGGCGTGGGATTCTCCTTCACCGAAGTCTTCTTCAGCCACTTCCATGCGGACCACATGCTCGGGATCACCGGGCTGCTGCGGACGATGGGGCTCCAGGACCGAACCGCGCCGGTCACGCTCTACGGGCCGCGTGGGGCGCCGCGGATTCTCACCGCGGCGATGAGTCTGGGGATCGAGCGGAACAAGTTCCCGGTGGAGGTGGTCGAGATCCGACCGGGGGATCGACTCCATCGGAAAGACTACGACATCGTCGTCTTCGAGACCGAGCATCGGGCCGACACGGTCGGGTACGCGCTCGCCGAGCACACGCGGCTCGGCCGGTTTCATCCCGACCGCGCCCGCGAGCTCGGCGTGCCCGAAGGTCCGCTCTGGGGACGGCTGCACAAGGGACTGCCCGTGACGCTCGACGACGGCCGTACCGTCACCCCGGCGGATCTGGTCGGCTCGCCGAGGCGCGGGCGCACCGTGGTGTACTCGGGCGACACGCGGCCCAACCTTCCGCTGCTGGAGGCCGCACGCGGCGCCGATCTTCTGATCCACGAGGCCACGTTCGGCGGCGACGAGGCCGAGCGCGCGGTCGAGACCGGCCACTCGACCGCCGCCGAAGCCGCGCGCGTCGCCCTCGACGCGGGGGTACGGCGCCTGGTGCTGACGCACATCAGTCCGCGCTACACGCGGGACGCCCCCGAGCTCCTGGCGGAGGCGCGGGCGGTATTTCCCGACACCACCATCGCGCGGGACGGATTGACGGTGGACGTCCCGTTTTCGGAGTAGCTCGACCGGTTCGCCTCCCCCAGCACCGGAGCCCGCATGCCCGCGAAGCCATCGCGCTACGAGCTGGCCCTGCTCCTGAGCATGGTCGTCCTGCTGTGCTGGTCGGGGATCCGTCCGCACGACCGCTTCACCTGGTGGCTCGAGGTGGCCCCGATCCTCATCGGGGTGCCGGTGCTCATCCTGCTGTATCCGACGCTCCGCCTCACGCCGCTGACCTACACCCTCATCTGGCTGCACTGCCTCATCCTGATGCTCGGTGGACACTACACGTACGCGCAGGTGCCGCTCGGCTTCTGGATCCGGGACGCGCTCGGCCTTGCCCGGAACCACTACGATCGCATCGGGCACTTCGCCCAGGGATTCATCCCCGCCATGCTGGCCCGCGAGATCTTCATCCGCCGCTCGCCGCTCGGGTCGAGCCGGTGGCTTCCTTTCCTCGTGGTCTGCTTCTGCCTGGCATTCAGCGCCTTCTACGAGCTGGTGGAATTCTGGACCGCGCTCGCGGCGGGAGGAGCAGCGACCGACTTTCTCGGGACGCAGGGGGACGTCTGGGATACCCAGTGGGATATGCAGCTGGCGTTGATCGGCGCGATTGTGTCGCTGCTCACGTTGTCCGGTCTCCAGGACCGCCAGCTGGCCGACATGGGCACGGTCTCCCGCGCACGGCCGGCCGCATCCGACTAGGTTGGTGGGTGAACGGGCCCAGCCATCGCTCCGCCGAGCCATGTCGATCGCGGCCCCCAGCGGGATGAACGACGTGCCCAAGCGCAATTACGGTTTCGAGAAGCGGCAGAAGGAGCTGAACAAGCAGAGCAAGCGCGAGGAAAAGCGGCAACGGAAGCTGGAGCGGGCCACGGAGGCGCCGGAGGAGACGCCCGGGGAGGAGGCCACCGAGCCCGAGCGGCCAGCCGACGACCGAGATAGGTAACCCAGGACACCTCCAGGCACCTGGCAGGCCCGTAGATTGGGGTGGAGGCGCGCCAGCCGCGCGCCCGCGGACTCCGCCTCAGGATGGCTCAGGATGAAGAGCAAGTACCCGCCGCCGATTCGCCCCACCCATATCGAACGCCACGCCAAGGCCATCCGGGATATCGACCGGAAGTCCGCGGCCCTCCAGGAGCGCCTGGAGCATACGAGCGACCCGGAGCGCGTGGTCGAGATGGAGACCAAGCTCCGCACGCTCGAGGAGGAGCGGACGGTCCCGGCCGAGGAGCTGTCCGAGTGGTATCGGGGGCTTCCTGAGGCCGAACAGAAGAAGCACGAAGACTTCCTTCGCCGCTGCAACCTCGAGCGGCAACCCCTGCTCCGGGTTCCCTGACCTCGTGCCGATGACGCCTCCCTCCGTCTGCCGCTTCGCCGTCGTCTCGCTCCTGACGCTCTTCGGGTGCGGGGGAGACGATCTCGTCCTGCCCGGAGGGGATGGCGCTCCGGAGCTGCAAATCCAGGACGGTAGCGGTCAGACCGGGGCTGCTGGCGCCGAGCTCGATGAGCAGCTGGTGGTCAGGCTGGTGGACGAGGCGGGTGAGGGCATCCCGGATCGGACGGTGACATGGCGCGTGACTGCCGGCGGCGGCACCGTGACCCCCGGGACCGCCACGACCGACGAGAACGGGTCCGCGTCCGCCCGCTGGACGCTTGGCCCCAGCGCCGGGTCCAACACCGTCGAAGCGGCGGTGTCGGGCGTGGGAACCGTCACGTTCACGGCCACGGGCACCGTGGACTCGGGCGACGATGGCCCGAGCGCCGAGCTCTCGACGCTCTCGGCGGACCCGACGACCATCGCAGCCGGAAGCGGTAGCTCTACGATCACGGTGACGGTTCGTGACGCGGGCGGCAATCCGGTCGAAGGCGCGACCGTGACCCTCGAGGCCACCGGGAGCGGCAACACCCTCGTCCAACCCTCGGGGCCTACCGGCTCGGACGGCATCGCGGTCGGCACGCTCGGGAGCACGGAAGCCGGCACCAGAACGGTGTCGGCGACGGTGAACGGGTCGGTGCGCATCCTCGAGACCGTCGAGGTGACCGTCACCGCCGACGCTCAGCCCAGGCTCGAGCTGATCGAGGGAGACGACCAGACCGCACCCGCCGGGAGCTCGGTCCCCCTGCGGCCCGCGGTGCGTGCGCTCGACGCCGAGGGGCGGCCGCTCGGGGGTATCCAGGTGACGTTCGTGGTGACCGCGGGCGGCGGCACCGTCGACGGGGACGTACAGACCACCAATGCCGACGGTATCGCCCGGTCGGGCGACTGGACGCTCGGCACGGCTCCCGGAGCGAACGTGCTGGAAGCGCGGGCGGGCTCGCTCGAGGGGAGCCCGGTCGTGTTCACCGCGGAAGGCGTCGCGGGAGGCGCCGGCGTGGTGGACCACTTCATCTTCCTGCTGCAGCCGCCGGACGTGGGTGAGGAGGAGTTCTTCACCGTCGAAGTGGCCATGGTCGACGTGAATGGCGTCGTGGTGCCGACCTCGGGCATCGAGATCTACCTGGGACTGTTCCGCGAGGACAAGGACGAGCCGTCGAACGATCGCCTGCAGGGTGACCGATTCGAAGAGACGATCAACGGCATCGCGGTGTTCAACGTGGCGGTGACGAAGAATGACCAGTACCGGCTGCGTGCGCTCTCCGACGAGCTGCCCGAGCTGGGACCTCACGGTCCCGAGCCGTTCCTGACGAGTCGCGTGTTCGAGGTGAGATAGCGCGCGGCAGCTCTCCCAAAGCGCAACGATCCTCGCATGCTTCCCCGCGCGCTCGAGGGGTGCGCGGCCCGCGGGACTGCAAATCCCTGCATTTCGTGCTCGGCTGGTGGTCCGGCCGTCGCCGTAAGCGGCGCCGACGGACCGATTTCCGCAAAACGTCCCACAGCCCGTTTTTCCCCTCCTCTGAGAAGGCCCATGTCTTGCTAACGCGAGATGATCGGCCGGGCTGACTCGGTCCGGCTCCCCCCACATACTCGCTCGCAGTTCACACCGTACCCTCGCTCGAGAGCGTCCGCCATGACGTACACGTTCAAGCTGTCCCGCAGAATCGCGCGCCTTCGAGCGTCGATCTCCGCCTCGGTCCTCCTCGCACTCATCGCCTGCAACAGCACGGATTCGCTCGAGCCGGAGACTAGCGGCCCGGCCAGTACCGCGACGACGCAACCGGCACCTTCGCTGGCGACTACGGCGTTCGCCGGCGGTATCCCGATCGGCTTCTTCGCCCAGCCGAACGAGGAGTTCGGCAGCCGGTACAACGGCGCGATGCGCAACGACGACGTCTCGAGCTTGAAGGGCAATCTGGCGGACATCAAGTCGCGCGGTGGCAAGATCGTGATGAACTTCTCGGGCAGCATGGCCTACTACAAGAACGCCGACGGCACGTTCAACCTCACCAAGTGGAAGCAGCGGGTCGATCGGTACCGGGGCCTGGACATCGACGACTACATCAGCGACGGGACGATCATCGGGCATTATCTGATCGACGAGCCGAACGATCCCGCCAACTGGAGCGGCGAGCCCGTGCCGGCGTCCGTCGTGGACGAAATGGCGCGCTACAGCAAGCAGATCTGGCCGAGTCTCCCCACGATCGCGCGGGTGGAGCCGGACTACTTCAACAACCCGCAGTACCTCGACGCCGCCTGGGCGCAGTATCTCGCGCGCCGCGGCAACGTCAACGACTACATCCGGAAGGTCGTCTCGGACGCGCAGAGCCGCGGCCTGGGACTCGTCGTGGGCCTCAACCCGCTCAAGGGCGGTGACCCCACCCTCACGCCGATGACGGCGAGCGAGGTGCAGACGTTCGGCTCGGCGTTGCTCAGCAGCACCTACCCCTGCGCATTCATCAGCTGGACGTGGGACGACCGATATCTCGCCACGACGGGGATGGGCAGCGCCATGGACGCGCTGCGCCGCCTGGCGCAGAACCGCGGCGTGCGGAGCTGCCGTGCAGGCTCGACGACCGGTCCGGCTCCGACGCCGCCTCCGCCGGCCCCGAGCCCGACGCCGGTGGTGAGCAATGCGCTTCCGCTCGGCCTGCTCCAGACGCCGATCGAGGAGTATACCGGACGGTGGAACGGGGCTGTCTACCGCGCCAACCCGGCGGATCTGATCGGGCGCCTCGGCCGCGCGCAGAACAACCACATGAATGTGGTCGCGATGCTCGCCGTGAGCTCGCGGGTGCGGAACGCCGACGGCACCTTCAGCCTGGCCAAGTGGAAGATGGAAGTCGACCGCTACCGAGGTCTCTCGCTCGGCCAGTACATCTCGAGCCGCACCTTCTACCTGCACCACCTCGTGGACCAGCCGAACTGCTCGTCGTGCTGGGGCGGCAAGGCAATCAGCTGGGCGACACTGGAAGAAATGGCCAAGTACAGCAAGTCGATCTGGCCGTCGCTCCCGACCGTGGCGCTCGCCGCCCCGTCGGACCTGGCGTCCGCCAGCTTCCGCTGGACCTATCTCGATGCCGGCTGGGCACAGTACACCATGCGTCGCGGCAGCCTGTCCGCGTACCTCAGCACGCAGGTCGCGCAGGCGAAGGCCGAAGGGCTCGGCCTCGTGACCGGCCTCGACCTGCTCTCCGGCGGGTCCGCGGGCGCGCCGATGACCGCCAGCCAGGTGAAGGAGTTCGGGACGATACTCGCCAAGGAGCCGAACACGTGCGCGGTGGCGAGCCGACGTTACGATTCGGCGTACCTCGGCCGGACCGGCGTTCGCGATGCGCTCGACGCGGTCGCGGCGATCGCCAAGTCCCGCATCGCGGCGTCGTGCGTGGTGAGCTGACGCGTCACGATCCCGGTAAGCTGCGAGCCCCCCTGGTCCACCGACCTGGGGGGCTCGTCGCATCTACCGCGGCCGCTCAGATTACGCCGAGCGTCGCCTGGGCATGCCGCGAGATGTAGGCGCCGGTGTCGAATTTGCCGGCTGCGGCCTTGAGCGACTGATAGCGGACGGTGCCGTACACCGGCCGTCGGTAGAACGGCCGATCGAACTTCCCGAAGATCCAGTGAATGCCCCCGTAGGACGCCGGGTCGCGGCCGTCGAGCGAGTACTTGTTGTTGAGGTACTCGAGCACACGAAGGCATTCGGCCGCGTTCGGCGTCCACATCACGGCGGCCTTGCCCCACAGCAGGCGCATGGTGTTGTGCATCCAGCCGTCCACCAGGTACGCGCGTTGCGCCGCGTTCCACAGCTCGTCACCCGTGCGGGCGTACTCGAGCTCGTCATCGGTGTAGAGCACCGGGCGCGGGTCGGCCTCGGCGGCGCGCAGCTCGTCCCGGGCCCAGGCCGGGATCGCCTCGACGGTGCGATGCTTCGGATTGTAGTGGACGAAGTTGTACGCCAGCTCGCGCCACACGACCGCCTCATCCTGGTATTTCTCGAACTCCGCTGACGGCCCCGCGTCCCGGGCAGCGATCACCACCTCGTGCGGCGAGAGATTGCCGAAGTGGAGGTACGGCGAGAGCCGGCTCGTCGCGTGCTCGGCGTTGGGGTCCCCGCGCGACTCCGCGTAGAACGGGAGGCCGCGCTCCAGGAACTCCGCCAGCCGCGCCCGCCCCGCGCGGGTCCCGCCCCGGATCTGCCGTGCGGGCGTCACGCCGTGGTCTATGGGCAACCCCGCGACGATGGACGGGATGGTGGCCGCGGTCGGCACGACCGGATCGAAGGGCAGGTCGACCGGCCGCCGGATGCGCGGCTCAGTATCCTGCAGTCGATGGAGGAACCGCGGCAGCGCCGAGAGAAGGACGGGACGAATCGAGCGCGCAGTCGAATGCTCGCGGCCCAGGTGCCGCATGGGCACGATGGTGCACGAGTCGACCGCGACCACCGGCGTCTCGATCTTCCGTCGCAGCGAGCGGATCTGCCGCGGAACGATGAAGGTCGGGAAGTAATCGGTGACGACGAGCGCGGCGCGCTCGGCCAGCTCGACGAGCGGCGAGCGTGCGGGGCGGTGCCCATGACCGGGGTCGAGGTAGAATCCGTATTGAATGCCCCTGGCCGCGAAATCGTCATACAGGTCGATCACGGCTTCGAGCACGTAGGTATGGAGGCGGTCGCTAGCCCATGGGTAGTCGGGACGCAGCCCATGATAGACGACGACCGGCAGCCCGAGCGCGTTGGCCTGTTCGATGGCGAACTCGAGGGCATGATTGTCGTGTGCCCGGTGCGTGGTCTGCATCCAGTAGAGCACCAGCTCACCGCCGGCGCGCGGTCCGGGCTCATTGTCGGCGTGGATACGAAGATCGTCGGTCACGCGGTAGATTCCGTTCCCATGAAATATCCTTTCGGCCTTCGCGCCGCTCTCATCATCCCCGTGGTCCTCGTGCTGGCGGTCGGCAGCGCCGGGCTCACGAGCTGCCAATCCGAAGCCGGCGTACGGCGTGACTCGACCAGGGCCGATTCCGGCACTGCCGTCGCGCCAGGCGTCCAGACGGATTCCGCCGCTTCCGCATGGGTTCCGCGCCCGATCCTGGTCGAGCCGGACCCTGCGGCGGTCCGCGCCAAGCTGGCCGCGGACTCGGCCCGGGCCGACTCCGCCCGTGCGGACTCGGCGGCGATGGCAGACTCGGCCCGAGCCGACTCCGCCGGCCTGGCGGATTCCGCCCCCGGCGGCCAGCGGCCAGGCGCCCGCTCCAAAACCGCGCGCCGGGGGACTGCACCCAAGGTGGCGCCCCGGGAACGGCGCGGGTACCAGCTCACACCCGCCGACTCAGCCCGCTGGCCGGTGAAAGGTCCGGCGCCGCTCCCGGGAGCGCTGCTCCCCGACCACCGGATCGTCGCCTTTTACGGCAATCCGATCTCCACCCGCATGGGCATCCTGGGACAGCTTCCGCCGAACGAGATGCTGCCCAAGCTCGAGCGCACCGCAACCGAATGGGCCAAGGCAGAACCGGGTCGAAAGGTGATGCCGGCGCTTCACGTCATCGTCACGGTGGCGCAGGGGAAGCCCGGACCGGGCGGTAAGTACCGCCTTCGTCACTCGGACAAGACGATCGAACGAGTGCTGGGCTGGGCCGAGGAGCGCGGGTGGATCGTGTTTCTGGACGTGCAGACCGGACACAGCTCCGTTGCCGACGAGCTGCCGCACCTCGTCAAGTTTCTGGAGCGACCGTACGTCCACCTGGCACTCGATCCCGAATTCGCCATGAAGAATGGCGGCGTACCGGGGCAGCGGATCGGTACGCTCGACGCGACCGATGTAAATCACGCGGCGGCGGTGCTGGCGGACATCGTCGAGCGGAAGCGGGTGCCCCCCAAGCTTCTCGTCGTTCACCGCTTCACACAGCGCATGCTGACCAACCATTCCCGTATCAAGCTCGACCCGCGCGTCCAGATCGTGATCGACATGGACGGTTTCGGCGCGCCATGGCTCAAGGAGGACGCCTACAAGTTTTTCATCGTCCCCGAGCCCGTGCAGTACGCCGGCTTCAAGCTCTTCTACAAGAACGACAAACCCATGATGACGCCGGAGCAGGTCATCCGGCTGTGGCCCTCGCCCTTGTATATCCAGTACCAGTAGGACCGCCTGACGAGCTTACCTCGCCCGTCGTGAGAGGTTCCCCAACGGCTCCGGCAGTAGAGAGGCGACGACCCAAACGTGGTCTCCCGGGGCTCGCTCTGACGACGACGGGGGCAGGCTCGCTGGCCCGCCCCCGTCGTCGTTCCCGCCGTTCGAGCGACCGGTCGGGCGTCAATCCGTCCGTCGCAGCTCCACTCGCCGGTTCTGCGCCCGCCCGGACGCGGTCTTGTTGCTCGCCACGGGCTGGTCCCACGCGTAGCCCTGCACGGTCATCCGGTCGGCGCCGACGCCCCGCTCGACCAGGAACGCCTTCACCGACTCCGCACGCGCCTGTGACAGGCTGTCGTTCAACGTCCTCGGACCGGTGTTGTCGGTGTGCCCCGCCACCTCGACGGTCACGTCGGGGTTCGCCACCAGCGACTGCGCCACGTCGCCCAGGATGTCGCGCGACTCGGGGAGCAGCACCGCCTTGTTCACCTCGAAGTTGACGCCGCGGAGCGTGACCCGGGTGTTCTTCGCCGCGGTCAGCGCGCGCAGACTGTCGCGGAGCGCCACTCGCGCCAAGCTGTCACGCAGGGCGCCCATTCGCGCGCGGTCCCGGGTGAGCCGGAGGCTGTCCCGGAGTGCCGCGGTGCGGAGACTGTCGTTCCGGGCCGCCGTGGTGAGGCTGTCCCGAAGCGCCTGCTGACGACGCTCGAGCTCGGCCTGTGCCGCGCGCAGGCTGTCCGCCTTGGCGGCGGCAACGGTGCTGTCACGCGCGGCTTGCGCGCGGGCCGAATCGGCCGCGGCACGCTCGGCCTGCAGGCGCAGGGAATCCGCACGAAGGGCGGCCAGCGAATCGGCCGCGATCGCGGAATCGGAGCGCTCGGCTCCGTCGCCGGTGCCGTCGTCCCACACCGGCGCGTTCCGGCCGAAAAGCCAGCTCAGGCCGAGCTGCAAACCCCAGTTGACGTTGTTGCCGACCTCGTTCTGCGGTGACGGGATGTAGTCGAGGTACGTCGCGAGCCGTATCGAAGGGAGGCCCCGCAAGCCCAAGCGGACCCCGGCGAGTGCGGTGCCGCCGTTGTCGCTGCCGTCGGCGTCCTCGCCGTACTCGTTGTGGACGAAGCCGCCACCCAGGAGCAGCGCGGTGTGCTCGCCGGTCGGGAAGTTGAACAGGACGCGGGCGCGCAGCGGCACGTAGAAGACCCGGCTGTCCTCCCGTCCCCGGGTCGGGACAAACGCGCCCTCACCCTCGATCTCGAGATTCCGGCTCAGGAAGAACCCCAGCCGCGCTCCGGCCCCCCCCTTGCCCTGCTCGAGGTGCAGCGACCGGTCGAAGTAGCTCACCTGGGCGAACGGGCCGAACTCGAACGTGCCGCTGCCTTGGGCCAGCGCGGGAGCGGTGAGCGCGAGAGTCAGCATCGCGGTACCGCCGAGTGCCGTAGCTTTCATGGGGTCCTCGATTCCGGGTCTGCGTCGCCACGTTTACGGATGTGACGACCAGAATCGGCTGGACCGGGCGCTCAGTCGGTGACAGACATCACCGGCCCCGCTTTCCGCTTTCGACCTCCGCGATCCAGATGTCGCTGTCCGAGCGCAGCAGCGCGAAGTAAATGGTCTCCTCGCGGACGACGAAGGTGCCCCGGCCGAAGGTGACGTGCGGATCGTCGAAGTGGATGAGCGGGCGCGGAGCGCCTCCGTCGATCGGGACCGACCACATAGTCTGGAACGGCACCGTGTCGTTGGAGACCACCGTGAACACGTGGCGGCTGTCGGGCGCCCACGTGTAGGCGAAGGCGTCGCTCTGGCGCCTGGCGATCGGACCGGTCATCGGGAGCGGACGCGGGTCGCCGCCCGTCGACGGTACGAGCTTGGCGCCGTCGTTCCAGCTGAACACCAGCGTCCGGCCGTCGGGCGACCAGAACGGAAAGATCCCTCCCGTCCGCGTGAGCTGGGTCGGCGCGCTCCACCCCGATGCCCTGCGTTCGGTGGAGTAGATCTCGAAATGCCCCGTCGCGTCGGAGGCGAACGCCATCCGGCGGCCGTCCGGCGACCAGGCAACGTCCCGCTCCTCGGCGCCGGTGGCGATCACGGGCCGCGCCTCGCCGCCCTCCGCCGGCATCACGAACAGGTCCCGCGACCCGCCGCGAAAGGCGTGGAACCCGATCTCCCGACCATCCGGCGAGTACTGCGGCTGGAAATCGTCGGCGGGGTCGGAGGTGAGCCGCTCATCCTCACCACCCGCCAGCAGCCGGCGGTAGATGTCGGTCGGCCCGTTGCGATCGGTATCGAAGGCGATCCATCGGCCGTCCCGCGAGATGTCGAACGACTCGACGATCTGATTGCCCGACGTCACGGGGGTAGCCCGGCTCGCGGCGACCGGTGCCCCGCGTGGCACCGGCAGCGCCCAGACGTTTGACGTCTGCCCGAACGACGAGTAAGCCAGCCGCGTGCCGTCCGGGGTGAGGCTGATGGTTGCCGCGTTGAGCCCGGTCGTGACCCGCTCCGGCGCACCCGCGGCCGTCCCCGTTCCGGTGAGCGCGACGCGGTACACGTCGCGTCCTCCCTGCCGGCTGCTGACGAAGAGCAGCTGCCGGCCGGTCGGGAGCCAGACCGGGCTCAGGTTGAGCGCGTTCTCCGCCGCCACCTGAACCGGCGTGCCGCCCTCGGCGGGCACGACCATGATGCGGCTCGGCGCCAGGTTGCCGAGCTGCGAGCGCGCCCCGTAGATGTAGAGCCGGTTGCCGGAGACGTAGGCGATCCACTTGCCGTCCGGCGACCACGACGGCGCGTACAGCTCCGGACCCGTCACCAGCCGCCGCGGCGCGCCGCCCTCGATGCCGCGCACGAGGAGGCTGTCGGCCTGGCGGTAGACGAAGCGCTTGCCGTCGGGAGACCAGGCCAGGTCCGCCGCGGTATCCGGCGCCGGGGACGGCACGAGCAGCCGCGGCGTGCCGCCGAGTGCGGCGACGAGCTCGATCCCGCGCGGCGACTGAAAGGCGATGCGCGCGCCGTCGGGAGACCACTGCGGACGGCGGAGCTCGCCGGGCACACCGGCCGTCACCGCGAGCGTGCTGCCGCCATCGAGCTGCCGGACGTAGATCTTCTCCTCACCCGACGGCCCGCCCGCGTACGCGACGAGCTTGCCGTCGGGCGAGAGCGCCGGGTCGAGCTCGAGTCCGGGATCGAGCGTCACCTGCGTGCGACGGCCGAACGCGATGGCGTCCGGGCGCCGATGCGCGACGCTCCAACCGATCGCGCCGGCGATCGCGAGCGCCACCACTGCGGTCGCCGCGAGTCCGAACCCGGTCCGCCAGCTCGCGGGTGGCCGCGCCGCCGCCTGCACGGGCATGGTCTGCGTGGGCGTGACGCCGCCGCTCGGCGTCATCAGCGGCTCGAGCTGCCCGAGCAGCTCGTGTGCCGTCTGCCAGCGGTCGGCCGGATGCTTGGCCAGGCAGCGCATGACGATCGTCTGCAGGGCGGCCGGGAGTGCCGGACGGTGGCGCGCGATCGGGACCGGCTGCTCGGTCACATGGGCGGCGAGCATCTGCTGGGGCGTGAGACCGTGGAATGGCGTGCGGCCGGTGAGCAGCTCGTAGGCGACCACGCCCAGCGCGTAGATGTCGACGCGGTGATCGAGATTCGGATCTGCGGTGGCCTGCTCGGGCGCCATGTAGGCGGGCGTGCCGATCGCGAGGCCGGCGGTGGTGAGGCTCTCCGCGCTAGCGTCGCGACCGTCCCCGCGGGCCGCGCCCGCGTCGCTCACCGCCTTGGCGACGCCGAAGTCCATGACGAGCGCGTGCCGGCCGGAGAGCAGCACGTTGTCGGGCTTGATGTCGCGGTGCACCACGCCCTGCGCGTGCGCGAAGGCGAGCGCGTCGGCGATCTCGACCAGCAGGCGGACGGCCTCGTGCACGGGCAGCTCGCCCTGGCGGGACAGCCGGTCGCGGAGCGACGGCCCATCGACGTACGGCATGACGTACCAGAGGAACCCGTCGCTCTCGCCGGAGTCGAGCAGCGGCAGGATGTGCGGGTGCTGCAGCCGCGCCGCGATCCGGATCTCCCGGTTGAACCGGTCGGGGCCGAGTGCCGCGGCGAGCTCCTGGCGGAGGACCTTGACCGCCACCTTCCGCTGGTGCTTCCGGTCTTCGGCCAGAAAGACCGTGGACATCCCGCCCTGCCCGAGCTCGCGCTCGAGCCGGTAGGCCGTGCCGAGGGCGCGCTGAAGCGGATCCGCGATCTCGATGGGCGTGGAAAATCACCAGGTGAGGGTTGGAGGAAAAATGTAGCAGAGCGAGAGGCGGCGGGTCCATGCCGGAGGCCGAGCCGCCCCCTCGGGAGGGCTCGCGCCCGAGGGAAGCGTATCGTGTAAGCTGCAGGGCGACGGAGTGTTATCACCGTCTCGCAGAGCCGGTTCGGGACGCGGTGCTGGGGTGCCGGGAGCGTTGACGGACCTCACCCCGCCGACTAGGTTTACCGCCTCGCGGACGAATCTCTGGGGCTGTAGCTCAGCTGGGAGAGCGCTGCAATCGCACTGCAGAGGTCAGGGGTTCGATCCCCCTCAGCTCCATGACAATCGAGAGCAGTACTGCCCCTTGGTGTAACTGGCAACACGCCTGACTCTGGATCAGGAGAGTCCTGGTTCGAGCCCAGGAGGGGCAACTCGAAGCGCCATCTTGGCTTTAAGCCGGGTGGCGCTTTGCCTATTTCCGGCGGTGTGTGAGTTACTGTGTGAGTAATGCCTGAGCACTCGAGCGCCGAACGATTCGACCACCGGCAGCTGGCGCTGAGTTCTTGAACTCCACCACAGAACGCAGCGTGTCCTCGTCAGGCTGCTGATAGCAGTTGATGAGCGTGGTGATGTCCTTCCAACCACCTGCCGCAGCCACATCTTTCACTGGCAGGGCCTTAAGGCTGCGACCGTCGCCTCCGAAACGACCGGGCGCTTGGGATCCCGCTCACCGGGAATACGGAACGCTTCGAGTGCGTGGTGTTGCAGGAGCGGCCCATCAGCATCGTAGACACCGCGGGCCCAATTGAGAGCACTTTTCAGAATAGTCAGCTCGCGTTGAATAGCATTGGTCCGCACCACGTTACCTGTGATCCGGCCCTCCCGCCGAAGCCGCACGTAGTCGCTGAGCCGAGCCGGTGTAAGCTCCGCAATGCGAAATTCCTCGCCAAAGTGTCGACCAAGATTTCGACCGGCGGCCGCAATGTGCCGTAAATAGGGCTCAGTTTTCAAAGAGCCGTCTGCCAAGTACTTGCCTTCGGCGACATACCTGGCGAACAACACACCTAGCGCGAGTGAAGGTGTTTGCTCCTTCCCTGGCTTGTCCTGCTCGTGCCGGAAGTTGACGAGCTCACGCGCCGCGCGAATAGCGCGATCCCGATCACGATGGCCTAGGGAGCGGCGAGATTCTCCCGATTCCGGGAGCCAGACCGATACTTGGAGCACGCCCCCGGGTTCGCGCTCGTAGACGCGAACCCGGAACCCCCGCTTGGTGCCCAACGTTCTCGACCAGCAGTCAGGTTTGGCCATAAGGGCCTCCTTTGCCTCGGAGACCGAGGCGGCTGGCGAGTTCGTGTTCACCCGCAGGTCTAGTATGCGCCTCGCCGCGCCGGTTAGGAAGGTGACACCGGAGAACGACTATTCGTCCCCTTGAGCCCTTGGGGCGCAAATCCGGAATGCGACCGGCCCGAACGAGACGGGCGAGGTGAGCCTCAGAATACCCTGATGCACGGGCCGGGGTGCAACGCCGCAGCGAAGAGCGATGCTCCGGTGCCGATGTCGGGGCCGACAACGTGCGGGTTCTCGAGCCCTAGTGCGTCGGCAATGCGAACGATGAGGTCACCCATTGCGCGAGGCGACATCAGGTCATTTCGCCGTTCGGACCGACCGAAGCTCGGCAAATCGACGGCCACGAGATGAACCTGCTCCGCGAGCGGGGACCAGATGGGCTCGAAGGCGTACAGGCTTTCGGGCCAAGGGCTCAGCAGGAGGGCATCGGTGTCCCGTGTCGCGCTCTCAGCCACTCGAATTGACAGACCGTCGATCGTGTGGAACCTCGCTGCAATGGGTACCACAAGCGATGGCAGGCCGTCGGAAGTGCCGTGTGTCAACGACATAGAATCAGAGAACCTCAGAATCGAGAAACAGGGAGGCCTGTCTCACGAAAGACTTATGAAATTGGAAGAGCGATCCGTGGCCAGCGTCAGGGTAGGTCAACAGCATCGCTCTGGGCAAGCGTTCGCCGAGCACGTAGGAGTTGCTGACAGGAATCATGACATCGAAGATCCCGTTCACCACGAGACATGGCTGGGTGATCCGGCGGAGCTTCCCGAACCGCTCTCCTTCCACGCGTTCCCACGCGCGAAACGCCGTCAGCTGAGCCTGAGCTACCTTGGGGCCGGATATGGGCTCCCACTCTCCTCTACGCGCCGCGAGCCGCGCGACGAACGCCTGGCCTGCCGCCTGACCCGACTCGCTCGGCGTGAAGAAAAGTTTCCTCAGCACTTGCAGCCCCTGCAGGTCGGGATCCTCAAGCACCCGCTTGAGCTCTGGTTTCTCAAGGTGCATGATGTCCTCGCCGCCTTCGGGGGCCGTGCCGACCAAGAGCATCTTCCGAACGAGGGACGGACGGTCGAGCGCCGCCTGCTGTGCCACCATACCGCCGAGGGAGAAGCCCAGCAGGTCAACCTCGGTGAGACCGAGGGCATCCGCAAAAGCGAGGAGGTGTGCGGCCATTGCCGGGATCGTATCGGGAACCTCTCCCGACGAGCGACCTACGCCCGCACTCTCGAACAGGATGACCTCCCGGCCCTTTGCCAGGGCGTCCGTCACCGCCGGGTCCCAGTTGTCCAGGGTACCGGTAAAGTGCTGCAGACAGACGAGCGGCGGCGCCGATCCCTGTCCAAAGCGCCGGTACCCGTAGGTCTCGAGCCTGGTTTGGATGAATTCCGTGATGGCCGTTGTGTTGCCGGCCTCGCCAGGCTGTGTGGCCCGATCAGGCGCCTCGGTTGCGTTCGTCATACAGTCCTCGGGATTGGGAGCATCTCAGCTTCAACCGTGATTGTGCTCTCACATGTAGCTGGCTGCTGGCAGCGAGCTACTGCTTACGGCACTCAATCTCGCGAGAAGCTCGCCTGGGTCTATAAGACGTTCGTATCGGTTGTGACCCAACACCATCGTACAATGGATTAGCCTGTGGCGGGCTTCTACTCTCGGGTGTCGAATCTACCGCACACTCCGTCAGGGGGAATTTCCATGCTCGCAGCAGCCTCAAGTTCCATCCAGATTCGCACTTTCGCCTCGGCGGCCGGACTTCTTGCGACGCTGTGTACCGCCGCGGCGCCGGCCCTAGGGCAGAACAACCCCACGGGCAACGAGGGGAACGCTGCGGGCACCCCATCCGCGAGCATGCCGTCAATTCCGCCGATCGGTGTGCTCAATACGAAGTACCTGGACGTGCCTGCCTCGGCTCAGGGGCCGGCGATCGAATCCGCCAAGGGCTATCGCCTCCAGAATCTGGGTAACGGACTGTATATGGTCACTGACAACATCTACCAGTCCATGTTTCTGGTGTACGACCGGGGAGTCGTGGTGGTCGACGCGCCTCCCAACTATGCGACGCACATTCCGCAGGCGATCGCGGAGGTGACTTCCAGGCCGATCACGCACGTTATCTACAGCCACTCCCACAACGATCACATCGGAGGGACGAGGTCCCTCGGCGGGCGGCCAATTATCATCGCCCAAGAGGAGACCCTCAGGCTGCTCGAGCGCGCCGCGGACCCCAATCGACCGTTGCCCACTGTGACGTTCTCAAATCGGTATACGCTGCGGGTCGGTCAGCAAGTGCTCGAGCTCTCTTATCACGGCGATGCCCACGAACCGGGCAACATCTTCATCCGTGCGCCAGCGCAACGGGTGCTGATGGTCGTTGACGTGGTGTTTCCCGGCTGGATGCCGTGGCGCCGCTTCGCCGTGGCCCATGATGTTCCCGGCCATTTCGCGCAGGTCGAAGCCATACGGAAGATGGACTGGCAAACGCTGGTCGGAGGGCACGTGGCCCGCACAGGCACGCATGCGGATGTGGAAGTGCAGGCGGAGTTCTACCGGGATCTGAAGCAGGCCGCTGCCACCGCGCTGACCGCGACCCAGCCCGCCGTGGGCCTGGATTCGCGGGACAAAGCCAATCCATGGGCAGTTTACGACAACTACATCGATCGCGTGGCCACCGCGTGCGTGGATGCCCTAGCACCCTAATGGTCAACCAGGCTCGCGGCGTTCGATGTGTACGTATGGGACCAGTGCTACGCGATGGAGCAGAGCCTTCGAATCGACTAAGGACTGATACCTAGGTCCAATGTTGTTGAGGTTCGGCAGGTGATAGTAGTGGTAGGAGCCGAAGCCCAGAAACGCGCATACACCTAATACCTCCAGGAGGAAGCCATGACCACCGCACTCCGTAGCAAAGACGCGACCACTGACACGCACGTCGGCCAGGTCGACTTGAAGCTCGAGGTCATCACGATCCCGGTCTCGGATGTGGACCGTGCGAAGGAGTTTTACGAGGGTCTGGGCTGGCGGCTCGATGCCGACTTCAGTGACGGCGATGAGCGCGCCATCCAGTTCACGCCACCGGGATCCCAAGGCTCGATCCACTTCGGAAAGCCAAGCCAGGGCGCACCAGGATCCGCCCAGGGCATGTTCCTGGTCGTTTCCGACATCCAGGCTGCGCGCGAGGATCTGCTGAGGCGCGGTGTGGAAGTGAGTGAGATCTTCCATTTCGCGAAGGGCCCCGCTCCCTTCGGCGGCTTTGTCGGCGGCCACGCTCCTGACCATGGTAGCTATGGCTCGTACGCGGCATTCAAGGACCCAGACGGCAACGGCTGGCTGCTGCAGGAAGTCACGACCCGCTTCCCTGGACGGGTCGTCGGCGACACCACGTACAGCTCGGTCGCAGATCTAGTAGAGGCCCTCCGGCGGGCGGAGACAGCGCACATCCAGCACGAGAAACGGACAGGCCAGCGCGATGAGAAGTGGGCCGACTGGTACGCCGAGTACATGGTGCACGAGCAGTCGGGCGAAGCACTGCCGCGCTAATTGGTTAGTCCGGCCATGGGCGCCGTGTCTTGGGTCGGCGCCCAATGGCCTTGTCTCACCGGCCCAATCCAACCGTCCATCCGCTTCTCTACTGAAACTGAGTTGTCGACACCATGCGAAACGATATCGTGCCGGGTGGGCGTTTCCCCGATTATGAGCTCTCCGACCACACGGCGAAGCGACGCAAGTTGTCAGAACGCCAGGGGCAGCATCCGCTCGTATTGGTACTCAGCCGCGGGGCCTATTGTCCAAAGGATCGGCGACAGGCTGAACTCCTCCTTCAACTGCATCGTGAGATGGAAGTCGGGTATTGCCGACTTATCACGATCAGCACCGACAACATCATAGAGACGAATGAATTCCGTAGCGGTGTGGGCGCGCACTGGCCCTTCCTCGCGGACCCAGGCCGTACGGTTCAGAAAGATCTGGATATTAACGAGTATACTGACCCACTCCACAACCCGATGATTCCGCACGTGATCATTCTCGAACCAGAGCTTGTCATCTACAAGATCTACAATGGCTATTGGTATTTTGGGCGGCCCACAATGGAAGAGCTTCGTCAGGACCTGCGTGCGGTCACCAAGAAGTGCCGGCCAGATTGGGACATCGCAAGGCCGGAAATGAAGCTCGCGTGGGAGGAAGGCCGGAAGGAGGTGTTTTATCCCTATGGCAAAACGTACCTCCAGTCGATAGGAGAGCAGGACTAACCAGGCAGGACTTGAGGTCACTGTCCATCTGGATGCGCGGCTTCCCTCTTTCGACGACGTACGCGGCTCACCAGCCCTTTCCCGGGGGCCTGCCCCTACTTCACGGCGTGGATCGTTCTGGGGCGGGGACAGCAGGTCGCCCGCAAAGCCACCCCCGGACAGCGTTGACACCTGCATGGCCCCCCGGCTGCTTCGCCGGTCCCACGGGCACTGCCACACTCTCCTGATAGTCTCTTTGCCACCATGGGCAGCAGTCATTGTCACATCGTCTTTTGACGTGGCTGGTGCGCACAGGTCGCGCTGTGCGCGGCGGGCAGCCTGGCCGCGAGGAAAGTCATGACACAACGTCCCATGTGCAGGCAAGAGACAAACACTTCCGGTGTGCGCCTTGGTCGACGCTGACACCGGAGCGTCTGCCCTACAGCAGTGCGGCTAGCGTAACGATCTGAACGCGGCGCGCAGCTCCGCCGCGAACAGTTGTGGCTGCTCCCACGCGGCGAAGTGGCCACCCTTATCCGCTCGGTGGTAGTAGATGAGCTTCGGGTAGGCTTTTTCTGTCCAGCTCCGGGGCGCCTCATATTGCTCACCCGGGAAAACGGTCACGGCCACCGGGATCTTCACGCCTTTGGCGTTGAAGAAGCCACCCTTGTACTCCCAATACAGACGAGACGCGGAGACCCCCGTGTTCGTCAACCAGTAGAGCGTGATGTTGTCGAGGAGCTCGTCACGTGTCAGGGCCCCCGTGGCGCTGGTTGTGCGGTTCAGAGCCGAAGCGATCGCCGCGGCCGGTTGGCCGTCAGCATCATTGTGGTCGAGAAGCCAGGCGGCGAGTCCGACAGGTGAATCCGCAATCCCATATAAGGTCTGCGGGCGCGTACCCATAATTCTCGCGTAGGCCACTTGCTTGAAGGTGGTGTCCAGCTGCCGATAAGCGCGCTGTTCGTCAGCTGAGAGGCCGGCCGGCGCCGCACGGCCGGCCAGGAGCGCCTCGTCGACGCCAACCGGAACGGTGGCGGGCATGTTGGTATGGATGGCGAGCAACCCCGCAGGTGCCTGCAAGCCCATCTGGTCGACGACAAACGCACCCCAGTCGCCACCTTGGGCGACGTAGTGGGTGTAGCCAAGGCGCTTCATCAGCTCCGCCCAGGCTCGGCCCATGCGCTCAGGGCCCCACCCCGTGCTCGTTGGTTTACCGGAGAACCCGTAGCCCGGCATCGAAGGGATGACGATGTCGAACGCATCGTCTGCCTTACCACCATGGGCGGTGGGATCGGTCAGCGGACCAATGAGCTTGATCTGCTCGAGGATCGAGCCGGGCCACCCGTGCGTGATGATAAGCGGTAGCGCATTCTTGTGCTTTGAACGCACGTGAATGAAGTGAATGTCCAGCCCGTCGATCGTGGTGACGAATTGCGGGACGCTGTTCAGTTTCGCCTCCCCGCTGCGCCAATCGTAGTCTGTCGCCCAGTAGCGCGCGAGTTCACGCATCATCGCGAGCGGCACGCCCTGCGACTGGTCTCTGACTGTCTCCCTGTCGGGCCAGCGGGTGGCCGCGATGCGCCGACGCAGCTCAGTGAGTTCCTGGTCAGACACGTAGAAGCTAAAGGGGCGGATGGCCCTAGTGTCGCCGGCGCCTGCCCGCGTGGGAGTGGTGGACCCGGGACTGCCGGCCGGGCTCTGCGCGCCAGAGGAAACGACGAGCAGGAATAAGGCGAGCAATCCCATGGCTGCCACACCGGCGCGTGCATCGCGCACCCCGGCTGTGGAGTGGGTTCTATCGTAGGTCATGAGGCGCTCCTGTAGAGGATTCGTCGATTGCGTTGGCCAGCTCTGACCGGCGCGTAGGAACGACCTCAACAGAGTACGAGTAGCCTGCAAGGGGGCCTATAGGACCATGGTATGCGGCAATACCGGGATATCAGACAGCTCGTCGAGGGAGAGTCTGCCAAGAGCGGCGTTGATACCATCGTACAATGGCCGCGACATTCTCCAGCCTTTAGATAGTCTGGTCAGTAGGTCGTGACCTGGAAGGCTAGGAACGGAGCAGGATTCGAAGGGTAGTTCGTCGGGCGAGTAGGTATACGCATCTCTGCTTCCCATGTTCTGCAGGCCCCTTGCGCTGACTACATGCGCCTCTGAAAGGAAGGGTACCACTGTGCGTCGCACTATTCGCTCCGACCCCGTTCGCAACGCAGCCGTGGCTTGGTTCCTGGCTACGGCCATGCTGATCCTACCGGCAGCAGCCCACGCTCAGACCGTCCGCCCCGACCGTGCCTTCGTGAAGACCGCCGCGCCTCCCTTCTCCAGCCAGGTCATGGTCGGGGCCAGCTCGTCGCGCGCACTTGATGGCGAATCGGCGCTGCTGGGTAGGCCAGTAGGCGTTCTTGAGGCCAGGCAGCCGGAGATGCCCGTTGGCCCTCAAGGAATGGCCCAACCTGCCGACACGCCCTCGCTACACTGGTCGGTGCCGCCCGTATTGCCACCCGGCGCACTCATCGCCGTCGTTCGCGGTGATCCTGCGGGTCCTGGCGAGTCCACCCTCCAGGTTGCCCTGCCGAACGGCTACCGGATCCCGCCGCACTTTCATCCGAGTGATGAGCACGTCGAAATCAGGGAGGGGACGCTCTTGGTCGGAATGGGAGATGTGCTTGATCCCAAGCGGACTCAGGCGCTGGCACCTGGTGATTCGGGCACCGCCCCCGCTGGGATGCACCATTACGAGATCGCGAGTGGGCGGACAGTCGTGTCCGTGACGTTCATGGGCCCTTATACGATTACCTACCTCCGCCCAGAAGACGCTCCGCGGCCAAAGGTTTTCCCCTTTGGCTACTGAGGCGTGAGAACAAGCTCTTCCACTTTGCACCGCGCACTTATGCGTGTGCCTAAGGAGGGCCGACGAGCCGGACCTCACTGCAACGGAGGGTTAGATGGATCCCTTGTTTCCGCAGTTGCTCCGCTTCAGTGACGTGGCCTTGCTGTGCTTGCGTCTCATAGTGGCGCTGGTCTTCTTCGAGAGCGGGCGACGGCATGCCCAGGACCCAGTCGGCCGGGCTGCGAGCATCGGCCTGAGCCCCGGTTTCACTCGGATGCTGGGGTGGGCCGAATTGGCTGCTGCGGTCGGTGTCGCGGTTGGTGTGCTCACCCAGGTGGCGGCGCTCGGCCTCATGCTGGTCATGGCGGGGGCCATCCAGAAGAAGCTGTTTGTCTGGCATACCGGGTTCTGGGGGGAGCAGACGTACGGGTGGCACTATGACCTGACGTTTCTGGTCGCCAACCTGGTGATTGTAATGACGGGCGGTGGTCGGCTCATCTTTCTCTGAGCCGTGCAAGTGTCACGGATACCAATGCCATCGCCTCCGTGCAATAGTCGCCTTTCGAAGCGATGCCGATGGAAGGGGCCTGTCAGCCCATTTTCAATATCGAAATCAGGTTTCAAGTGTTAGGGGATGTATTCGGCCGGCGGGAAGGAAAATACTTATTTACGTATGTTGCCAAAGGAGGAGGTATATAGGCGACAGCACGCGACAGAACCCGCACGAATAATCGGTTACGTACCCGCAGAACCATGTGGTCGGCATTATGCCAAGAGCTGAGGATGCTATATCGGTTCTCGGCACGCTGGCCAGCAGCGGGTTCCTGGAAACGGAAGTAACCACAACCTGCGGCGTAGAGATAGCGGATCGCATCCGGGCTACTAGTGGTCGCTCAGGCCCCGTGGGTCGCGTGCTGCAGGTGGTGGATCGGTTCGGCCCGGGTGGCTAGGAAGCACTCAGAGACGGAGAGTGCAATGTACTCGTTCTCGCCCGAACGGAAGAGCGTAGGCGCCTGGCCGCGGTAATTCTACGCAAACACGGCGGCAAGCTCATCAACTTTTTTGGCCGCCTTAGCATTGAGCTGCTCGCGTGATGGATCTGGCATGTACTCGCGCCGTCCTACATCGCCATCGAGAAGGCCCCTTCCGGCAGCCCATTCCAGTCGTAATGCGACCGGCCTCTACCGGTTGGTTGTGCCAGGGGTTGCCGCGCGACGACGGGGAGCCTCATGGCCATGCTCACCAGCTCGGCCAGGGAGTAGGCGCCCATCTTGCGCATCACACGGCCGCGGTGTGCCTTTACTGTGATCTCACTGATGCCGAGCGCTGCAGCGACTTGCTTGTTGAGCAGCCCGGCAACCACTCGGCCCATGACCTCCCGCTCGCGGCCGCTGAGCGAGTCATAGCGCTTCCGAAGCTCCAGAAGCTTTGTCTCCTGCTGCAGGACGGTCTGACTCCGCATGACAGCCTGACTCACGGCCGCCACCAGCCTGTCCTCGCTGAGTGGCTTCATCAGGAACTCAGCCGCCCCGGCCTGCATCACTCGGACGGTCATCGGGATGTCGACCTGACCTGAGATGACAATGACGGGAGTCTCCCGACGTTCCACCGTGACCCGGCGAAGCAGGTCGAGACCCTCGCGGTCAGGTGCGGTGATTTCGAGGATGAGGCAGCTGGGGACCAGGAGGCGCGGTCGCGCGAAGAAATCTTCGCCGGACGCAAAGGTCTCGGCCATCCAGCCGGCGCGGCGGATCAACACTCCCAACGAGGTCCGAACCGATGTATCCGAGTCAATGACGATCACGGTGGGTAGCTGGTTCAGCATAGCAAGACCCTCGGTTGGTGAGGTGCGCAAGCGGATAAGTCCAGCGTGCGTCACCATGCTAGTTCAGTGGACCACTCAGCGAATCCACAGTGGCTAATTCTGCACGTACACCAGTAAGCCCCCTGAATCCACGGCCGTCACCTAGCGCAGGACGGTGTGGAATGGCAGCCATGTTTCGGTGTGAGGGTGACACTCAGCTTGACGTCTCGCGAGATCCAGGCGACGCAGAATCTCGAGTTGGGCACAAAGGATTTGCTGCTCGATGGTCGCTGCCGGGCAATCGGTCCAGGTCAACATGAGGACGGTCCTCCACATTGAACTCAGGGTATGGTGCAACGTCTTCCCGTGACCACACGATACGATCCCAGGGAGCGGGGCGCGTCCCTACGACAGGGAATCTTCAAGTATCACGTTTGGGGTAGGAGGCTTGCTGGAGGGCTGCGCTCGAGCGCAGGCGGGCTACTTGAGTCGGATGAAGCCGCGCCGCAAGGCTGTGGTGACCGCTTCGGTCCGGTCGTTGGCGCCGAGCTTCTGGAGAATGTTCTTGAGGTGGACCTTGACCGTGCCCTCCGTCCGCCCGATGTGCCCGGCGACCTCCGCGTTGCTGAGCCCATTCGCCACCAGTGACAGCACCTCGATTTCGCGGGGCGTCAGTGGGATACGCGGTGTGTGCTCGGCGAGCTTGGCTGCGATGGGCTGCGGGATGCCGCGTCGCCCGGCGTGGACCGTCCGAATGACGTTCAACACTTCGTCAGCAACCATATCCTTCAGGAGGTATCCTGTGGCCCCAGCATCCAGCGCCCGGTGAATGTCCTCGTCGCCACCATAGGTGGTGAGCACGATCACCTTGGCCTGGGGAAATTCGTCGAGGATGGCACTAGTTGCCGCCAGCCCATCCATAACTGGCATGCTGAGATCCATCAGGACAATGTCCGGCCGGAATGCGCGAAACTTCTCGAGTGCTTCCTCGCCGTTTCCCGCCTCGGCCACCACCTCGAGACCAGGCTCGGTCGCGAGGAAGGACACCAGGCCGGCCCGGATGAGGGGGTGGTCGTCGGCTGCGAGGATTCTTATGCTCGAAGCTGCGGGCATGGACATCATGATAAGGTGCGCGGGACCAATCCCCCATACCCAGATAGAGGTACGGCCCCGAAGCCGCCATTCCTATAGATTATTCCCCCATGCCTTCCTGTCCCTTACGACGAACTCTTCTAACTCTCTTCTGCCTCAGTACGACGGTGTCCGCCGCGTCCGCCCAGGCACCGGCCCCGACGTTTTCGCAGCTCTACCACACTGCCTGGACGATCCGCGACGGAGCTCCTACCAGTATCGAGGCGCTCGCGCAGACGACGGATGGGTTCCTGTGGCTAGGATCAGGGACGGGGCTGTTTCGCTTCGACGGTGTCCGGTTTGAGCTTTTCGAGCCACCGGCCCACCAGCGTCTGCTATCCACCATCGTTTCAGCACTGTGTGCCACGCGGGACACGGGGCTTTGGGTCGGCTATCGCTTCGGGGGCGTCAGCCTCATTCGACGAGGCACGATCCAAAGCTACGGAGAGCGGGATAGCCTCCCACTTGGGACGGTGATCCGCATAGTGGAGGATTCCTCGGGCACCACCTGGGTGGGAACTACGAATGGGCTCGCCAGTCTCGAAGAAGGGCACTGGCGGCAGGTCGGTCACGATGAAGGGCTGCCCGATGGCGGCGTGAGCGCGCTGCTGGTCGACCGCAAGGGGCGGCTTTGGGTCTCGGCCGAAGCGGGTCTCTTCATGCGGGGTGCCGGCGCGAAGCACTTCGTACGGGTTGGATCACCTCTTACCACCCCTGGCAGGAGCCAGTCTCACGCTTATCTCCAGGAAGCGCCGGACGGGGCAATCTGGGGTTCATCGGCGGACAAGGGCGTGCAACAGCTTTTTCCCGCCCCCCACGGGCGTGCGGGCGGGAGGCCTGCCCGAGGCCTCACGATGAGCATCCTGATCGATCGGAGCGGGGCGCTGTGGTCCGACAACCCCGGCTCCCAGAGCATCGAACGCTTCTGGCTGCCTATCGTCCCCGCTGCGACCCAGCGGCCTGAACCCGAGCGACTGAGCGGTGGCCTGTCGGCTGGGGAGGGGGTGCTGGAATGGTTCGAGGATCGCGAAGGTAACGTGTGGGCCGGCACGAACGGCGGTCTGGACCGCTTTCGCCCGTCCAAGCTGAACCGTGTCGAGCTGCCGTTGACGAACATTGCACTCGGCGTAGCGGATTCGGGCGCGCTGTGGGTTGGGTCGTATAATTTCCCGCTGTTCCACCTCGGTGGAAGCGTACGCGAGTTTCCGGAGGTGGTCGGACCAGTCGAGATGATTTATCGAGATCCCGTCGCTGTGGTCTGGTTCGGAAGCCCGCGAGGGCTCTGGCAGTCCAGCGGCGGCCGACTCAAGCGTGTCAGTTTGCCGGACGTAAAAAGTGGGCCGATCCAAGCCGCCACCCGAGATGCTGCGGGCGACCTGTGGATCTCCATCGTGCGCAGTGGCGTGTACCGGAGGACCGGTGAGCGTTGGACCCCATTCGGAGGTCTGTCGGGGCTCCCGCGTGAGCCGGCCATCGTGTTGACATCAGACGGGTCGGGACGCACCTGGTTCGGCTACACAGGCAATCGTGTGGCGATCCTAGCGGGGTCTACGGTCCGCCTGTTCAGCAACAAAGACGGCTTGAGCGTCGGGAATGTGCTTTCCATCCATGTGCGCGGGCCAAACGTGTGGGTAGGGGGCGAGTTCGGACTGGCGGCGCTCGTCGAAGATCACTTTCGGCCGGTGATCGGCAGGGACGGCACGGAGTTTAGAGGCACGTCTGGGATCGTCGAGACGCCCGATGGTGAGGTGTGGCTCCACGGCGCCATCGGCATCACCCGAATTCCCGCCGCCGAGGTTCGACGAGTGAAGCAGGATCCGAGCTACCGCGTGGACAACGAGCGGCTCGATTTCCGCGACGGGCTCGAGGGCGCAGCGATGCAGATCCGCCCGCAACCCACGGTGATCGCTGGAACGGACGGGAAGCTCTGGTTTGCCACCACCGCCAACCTTGCTTGGATCGACCCGCGCAAGGTTTTGCGCAACACCGTTCCCCCTCCCGTGGTCATACGGCGGCTCACGGCGGACAACGTGTCCTACCCGATCGCACCGGAGCTTCGACTCCCCGTCCACACGAAGTCGCTCCGAATCGACTATACCGGGCTGAGCCTGTCGATCCCAGAGCGCGTCCGCTTCCGCTACCAGCTCGTCGGCACGGACACCGCGTGGCAGGACGCCGGAGGACGACGGGAGGCCTTTTATACCAACCTGGCGCCTGGCGCCTACAGCTTTAAGGTGATCGCAGCGAATGAGGACGGCGTCTGGAATCACACGGGCGCCTCGCTGAATTTCACGATTCCACCCTCCTTCGCGCAGACTCGCTGGTTTCTCGCCGTTTGGGTCGCCGCTCTTGCCGGACTGGCCTGGATGGCTTATCTCGGCCGCATGCGCCAGGTGGCCAGCGGCTTGCGTCTGCGCTATGAGGCGGCACTCGCCGAGCGGACAAGGATCGCACAGGACCTGCACGACACGCTACTGCAGGGTTTCACTGGTATCACGCTGCAGCTGCGAGCGATCGAGCGCCTGCTCGTCCAGCGGCCGCAGGAGAGCGCGGAGGCCCTGAAGCAAGTGCTGGCGTCAGCGGACACCGCCCTACGCGACGCCCGACACATGATCTGGGATATGCGGGCTGTGGAGCTGGAGGGCCAGGACCTGGCGGAGGCACTGGAGCCGGCGGCTCGTCAAGCGATGGCGGGCTCACCGGCCGAGCTCGTGTTCACCGTTCATGGCGAGCGCCGCCGTCTGCCGCTCGCCGTCGAGACGACGGCGCTTCGCGTCGGCCGAGAGGCAGTGCTCAATGCCGTAAAGCATGCCGGGCCGCGCACGGTTGAAGTCACCCTCGAGTATGGCGCAAGGTCCCTTGGACTGCGCGTGGTCGATGACGGCACCGGCATTCCGCCCAGTGCGCTGGAGTCGGCAGCCGCGGGCGAACACCTCGGAATAGCCGGTATGCGGGAGAGAGCCCAGCGTGTGGGCGGCAAGCTGGAGATCACCAGCGAGCCCGATCGGGGGACGACGATCTCGATGTCGCTCCCCATCGGGGACGTATAGGACGCCATTCGAAACGTCAGCCGAAGGTGAACACGAATACCTCGACGCCCGCGTCGAGAAATTCGATCTCGAACTCGCGCTCGCCTACGGAGCCGGTTTGACGGATCAACTGGTACATGCGAGGCTCGGCTATCGTCCCTTCGCCCTGCTGGTTCGCGTCGGCGCCGTGAGAGGTGCCGAGCGGGTGCCCATCGAGAAGGATCCGGAAGCGCACAGGGTGCCCTCCCGTTCCGGGGGCCATCACCAGATTGAGGTCGCGGGCGTGGAAGCGGTACGCGAGCCGCCCGTCGCCCGTCCTGAGCACCGCGGACTGCTTGCCCACCGCCCAATCTCCTTTCAGGGCCCACTGATTCAGCCGCAACCGTGCGTCTGGCGAGACTCGATTGTCGCCCCGCTCCGAGCCCAGGTAGGTCTCGGGTGATTTGAGGTTGGCCAGGTCGGCCGGCACCTCGGCACCGCGGGGAGTAATGGAAACCAGCTTCCGCTCGATACCGCGCGCTCCCGCCTCGGCCAGCAGTTTCTGAATCTCAGCCTCGGAGCGCTCGTAGTCGCCCTCGCCGAAGTGACGGTATCGGACACGCCCTCGGCCATCGAAGAGATAGAGTGCTGGCCAGTACTGATTGCCGAAGCCACGCCAGATGGCAAAGTCATTGTCAATCGCCGCCGGATAGTCCACCCCGAAGGTCTTGGCCCCCCACCGTGCGTTCGCGACCTGTCTCTCGAACTCAAATTCGGGCGCGTGCACGCCGATCACCACCAATCCTTGATCGCGGTACTTCTGAGCCCAGGCGCGGACGTAGGGGACTGTGCGAATCCAGTTGATGCAGGAGTACGTCCAGAACTGCACCAGCACGATTTTCCCCTGGAGGTCTTCTGCCGTCAATGGCCTCGAGTTGATCCAGTCGTTTGCGTAGCTGAGGGAGGCCAACTCCGAGGTGCTCGTCGGTGTGCTCATGGCGGTAACCAGGATGGCGAAGAGCGTGAGACGGTTCATCGTGATATCCAGCAAAACAGGGTTTTCGCGAGTCGCCCAGGGCCAACAATATGATTTGCCGGAAAGCGCATCCATTGCACCATAGTATCGATGTTGTGCCGTAGGGTCGCGCCAGGGAGGTGAACCTGGGATGCCACTTTGTAGGCTCGGACCATTGGTGACGGTACCCTCACCAGACACGGACGCCATCGGCGATGCCGTGAGGCAGTCGGGCCTCGTTGTGTCTTACCTGGCTATAGAGTCACGCCACACATGAGCTACCACAAGCGATGGAGAGCTGGGCGTTCCATGAGTGTTCCCGGTGTGGTCCCCCGCGCGTGATTGACACCATCGTATAATCGACGCGATTCACCGTACCCCGCATAATTGCAGCGTTCGTCACGTCTCTTGTTTGGTCGATCCAGCAGTCGCACCATGCGCCGCCGCGAAAGAAGTTCAACCTGCGAGCTACACAAGGAGAAACCCGTGATGAAAAGCACGCGCATGTTATCCATCGCCATTGTGGTGGCGCTGGTGGGTACTTCAGGCGTCGGCGCGCTGTCCGCTCAGGCAAAGTACGCCGTCAAGGTACCGGGTGGGCTCACGTTCGCCGAGTTCAGGGGATACGAAGAATGGCAGTTTGTTTCCCTGAGCCAGGGCGGCAAATTGGTTGCGGCGATTCTCGCAAACCCTGTAATGATCAAGGCCTACCAGGCGGGAATTCCGGGCAATGGCAGGCCGTTCCCCGACGGATCAAAGATGGCGAAGATTCATTGGACGCCGAAGCAGAGCGCAACGGCGCCGGGGCCCACGACGGTACCAGGAGCCTTGCATGACGTGGACTTCATGGTGAAGGACAGCAAGCGATTCGGGGACAGCGGAGGCTGGGGCTGGGCAGCGTTCAAGTACGACGCGAGTACCAAGGCGTTCACGCCAGCAACAACAGCTGACGCACCGCCGCAGGCGAACGACGCGAAGTGTGGCTTCGGGTGTCATACGCTGGTAACCAAGCGCGACTACGTCTTCACTGAGTACGGAAGCCGCTGACGCAGCAGCCGCTAACATATGAACGAGCAAAGTACGGCAAGGTCGAGCATGAAACCCAGCAAACTCCAGCATCGGGTGACACGAACTCGCGTAAAGGGTAGCAAGTTGCTGGAGTTTGCGCGCTTACACCGGTCTCTCTGGATCAGGAGAGTCCTGGTTCGAGCCCAGGAGGGGCAACTCGAAGCGCCATTTCAGCTAGTGCTGAGGTGGCGCTTTCCTTATTCCCGACAGTATGTGAGTTACTCTGTGAGTAGCGGACGCGCCATCAGTGTGGCCGTCCGCGCACTGGTACTCGCGAATCTGACCCACACCCCTTGAGATCTGCTTGAAGTCGCCTGGCGACGTTGGAGGGGAACCCATGCCATGAGGATCCTCCATGTCATTCCGCTATGTCATGCCTCTGCTGCTCCTCGCGCTCTCGGCCTGCGACGATCCACAGGAGCCGACTCGTCACGAGGCCGCTCCTTCGCCCGCCGTGTCCGGCGCGGCAGCCTTCACTTGGTTGCAGGTCAGCCCCGGCCAGGCCCATACCTGCGGGCTGGGCGCTGATAGTCTCGCGTACTGTTGGGGCTGGGGCGACCTGGGGCAGCTCGGGACCGGGGCCACCACACCGAGCGAGCCTCGGCCCGTACGCGTGCAGGGGGTTCGGCGCTGGCGCGACATCCAATCCGGCGACGCCCACACCTGTGCCCTCACTCGAGGACGGCGCATCTTCTGCTGGGGCGACAACTCGCTCGGCCAGCTGGGCGACGGCACCACCAGCCTCAACCAGGTGAACCCCACGCCGGTAGCCACCTCACTCACGTTCGTCCAGGTGAGCACGGGCTCGGCGCATACCTGCGCCATCACCGCTGCTGGGGCGGCCTACTGTTGGGGTGACAATCCTTACGGTCAGCTTGGCGACGGCAGCCGGACCCGGCGGCTCATGCCGGTGAAGGTCGCCGGAAACCTGGTCTTCCGGCACGTGCGCGCGGGGTGGGAACACACCTGCGGCGTCACCACCACCGACGTGGCCTACTGCTGGGGGCGCAACAAGGCCGGCCAACTCGGGGACGGGACGGACCTGACCCGCGGCCGGCCTACGCGGGTCGTCGGGGGATTCAAGTTCAGGCTGATACGCACCGGCCAGCGGCACACCTGCGCGCTCACCACCGCGAGCAAGGTCTATTGCTGGGGCCTCAACAACCTCGGTCAGGTCGGCGACGGCACCAACTTGAACGAGCGGCACACGCCCGTCGCGGTCGTGAATGGGGCGAATTTCGGATCGCTGGCGCTCGGCTCGGCGTCCACCTGCGGCGTGCGCGAGAACCGGACGGCCTGGTGCTGGGGATTCAACGCCGCAGGGCTTGGCGACGGGAGCACCACAGAGACAAGCACCCCCGTGGCGGTGTCGGGCAACCGGCTCTGGCAGCGGGTAAATCTGGGTGCAACGTCGAACCATGCCTGCGGGATCACGGCAGGGGCGGCGTACTGCTGGGGGGACAACTTCCGCGGACAGCTTGGGGACGGGTCTACGGACGACCGGGGCATTCCAACCCCGGTCCTCGCCCCGTGAGCCGCGCAAGGTAGCGACTCTAAGGGACGATCGAGCACCATCAGCGGCGCCCCTATAGGGGCGCCGCTCATTCATGGCGAACCATGCGGGAGTGCCAGCGGTGTTCGATCGAAACGCGGACGACCTGGTCGCGCTACCCCGCACGAGTCGTCGACCGATGGGGTCGGTCAGTACGCATCAATATTTTGGACGCCCGTTCAGCTCGGCGAGTCGCTGATCGGCAAGTTGCCCGGTCTGCATGCCCCCGCAGCCCGACTCTGGATCGGGAGGGTCCTGGTTCGAGCCCAGGAGGGGCAACTCAAGGTCCGACACACTTCGGTGAGTCGGGCCTTTTCGTTTCTGCCCGCGCCGCAAACGTTTCTTCGGGAAAAGCGGGGATACTGGGCAGGGAAGCGGGCACCGATGCTCGGTAAATGACCCTTTCCGCAGCCTCACTCCATACGCAGCCGCGCCAGCCCTTCCCGCGCTTCCGCCACATAGGACAGCAGCTCCCGATCCGGTCGTTGCCAAGCTGCCATCACGAAGCCATAGCACTCGGCCGCCTTCCGCGTGTCCCCGAGTCGTTCGGCGATGCGGCCGAGCTCGAGCGTGGCGAGAACGAAGACCGGCGTGCCGCGACTCTGCCATCGCCAGCGTTCCAATAATTCGCCGGCCCGTCGATCGTCCCCGCGGGCCGCGAGCAGTCGCGCCAGGGTCAGGTTCAGGTGGAAGCAATTCGCGGCGTAGTCGTCGGCCAGGCAGAACGTGTCCGGGATCGCGCTCAGCTTGCGGATCGCCGCCACGGAATCGCCCCGCGCCAGATCGAGGAAGGCGACACTCGTCTCGCTGAGTAGCCGAGCCCGGAGCGCCGCGCGCGGGTCTCCAGGCGTCCGCGCCGTCCGAGCCGCCAGGGTGCCGAAGCGTGCCAGGGCCGCCGTGTCTCCGCGCGACAGCCACCAGGGTAACCCCGTCAAGTGACGGGGAGTGTAGAAGTCTCCCCAGACAGCCTTTGCCTCGAAGGCACGATCGAAGGTCGCGCGGGCCAGCGAGTCCGGAACGATCCCGAGCAGACCGAGATCCAGCAGTGGGTCGAGGAACCAGCTAAACGGCGAGGTGGAAGGATGACGAAGCAAGCGCTCGTTTACGGCGAAGGCCTCACGCAGGTGGCCACGGAACGCAAGCGCGCGCCCCAGGTACCGCGGCCACATGAGCGAGTCGATGATCCACGGAATGCCTCCACCGGCGCCTCGGCCGGGCTCACCGAGCCGCCGCAGCATCCGGATCGCGGTCTCGGCGGTGTCGGGCCAGGATGCGAGCTGCTGGTTGATCGCGGCGCCATAGAGAGTGTGGACCGACGCCGTGTCGAGCATCCGCTCCGCCTCGGCCCTGCCGCCGGGACTCGGATCCAGCAACAGCGCCGCCAAGCGGATTTCGCGGTGCGGGGCGGTCGAGTCGAGGGCCAGGTAGGTAACCGCAGAACGCCGGGCCTCGTCCGGACGTCCCAGAGCCAGGAGCAGTTCCGGCACGTGCTCGTACGCTGGTCCGAACCCCGGGTCCAACGCGATCGCGCGGGCGAACGCGTCCATTGCGGTGGATGGGGGCGTCTGAATAGGCCACGGTGCGTCATGGCGCTCCTCGGCGAGCCAGTACCACGCCATGGGGTCATCGGGATACCGGCGTACGACCTCCTCCACGGCGGCCTGCGCTCCGAATAGGAGGTGGACAAACGAATCGGGGTCCGCCGACTCCAGCGCCGCCAATCTGAGCGAGTCCGAGGCGATCAACAGGCTCTCACGCACCGGGAGGCCGTGATTGTGAAGGGCCGCACGCCGCAAGTATTCCTCGCGGGGCCGGTAGGCGCCCCCGGTCTGCGGTCTCCAGCCGAGCACACTGCCCATCTGTGAGAGCGCGAGCGCGAACGTGCTGTCCGCCGTGATGGCCTGGTCGTAGCGCGTCAGCGCCGAGTCCCACTGACCTCGTCGGTAGAACTGCTCACCCTGGAGGAATGCCTTCAGGGCCGGTACCGACCTCGAGCCGATCGACGTGTGGCGGACAGACCCGATCGGACGGCTGGTCGAGAGCACCCGCAGAACCTTGAGTCCGAGGGAGTCGGCGAGCTCGCCTATTCGAGTGGTCTCACCCGCAACCTCAACATCGCTCTTGGCCGTCCCGCCACCTTGATCGAGGATGGCGGCGCGGAGCGTCACTGAGTCCCGGCCCTGCGGCACGACCGCTCCGTAGACCACCAGTCCCGCCCCGGTCCGACGGCTCAGCTCGAGGGCGGAGGCCTCATCGGCTCGTCCGCTCCAGCGTCGGTGCACGACCGTCGGTGAGACCGTCCGGATCGGCCCCGCGCCGTCGAGGGTGCGTGAGAGGATGTCCCCGAGCCCCTCTCGCCAGAGCTGGAGCGACGGATCGAGCACGTCGAACGGCGCGACCGCGAGGAGGTTCACATTCGTCGTGACTTGGGTTGCTGGTCGGAGCCGCAGGTAAAGACCGGTAGCTGCGGCTGCGATCATCAGTGCACCCGCGACGGCGAGAAGGCGATGTCGGGTCGTGCCACTCGCGTTCAGTTGTGGGGCACTCGCCCCCTCCTCCAATGCCCGCGCGAAGTCCGGAGCGTCCGCAAACCGGTCCGCCGGTGCCCGCGCCAGCGCCTGCCGGACCGCGCGCTCGACCGCCCGGGGCACCTCCCGCACCGTGCAGAGATCGGGCACGGGATCCACCAGCCGGCGGGCGATGAGGGCCTGGGCCGTCCGCCCGGTGAACGGCGGCTCGCCGGCCAGCATCTCGTACACCACGCAGCCGAGCGAGTAGATGTCGCTGCGGGGGTCCAGATGGGAGTCCGCCGCGGCCTGCTCCGGACTCATGTAGGCAGGGGTGCCCAGCGCGAGACCGGTCTCCGTCAGGCGCTCGCCGCCGGCGGCGTCCACGGCCCGGGCCACGCCGAAGTCGGCCAGCACGCAGCGCTCGCCCTGGAGCAGGATGTTCTCCGGCTTGACGTCGCGATGGATGATGCCCTGCCGCTGGGCATAGCCCAGCGCGTCGGCTACCGCCCGGGTGATCCGCAGCGCGTCCGCCAGCGGCAGCTGGGGCTCGCGCGCCAGGCGGCTCCGGAGCGATTCGCCCGCCACGTAGGGCATGGTGAACCAGAGCCGGCCGGAGGTGTTGCCGGAGTCGTAGACCGGGAGGATGTGCGGGTGCTCGAGCCGGGCGGCGAGGGTGATCTCCCGGAGGAAGCGCTCGGGGCCCAGCGCGTGGGCCAGCTCGGGATGGAGGACCTTCAGGGCGACGCGGCGGTCGTGCCGGCGATCATGGGCGAGATAGACCGTGGCCATGCCGCCGCGCCCGAGCTCGCGCTCGAGCACGTAGCGGTCG
>DATLBL010000057.1:0-29480 GCA_035526925.1 Gemmatimonadales bacterium
GCGATAGTCATGGGCGGAGGGAAAAGAAAAGTGCCTCAGGCTCCCCGAAGCGACACCGGGCATCGCTTAGCGCTGCTACCGGCGAGGTCCTGACGCGGTTCACGCGCCGGCGCCCTTCGGACCTGAGGCACCCGCAATATACACCGCGGTCGAGCCGAGGGGAACTCTCTATCTGGCGGCCGGCGCTGGCAGATCGGAGCTGTACATGTCCACGGCATAGCGCCAGTGGCCGTCCGGCTGTCGGCGAAGGATCTCGAGATATTTTCCTTCCTCGTGCAACGGCGGGATGCCCTTGCCCTTGGGCGTGCCATCGAGCACGAAATGTCCCCGGGCGTACGCCAGATCGCCCCGTCCCTCGATCTCGTCGGCTCCGAGCTGGAACTTGACCTGGTAGGCACCCAGCAATCCGCCCCAGAACTTCTGGACGGCATCGCGTCCCTCGATGGTCGGCGCGTTCGGGGGCATCAGCTGCGCGTCGGGCGCGTAGATCGCCGCGACGGCGGCCGCGTCTCCCGAGCCGGCCGCGGAGGCAAAGGCCGAGTCGGTGGCTCGAATGGCCGCCAGGTCCGCGGCGGCGAGCGGCTGATCGGCCGCTGCGGCGGGAGGTGCCGTCTCGCCCGGAGCGGCGCGACACGCTCCGGCAAGGGAGAAACCGAGCAGCGCGAGCGCGGTGCGGAGCCGGATCATGAGCCCTCCTTGGAGACGGCGGTGTGACGGGGGTCAGCCGAGTATGATGCGCTGCCGCTGCTGCATGTGCCGAAGTTCCCAGGTCTCGGCGACCACGCCGCCGAGCAGGAACACGATGGCCGTATAGTAGACCCAGAGGATGAAGAGCACCGCCGCCCCGATGTTGGCGTCGCCGCCGGCGCTCCCCACGGTGGCGAAATGGGCGAGGTACAGCCCGTACAGACGCTTGGCGGCCTCGAACAGCAATGCGGTGAAGGTGGAGGCCAGGAGCGCGGTCCGCCAGGGGAGCCGCCGGACGGACGCGTATCGGTAGGTGACGTAGAACAGCGACACGGAAAATCCGAACGCCAGGAGCTCGCCGAGGAAGCGTCCCACGGTGGAGAAGAAGAATGCGAGCTGAGGGATCACCCGCTCCGACCCGCGAGCCCATGCGATCGTGAGGACGGTGCTCAGCGTGGTGTTCGCCAGGAACAGAGCGACGGTGGCCACCACCATGGCCGCGTCCCGAAATTTGCCGGCGAGCCAGGTGAGCACGAAATTCCGCGGCGGCGTCGGCCGCGCCGACACGTCATAGACGTCGTTCAGCGAGGTCCGGACGCCCGCGAAGAGCCGGGTGCTGAACCACACGAAGGCCGGGGCGGCGTAGAGCGAGATCTGTCCACGATTCCGCGAGACGCCGATCAGCAGGCGTTCGACGAGATCGAACGGATCCCGTTCCGTGCCGGCCGTGTGCGGTGGGAAGAAGCGATGGAAAAGCAGTGTCGGATCGACCGCCGGCCCGCCCGCGATCGACTGCGCCGCGTGGGTCAGGGCGATCAGCACGAGCAGCACGAACGGGACCGCCGCCAGGAGCGCGTCGAAGGTCAACGCGCTCGCCAGGAATGGGATGTTGTTTTCGTCGGCGGCTTGCAGGGTGCGACGGAGAAACCCGGCGGGTGTCCGATGCCACCCGCCGGGTCGGACCCGCTTCAGGCGAGCGGCTCCTCGTAGTCACCGACCGCGCGCCGCCGCGCGCGCGATTCGGCCAGCCGACGCTCGAGCTCCTCGCGGGCCGAGCCGCCGCCTGCCCGGGGCCGGACGGCGGGCGGCTCATCCGCGAAGACATCCTCCTCGTCATCGTCGGTGAGATCGTCGAGTGCTTCCTTGCCGCTCCCGAACTGTTGGGCGATGTCGTCCAGCTTTTCCTCGGTCATGGCGCGCAGCTTCCACAGCTTCCGCTGCATGACCCGCCGGGTCTCCTCGCCGGTCCTCGGCGCATACAGCAGGGCGAGCCCGGCGCCCAGCACCGCGCCCCAGAACAGCCACTTCGCGGACGCGTCGCCGCCCCGCTCGACGTAGACGATTTCCCGGCCCTTCTTTCGACCTACCATGCGCTCCTCCTATTCACCGGCGTCGGGATCGTCTTCGGCGGCCACCAGCGCCGGCTTCAGCGCGGTGTGATGCTGCATCGGCGCCTCGACGAATCGATTGATGTCCTTCTCCGTTCCGTTCACGTTCAGCTGCTCGAACAGGAACGCGAAGGTGCGCTCGAGATCGGCCGCGATGGCGCCTCGGATGTCTTCACCGAGCGACCAGAACTCGCGCTTGAACGGCCCGATGGCCTTCTTGCGCGCCTTGTAATAGAACTGCTCCGCCGTGTCCCCGCTCTTCCGTTCGCCCGCCGCGTTCTCGTCCACCCACTGCCGCAGGCGCGCCCGCAGGTCGGTGGGCAGCTTCGGATGATCGAATACGATGTTCTGGAAGTTGGTGGCGAGATGGATCTCGGCGGTCTCGATGCGCGGGAAGTTGCCGAACGCGTTCGACGGCAGCGTGCTTGCGCCGTGCTGCACCGCGCCGGCGAGACCGTACTCTTCGCGCGCCGCCTTCGAGAGTGCGGCCAGCGCCTCGAGGTCGAGCTTCACGTCGGCGATCGAGCCGTCGGGCAGCACCACGCCGCCGTGGCTCGTGCCGGTCTGGACCGAGATCTTGCTGATGCCCGTGAGCCCGCCTTCGTAGTTGCCGAGCGCGGCGTTGTAGCCCCGCATGAAGGCGTGCAGCTCTTCGACGGTGCTGTTCTTCATACCCACTTCGCCGATCTCGGCGCCGACCGAGACCGTCACGCCGTCGGGCTCGTGCGCGCGGATGAAGGCCGTGATCTCGGCGGCGCGCTCGTAGTTGAGGCGCTGCTGTTCCTCCAGCGATTGGTGCGACAGGTCCACCAGCGTCGACGTATCCACGTCGATGTTGTAGAACCCGGCGCCGACCTCTTCGGCGATCAGCTTCTTCACCTCGCCGATCTCGGCCTCGGGATCGGCCTGGTACTTCTTGTGGTTGACCTGGCAGTGATCGCCCTGAATGAAGAGCGGCAGGACGTACCCCTCGCGAAGCGCCGCCCCGATCAGCACCGACACATACTCCGCCGGCCGCTGCTCGGTGTAGGCGATCTCGGAACGCGCGATTTCAAGGAGGATGGCCCCGGCCTTCCCCGCCTTGGCCACGCGGAAGATGGCGCGGGCCGTGTCGTAGGCCATCGTGCGCACGTTGATGGCCGGAACCGTGAAGCCGCTGACATCTCCCCGGCCGCGAGCCTCGTAGAGCCCCTGAATGGAAGCCGGCCGCGCGCCGGTGACCTGCCCGAGCTCCCAGAGCAGCCAGCGCGCCGCCTCCTTCTCCTCGCCCTCGCCGAACACCGCCTGCCAGACGAGCCGATCGGTGGCGGCGGAGCGGAGCCTGGCCGGGTCGCGTACCGTCACGCCCCCGGGCACCAGCGCCACCGCGCCGTCGTACAGCCCGACCGCCCGCTGAATTTCGTCAGCCATGTCTCGACACCCTCACGCAGCTCAGGGGATTACGGTGCCCGGTAAAGGTAGGGCGGAACCATGGGAGCGTCAAACAAACGGGGCGCGGATGGGCGCTCGCGTCCGCGGCACGCGCGAGAGCCGCTCAGGCCTCGTCCCGACCCGTCGCGCTGGGCGCCGCGGCCGCGGCATACCCCGGCCGGCCCATGGCCGCATAGGTGAGCTGCTTGCCGAGCTCGACCCCCGGCTGATCGAACGGATCGATGCCGTACCACACGCCGGCGTAGCCCGTTGCGAGCTGAAAGAACATGACGGCTTCGCCGAAGGTGTCCGCGCTCAGGTCGGGGAGGCGAAGCGTACAGCTCATGCGCCCCATCTGCGCGAGCGCGGTGGATGTCGCCTCGTATTCGGCGCGCAACAGTCCTCCGAGCGTGTGGCCGGCCAGGTACGCCAGATCGGCGGGCAGCGGGAGCGCGCCGGGCACCTCGGCCGCGAATGCGGGAATCGTGACGTCCTCGCCAAGGTCGTCGACCACCATGAAGGTGATCACCTTGTCGAATGGTCCTTCCATGAAGAGCTGGACCTGGCTGTGCTGGTCCGTCGCGCCGATCGCGGCGAGCGGCGTCGGCCCGGTGTGGACCGTACGGCCCGCGCGGCTCACACGCTTGCCGAGGCTCTCCGCCCAGAGCTGGCGGTACCAGTCGGCGAACTCACGCAGCCGGTCCGTATACGGCATCAGGACATCGATGTTCGCGCCCAGCTCGCTGTCGGCTGCCCAGTGCAGGGCCGCGTAGAGCGCGGCCGGATTCTGCAGGAGCTCGTTCCCCTCGGCGCGTTCGATGGCCCTGCGGGCCCCGGCGAGCAGCGCCTCGATGTCGATGCCCACGAGGGCGGCGGGCAGCAGTCCCACGGGGCTGAGCACGCTGAAGCGACCGCCGACGTCCGGCGGCACGTCCAGGGTGGCGATACCGTCGCGCGAGGCGATCTCCCGCAGCGCGCCGCGGGACGGATCGGTGGTGAAGACGAGATGGCGATGCGCGGCCTCGCCAAGCGCGTCCTCGAGCCAGGCACGCACGACGAGGTACTGGGCCATCGTCTCCGCGGTTCCGCCCGACTTGCTGATCACGTTGACGAGCACCCGGCGCGGATCGATGCGGCGCAGGGCGGCCCCGACGCTCGTCGGATCGACATTTTCGAGGACGGTGAGCCGCGGGAAGAATTCGCGAGCCTCGTCGTCCAGCTCGTTCCACGCCGGGCGCCGAAGCGCGGTCAGCAGCGACTTGGCGCCGAGCGCGGAGCCGCCGATGCCGAGCACCAGCACGTGATCGTGCGCTTGGCCAAGCCCCTCGGCGAACAGCTTGATCTGGCGCACCGTATCGCCCTGATCGATCAACTTGTAGAAGCCGTACTCGCCGGCTCCGCGACGCCGGCGCACCTCCGCCTGCACCTCCCCGAACCGAGCGCCCAGGTCGGCCAGCCTGGCACGGGGCAGCCCGTGGGCGCCGTCGAGCGAGTCCTGCAGCATGCGTCCGTAGGACAGCGTGATCACGAGACCTCCACGGTGAGACCATCGTACGCCGGGAGAATCCCGGCGGGCAGCTGCGCGGCAAGTTCCGCGTGCCCGGTCTCGTGGGTGAGATGGGTGAGGTAGGTGCGCCGGGCCCCCAGCGCCTGCGCCGTCGCGACCGCCTCGCCGATACTGAGGTGGGTCGGATGCGGACGCCACCAGAGCGCGTTCAGCACCAGGACCTCCAGCCCCTGCAAGCGTTGACGCTCCGGCTCGGGTATCGACTTCACGTCGGTTATGTAGGCGAGGGGGCCGAGCCGGTAGCCGAAAACGCGGATGTGGCCATGCTGGAAGGCGAGGGGCAGCACCTCGACATCGGCCACCCGCACCGGCCGACCCGGTTCGATCCCGTGCAGCTCGAGGCTCGGCTTGGACGTGCCGGCGTACGCCTGGACGCTCTCATCGAAAATGTACCGAAACCCCGAGCGGAGCCGGTCCATCGTCTCCTGCGGTCCGAAAATCGGAAGCGCCCGCCGCTGGCGCACGGAGAAGATGCGAAGGTCGTCGATCCCGTTGGTGTGATCGGCGTGCTCGTGCGTGTACAGCACCGCATCCACCCGCGAGACTCGGTTGGCGAGCAGCTGAAGCCGCAGCTCCGGGGGCGTGTCGATCAGGATCGTCGAGCCGTCCGACTCGACCAGCACGGCGGAGCGGCTCCGCTGATCGTGGGGATCGGTGGACCGGCACACCGCACAGTCACAGCCGACCTGGGGCACGCCGAACGACGTGCCCGTCCCGAGGAAGGTGAGCCGCATGTCCTATACTGCTTCGATCTTGAGCAGGTTGGTAGTGCCCGGCATGTCGAACGGAACGCCCGCGGTCACCACGAGCCGTTCACCTGGCTGGGCCAGCCCCCGCGTGAGGATCTGTTGACGGGCCGCCGCCAGCATGGCGTCGTAATCCGTGGAGTGCTCGGTCAGCGCGGGCATCACGCCCCACACGAGCGAGAGCTGGCGGAAGGTGTCCGGCTCGGGCGTCGACGCGAAGATCGGCACCGTCGGGCGACAGGTGGCCACCTTCCGGGCGGTGAAGCCGCTGCTGGTGAAGCACACGATGAGTGGCGCGCTCAGCATCTCGGCCGCGGCGCACACCGCCACGGCGATCGCATCCTCGGTGCGCACCGGCCCGCTCTGCGCCATGCGATGCTGCGGGAGCGCCACCCCTTCGCTCGCGCGGCGCCCCAGCGCGGCGTCGATCGTGACGCCGCGACTCTGCCGCTGCAGCTCCATCTCGCGAGCGATCCGATCCATCGCGCGCACCGCCTCGAGCGGGAAGTCGCCCACCGCCGTCTCCGCCGAGAGCATGACCGCATCGGTGCCGTCGAGGATGGCATTGGCCACGTCGGAGGCCTCGGCGCGGGTGGGACGCGGCGCGTGGATCATCGACTCGAGCATCTGGGTGGCGGTGATCACCGGCTTCCCATGCAGACCGGCCTCGCGGATGATCTGCTTCTGCATCAGCGGTACTTCCTCGAACGGCAGCTCCACTCCCAAGTCGCCCCGCGCGACCATGATCGCGTCGGACGCGTCCAGGATGCCGCACAGATTTCGCAGCGCGGTGTCCTTCTCGATCTTGGCGACGACCTTGGTGGCCCGCGGCACCAGGGTCCTCAGCTGCTCCATGTCCTCCGGCCGGCGCACGAAGGAGAGCGCGACGTAGTCCACGCCGACCGCCGACGCCTGCGCCACGTCCTCCAGATCCTTCTCGGTGAGCGCGGGCGCGCTCACCTCGATGCCCGGCAGATTCATGCCCTTGTTCGATTTGAGGTCGCCGCCGTAGTGCACGATCGCATCGACCCGGCGATCGCGAAGGCGGGTGACCTCGAGCGCCAGCAGCCCGTCGTCGAGCAGGATGCGCGCGCCGAGTCGCACGTCCGCGGCGAGGCCGTCGTAAGTCGTCGGGATATCGCCGGGGCCCGCGTCATCCTCGGGCGCGAACGTGACGGTCTCCCCGACTTCGAGGCGGCGCGGCTGCGGGAGGGTCCCGACGCGAATGCGTGGACCCTGCAGGTCCAACAGCACGGCGACTGCTTCCCGACGGGCCCGGGTGACTTCGCGGAGCTGAGCGATCCAGCGTGCGCGGATCTCGGGCGTGCCGTGCGACGCGTTGATGCGGACCACATTGACGCCAGCGTCGAGCAGCGCGGTCATCTTGGCCGGATCGTCCCATGCTGGACCGAGGGTCGCGACGATCTTGGTGCGGCGGACTGAGGTGCGAGGCATGCGAGGGAGTTTAATGCCGGGCCGTCACCGCTGCATCACCACCTCGCCCGCGACGACGGTGAGGCGGGCGTGGCCGGCGCGGACCGCTTGTCCCACGCCCCGCTGTATCGCGGGATCGAATGACCAGGCCACCAGATCGGCATCCTGCCCCGGGGCGAGCGTGCCCGAGCGGTGCGCGACGCCGCCCGCCACCGCCGCGCCGACGGTATAGGCGTGGACGGCGTCGACGAAGGACAGGCGCTCTTCAGGGCGCCACCCTCCGGCGGGGGCGCCTTCGACATCGCGTCGCTCGATCGCCGCGTACAGCCCTTCGCGCGGGTCGATGGACGCCACCGGAGCGTCGCTTCCGAACACCATCGGAGTGCCGCGCCGGCGCAGAGTGGCGAACGCGTAGGCGCCCCGCCCGCGAACACCCCAGTGCCGATCCACCAGCGGAATGTCCGCGAGCAGATGCGCCGGCTGCATCGACACGACGAGCGCCGCAGCCGCTGCCCGCGCCAGATCCTGGTCGCTGACACATTGGAAGTGCTCGATCCGGTGCGGCACGTCCACCCGCGGCAGCAATGTCAGGAGGTCGAGGGCCCGGCGCACCGCGGCGTCGCCAATGGCATGGACGGTGGCCGCGATACCCGCCGCCGCGGCGGCGCGTACGGCATCGGCGGCCTCCTGCCCCGACGTGATCGGCATGCCGCGATCCCGGCTCCCGACATAGGGCTCGAGCATCCAGGCCGTCCGAGTTCCCAGGCTGCCGTCGAGGAACAGCTTGACACCGCCGAGCCGAAGCCACGGCGAGCCGGTGCCGCTCCGGGCGCCTCGGGCGATGAGGGAGTGAAGGGAGGCGACGGGCGGATGAAAGAGCACCCGCAGGCGGAGCAGGCCGGAGGCCTCCAGTCGCTCCAGCGCCGTGAGCGCCACCTCGCCCTCGACGTTGTGGATTCCGGTGATGCCGAGCCGGTGCGCTTCGGCCTGCGCGTCTAGGATCGCGGCGTCGAGCTCGGCGTCCGGGGGTTCCGGCAGGTAGGGATGAATCAGTTCGACGGCGCGCTCGAGCAGGACGCCCGTCGGCTCGCCCTCGGCGTCGCGCACGATGCGACCCCCGAACGGGTCGAGTGTCTCGCGAGTGATGCCCGCCCGTGCGAGGGCCGCGGTGTTCACCCATGCGGCGTGGACATCGAGAGAGTCGAGGTACACCGGGGCGGCCTGCACCGCATCGAGCGAGGTTCGGTCGGGGACCTCCGCCCAGCCGTTGGCATCCCACCCCTGCCCCAACACCCAGCCCTGCGTCACACCCGCGCGAGCGACGCGCCCGACCGCCGCTGCCCGGGTCGGGGCGCCTGAGAGCTGGACCCTCCGACGGCCCATGGCCCACATCGCGAAGTGGGTGTGCCCGTCGACGAAGCCTGGAGTGATCAGCGCGCCAGGAAGCTCGAACGACGGTACTGAGGATGAGACTCTCCTTGACAGTTCAAGCGCCGGACCGACCGCCTTGATCCGGCCCTGCTCCCACCAGACCGCATCGCCCGTCACGCCCTCAGCCATGGACATCACCGTCCCCGCACGCACGAACCCACTGGTGGTGCTACCAGGCAGATTCATAGGCAGTTTGGCCGCAGCCGCCGCGGTTTCCACATGTTGAAAACTCGAGCAAGTTAATATCTGGATTGCCGTCCAACGGTGAGAAATAAGGTGAAATGATATGAATGTATCACGCGAGGTGTGAATTGTAATCTAATTTTGCTGCGCAGGTTAGGACTTCTGTATCATCCAATCTCCATGAAAGCGACACTGTCATTAGAGCGCCAGTATTTATTCAGATTCGACGATTATGAACATCATCTACATGCACTCGCTTGCAGTGCTGTCGTTCCGGTAGGCCGGCTACCGTATTAGGGCTTGAACTCGACCTTCCCTGTCCCTCCCCAGTAAACGGGGCCCGCGAATCGAGTGGGCGATGCCCTCAGCGCCTTCGCCAACGCATCCTTGCCTTCGACTTTCAGCGACCCGACCATGGCACGCGAGAACCTTGGCCTCAACGTCACTCGGCCCTCAGCCACGGCCTTCTTCGGACCGCTATTGACCCACGCCGTCGTCACCGGCCCCTCCAAACCGAGCCTGTCGCCCGCAAGGTGTCCGTCCCAGGTCACGAGCGATTTGCCCAGCCGGACCTGGAATCGGTCCTCGGTGCTCGGAACCCCGTTCTCGTCGGTTTCGGGCACCTTCCCCACTTCGAGCCGCGCCTCACGCATGGTCTGGCCCGCGAGCCGTGCGGAGCGCACCAGTCGCCCGCTGCTCGCGAACAGTTCCAGCGTCACGTCGCGCGGCTCGCCGCTCGGACTCACGGCTGTCACCGTCCAGTACCCGAACAACTGCGGGCGGCGTGGGTTGCCATTTCCCAGTCGGTACGTGCTGGTCTGGATGGTGTCGACCGCGTGAAAGCAGAGATGCGAGGGGCTCCACGACGCGTACTCCGGCTGGCCGTCGATCACGCTGCGAAGGGAGATGTGAAGGTCCTTTGATTCAGACGCAGGCGCCGGACGAAAACCCGCGGGCAGGTCCTTGACGACGTCGGAGGCAGGATCCATGAGAAGCTGAACGCAGAAAACGCTGCGAAGCCCCGCGAGCTGCCAGTCGGAGCCGTCGCCCTGCGCCACGAGAGGGGAGCTCCAGGCGAGCACTACGACCGCCAGGGCCCCAGAGATCGTGCGATGCATCAGCAGCTCCGCGGGGTGCCACTCGGCTCAGCCGCCGCGTGACCGTCGGACGGCGGCGCCGAGCTGCGCGTAATGGTTCGGGTCCAGCGCGTTGAAGCGCAGGTTGCGATACTGCACCTTGCCGTCGGGTCCGATGACGTACACCGTGCGCCGCAGGTATCCGGAGCGATCGCCGCTGGCATACCGGCGCGCCACCTCCTGCGTCGGGTCACTGAGCAGCCGGAACGGCAGGTCGAGGCTCTTGGCAAAGCGGCCATGGGTGCTGAGTGAATCGGTGCTGATGCCGACCAGCACCACCTCGGGGCCGAACAGCGAATCGTACTGCTCGGCGAACGTCTTCATCTCGGCCGTGCAGCCATTGGTGAAATCCCGCGGGTAGAATGCCAGGACCACGGTTCTGCCGCGATCCAGCGAGAGATCGTATGGCTGGTCCACCGGCCCAACGCCTTCCCTGCCGGCCCAGGGCAGACGAAACGGCGGGGCTCGCCGGCCGACATCAGGGCCCGACACCATCACGGCCGTAGGACGCCCGGTAGCGGAGTCCTGCGCACGCAGTCCCGGCACGAGTGCCAGGGTGAGGACGACGAAGACCGCAACGATTGCACGGATCATGACGAGAACCTTCCTCAACGGAGTGTGGTCACGGCGCGACGACCGCCCGTAGCGCTGCCTGGAGATCCTGGCTCGCGCCGGTACCGGTATAGGCCACCCTGCCCAGGCCGTCGACGATGACGATGAACGACGTGGTGGGCGCCTCGTACGCGCGAGTGCTGACGCCGGCGTCGTCGTAGAGCGTTCGGAACGGCGGCTGGTGCGCGGCGACATACTTCCGAACCCGCTCGGGCGACTGATTCACGGCGACGTTCACGCCGTAGAACTCGACCCGGTCGCCGAAGGTACTGCGCGCCTCGCGGACCCGTGGCATCAATGCCTCACACACCTCACACCACGTCGCCCAGAATTCCAGCAGAAACGGCTGCGTTCCGATGAGACCGCCGAGATCGACGGGCTGCCCCTCGAGATCCTTGATCACGACCGCGGGCGCCCGCGCGCCGACGGCGATGCCCGCCTCCTGCGCCCGCCCCCGCGAGGGCGCCACCGCGAGCATCGCCGCCGCGAGGCCGGACGCGATCACCGTCATCGCCGATCGTCTCACAGCACGCTTCCCATCCTCACGAGATAGTACTCGGCCATGCCGATCATCAACACCCCGCCCGCGCGCTTGATCTCCAGCGTCCACCGGCCCGTTCGAGGAAGCGCGGCCAGGGCCCCGCTCGACAAGCCGACCAGCACGAGCAGTGCCGTCAGGCCGAGCGAGAAGACGAACAAGTACAGCAGCCCGAGTGCCGCGCTGCCCGTGGCGGCGACGAAGGTCAGCACGGCGGCGAATGCCGGCGCGCCGCACGGTGCGGCCACCAGGCCGGACGCCGCGCCCATGGCGAACACGCCGGCGGTGGAGCCGCCGCCTAGTCGCCCGGCCCAATCGAGGGCCCATCGAGGCGCCGCGACGGGCACGACGTCGAGCATGGCCAGCCCGGACACGAGCAGCAGGTTGGCCATCGCGAAGTACGCCCACGGATTCGAGCTCACCGCCCCGAACATCGAGCCCGTCACGCCGGCCAGCAGTCCGAGCAGCGAGTAGACCGTTGCGAGTCCGCACACGTACGCGATCGTCAGCCGCGCAGTGCGACTGCTTGACCGGGCCTGCGCCCCGCCGCCGAGGATCCCGGCGGTGATGGGAATCATCGGGTAGATGCACGGCGTAAGGCTGGTTGCGACTCCCGCGGCGAACAGCAGCGGCACCGCCGCGAACGGCCGCTCACGCAACGTCGTCTCGAATCCCAGGAGGAGAAGCGAAGGCACGGATTGGAGTATAACATTCCGACATGCCGATCGCCCTCGGACGGAACTATGCCATGCTCGAGCGCCAGCGTACGGGGCTGCTGGAGCGCCTGGCCGCCTATTCCGACACCCAGCACGCATTTCAGCCCGACTCGGCGTGCTGGTCGCTCTCGGGTGTCGTGCAGCATCTCGTGCTGGTGGAAGAGATCTTCATCAGGCACGGCCGGCGCCACATGGGGGCGCGTCCGCCGACGGTCACGCTGCGGTCCAGACTCAAGGAGCGCATGGTGGTGTCGGTCCTGGGCCGCGACGTACGCATCCGGGCGCCCGTCGCGACGGTGGTACCGCGGTCGCACATCCCTCTCGCGCTCCTCGGGCCGCGCTGGCGTGCGGCGCGAGCGGAGTTGGAACTCTACCTGGAGGCGTTGCCCGGTCCGAGGTGGGCGCGGACCGCGTTTTATCACCCGCGCACCGACTGGATTACCGCGGCGGGAGGACTCAGGTTCCTGCACGCGCACACCGCGCATCATCTCCGGCAGGTCGACCGGATCCTCGCGGCAGCGCATTTTCCCCGCGCCTGGCGTGGGGGTTCTGCGACGGCCTAGCGTGGCAAGGCTGGTTCCGTCGCCGGCGTGGCGGCATAGTGCGACGCAACGTAGCTGTCCAGGATTTCCAGGAACTCGGGAACGATCCCCTCGCCCTTGAGCGTGACCATCAGGCGTCCATCCACGAAGACCGGAGCCTTCGGCTCCTCGAAGGTGCCCGGGAGCGATATCCCGATGTTGGCGTGCTTCGATTCACCCGGGCCATTCACGACGCACCCCATGACCGCCACCTTCATCTCCGCCACGCCGGGCCGCTCGCGCCGCCACTCCGGCATCTTGGCGCGCAAGTAGTCCTGAATCTGCTGGGCCATCTCTTGAAAGAACGTGCTCGTCGTCCGGCCGCAGCCCGGGCAGCTGGTGACTTGCGGCGTGAAGCTGCGGAGCCCGAGCGACTGCAGCACCTGCTGCGCGACCTGCACCTCCTCGGTGCGGTCGCCCCCCGGCGCCGGGGTGAGCGAGACACGGATCGTGTCGCCAATCCCTTCCTGCAGGAGGATGCTGAGACCGGCGGTGCTGGCGATGATCCCTTTGGCACCCAGGCCCGCTTCAGTCAGTCCGAGGTGCAGCGGATAGTCGCAGCGGGCGGCGAGCATCCGGTAGACGTCCACGAGATCCTGCACGCCCGACACCTTGGCGCTCAGCACGATGCGGTCGTGCGCCATCCCGGTGGCTTCGGCGAGCGCGGCGCTCTGGAGCGCGCTCTCGACCATCGCCTCCATGGTCACGTCGCGCGCGGCACGGGGCACGGGGCGGCGGGCGTTCGCGTCCATCATCTCGGTGAGCAAATTCTGGTCGAGCGAGCCCCAGTTGACGCCGATGCGGACCGGCTTGTCGTGCGTGAGGGCGACCTCGATAATGGCGCGAAAGTTCTCATCGTGGCGCTTGCCGCCGACATTGCCCGGATTGATGCGGTACTTGGCGAGCGTCCGGGCGCAGGCCGGGTGCCTGGTGAGGAGCTGGTGGCCGTTGTAGTGGAAATCTCCGATGATCGGCACGGTGACGCCGAGCGCTTCGAGCCCGTCCACGATCGCAGGCAGCGCGGCGGCAGCGGCCTCATTGTTCACCGTCACCCGCACCAACTCACTGCCGGCGCGCGCGAGCGCCGCGACCTGGCGCACGGTCGACGGGACATCGGCGGTGTCGGTGTTGGTCATCGACTGGACGACGATGGGGTGCCCGAATCCCACGGGGACGCCGCCGACGAGAGCGGTGACGGTCTGCCGGCGCGCAAGTGATGGCATGGCGGGGAATATAATCTTGCGCGCGCTTCCCGGTCCCGGTGAGATTCGTGCATGCCCTCCCCCACTCCGCCGGCGCCGCCGCGCGCCGCGATCACCGGCGTCGCCGTGTACGTTCCCGAGCGTCGGATCACGAACGCCGACCTCGCCACTCGCCTCGACACCTCCGACGAATGGATCGTCAGCCGCACGGGCATCCGCGAACGGCGGGTCGGCGGGCCTGGGGAAACAACCGCCACCATGGGCGCCGAGGCGGTTCGCCGGCTGATGGCCCAGCGCGGGCTTGGGCCGGACGACGTGGGCGCGATCATCGTCGCGACGGTCACCCCCGACATGATGTTCCCGGCCACCGCGTGCCTGATTCAGGACCAGGTGGGACTCCGCAACACCTGGGGCTTCGACCTGTCGGCGGCATGCTCGGGGTTCCTCTACGCGCTCACGACCGGCGCGCAGATCGTCGCGTCCGGCGCGCACCGTCGAGTCATCGTGGTGGGCGCCGATCTGATGAGCGCCATCATCGATCCGACCGACCGCACCACCGCGGTGCTGTTCGGCGATGGCGCGGGCGCGGTGCTGCTCGAGCCGGCCGAACCCGGGTACGGGCTGCTGGACTTTCATCACCGCGTCGACGGCAGCGGCCGGAACGACCTGCTCATGCCGGCTGGCGGCAGTCTCCGCCCGGCCAGCCACGCGACCGTGGACGCGCGCGATCATTTCCTCAAGCAGAATGGAAAGACCGTCTTCAAGTTTGCGGTCTCGCAGATGGCCGAGAGCATCACCACGTTGCTCGGACGCCATCGGCTCACTCCCGCCGACATCGCGGTGGTCATCCCTCATCAGGCCAATCAGCGGATCCTGGATGCGACCGCCGACCGGCTGGAACTGCCGCCGGGCCGGATGTCGTCCGTCATCGCGCGCTACGGCAACACCACGGCGGCCACCTTGCCGCTCGCGCTCGATGAAGTCGTGCGCGAAGGCCGCGTGAAGCGGGGCGACCTGGTCGTGTTCGTGGCGGTGGGGGCGGGCTTCACGGTGGGGTCGAGCCTGGTGCGATGGCAGTAGCTGGCGCGCGGACCCGGCGTCAGGCCCTCGAAAACTCCGCGGCGTCGATGGCGGCGAGGTCTCGGGGGCTGAGCTCCAGCCCGGCGGCGCCCACGCTGTCGAGCGCGTGCTCCACGGACCGCGCGCTCGGAATGACGATGACCATCGGCGACTGCGCCAGCGCCCAGGCCAGCACCACCGCGTGCGCCGTGGCACCGTGGCGGGCCGCGATCTCCGCGAGCACAGGGTGCGAGGGCAGCGTCCGGTTGAGCCGGCCGCCCCCGGTCGGGCTGTAGGCCAGAAAGCCGATGCCCTGCTCCGCGCAGTAGCGCACCACACTCCCGGTCAGCGACTCCCTGAAGAAGGGATTGAGCCGGTTCTGCACCGTGGTGATCGGCACGATGCCTTGCGCCGCCCGCACCTGGGCGACGCTCACGTTCGACAACCCGACCCAGCGAATCTTACCTTCGTCCCTCAGCCGCGCGAGCGCGCCCACGCTGTCCGCGAATGGGACCCTCGGGTCGGGCGCGTGCAGCTGATAGAGGTCGAGCCGCGGTACGTCGAGCGCGCGGAGCGACCGTTCCGCCGCGGCGCGGAGCTGCGCCGGACGGGCGTCGCTCTCCCATCGGCCATCCGGCCGCACCACGCCCCCCTTCGTCGCCACGACGATCGCCGACCGATCCCCCTTCCAGCCCGACAGCGCCCGAGCGATCAACCGCTCGTTGTGGCCGATGTCGTGCTGATCGAGGCAGTAGACGTCGGCGGTATCGACGAGGGTGACACCGGCGGTCAGTGCGGCTCGCATGACCTCGACGGCCCGGGACTCGGGCGGGCGGCCTTCGATCGAGAGATGCATCCCGCCATAGCCCACCGCGGAGACCGACGGCGCGCCGGGTCCGAGGACCCGCTGCTGCATCATGCCAATCCGAGCTGCCTCGTCAATCGGCGCCAATCCTCGGCGGTGACGACTCCTTCCTGCAGCAGCGGCGTCAGCGTGGCGAGGATGTCGGCGCGATTGCCGTCGATGCGACGATCGCGCAGCTCGCTGATCATCCGCGAGAAGCGGTGCTCGTACTCGTCCGCCTTGAGACCGCCGCTGGCGCGTTGACTGCTGAGCTTCCGCAGCTCGTCCGCGACGCGGGCCGGCGTCACCGGCTTGAGATCGCCCTGCTGTTCAGCCATGTCGAACCTCTCGCATAACGGGAATGGAGTACCCATGGTGCTGCATTATGCCCCCCGCCGCCGCGCCGCGTCCAGTGTGGTCGTCGGATCCGCGCCGGTCCACGTCACGTCGGCGGTCGGACCGTAGGTCGGCGGGACGCGAGCCTCGAGCAGTCGGAGGCAGAGTCCGACCTGCGCGCGATGGTGTGCGGTGTGAAGCACGCGGCGCCAGAACACCCAAATGCGTTCCCGGCGCACGTCGAAGAACGGGACGGATGTGAGCCAAAAATTCTCGTCGCCCGCGGCCAGAGGGAGGAGGCGCTGGCGCGCCAGCGACACCAAGCGCTCGGTGTACGCCGCGACGCCCGGCGTCTCGCCGGCCGGCAAGACGGCGTCGACCGCCGGCTCGTTCAGGCCGATGAATTCGGCAAAGAAGCGCCGTTCGGAGAGGAGTTGGTGCACCAGGATCTGCCGTACGGTGCTGCTCCGCGCATGCGGCTGAAACTCCAGCTGCGCGTCCGCGAGCTCGCTCCAGACGCCCGCCGTCTTGCTGGTCTCAGACGCGTACGTCTCCACGAGGTGCGCCAACAGTGGAATCCGCGCGTCGGGGACGGCGGACGGCGGAATGAATTGCTGCGGGTACTCCATCGACATGGAGCGCTCCAGAATGGACCCCGGAGTATAGTGCTGCCGGGCGCCCCGGGGCGCCGCGGCCGTCTCCATCAAGAAATGCGAAGGGGGCATGATTCCGGATCATGCCCCGTTCGACGTGCGGGAATGAGGCGGGATCGCGCTACACCTCGCTCAGCACCGCCGGCGTCACCGCGCGCTCGTCCCGCTCGCCGGTCCGGATGCGGTGGACCTGATCGACATCCAGGACGAAGACTTTTCCGTCGCCCACTTCGCCCGTGCGCGCTGAGCCGAGGATCGCCCGGACGGTCACGTCCACGAACGGCTCCGAGACACCGATCTCGAGTCGCACCTTCTCCTGCAACTCCATTTTGACGGTCGTGCCGCGGTAGGTCTCTACCCGGTCGGTCTCGCCGCCGTGCCCGAGTACCCGCGACACGGTGAGCCCGCGCACCTCCGTGCGGTACAGCGCCTCGAGGACCTCGTTGAGGCGCTCCGGGCGAATGATGGCCACGATGAGCTTCATCTGTCGGTCTCCTGGCCGCGTCAGCGGGACGCGGTCTGCGGGGTGAGCGCGCGAGCAGGCGCGCCGGCCGTGCCCGCATCGGGAATGACGAGAATCGAGCCCTCCCCGTTGGTGTAGGCCTCCTCGCCATGCTGCGTGACGTCCATCCCGACGCCTTCAGCACGAGGCGCCGCACGCAAGGCGGTCACCAGGCCGAGCAGCTTGAGGATCACGAACGTGGCCAGCGCCGAGTACAGGATCGAGCTCGCGACGCCCAGCGACTGGGTGGCCAGCTGGCCGGGATTGCCGGCGAGCAGGCCATCGCTCCCCGCCGCGTTCCACACCTTGGAGGCGAACACGCCGGTCAGCAGCGCGCCCGTGATGCCGCCGATACCGTGACCGGCGAACACGTCGAGCGAGTCGTCCAGGCGGGTCCGCGATCGCGCCACGATAGTGAAGTAGCTGGGAAACGCGGCGAGGGCGCCGAGCAGCAGCGCGCTGGCAGGGCTGATGAAGCCGGCCGCCGGGGTAATGGCCACCAGGCCCACCACGATCCCCGTGGCGCCGCCCACGGCGGTGGCGCGGCCGGTCCGGCTGTAGTCCAGCAGTACCCAGACCACCAGCGTGGCCATGGGAGCCAGGAAGGTGTTGGTGAACGCGAGCGCCGCGAGCTCATTGGCGGCGAGGGCGCTCCCGCCGTTGAAGCCGAACCAGCCGAACCACAGGAGGCCGGCGCCCAGCAGCACGAACGGGACGTTGTGGGGCAGAATGGCCTGGCGGCTGTAATCCTTGCGGTTGCCGAGGACCAGCGCGGCCACGAGCGCCGACACGCCCGCGTTGATGTGCACCACGGTACCCCCGGCGAAATCGAGTACCCCCTTGCTCATGAGCCAGCCGCCGCCCCAGACCCAGTGAGCCACGGGCGCGTAGACCAGCAGCGTCCAGAGCACGATGAAGGCGAGGTAAGGCCCGAAGCGCATCCGCTCCACGATTGCGCCCGAGATCAGGGCCGCGGTGATGATGGCGAAAGTGCCCTGGTACGCCATGAACAGCACGTGCGGCAGTGTCCCCTTGGCCTCGGTTCCCACCCCGGCGAGCAGCGCGTTGGTTGTTCCACCGATCCACGCACTCCCCTCCGCGAACGCCAGGCTGTACGCGAGCAGTGCCCAGGTGACGCCGACCGTCCCGAGGGCGGCAAAGCTCATCATCATGGTGTTGAGCGAGTTCTTCGACCGCACGAGTCCGCCGTAGAAGAAGGCGAGCGCAGGCGTCATCAGCAGGACGAGGGCGGTGGCCACCAGCATCCATGCGGTGTCCGCGGGGACCACGGACGGCGCAGCGTCCTGGAGCGCGAGCAGGAGGGGAAGACGGGTCACCTGAGGGTTCCTGGGGTTCGAGGTCGGACGGGGCCCGGGTGGCCCCGTCGACACGATTGTACTGCGCGAAGCATTGTCGCGCAAGGGACCTGAACCACAAACCGTGCACATTTAGCTACATTTAAAGCTCACAATTACCGTATTAGGCCCAATTGTGCTAAAATGATCTCGAAAATGCGCGTATTTTGCAGGATTAAATGGTCGTCGGAGGTTCTTAAAATGCGTTCGTTGCTCGCCATCCTCGTCGCAATCGCCGTAGCGGTGCTGTTCGTGGCATGCGCACTGGCGCTCGAGCCGATTCGCTGGTTTGTGGTCCACGCCAGCCCATGGTGGCGACGTCCGGCGCTTCTCGCCCGCCCGGCCCCCGATTCGCCGGCTTGACCCCGGCTGGCGGTATCGGACTACGGCATCTCCGCCCGGAGCCGAACCGCCGTTCCCCACGGGTCTCGAGCGAGCCCGCCCGCATTCGCACGTTCGACCATCGCCCCGGTGGACGCCACGCTCGCGAGGGCTGCGACGGCGTCCGCGTAACTCGGCACCACGAGCTCCCATTCCAGCAGCCGCGCATCCTCGGGTCCCGCAGGCGCGGCCCCGGCGGCCCACGTGTTCGTGCCGAGATGATGATGGTAGCCCCCGGCGGACATGAACAACGCGCCCGGGTAGCTCCATACCACCTTGTCGAGTCCCAGGCCCGCGTGATAGAAGTCGGCGGCGAGGCCGAGGTCGCCGACGTACAAGTGGACGTGCCCGATCACCGTTCCTGGCGGGACCCCCGTCCACGGCGCATTTCCCGAGTTCCTCGTCAGGTCAGCGACGTCGAGCGGCTCCGTCGTCATCGCCAGCTCTCGGCCCTCGACCCGCCACGCTTCGCGAGGCCGATCGGCGTAGACCTCGACCCCCAGCCCGTCCGGATCGGTCAGATAGATCGCCTCGCTGACGAGATGATCGGACATGCCGGCGCGTTCGCCAATTTGGGCCAGGTGCCGTACGAGTCGGCCCAGCGACTGGCGATCGGGCAGCAGTACGGCGAAGTGGTAGAGGCCCAGGCGCCCGCGCCTACCCACCGGCACAGCCCCGGGGCGCTCGTGGAGCTCCAGCAGCGGCGCCGAAGATCCAGGCGCGCCAAGGGCAGCCATCTCGACCCATTCTTCGAGCACCTCGAGTCCCAGCACTCTCCGATACCAGGCTAGCGAGCGGGCAAGCTCGGCCACCTGCAGGCGGACGGTTCCGACGCGGGTACCGGAGGGCAGCCGGTAGTTGGGTGGAGCGATGCCGTAGTCCTGGGTCACGCTCATGATCGGTTTCTCCTTTTCCTGGAAGCCTCGACGCGGATGCGCCGGCGCGCGGCAGGGTCTGCCTGCACCGAACATACGAGCATGTGACAGCTTCGACGAGCGAGCCGTCGCCCGGATGGCGCAGCTCCGCGGCTGGGCGTGTGACCGAGCCCACCGACCACTCCGTTCCATCGACCTAGGCTGACGCTCAGACCTAGAGAGTGAGGCCGGATGTCGGATTGGATGCAGAACATCGATGTAGGCGCGCTGAGCGCCGGACTGCTGGTCGGACGCCTGGTCGTGGGACTCGGCATGGCCGCGCACGGCTCGCAGAAACTGTTCGGATGGTTCGGAGGCCATGGGCTCGCGGGAACGGCGCAGTTCTTCGAATCGCTGGGCTACCGGCCGGGCCGGATCTTCGCCACGGCGGCGGCCCTCGGGGAGTTCGTGAGCGGCCTGCTGATCGCGCTCGGGCTGCTCGGACCCGTCGGGCCCGCGCTCATGCTCGCGGTCATGGTCGTCGCCATGATGCAGCATTGGCGGAACGGCTTCTTCGGCATGAACGACGGCATCGAGCTGCCGCTGCTGTATGCGGCTGCCGCGATCGCTCTGGCCTTCACTGGACCGGGCGTGTTCTCGCTCGACGAGGCACTTGGATTGGGCCGGCTCTCCGACCCGACGATCGACGGGGTAGCACTCGCTGTCGCGGTGCTTGGTGCGCTGGCCACGCTAGGGATGCGCCGGCCGGCTTCTGTGGCGCACTGATCCGGTTGCGGGGCCGGAAGCTCTGGAAGGTCGACCTCACGCCCGGCAGTGCCCATCGAACTCGAGGCGCGGTGGTTCAGGAGCGAGGAACCGAGCGGCAACTCCTCGCGCCCGTCTCCGAATGACAAAGCGACCAGACGAAACAACGGGACGCCGGCCGAAGCCGACGTCCCGTTGTGGTACCGCGTGGCGGCGTCCGCTATCTACGGATGACCACGATCACCCGCACTCGCTCACGCCGTGCACGCAGGACTTCTCCCGAACACGCACACAACATATGGAACGCCGCGGGCCGCCGAAAGCGGCCAAGTTTCGTGCCGGAGCCCGAGCAGGCCGCGCCCCTGTTACCGCGGGCTCGACGGCCGCTCGCCTGACCGTCAACCCTTGACAATCAAGAGGAGTAGAACATAGGTTCGCACATCATCCTCCAGGTGCGCTTCCCATGGACCAACCGACCACCGACGTCATCCAGGGCACCCTCGACCTGCTCATCCTCAAGACGCTGAGCCTCGAGCCGATGCACGGCTACGGGATTACCCGCCGGATCGAGCAGATCTCCCGGGGCGTGTTCAAGATCAACCCGGGCTCGCTCCTCACCGCGCTGCAGCGGCTGGAGCGCGCCGGTTGGCTGGACGCCGAGTGGCGCCGGACGGAGAACTCGCGCCGCGCCAGGTTCTATCGGCTCACCCGCGCGGGGCGAAAGCAGCTCGAGACCGAGACGGCGGACTGGACCCGCCGCGCATCGGCAGTCGCGCGGCTGCTCGGCGCGGAGGGTTAGCGCATGTCGCTCTGGCGTCAGGTTACCCGCGGCATGCGAGTCCTGTTGAACCGGGCAGCGGCGGACCGGGACCTGGGCGACGAGGTACAGCACTACTTCGAGCAGGCCACCGCGGCGCACCAAGAGCGCGGGCTGTCGCCCGCGCAGGCTCGACGCGCCGCACGGGTGGAGCTGGGCAGCGTGACGGCGGCACAGGAGCAGGTGCGCGACGCCGGGTGGGAGAGCGTGGTCGGCGCCGTGCTCGCCGACCTGCGTTACGCCGCTCGCCGCCTGCGCGCCAATCCGGTCTTCACGGCGGTCAGCGTGCTGACACTGGGTCTCGGGATCGGCGCCACGACCGCGATCTTCAGCGCGGTCAATCCTGTCCTGTTCGAGCCTCTGCCCTACCCCGATCCCGGCCGGCTCGTGACGATCTCCGACGTCAGCGCGGAACGCACCCGGCTCGACGTCACCTTCGGCACCTTTCGCGAGCTGACCCAGCGAAGCCGCTCCTTCAGCGGGCTGGCCGTCCTCAAGTCCTGGCAGCCCACCGTGACCGGCACCGAGGTGCCGGAACGCGTCGACGGCCAACGGGTGAGCGCCGGCTACCTGCGTGCGCTTGGCGTTGGCCCGATGCTGGGACGCGACTTCGACGCCGCCGACGACCGGCCCAATGGGCCGAGCGTCGTCATTCTCGGACATGGACTTTGGCACCGGCGCTTCGACGGCGACAGGTCGATCGTGGGCCGTATCGTCTCGCTCGACGACAATCCCTACACGGTCATCGGCGTGATGCCGGCGGAATTCGAAAACGTCCTGGCGCCGTCGGCACAGCTCTGGGCGCCGCTGCAGTATGGCGAGTCCTTCTCACCCGAGAGCCGGGAATGGGGCCATCACCTGCGCATGGTCGGGCGGCTGCGCCCGGGCGTGGCACTCGGTGAGGCCGCGGAAGAGGTCGCCGCGATCGCGCGCAACCCGATACCGGAGCTGGCCCGGGTGCCCTGGGCGTCGCTGCAGTCGGGGCTGCTCCTTGCCTCTCTTCGCGACGAGGTCACCGCCGCGGTTAGGCCGGCTCTGCTAGCCGTGCTCGGCGCGGTCGTCCTGCTGCTCACCATCGCCTGCGTGAACGTGACGAACCTGCTGCTCGCCCGCGGCGCGCAGCGTCGGGGGGAGTTTGCGATGCGTGCCGCACTCGGCGCCGGCCGCGCTCGGCTGGTCCGTCAACTGCTCACCGAGACCCTCCTGCTCGCGCTGTTGGGCGGCGTAGCGGGATTGCTCGTCGCGGACATCGGGGTGCGAGCGCTCGTGGCGCTCAGTCCTCCCGGATTGCCGAGGCTGGACGCGATCCGCTTGGACCCGGCCATTTTCGCGTTCGCGTTCGGGCTGAGCGCCCTCACCGGGATCATGATCGGGCTGGTGCCGGCGATGCAGGCATCGCGCGGCGGGCTGAGTGCCGGGGTTCAGCAGAGCTCCCGGCGTTCGGCCGGCGAGTACCGGCGGACGCGGGGGACGCTCGTAGTGGCCGAGGTCGCCCTCGCGCTCGTGCTCCTGGTGAGCGCGGGGCTGCTATTGCGTAGCCTGGAGCGGCTGTTCTCCATCTCCCCCGGGTTCGAGCAGACGGGGCTGCTGACCATGCAGGTGCAGGTTACCGGACACCGGTTCGACGCCGACAGCGTCCGAAACCAGTTCTTCGAGCGCAGCCTCGATGCCGTCCGCGAGGTGCCGGGGGTCATGGCCGCGGCGTTCACGAGTCAGCTGCCGCTCAGCGGTGACCTGGACGTCTATGGAGTGCACCTCGAGCGCGACGTCGACCCGGCCAGCGACGGTGCGGCGCTGCGCTACGCGGTCACCCCGGGCTACTTCCAGGCGATGGGAATCCCGCTCCGCGCCGGACGCTTGCTGGACGATCACGACGGCGCCGGCCGTCCGCGTGTGGTCCTCGTCAGCGAGTCGTATGCGAAGCGCGCGTTCGCCGGCGGGGAACCGATCGGGCGGCGGCTGCGATTCGGGCCGCGGGAGGGCGACTGGTACACCATCGTCGGCGTCGTCGGCGATGTGAAGCAGGCCGCCCTGGGATTGGGCCCATCGGACGCATTGTACGTGTCGCCCGCCCAGTGGCACTGGGTGGATCGTCTCATGTCGCTCGTGGTCCGCACCGGCGACGAGCCAGCCTCGCTCGCGCCCGCAGTCTCGTCCGCCATCTGGTCGGTGGACAAGGACCAGCCGATCGTCCGGATCGCCACGATGCGTCAGCTGGTCGAGCGGTCGGCAGCCGAGCGGCGGTTCGCGCTGATCGTGTTCGAGGCCTTCGGAATTACGGCGCTGCTGCTCGCCGCCACCGGCATCTACGGCGTCCTGAGCGGCGGCGTGACCGAGCGGACGCGGGAGATCGGGGTGAGGTCGGCGCTCGGAGCGTCGCGGAAGAACATCCTTGGCCTTGTGGTGCGCCAGGGGATGACACTGACGTCACTCGGAATCCTGCTGGGCGTCGTGGGCGCGGCCACCACGAGCAAGGTCGTCGTGGCGATGCTCTTCGGCGTCTCGCCGCTGGACCCGGCCACGTACGTCGCGGTGGTCCTATTGCTGGCGGCGGTGTCGGCTATCGCATGCTGGGTGCCCGCGGCACGCGCTGCCCGACTGGATCCGTCGATCACCTTGAGGGCGGAGTAGCCGCAGAATCGAGTGATCGGCGCCCGGCCGCCACGGCCGGTTAGGGGTGACCCATCTCCTCCGGTCCGAAGATCTGCCGGATCTCGAGCTCTGCCTCGTACGTGGGCCCGAGGACATCGGCATGGAGCTGCATGAAGCGGCGACCGCTCTCGACCGCGGCCTCCTTCGACGGCAGGTCGAAGATCGCGTAGCCGCCGAGCAGCTCCTTGGTCTCGGCGAACGGGCCATCGATCACCTGCGTTCTGCCTCCACCTATGCGAATCCGGATGCCGCTCCGGCTCGGTGCGAGGCCGCCGGACGCCACCAAAGTTCCGGCCTGGACGGCCTCTTCCGCGAGCTGCTGGATAGCGTGCATCAGGCTAGGATCGGGGGGAAGGCCGGCTTCGGAGTCGGGGGTGGCCTTCACCAGCATCATGAAACGCATGGTGGTCTCCCATTGAGGTAGGAACCTGATTCGCTTGTCAGATGCGACGAATGGATAACGCGGAATTCGACAGGAGGATGCGCCAGGCGCGGCCGGCTGAGCCGCGGGGGGCGGCGAACTGCAGCAAGAAGCCCGCGCGTCGAGACGCGCGGGCTTCTTCTAACTCGTGCCTCGAATTCCGGTGAGTTTCACCCGCACTCGCTGAACCCGCACACGTGACACTTCATACAACCCTCCGCAAACTCCAACTGCGACCCGCAATCCGGGCAGGCACCTGAAAGGGTTTCCTGCATCCCCCCGAGCATCATCTGCTCCCCGCCCTCCCCCGAGACGATGCCTCGTGTGGCGACCACGGGCGCCGGTTCCACGGCGGGTTGCGACCCCGGCAACAGCTCCTGCTGGATTCCCTGCTTCTCCGCCATCCACCGCTCGATCGCGATGCCTACCGCATCCGGAACCGACATGACCTTGTTGGGCCCGAGCCCGATCACCCGGTCGGAGCTGATGCCCCGGAGCTGGCGGTAGATCTCCTTCATGGGGATTCCCGAGCGAAGCGCCAGACTGATGAGCCGGCCGAGCGCCTCGACGTCGGCCATCAGCGCGCCCCCCGCCTTGCCGAGGCTCATGAACACCTCGAATGCCTGCCCGCGGTCATCCTCGGTGATCGTGACGTACAGCGTGCCGAGCGGGGTCTCCAGCCGGCGTGTGGCGCCGCGGAGCAGCTCCGGGCGTGAGCGCTTTTGCCGGCGCTGGAGGTTCTCGGCCTCGAGATCGTGCACCATCCGGCGGAGGCGGTCATTCTCCGCCTCGAGCTCGGCCAACTCGCCCTTGAGCTCGGCGGCGACGACCGCGCCGCGGTCGCTGCTGGAGGCGAGCTGCGCCAGGTCCGCCCGCGCCTCGGCCTTGCCTGTGGAGGTGGCCTGCTCCTGCACCTTCTTCGCCGTGTTGCCCGTGCTCAGCACCTGCATGTCGCGGCTGCCGTCGCGGTACACCGTCACGCCTTTGCAATTGAGGCTGTACGCGAGCCGGTAGATCTCCTCGACGTACTCCTCGCTCGCGTCGTTGGCGAAGTTGCAGGTCTTGCTGATGGCGGAGTCGTTGTATTCCTGGAACGCCGCCTGCATCCGGATGTGCCACTCGGGCTTGATGTGGTTGGCGGTGACGAACACGCGCTGCCACTTCTCGGGAACTTCCGGGAACTCGATGTGTCCCGCCTCCGCGATGCGGTGCATGAGGTCCTCGCTGTACCAGCCCTCCTGCTTGGCGATGGCCACGAAGTCCTCGTTTACGTCCGGCATCAGCACGCCGGCCTGGTTCCGCATGAACGCCACGGCGAAGAGGGGCTCGATGCCCGAGCTGCACCCGGCGATGATCGAGATGGTACCCGTCGGAGCCACCGTGGTGACGTTGCAGTTCCGGAGCCGTCGCATCGGCCGCACGCGCTCGCCCTTGGGGCCGCGCGCCGCGGTCTGATCCGGTCCCCAGATGCTGCGGTCCCATTCCCCGAAGGTGCCGCGCTCGCCCGCCAGCCGCTCGCTCTCGACCTTGGCTTCCTCATCCACGAACTGCTGGATCTTCCGCCCCAGCTTGACGCCCTCATCCGAGTCGTAGGCGATGCCGAGCTTGACGAACAGATCGGCCAGGCCCATCACCCCGAGGCCGATGCGGCGGATGCGCTGCGCGAGCTCCGTGATCTCCTGCAGCGGGTACTGGTTCGCGTCGATCACGTTCTCGAGGAAATGGGTCGAGAGGTGGACGACGCGCCGCAGGCCGTTCCAATCGATCTGGCCGTCCTTGACGAAGACGCCGAGGTTGATGGAGCCGAGGTTGCAGACGTCGTACGGAAGGAGGGGCTGCTCACCGCAGGGGTTCGTCGCCTCGTAGGAGCCGAGGTGCGGAACGGGATTGTAGTAGTTGGCCTTGTCGATGAAGAACACGCCCGGCTCGCCGGTCTTCCAGGCCCCGTGGATGATCCGCTCCCAGACTTCGCGCGCATTGAGCTGGCCCACCACTTTACCGGTCTTGGGATGATGGAGGTCGTACATCGCGTCCGCCTCGACGGCCTCCATGAACGCATCCGTGACCGCGACCGAGATGTTGAAGTTGGTGATCTTGGTCGTGTCGTCCTTGCAGGTGACGAACTCCATGATGTCCGGATGATCGACCCGGAGAATGCCCATGTTGGCCCCGCGCCGGGTGCCGCCCTGCTTGACCACGTCCGTCGAGGCGTCGAACAGGCTCATGAACGAGACCGGACCCGACGCAACGCCCATCGTGCTCCGGACGATATCGTTCTTGGGACGGAGTCGCGAGAAGCTGAAGCCGGTGCCGCCGCCGCTCTGATGCACCAGCGCCATGGCCCGCAAGGTATCGTAGATCCCGCTCTTCCCGTTCGACAGCGCGTCATCCACGGGGAGCACGAAACAGGCACTCAGCTGGCCGAGCGGGCGCCCGGCATTCATCAGGGTCGGTGAGTTCGGCACGAACTGTCGCTGCGCCATGAGCCCGTAGAACGCCCGGGCCGTCTCTTCCACGGCGGCGGCGGAGATGCCGTAGCGACGATCCGCCTCGGCGATCGTCCGCGCCACGCGCCAGAACAGGTCCTCGGGTGTCTCGGCCGGCTGCCCGGCTTCGTCTTTGACGAGATACCGCTTCTGGAGGACCGTGATGGCGTTGGACGACAGCGAAAGCGCGTCCCGTGGGGTGGACGAAGTCATGGAGCTCCCCGCATGCTGTATGGAAGAGAAGAGAGTGCAGAGACTGCACTACGGGAACTGTCGATTCTGTGCGCCAACATCACTGCCATTGTGCGACCTGCTCTGTGCCGTTTCCGCATCCGCCGCGTCTGCTGCGAGCTCGAGCCCAGCAGTGAAGCGGATGGGCAAAGTAGGATTCGCCGGATGGGCGCACAATACGGGGTAAAAAGCGCGTAACTACGCGCGATCGTCGTTCCCACATCACAAATATAATGGGAAATTCGATGTGGATTACGTGGATAAGTTGTGATGCGAATGTGGGTACCGACAGTAAGGCGAGCAGTGGTGTGACAGCGAGTTAAAATCGCACACCACGGGTCCGACGAAGGATTACGCGCGCGCGGTCTCGCGGAGAGGGTAGCGCCCGGCCCGATGGTCTCGCGCCTGCGCCACGTAGTGTTGCCACGTGGCCGTGATGCGTTCGCTCAGCGAGGGATCCACGGCCCGCACGATGCGTCCCGGCACGCCCATGACCAGGGATCGCGGCGGCACCTCCATACCCTCCGGAATGACCGCGCCGGCCGCGATCACGCTGCCCGTCCCGATCCGCACGTTGTTGAGCAGGATGCTGCCCATGCCGACGAGGCACTCGTCGCCCACAGTGCAGCCGTGCAGAATGACTCGATGGCCGACACCCACCCGGCGTCCGATGGTGCACGGCACGCCGGCGTCCACGTGCACGATGGTGCCGTCCTGCAGGTTGGTCTCCGCGCCGATCACGATCGGCGCCATGTCGCCCCGGACCACGGCGCCGTACCACACACTGGAGTCGGCCCCCAACGTGACATCGCCCATGACGGCGGCGCCCTGGGCGATGAAGGCGGTCGGATGTATCCCGGAAGTCACTTGGGAGCGGGCGGGAAAAGCATCTGCGTCCAGGCCTCGACGGCCGCGCCGTCCTTCAGCGCCGGGTGCCAGGTGACGGACCAGACAAAATTGCGGACCGCGCGCTCGAACGCCGTATCGTTCGACGGCCGCAGACGCGACACGTCGACGGTCCGGCCTTCGGCCGAGACCTTCACCCACAGCAGCGAGGGACGCGGGGTTTCCGACAACTCGTCGGGAACCGGCACGAAGGGCGGGTTCACCGGCTTCGGACGCTCGTCGAAGCAGGAGCCGTCGGCGTTGTACCCCGGCCCCGGCTCGCAGCGGCTCGGCGCGCGAGGACGTGTCGCGCGCCGCGGGAGCTCGGGCGAGCCGATCGCGCTCAGCTGCGGAGTCACCTCGCTGATCTCGCCGGGCCGGACGACGATCGTATCGGAGTAGAAGTTGAATCGCGGCGCCGAAACGCCGATCGCGTGCGGTCCGGGCGGGAGTCGGGTGACCGACTCGCTCACCGGACGCTCGTCGATCATCACCGTCGAGCCGCGGGGCAGCCCCACGATCCGGATGCCGCCGCTGTCGCCCGCGATCGTCTCGGGGGTGCGGATCGTGTCCGCCGGGACCGGCGCGGGCGGTGGTTTCGGAGGCGTGGGAACCGTCGGTTGAGTCGCGGCAACCCGCCGGGTGCTGTCGCGGCCCACGACCGGCGTGCTGGCGGCGGTCGTGTCACGGAGGGGCGCCGTGTCGGTGGCAGTGGCAACCGAATCCGGACCGCCGGTACCCGCCGCAAACCCGCGCGACGTGTAGTAGTAGTACGCACCGCCTCCGCCGCCGAGCACGGCGAGCACGATCCACAACCACGCCCACGAGGAGCCGGCTCCGCGCATGGCCAGCGATCGATCGGCCACGCGGCGTGGCGTGTCCCGGCGCTCGAGCGGTGTCACGCGCCGATTGACCAGCGGTGACTCGAGCGGAGTCGTCGGCTGGCTCACGATCGGCGGCATGCCACCGATGGGGCTTGCGACCGTGGCCGCGGACGCACCGGACCGCGCGCCGATGGTGGCGGCGGCCGCGGACACCCGCACCGCGCCGGGCGCCGCCGTCGGCTGCCCCTGGATCGACGCGACGAGCTCCTCGCAGCTCTGGAAGCGATCGGCCGGATCCTTCATCAGCATCCGCTTGATCACCTCGAAGATCCGACGCTCGTCGGCGGTGACCAGCGACGGCGTGGGGATCGGCTCGGTGATGTGCTTGTAGCCGATGGAGAAGCTGTCCTCGCCGTCATAGGGCACCGCGCCGGTCAGGCACTGGTAGGCCACCACGCCGAGACTGTAGATGTCGCTCCGGCCGTCGATGGCCTGGGCGCGGGCCTGCTCCGGGCTCATGTAGTGCGGCGTGCCGATCGACATGCCGGTGCCGGTGAGCCGCTGCCCCGAGGCGGCCTTGGCGATGCCGAAATCGGTCAGCAGGCACTGCCCGAACTCGTCGAACATGATGTTGTCGGGCTTGATGTCCCGGTGCACGATGCCCCGCTGGGCCGCGTAGCCCAGGGCGCTGCCGGCCTCCAGCAGGAGGCGCCGGATCTCGGGAGGCGACAGCTTCTTGCGGCTGCCGAGGACGCTGGAGAGGGAGCTGCCCCGGAGGAATTTC
>DATLBL010000058.1:0-4075 GCA_035526925.1 Gemmatimonadales bacterium
TCCGCACCGCGGTGGCCAAGTTCATGATCCGCTTCGAGGACGTCGGCCGCGCCACCGACGCGGCGCTGCTCGGCGGCCTGTTCGAAAAACAGGGGTTGCGTCAGGTGCCGGTGAGCGCCTCGTTCCGCGCCGAATTCCTCGACCAGGCGCGGCAGCTGCGCGACAAGGTCAAGATCGTTCCGCCGGAGATGTTCTCGCAGCTGCAGAGCTGGCTCGCCGACTACCGCGCCGAGCACGCGCGGTGAGCTGACTTTAGCCGGCCTGCTCGACGGTGGCGCCGCGCAGCGCGAGCCGTGGCGACGGGCCGGAGCTCCCCGGCAGGAGCCGGCTCACCTGGCCGAGGAGCTCGGTGGTCATGCCGGGCAGGAGCGCGTGGACCAGCCTGAGCAGCTTGGCCTGCCAGGTGAGCGTGAGCTGGGACTCGCCGCGGCGGCAGGCGAGCACGATGCGGCGCGCGGCGGACACCGCGCTCATGGACGTGATCGGCATGCTGTCGGCGGCGGCGAACCAGGCGTGCTCCTCGGTGCGCGCGCCCTTGTAGAACGCGTGCCGCGGGCCGCCGGTGCGCATCAGGCCCGGCACCACGGTGGTGACGACGATGCCGTCGGCGGCGAGCTCCGCGTGCAACCCCTCGGAGAAGCCCTGCGCGGCGAACTTGGCGCAGTCGTAGGGGAGCAGGTGCGGCACCGGCACCTGGCCGCCGATGGAGGTGATGTTGACGATCCGCCCGGACTTGCGCGCGCGCATCTGCGGGAGCACGGCCAGTGTGGTGTGAACGCCGCCCCAGAAGTTCGTCGCCATCGCCTGCGCGAAATCGTCGACGGTCATGGTGGCGAGCGGCCCGACCTGGATGATCCCGGCGTTGTTGATGAGGATGTCGATCTGGCCGAACCGGGCGTTCGCCTGGGCGACGAGCGACTGCACGTCCTCGGGCACGCCGACGTCGCAGCGCACGGCGAGCAGCCGGGCGCCCCGCGGCTCGAGGTCCTGGCGGGCGCACGCGAGCTCCTCTTCGTCGCGCGCGCAGATCACGAGCTTGCACCCCTGGCGAGCAAGCTCCCGGGCCAGGTACAGCCCGAGGCCGCGCGTCCCGCCGGTGATGAGCGCGACGCGATCGGTGAGCTCGATGTCGCGCCGGTGACGGCGAATCGCTCGCCAGCCGAGAAAGGACGCGGTCGCCGCGGCGGCCCAGACGTGCTTGGGTTTCATGCCCCGCACGGGGTGCAAGCGATGTTCCCGGCATCGATCTTGAAACAGGTTGGATACATAGGGAGGTTCGAAATGGACGAGAAAAAACAGGGACAAGGGCAGCAGCCGGGACAGGGCCAGGGACAGGGCAAGACCGGGATGGGGGAGCAGCAGGGGGAGAATCGCCAGGGCCAGCAGCAGGGCGGCGAGCAGATCGGGACGGATCGCACCGGCGGGCAGCAGCGTGACGTCGGCAAGGAGAACAAGAACGTCCGCGAGTAGGGAAATGTAGCCAGATCGCGAGCGTGGCGAGGTGCGTATCATGAGGTATGCACCTCGTCCTTTTTTTGCTCGCGCCCTTCCTGGCGCTGGGGGACCGCGGGATCTTTCCCGAGCTCGCGGACAAGGTCTCGACGGTGGTGCCGGCAGGGGTCGCCGCCGAGCGCACCTGGACCCGCACCGATCCCAAACGCAGGCTGGTGACGCTGTACGACGGCGTCGATCCGGTGAAGGTCTATCGGCTCGAGGGCGACGCGCTCGCCCCCGGAGACGCCGCCGAGCTCGCCAAGCTCGTGAGGCCCGGGGCGAAGGCGCTCGAGGGTGGGCCGCCGCGCGGCGAGGACACCGACGGGGACGGCATCGTCGACCGGCTCGACATCCTCATCGGCGCCAAGAAGCTCCTGCACCTCGGCGCGCGCTACATCGAACGCTACGTCTCCATCCCCTACCCCGGCGGCGACGTGCCGCGCACCGAAGGGGTCTGCTCCGACACCGTGATCCGCGCGCTGCGCAACGCGGGCATCGACCTGCAGAAGGAGGTGCACGAGGACATCCTGCGTGCGCCGAAGGCCTACCCGATGGTGGAAAAGATCGACGCCAGCATCAACCACCGGCGGGTCAAGACCATCCTGCCGTGGTTCCAGCGCCACTTCGTGACCGTGGCCAAGGGCGGCCGCTTCCTCCCCGGCGACATCGTCTTCTTCGACACCTTCCCGTCGCGCCCGGGCCCCGATCACCTCGGCGTGGTGAGCGACCGCGCCTCCGACAAGGGCCTGCCCTACGTGATCAACAACTGGACCGACGGCGCCACCGACGCGGAGATGGAGCTGCTGTCGTGGGTTCCGGTGACGCACCACTTCCGCGCGCGCTGACCGCTACGGCGGCGGCAGCTTCCACTCCGAGGCGAGCTGCGCGTGCTCCTTGGCCGGGAGCTGGACGAGGAGCGGCTGGGCGGCGGGGTCGAGCCAGGTCACGATCGCCTCGAGCTCGGCGAGCGGCATCGCGGTGCAGCCGACCGTCGGGCCCACCGACGCGACGTGCAGGAAGATGCAGCTCCCCTGCCCGGGCACGATCGGCTTCCGGTTGTGCTCGACGAAGACGGTGAGGCGGTAGATCTCGTCGCCGCGCTTCATCGCCTCCGAGCTCGCCCACGGGGACGGGCCGGTCGCCGGCTCTTCGACGAGCAGGTTGTAGCTGGGCGAGCGCCGGTCGTCGACGCAGCGCAGCCGCGGGCTGGCCTGGCGGTACGGGAGCTTGGTGCCGGCGGGCGGGGTCGCCGCGTAGCCGGTGGTCTCGCCGAGGCGGAAGACGCCGGCGGGTGAGCGGCCGTCGCCCTCTTGTTTGAGGGGGCCGACCCGGTCCATCGAGAACTCGTCGGGGTGCAGGCCGAAGCCCCAGCCGAGGCCGGCCTTGCCGAGCGTGACGTCGACCGGATCGCCGACCTTCTTCCACGGGCCCGGTTTGTCGCCGCTGCGCTCCCAGCGCTGGAGCTTGGCGGTGGTGGCGGCCCAGCTCTCGGAGACCACCACCAGGAGCTGCCGCGTCTGCGTCGGCATGCGGAAGCGCCGCGCCTCGGCCGGGGCGGCGAGGGCCCACACGAGCGCCAGCGCGAGCACAAAGCGCATCGCTGAAATGGTACACTGCTCGGCACCCATGCGCCTCTTCATGCTGGTCCTCATCGGTTCGCTGTTCGGCTCGCCGGCTCTGGCGGCCAACCTCCGCTTCACCATCGTCTCCGCCAAGCTCGACGCGGCGAAGGTCGGCAAGCACGACCATCCGACCTCGAACGCGCACTTGTCGGACCTCGCCTGCCTGTCGCTGCCCGGCCTGCGCGCGATTCCCGGGCTGTGTCGCTCCGGCGGCGAGCCGACCGGCGACGTCAAGGGCGGGGCGCCGGTGGACGCGTTCGTGCGCGTCGAGCTCGGCGATCACGTGGTCCGGACCTATCCGATCCCGGGCTCGCTCACGCCGAAGTGGGAGTATGGCGTGGTCCTCGACCGCGCCTTCCTCGACGCCAACGAGTACGCCAACTTCGTCATCTACGACTACGACGGGCCGGGCGCGGAGCGGAAGCTCGGCGACAAGCTGGTCAAGACCAAGGAGCTGTCGAAGCCCGGCACCCGCACGCTCAAGGGCGTCGGCGGCGGCACCGAAATCACCTATCGTGTCGAGGTCTTGCCCGACAGCGCGCCGGCGAGAAACTACGCCTTCCGCGTGCCCGCCGACCAGCAGATGGCGGACCTGGCGCGCAACGCCAAGACCGAGGGACCGGGCTACGTGGTGGTCCCGGTCGCCGAAGGTGAGGTCGTCGAGGTGACCGCCACGGGCCAGATCCAGCCGAACGCCAAGAAGCACCCGGAGCGGGTCGCCGGGCCGAACGGCATCCCCACCATCCAGACCAAGATCCAGTTCAACCAGCCCGGCTTCCGCGGCTGCCCCGGCTGCGACCACGCGGCGCTCATCGGGCAGATCGGCTCGACGGGCATGGTGATCGGCGCGAAGAAGAAGTTCGCCGTCGAGCACGCCGGCCTGCTGGTGCTCGCGATCAACGATCTGAAGACGCAGGACAACGCCGGCGGCTTCGACGTCAAGGTGACCGTGAGCCTGC
>DATLBL010000059.1:0-2206 GCA_035526925.1 Gemmatimonadales bacterium
CGTCGGGGCGCCGGCCGGGGGGCGAGTCCGTGCACGAGGAGGTCGACGAGCCGGTCGCCGGCCTGCCGGTCGAGGGGGCGGTCGAGCAGTAGGACGCGCACGAGCGCGGTGCCGGTGAAGGCGTCGATGGCCAGGATCAGATCGGCGTCCTCGCGGATCTCGTGCCTGGCGCAAGCGCGCTCCAGTGCGGCGAGCACGCGCTGGTACTCCGGGTCAACGACCATCGCGCGCACGAGCTGACCGAGTGCGGGATTGGCGGCCAGATCGGCGAACAGTCCGGGCAGCGCAGCCCGCGCCTCCGGCGCGGCGAACTCCTCGACCGCCCACGAATAGGCCTCCCGGAGGTCCTCGACCAGCGTGCCGGTGTCGGGATCGGGGTTGGCTTTCGTCCGCCCGAACACCGCCTCGAACACGAGCGCGGCCTTGGTGGGATAGCGCCGGTAGAGGGAGGGCTTGCCGATGCCGGCCCGCGCGGCCACGGCTTCCATGGTCAGCGCGGCGTACCCCACCTCGACCAGAAGATTGCGGGTCGCCGTGAGGATCGCCGCGTCGATCGCGGGGTCCCGAGGCCTGCCCCGCGCCCTTGTCGCCACGCCCGAAATCATATACGTTACGTAGCGGAACTTTATTGGAGGAGCGATGGCGCGTCGCGTTGTGGTTTCGCCGGAGGTAACCGCGCTCGCGCTGTTGGATCGCGTCGACTACGTGGATGCGTTCGCGGTGCCGGTCCCGCGCGGCCGCCGCCCCGAGGACCTGTTCCGCTCCGCGCTCGCGACCGCGCCACATGGTCTGCTGAGCTTTGTACGGCTCGTCCAGACCGGCTTGGGTTTGCGGCTCGCTCCCACATCCGCCGAGCACCCCCTCGGCTGGACAATCCTGCGCAGCGACGACGAGGCCTTCATCCTTGCCGCCGGCGGGGACGCAGTCGCCGGACGGATCGTGGCCAGGGTCCGAGCCGGTGAGTTCGAGCTGACCACCCAACTGCGCCTGGACACAACCCGTGCCCGGGTCGGGTGGGCCATCGCGGCACCGTGCCACCGCACTGTCGCCCGCTACCTCCTTGACAGAACCGCGCGCCGCGCTGGCGCGACCCTTCGGTGAGGCTGCCGGCCAGCGCCCCACCGCGCCAGCATCGGCCGCCGTCGACAGGCATATCCCCGCGCCAGCCCGGAAAACTGCACCCTCAGGCTTGAGCGCCTCGTCGAAGTAGTGCTGCGGCCTGGGCTAGGTGTTGTTCCAGTGCTGCGCGCTCATCGGCCTGAAGCTGTGGGGCATGTGTGGCGATCGCATCGTCGATGGTGTTGCTGGCCCGTTCGAGGATCGTGTTGCGAGTACCGGCCGTCAGATCGACACGGACCTTCCGACGGTCGAGGTCGTCCTTGCCGACGGCCAGCGCGCCCTTGGCCGCGCCGGCGTGCACGATGCGCGAGACCAGGCTCTGGGCGAGCCCTGTCCGTTCGGTGATGTCACGGATCGTTGACCGCGGATGACGGGCGATGTCTTCCAGCACTGCCAGTTCGCCGGCGGTGACGGAGTCCGCCCCTGTGTTGCCGGTCGCCTCCAAGGCGATCTCTCGCAAGGTCCTGGCGAGGCGGTGAAGCTCGGCGGCACGCACGCGTCCCAGTCAATCACCGGTGATACAGTCTAATGCATCACTAGTGATCGAAGTTGGCGGCTGACATGTCATGGGATTGGGCCGCGGTCAACCAGACCGCGGATGACGCGCTCGTAGTGGTCGGCATTGCAGTCTTGATCGCTCGGCAATTCATCTGGCGGCCGGCGCAGCTGCACCGCATGCTCCGGCTGCCGCTCATTCTTATTGGCGCCGGGATGGCGTACCTCGTGGTCGAGCTCTCGGATGAGGGGTTTCGCTGGGTTCCCGGCGACAGGGTCATCCTGGGGGAACTGGCACTCGTCGCCCTCACCGGCACGGCGATGGGTTACGTCACTCGCTTCCGCACCTACCAAGACCACCTGCAATACAAGCTCACCGCTCCCGGGATCGGACTCTGGCTGATCTTCGTGGCCATTCGGATCGGCTCGCTCTACCTGGCTGCCGCCCTCGGTGCGAACCTGGGCGACACGACCGGACTGATCCTGCTGTCCTTCGGCCTGAACCGTCTTGCGGCCGTCCTCATCGTCCGGCGCCGTGCACGAGACGCCCTCGCCAGCGCGCCCCACGATGTCGACGTTGATTGCGGGGCTG
>DATLBL010000060.1:0-31394 GCA_035526925.1 Gemmatimonadales bacterium
GGCCGAGCTGGGCGAGGTGTTCCGGCTGCAGTCGGAGATCGCCGAGCGGGTGACGACGGCGCTGGACGTGGCGCTGCGGGCGCCGGAGCGGGCGGCGCTCGCGGCCGGGGGCACGCGCAATCCCGACGCCTACGACTTCTATCTCCGCGGCATGGACTATCTCGGCCGGACCAACCAGTCCGACGATCTGCGGAACGCCGCGCGGCTCTTCGAGCAGGCGGTGAAGGCCGACCCGGGCTTCGCCCAGGCTCATGCCCGTCTGAGCCGAGTGCACGCTCAGATCTACTGGCACCACTACGATCGCACCGACGCCAGGCTTCAGCTCGCGAAACAGGCCGCCGACGCGGCGAGATCGCTCGCGCCCGACGCGCCCGAGACCCACGTCGCGCTCGGCTTCTACCACTATTGGGGCGAGCTCGACTACGAGAGCGCGCTCCGCGAGTTCGAGCTGGTGCGCCGACAGCAGCCGAGCAACAGCGAGTTGCTCCAGGCCATCGCCTACGTAGAACGGCGGCGCGGCCGGTGGGAAGAGTCGCTCGCGCGCTTCGTGGAGGCGCTGCGCTACGACCCGCGCTCGGGAGTCCGCAATTTCGAGGCGGGCGACAACTATTTCTCGCTCCGCCTCTTTCCGGAGGCGGAGCACTACCTGGACCGCGCACGCACGCTCTCGCCCGACTGGAACAATCCGTACATCTACAAGGCGTGGATGTACGTCAGCTGGCGCGGCGACCTCCCGGCGGCGCGCGCGGTCCTTCGCGACGGCCTCGCGCGCATCGAAGCCGGCCGCTTCGCTCCCGGCTTGCTGACCGGCGATCGCGTATCGGCCTCGCTGGTCACCGCCGACACCAGCTTCGCGCCGATGCTCGACGGCCTGTCGCTCGCCAGCTACGCCGGAGACAGCGCGCGCTACCATCTGCTGAAAGCGGAGGCGGCGATGTTCCGGCGCGACACCGCCGCCGAGCGGGCCTCGGGCGACTCGGCGCGCGTGCTGCTCGAGTCCCGCCGCCGCGCCCGCCCCGATGACGAGAAGAATCTGGCCATCCTCGCCCTCGCCTACTCGCATCTGGGTCGCCACGCCGAGGCGATCCGCGTCGCCGAGCAGGCGGCCGAACACCTGCCGATCGAGAAGGATGCGGTATCGGGCCCGTTTCTCCAGAGCAATCTGGCCCTCGTGTACATGGCGGCGGGCCGGCACGACCGCGCCATCGCCATCCTCCAGCGCCTGCTGGAGGTTCCCTCCTGGATCACGCCGGCAGAGCTGCGCGCCGATCCGATCTGGGCTCCGCTTCGCGCGAACCCGCGCTTCCGCACCCTGTCCGCAGAGCTGGCTCCCGCTACCTGAGTTGAGTTCGAGTTGAGATCCCAGTGAGCGGCATCTCCTAGACTCTCGTCCATCGAAGCGGCCGACCATCGCCGCCGGACCCGAGACTCAGGAGACCGCCGTGCTCGTCCATCGCTCGACAACCCGTCACATCGCCCTGCTCGTGCTGGGCGTGAGCGCCACCCTCGGCGCCGGGGCGCTCCGGGCAGGCGCCGGGCGGACCGGGCTGGTGGCCACCACGTCGCTGATCCGGCGCGGCTCACCGACCCTCGGCGATACCCTCGCCTTCGGAGTCGAATACGGCGGGATCGGCGCGGAGGGGGTGGATCTGATCTGGCGCGGATACGCGGGCGGGCCCGTGCCGGGTCAGGTGGTGATCCGGGTGGAATACGCGGGCACGATCGACGAGCGCGGCATGCCGGTCTGGCCGGTGAATGTCTGGCTCTTCTACTCCGCCGATGACTACCGCAGCTCGTTTGCCGCCGAGCTCAGCGGCAGCATGAACTGGCGCAGCGGCGACATGCAGGTGAGCGGGATCGTGAGCGACGGAGACCGCCGCGGTGCGCCGCTCGAGCAGCGGCTGCGGCTCTACCGCCCGGGCCTCGGGGGCGACGTCACCGTGGTGTTCATGCCGAGCATCGCGCTGCTCGACGGCATACCGGACCACTTCTGAAGTGTCATGGCAACGCAGGTCACTCTCACACGCAGGCCGGAGGAAACACCCATGCTCTCGTTGATCCGCACCATCAGCCGTCGCTCGCTGCCGTTTGTCGCCATGCTGGCCTTGGCCACCGCCGCGTGCGGTGGGGACGATGGGTCGACCGGCCCGTCGCCGTCGCCCTCGACCGGCGATGCCACGGTCACCGTCGTCAATCACGCGCCGACCGGCAGCGTTCTGTTCCTGCGCTACCGCGCCTGCGGTGCGTCCGCCTGGGGTACCGACGTGCTCGGCTCGAGCGTGCTCTCGGGCGGCGAGCAGATCTCCTGGCAGCTCGCCGCGGGGTGCTATGATGTTCGCGCCACGCCGGCCGAAGTCGGGCTCGATTACCTGTACTTCAACAGCGTGCAGCTCGATGCCGGCGAGACCGAGACACTCGAGATCACCGCGTTCCCCGCGGAGCCCGCGAGCTGAACGGCCCCATCCGCCGCGTAGCACGGAGCACAGCGAAGGGAGCATGGACGATTCATGCTCCCTTCGCTGTGCCCTGGCCGCAACCTTCGCTCCCCGCGTCCCCGTTCCCACGTTACATTCGACTCTATGCGCCCCCTCGCCCTCGGCGGATCGGTGCCGCTCGTGGCCGGCAGCCATCGCCGGGCGTGAGCATTGCCCGCCGATCGTCCGGCCCTGGTACGTACGCCCGGATCTATGCCGTGGTGCGGCGGATTCCGGCGGGCCGCGTCGCGACCTACGGACAGGTGGCCGAGCTGGCCGGGCTAGCGGGGCACGCCCGTCAGGTCGGCTACGCGCTGCACGCGCTCCCCGGCGGGACCGCGGTGCCATGGCACCGGGTGATCAATGCATCGGGTGGCGTCAGCCTGCGCGCCGTCCCGGGCGACGAGCTCACCCAGCGGCAGCTCCTGGAGGACGAAGGTGTGGGGTTCGATCTCAGGGGGCGCGTCCGGCTGAGCGCGGTCCGCTGGCGACCGCGGGCACGCGGATGATGCGCCGGCATTCACTGCCCGCCGCATGAGCCCCACCGAGGGATCGGGCCCCGACGCGGTTGCGGCCTCGCCGGCGGAGCAGCGCGGCGCGCCCGACCCCTGGCATGCGCTGCGCTCGCTCACGCCTGCCCGCATCGCGCTCGGCCGCGCCGGTGCCAGCCTTCCCACTCGCGCGCACCTCGACTTTCAGCTCGCGCACGCCCGCGCACGCGACGCGGTGCACGACGCCCTCGATGTGGCGGCGTTCCGGTCGGCACTCTCGGCGGTGGGTCTGGAGAGCGTGGCTGTCCGGAGCGCGGCGCCCGATCGCGCCACCTACCTCCAGCGTCCCGATCTCGGGCGCCGGCTCGATTCCGCGGCTGGGGAACGCCTGCCTCCCGCCGACCCCGGCGACGTGGACGCCGCGCTAGTCGTGGCCGACGGCCTGTCCGCGCGGGCTGCCCAGTCACACGCCGCGCCGCTGATCGCCGCGCTCGCGCCCCGGCTGCGCGACGCCGGTTGGCGGCTCGCACCGGTAGTGGTCGTCGAGCAGGGTCGCGTCGCGATCGGCGACGAGATCGGCGGACGGCTCGGCGCGCGCCTCGTGCTGGTGCTGATCGGCGAGCGGCCGGGGCTCACCGCCCCCGACAGTCTGGGCGCATACCTCACCTGGGACCCGCGGCCCGGCCGCACCGACGCGGAACGCAACTGCGTCTCGAACATTCGTCCGGAGGGATTCGTGATCGCGCTCGCCGCGGAGAAGCTCGTCTACCTGATGCTCGAGGCCGCGCGACGGCGGCTCTCGGGCGTGGCGCTCAAGGACGACGGCCGGATGCTCGGCGCATGATCGTCCACGTGCTGGGCGTGCCGATGGATCTGGGCTCCGGGCGGCGCGGAGTGGACATGGGCCCCTCGGCGATCCGCATTGCCGGGGTCGAGGAACGGCTGCGGGAGCTGGGGCACACCGTGGTGGATGAAGGCGACATCACCATCAAGAACATGGAGGAGCTCAAGGTCGGCGACGTTCGCGCGCGCTACCTCGGCGAGATCGTTCGGGCATCCACAGTCGCGTGCCGCAAGATCGATCGCATCATGAGTCGCGGCCGGTTCCCCCTGGTCCTTGGCGGGGACCACTCGATCGCGGCCGGCACGGTGTCGGGCATCGCCGGCTTTTGCCGCCGGGGGGGCAAGCGGCTCGGACTGCTGTGGGTGGACGCGCATGGCGACATCAACACCCCCGAGTCATCCCCGTCCGGCAACATTCACGGCATGCCCGTCGCCGCGCTGCTCGGCTATGGTCCCGACAAGCTGACAGGCATCGGCGGAAAATTCTCGAAGGTCGATCCGGCGAACGTCGCGCTCGTCGGCATCCGGAGCCTCGACGAGGGTGAGAAGCGACGGCTCAAGGACACCAAGGTCCAGGTCCATACCATGTCCGACATCGACCGGCACGGCATCCACCGCGTCATGAAGAAGGCCCTCGCCCGGGTGACCGACGGGACTGACTACGTGCATGTCAGCTTCGATCTGGACGCGGTGGATCCGACGGTGGCACCGGGGGTGGGAACGCCGGTCAAGGGAGGGCTCGACTACCGCGAGGCCCATCTCATCATGGAATTGCTGCACGATTCGGGAGTAATGACGTCGCTGGAAATGGTCGAGGTCAACCCCATCCTCGATCAAGGGAATGCGTCGGCCACTTTCGCCGTCGAGCTGGTGCAGTCCGCCTTCGGAAAAAAGATTCTCTAGCCTCAGACGGTCGGCGGCGCGGACCAGGCGTCGAGCACGCTCCTGACGGTGCGAGTGAGCACGCGCGGCGCGAAGAGCTTCTGCAGGAACGGGGTGCGGGGATGCAGGAGGCCACGCCGGATGCTCTCGGCACGACCCTCGGGCGCGATGAAGATGACCGGCGTGTGCGGCCAGAGCGCCCCCAGTGGAATCCCCAGGTTGTAATCGCGCGCGGGCGGCGGCGCCAGTGGCGAGGTGGGGAGTCGAGCCGTGGTGGCATGATGGAGCGCGGTGGAGGCCAGTGGGGTGGGGGCGGGCAGGGTGGCGGTGGCATGCGTTCCGGCGCCCAGGAGTACGGGTCGCTGGGTATGGTGTCAGCCCTACGGGCAGCCGGGCTACGGGCAGCCGGGCTACGGATAGCAGGGCTACGGACAGCAGGGCTATGGCTCGCAACGCTCCGGCCACCAGGCGGGCTTTCCGCAGGGATACGGCTCGCAGCATCAGGGCTCCGGAGGACGCGGCTACCAGGAATTCGGCGGTGAACAGCAGTACGGTCACAGCTTTGGCGCCCAGGTATTGGGGCAGCAAGGATACGGCTCTCAGGCTTACGGCATGCAGAACGTCCAGGGTCAGCACGGCATCCAGGGGTCCGGCATGCCGGGCTACGCAACCAGGATTTCGGCAGCCAGGGCTACGGCTCCCAGCAATCCGGCCAGCCGCCGGGCATGGGGTACGGCGGCATGAGCGCGAGCCCCGCCTACGTGTATGGCTATGTCGTGACGACCTACCGCGGCCGCGGACCGAGAAACTATCAGCGCTCGGACGAGCGCATCCGCGAGGAAATCAACGACAACCTCACCAGCCACTCCGAGATCGACGCCTCCGAGATCGAGGTCACGGGCACGGCAAGCGCGCACAGGAGCAGGATCGCTCGGCCAGGGGCTCGCAAGGGGGCGCGACCACCGGTCGCACCTCATCGAGCGGGGCCGGGGGCCGGACCGAAGGCGCTGAGCAGGAGCGGAACAGCGAGGCTCCAAGCCGCTCGCAGGCCGGGAAGTCTTGAGCGCTGACCGCTGAGCCGGGCGCACCAGAAGTCGAAGGGGGCGTGCCGTACCGGCACGCCCCCCTTCGTTGGTCCGGCGGTGTGTGTCGCCCGTCACCCCCCGAGGCGGTGCTGGGCCGGAGCGCGCAGCGGTGGCGGAACGGTAGAATAGAGGGGCAGCCCCGTTCGAATCCGAGCCAAGGAGGGCCCATGCTCCGTGCACTTCCCATCCTGCTGGCCGCGCTCCTGCTTCCCGGCGCCCGGACCCTGTTGGCGCAGAACGACGCTCCCTTGTCCGCGAGCCCGACCCTTCCGAGCGACACGCTTGAGGCCAACTACGCTCCCCGAAGCACGAGTGGGCCGACGCCGGAACTGGCTCCCACGCTCCCCAGCGACACGCTCGAGGCCACGGAGCCGGTCGACTCGTTCCCGACCGATCCATTCCTCGACGAAGGGTTCGACGACGACAGCGTCGAGGCGCATGGGACCCCGCAATCCGCCGGCGACAGCGCCGCGCTGCAGGATCTGCGAAGCTGGATCAGGCGCCATCCCGTCCCGATTTCCCCGCCGCCGGTCAGGGCGGTCCTGGTTCGGGCCTAGGGCCGCCGGCTTCGCGCAGCGCCTGGAGGAACCGCAGCAGGTCCGAGGTGCGCTCGAAGATCCTGACCTCCGGATCGGCCAGTGCCCTGTCGCGCGGCTCCAGCTTCAGGTCGAGGTGCGGATACCGCGAGTTGCCCAGTTGCAGCGCCTGCCGAGGCGCGCCGACTCGCCGCCGGAATCGCTCCAGCTCGGCGACATCGTTGGTGGTCGACAGCACATGCGACCAGCCGCGCGCCAGCGCGTTCTCCCGATCCATCACGATCACCGTGGCGCGGCCGCCTGAAGGAATGCGATGGCCTCCCCGACGACCGCCGGGTCCCGGAGGATGGCGCGATGCCCGAGCCCGTTCGTGCCCACCAGTCGTGCGCCCGGCCACGCGGCGGCGATCTCCACGCCTTGGCCGTACGGCACGTCCGTATCGCCGTGATCGTGTACGAGCAGCGCCCGGGCACGCAGCGAGCGCGCGATCGTCGGCAGGTGGAGCTCGTCCCACCGTGCCTGGAGCCGCGTCTCGAGGTTCTTCCGCATCGTCGCGCGCGTCTCGGGTGGCAGTCGCAGGTAGTCCGCGAACGCGGTCGAGAACCTGGTCACGTCCGCCGGCGCGGCCAGCAGGACGACGCGCTCCGCCGCGAGCCCATCGCGAAGCGCCAGCGTGGCGGCCGCCCCGCCGAGCGAATGCCCGACCAGGCCGAACACCGGCCCGACGGCGTCACCGACCGAGCGGAGCGCGCGCGCGAACTCCGGCAGCGAAGCGAACCGGCCGGTGCTGCGGCCATGCGCGGGCGCATCGTACGCCACCACCCGGAAGCCCGAGTCCGCGAGCGCCCCGGCCATGACGCTGAACCGACCGGCACGACTGCCCCATCCGTGCACCAGGACGATGGTCGGCCCCTCGCCCCACTCCCACACCGCGAGCTCCTGCGCCTCGCTGCGCACCGTGAAGTGGCGGCCGGTGGCCAGGAACGATTCGTCGGAGGTGCGCGGCTGGTGCTTCGGCGGCGTGCAGAACATCGACTCGGCCCATCGCGCCGCGATCCCGGGCGCGACCGACCCCACCGTGGAGAACACGGCGCGAAGGGCGAGCACGCGGGCCGGAGCTCGACTCATCGGGTGCGTGTGGGATCGACCATTCTGCCGGACTCCGAGGCGGTGAGAACGTGGGCGGGTGCCCGTAGCACGGAGTATCGCGGTGGTCGCTGGGTCGGCGCAAACAGGGGCAATCGAGCCCTGGGCCATTTGCGGGGCCTGAATGTCACCCGATCGACTTTGAATCCCGCGCCGGGTGATCACGATCACCCGGAAGGAGCCCGCTTCTCGGTAGGTTGGGTGTCTCAACCATTTGACCGGCCCCATCAGGAGGAACGCATGGCAGACAGCGAGCGCGACAACCGTATGGAAAGCGACGAGAATCAGGCCGAGCTCGGGGTCGAGTGGAAGGCCGCCTGGGAGACCGAGGACAACTTCTGGGAGGAGAACTTCAGCAGTCGTCCCTACGCGCTTGGCGCCGACTACTACGACCGCTTCCGTCCCGCCTACAAGTACGGCTTCGAGGCGGCCCGGCACGACGCTGGTCGGAGCTGGGACGACGCCGAGCCCGACCTTCGCACCGGCTGGGAGCGGGAGCAGCAGTCGAGCGGTAGCCCGTCGGCGTGGGAGGAGATCAAGGCCGCGGTCCGCGACGCGTGGGATCGGGTGACTGGCGGCCGTGTCGCCGACGATCAGGTGCGCGAGCCCCAGATCCGCGAATAGCACCCCGCGCGCACTCGGGCCTCTATCTTTCGGCATGGCCGACTCCATCCGCGACCTCTTCTTCGGAGCGCCCACCCGGGAGCTCGTCGAAGCGGTGGACCCCCAGCGCTCGTTCGACGACGTGGTGCTGCCGGAGCGGACGCTCCGCGCGCTGAACCACGCGCTGGCGCTGGTGCGGAAGCACGATCTGATCTTCCGGCAGTGGGGACTGGCCGAGCGCCATTCGACCGGCCTCGGCCTGGCCTTCCACTTCGCCGGGCCGCCGGGCACCGGCAAGACGATTTGCGCCGAGGCGCTGGCGTACACGCTGAATCGGAAGCTGCTGGTCGTGCGCTATTCGGAGCTCGAGTCGCGCTGGGTCGGCCAGACCGCCAAGCACGTGGCGTCGGTCTTCCGCTCGGCCGAGCGGCAGGATGCGGTGCTGTTCTTCGACGAAGCCGATGCCATTGCCGGGCGGCGGTTCACCTCGATGCAGGCCGCGGTCGAGCGCGAGGCGAACGCCGTCGTCAACGTGCTGCTGCACGAGCTCGAGACGTTCCCGGGCGTCGTCATCTTCGCCACCAATCTTGCCGCCAACATGGATCCGGCGTTCGAGCGGCGGATCCGTACCCACATCATGTTCGAGATGCCCGACGCGGAAGCCCGGGAGCAGATCTGGCGCGTACAGCTCCATCCGCGAAAGACGCCGCTCGCCGACGACATCGACTTCCGCGCCCTCGCGGAGGCCTACCCGCGGAGCGGTGGCGACATCAAGAACGCGGTGCTCAAGGCGGCGCAGATCGCCACCACCGAACCGGGGCCCGACGCCGAGAAGCGGATTCACCAGCGGCACTTCGTCCAGGGGATGGAAGAGGTCATCGCGGGCACGACCGTCATGGGGCAGTCGCTCTTCGATGACGGCACGCCGCCGGCGCCGCTGTCGGGCTTCGTCGAGGAGATGTCGGAGGGACAGGAGGCGCTCCGGGCGGAGCTCGCGCTCGTGACGGAGCGCCTCGAGAAGCTCGACCGCCGCCAGGCCAAGTCGCTCCAGCAGATCGAGGAGCGCCAGGCCGAGGCGGCGCGGGTTGCCGGGGAGGCGTCGGCCGCCGTGACCGCGTCGGCCGCGGCGCGCTCGCGCGCGCTCTGGATCGCCGTAACCCTCGCGTTCGTGACTGCGGCGTCGGCGCTGGCTTTCACGCTTCTCGGGGGACGCTGAGCCGCCGCGCTACTTCCGCTTCAACAGCACGTCCTCGCTCCGTACGTTCGGCCCCACCATCAACACCAGCAGGCGCGATTCGTAGCCTGGCGCCGTCACCCGCACGTATTGCGTGCGGCAGTGGTCCACGAGCGCAAGATCGAACCGGAACCGGTACTCGCCGGCGTCGTCGGTGAAGCTGACGAACGGCGTGCCGAGCATCTGCAGGTGCGCCCCCGTGAGCGGCAGGCCGTTGTCCTGTCGAAAGATCTTCCCGACCACGACCCCGTACTGCGGCTCGGCGGCGGAGTCCCGCGGCGCCGACGGCTTCGGGATGCATTTTTCCGGGTGGTCCGGCAGGTACGCTTCCATCGGCCGGCTCGCACGCGGTCCCACCCCCGGCCGGGTTCCCAGGCGCGGGCGCCCGAAGATCCGGCGTGCCTCGGACTCCATCGTTTCGGCGGACTTCTCCGCCGGCGCCGGGGAGCCGGTCTTCGGTTCCGCGTCGCGAGTGGGCTCGCCGCCCGCGGGCTCGTCGTCCTTCGGCTCATCGCCTTCGGCTCGGGCAGCCTCGGGCGGGGCGTTCGCATCCGGCTCGGGGGCGCGTTGCTCCTGCTCTGGCGGAGCCGTGCGACGCTGCGGCGGGGTCACGGGCCGCGGCTGTGGCGGCGTTTGAGGCTCCGGCGGCGGTTCCGGTCGAGGAGCGGTCGGCGGCGGAGATGGTGCCTCCGGCGGCGGGGGCAGGTAGATCATCTCGACCTGCCGTGCCGGGTCGGTGGCGGCGCTCGACTGGGCTTCCGGCGGGGACTTGGCCGCCTGGCGTGAGAGCTGAACCGTCAGCACAATGAGCGCCGTGTGGAGCGCGGCGCTCAGGCCGAGGGAGATCCAGGGACGCTGGCGTGAGGAGGGGTCCGTCCGGTTCGACAACCCTGCGAGTCCTCGGGCGATGGGATCTGGAATGGTATCTAGTCCGTACGGGTCCCACCGCACCTCGGCGCCGTGCCGTGCACGGTGACGGCAGTCAGGGTAGGGGGGCTCCCGCCTGCCACCCCGACTGGCGCAGCGTCTCGAACAGCCCGAGCACGCGGGCACGATTCTCGTGCACGGTCAGCAACAGCAGGTCCCCCGGGCGGGCCCACGCGAGCGCGTCACGCACCGAGGCGAGCTCGTCGCCGGGCTGGGATATGGCGTCCGGCCGCACCCCGAGTTTCGCGAACTCGTCGGCCAGCAACCCGGGGATCTCGCCCGGCGCGCGCCCGCGGAGGTAGTCGCCCAGCTCCTTCACCACCACGCGGTCCGGCGGCAGTGCCATGGCGGCCCGTGCGAGATCGCGAATGGCGGCGTCGCTTCGGTCGCCCGCCTGCCCGACCAGCACCAGCCGGCGATCGGCCGGGAGCGCCCGGCTCATGCCGATGAGCGCCGCCATGCCATGCGGGTTGTGCGCGAAGTCGACGACCAGCCGCACGCCGCCCAGGTCGACGATGTTCGCGCGTCCCGGGTTGTCCTCGCCCGACCGCCCGAACGCGCGCAGCGCCACGGCCATCTGGGCCGGAGTGACTCCGAGTACGCTCGCCGCCGCGACCGCCGCGAGGGCATTCGCGACGTTGTGGCGCGCGGCACCGCCTAGCGCCACCGGTACCTCGGCTACCGGGACCACGACCGTCTGCGTGCCGTCCACCTGAAGGACGAGCGCGTCGTCCACGAGCAGCGCCGCCCGGCCGCGCCTCACCCGGGAGGCTACTTCGGGAGACGCTGGACTCAGCGAGAACCAGACGATCGGGGCGTCCAGCCCGGAGCCCGCCTCCCGGAGAATCGAATCGTCCGCGTTCAGCACCACCCCACCGTGGTGATCCACGGTCCGAGCCACGAGCAGCTTCGTGGCGGCCAGTCCCGCCAGGTCGTCCACGCCGAACTCGCCGAGATGGTCCTCGGCGATGTTGGTGATCACCGCGGCGCGCGCCCGCTCGATCGGCAATCCCCGACGGAGCAATCCGCCGCGCGCGGTCTCGAGAATGGCGGTTTCGACCTCCGGGTGCCGGAGCAGCATGCGGGCGCCGCTCGGCCCCGAGTAGTCACCTTCGGCGATCGAGCACCCGCGCACCGTCACGCCGTCGGTCGACGTGGTTCCGGCCACACGGCCCGCCGAGGTGACCATCGCGGCCAGCAGCCGAGTGACGGTGGTCTTGCCGTTCGATCCTGTCACCAGCACCGTCGGCACGTCGTGCGCGCGCTCCCACTCGACGGACGAAACGTCCGGCAGCGCGTCCACCGGCCACACCAGCACCCCGGTGCCCGAGCCTACGGATACCCCATCTTCGTCGTGCAGGAACGTGAGCTGTCGTCCCGCCGCCGCGTCATGCAGGGCGACGAGCTTCGGATCGGACTCCTCGGCGATGCGCGCGCGCAGCGCCTCGACGTCGGCAGCGAGATCCGGTGCGGGCGCGCCCTCCATCTCGGCCGTCGCCGCGCCCCAGGCCCACTCGTTGAGCTCGGTGGCGGCGTACAGCGCATCGATGGGTGCGCTGAAGGCGAGGCTCGCGCCTCCCTCGAAGGTCCGAACGGCCAGCGTCGCATCACCCCAACCGACCGCGTCGAGCATCCGAGCGACGCACGTTCGCCAGGCCGCGACTGCCCGCTCACGGTTGGAGTCCGTCAGGAGCACGTCCAGCACCGCGCCTGGGCGATCGAGCAGGATGGTCGGGCCGGTCAGACGGCGAGAGTCGAGGACGGTGGTCATGGGCGGGAAAAGTACCTCTGGCGGGAGGCCGCGTGACTGTTCCTGCGGCGGTGCGAAACGGCGATGCCGTCGCACTCACCGAGGTGAGGCTAGTCCGCGTTCTCCTCCCGCGCGAGCCAGACCCCCCGCGAATCGCGCACGAACTCGCGCCGCCGCTCGTCGAGCGCGAGGGTAGCGGGTCCACCCTCGGCCGGTACCGCGGGCTCCGGCCGCGACGCCCGCGGCCGCTCGGCGGTACGCGGGGCGCCGTCGGTCCGGAACTGGATCACCTGCTTCCAGCTCCGGGTGATCGCGTCGCCGAAGATGAGCACGAGGTCGCCAGGCTGGGCGTCGCGCAGGACCGCGTCGATCGCGGCCTGCTCGTCCGGGATCACGAGGATCTGCTCGGCCGGCACGCCGTGGGCGAGCAGCGCATCGCGCAGCAGGTGCGGGACCTCCTCCGGCCCCCGGCCGCGGAGGTTGTCGTCGCGCCGGACGATGTAGCGCTCGAAATGCCCCGCCGCGAGCTGGCCGATCTCCCGGATGTCCTCGTCCCGCCGGTCGCCCGGCGCGGCGAGCACGCACAGCCGCCGGCCGGCCACCTCGAGCCGTCCGACCAGCTGACACATCGCGTCCACCGCGGCGGGATTGTGGCCGTAGTCGAGGATCACCTTGAACGGATGCTCGTCGTAGATGTTCATCCGGCCCGGCGCCTGGAAGAACGTCGTGTCGAAGGTGCGGAGCCCGTGCCGGATGTCCTCCAGCCGGACGCCCATGCTGAACGCCATCGCGGCGGCGAACATGGCGTTCTGCACGTTGTGCATCGCCCGGCCTTCGAGCGTGGCCGGCACCAGGTGGGTCCAGAGCAGCGGGATGTGGGCGCCCTTGTCGTAGATCGTGATCATCTGGCCCTTGATGCCCGACTCCAGCACCACTCCGCGTCCGCCGGCGCCGATGTGCTCGCCGACCAGCGCATGGGTCGGGTCCATGGTGACGTAGCACAGGTGCTTGGCCTCGGTGTAGTCCGCCATCTTGAGGCAGAGCGGGTCGTCGGCGTTGATCACGGCGGTGTCGCGCGCCACTTCGACCACGATCCGCTTGACCTTCGCCAGATCTTCCAGCGTCCCGATCCCTCGAAGCCCCAGGTGATCCGACTTGACGTTGAGCACGGCGCCCACGTCGCAGTGGCGGATCGCCATCCCGGCGCGGAGCAGCCCGCCGCGGGCGATCTCGAGCACCGCCACATCGACGGCCGGGTCGCTCAGCACCATGCGCGTGGCGATCGGCCCGGTCATGTCGCCCGCCACCGTGCGCTGGCCGTCGATGTAGACGCCGTCCGTGGACGTGAGCCCGACGTGGTGGCCGGCCAGCTTCTGGATGTGCGCCAGCATCCTGGCCGTCGTGGTCTTGCCGTTGGTGCCCGTCACCGCCGCGATCGGGATCCGGCTCGGCGTGCCCGGCGGAAAGAGCATGTCCATCACCGGACCGGCCACGTCGCGCGGCCGGCCTTCGCTCGGTGCCATATGCATCCGGAACCCGGGCGCGGCGTTCACCTCGCAGATCGCGCCGCCGATCTCCTTGTACGACTCGGTGATGTCGGTGCTGAGGAAGTCCACCCCGCCGACGTCCAGCCCGATCGACTTCACCGCGCGCACCGCCATCTCGATGTTGTCGGGATGCACCACGTCGGTCAGGTCGGTGGCGGTGCCGCCGGTCGAGAGATTACCCGTCGACCGGAGGAAGACGCGCTCGCCGGCGGCCGGCACGGTCTCCCGGGTGTAGCCCTTCTTCTCAAGGAGGGTCTCGGCCTGCTGGTCGAACTGCAGCCGGGTGAGCACCTTCTCGTGGCCGATGCCGCGGCGGGGGTCGCGGTTCACCTCGTCCATCAGCTGCTCGATGGTCTGTTTGCCGTCGCCGACCACGTGGCCCGGCACCCGCTTCGAGACCGCCACGAGCTCGCCGTTGATGACCAGCATCCGGTGGTCGTCGCCCGTGATGAAGCTCTCGATGATGACGCTCCGGCTGTGCTCCTTGGCCACCTCGAACGCCGTGCGCACCTGCTCTTCGGTGTTCAGGTGGATCGAGATCCCGCGCCCGTGGTTGGCGTTGTACGGCTTTACCACCACCGGGTACCCGATCCGCTCGGCCGCGGCCACGGCATCGTCGGCCCGCTGGACCAGCCGTTGCCGCGGGACGGGGAGGCCAAGGTTGGCGAGCAGCCGGTTCGTCTCCTCCTTGTCCGAGGCGAGCTCGACCGCGATGTGGGAGGTGCGGCTGGTGACGGTCGCCTGGATCCGCTGCTGATAGCGGCCGTGCCCGAACTGGATGAGGTTCTGCTCGTTGAGGCGGATCCACGGAATACGCCGCTCCTCCGCCGCCCGGACCAGCGACATCGTGCTCGGGCCGAGCGCGCGCCGCTGGGCGAAGCGGATGAACTCGTCGCGCTCCTCGGCGAAGTCGAAACCTTCGGGCACCGCACCCTCGGGCCGGAGCTCGGGGGGCAAGAGCGAGTGCAGCAGGAGCAGCCCGAGGCGACCGGCCTCGAGCCCGACCTCCTCCTGCTCGTACTGGTAGACGACGTAGTACTGGCCGGTCTTTCCGTGCGAGCGGGTCTTGCCGAAGGTGACCGGCTCGCCGGCCACGTTCTGCAGCTCCAGCGCCACATGCTCGAGGATGTGACCCATCCAGGTGCCGTCGCCCTCAGTCAGCCGCCGGATGAAGCCGCCCGGCTCGCCATAGGAGCACCCGTGCTCGTGCAGGCCGGGCAGCGCCGCCACCAGGCCATCGGTGAACGACGTTCCGAGCTTGGCGGAAGGCCACTCTTCGAGCGGGCCGAGATCGACGTCCAGCCGGATGACGGGGAAATGCGCGTACAGGCTCGGTCCCACGTAGACCGACCGATCGAGGATCTGCATGCGGTGCTCCGTGCTAGACTCGAGTGGCGACGACTGGTGCCGGTGCGGCGACTCGGGTGTGCAGGTGGAAGGTCGAGCCGTTATCGAGGATGTGCAACTTGAGGCCGATCAGGCAGACCGGATCGTTCTTCCGGACCCGGGCCATCGAGGAAAACTCGAGCCCGGCCGGATCCACGATCGTCAGGGCCCCGCCGCCGACCACCTCGAGCGAGTCGTCCGGCCCGATGAACCCCGCGGTGTTCTCGTCCAGCCCGATCCCCACCGCGAACGGGTTGTAGGCCAGCGCGGTCAGCAGCCGGCCGAGCCGGTCCCGCTGCCGGAAGTGTTGGTCGATGATGACCCGGTTGGTGAGCCCGAGGCCGGGCGCCAGGGTCACGATCTTCGCCCTTGGCGACGCGCCCTCCTTGCCGAACGCGATCATGTGCTCGCACAGAAACGCCGCGCCGGCCGACGTGCCGGCCACGTGCATCCCCTCCGCATTCCGGCGGCGCAGCGCCTTGGCCACCTCCGTCCCGCCGATCATCGTGCTGAGCCGGAGCTGGTTCCCCCCGGTGAGGAACACCGCGTCCACTTCGTCGAGCAGGTTCAGCCAGTCGCGCCGCTCACAGTCCGCCCGGCTGGCGATCGGCAGCGCGCGTGCCTCCCGCACGCCGAGGCTGTGGAAGAGGTCCTCGTAGCGTTGTCCCGTGTCGGTCATCATCGAGGCCGTCGGGATGATCGCGATCCGGCAGTTATTCCCGCATAAGCCGGCGAACCGCCGCAGGATGGCGATGTCGCCCACCTTCTCCTCGGCGCCCCCCACCGGGATGATGTACCCTCGAGCTGTGCCCACCACCAGTCCCCTTTGAAATCGCGCTGCGGAAGATACACGGGGCCCGGCAGGCGGGCAGCCACCGAGGCGCGTGCCTTGCCCTCTTCGGGCTGATCTGCGTGTGCCGCCGCTCACAGACGATGCCGTTGCCGGGGAGCGATGCTCCAGCGTGACTTACGATCGCAGGGACCGATGCTGACGTTGATCGAGAATGGGGACGTCTACGCGCCGCGCCCGCTCGGCCGTCAGGCGGTGTTGCTGGTGGACGGGAAGATCGGCCGGATCGGCGAGGCGGATGCCGCGGGGGCCCGGATGCTCGGCCTCGACATCGAGATCATCGACGCGGAAGGCTGCGTCGTCACGCCCGGGCTCATCGATCCGCACGAGCACCTGCTCGGCGGCAGCGGCGAGCGGGGCTTCGCCACCCAGACGCCCGAGATCTCGCTGAGCGAGATCGTGACCTGCGGCATCACGACCGTAGTTGGCTGCCTGGGGGTGGACACGACGATGAAGACCCTGGCCGGGCTTCTGGCCAAGGTGAAGGGGCTCCGGGAGGAGGGGCTCACCGCCTACATGTGGAGCGGCGGGTACAACGTGCCGCCCACCACCGTCACCGGCTCCATCCGGAATGACCTCCTGTTTATCGAGGAGGTGATCGGCTGCGGCGAGGTGGCCATCTCGGACGTGCGCTCGACGGATCCCGAGCCGCGCGAGCTCGCGCGGCTCGTCAACGACGCGCACGTGGGCGGCATGCTCAGCCGGAAGGCGGGCCTGACCCACTTTCACGTGGGTGACGGGCCGCGACGGCTCCGGTGCCTGCGGGAGATACTCGACCCCGACCGGTTCCATACGAGGCCGGAGATGATCTACGCCACCCACGTCGAGCGGAACGAGGAGCTCATGCTCGAGGCCATCGAGCTCGCCCGAATGGGCGTGGCGGTGGACATCGACGTGGCGGAGCAGGACCTCGCGAAGTGGCTGTGCTTCTACCGCGAGCACCGCGGCCCGCTCGATCGGCTCACCTTCTCATCCGACGCATCCATCACCAGCCCGGGCACCCTGTTCGACCAGGTCCGCGGCTGCGTCACCGAGCACGGCTTCAGGCTTGCCGACGTGCTGCCGCACGTCACGTCGAACACGGCCCGGATCCTCAAGCTCGGGCAGAAGGGCACCCTCGAGCCGGGGAAGGACGCGGACGTGCTCGTGCTGCGGCACGACTCGCTGGAGCCGGTCGAGGTGATCGCGCGCGGCAAGCGCATGGTGTCCGCCGGGCGGCTGAGCGTGACCGAGCGGTTTCTCGAGGGCAGTAACCGGAGGGTGGTGCTCCATGGTCAAGCGAGCTGACGGGGCGGGGGGCAACGGCCGCGGCGGCAACGGGCGCCGTCAACCTCGGCGCCGGCGGGCGGTGTCATCTTCTGCGGTCCCGACCGCGGACCGGCTCGCCGGCGGCACGCCCGTTACCGCAAGCGGCGATCTCATCATCATCGGCGGTCACGAGGAGAAGGAGGGCCGCGCGCTGATCCTTCGCGAAGTCGCGCGTCGTGTGGGCTCGGGCAAGCTGGTCGTGGCCACCATCGCGAGCCACGCGCCCGGGGAGATGTGGCGTGACTACGAGCTCGCCTTCACCGCCCTCGGCGTCCGCCGGCTCGAGCACCTCGACGTCTCCGACCGGGAGGCGCTGCTGCGGGATCCCCGGCCCGACGTCCTGGCGGACGCGAGCGTCGTCTTCTTCACCGGAGGCGGCCAGCTCCGCATCACCACCCTGTTCGGCGGCACCGAGCTCTGCGAGCGGGTGCAGGAGTTCTATCGCCAGGGCGGTACCATCGCCGGGACATCGGCCGGTGCGTCGGTCATGAGCGATACGATGCTGGTCTCGGGCGATGGCGACGAGAGCCACCGCGTCGGCGGCCAGCTGCTCATGGCCCCCGGCCTCGGCTACATCAAGGACGTGATCGTCGACCAGCACTTCGCCGAGCGCGGCCGCATCGGCCGGCTGCTCGGCGCCGTCGGCCAGAACCCACGCCTGCTCGGTGTGGGGCTCGACGAGAACACGGCGATCGTCGTGGAGGGGGAGGTGTGCTTCCGGGTGATCGGCGCGGGCGCCGTCTATGTGGTGGACGGGCGGGGCGTCACCTCCACCAACCTCACCGACGAGGACAACGACCGCGCCATGTCGATCTTCAACGTCCGGCTGCACGTGCTGAGCCAGGGCGACGAGTTCGACCTCCGCACCCGCGAACCGATCGCCCATTCCGCGGAAGAGGCCGAGAAACACCTGGCCGGGGCGGACGGCTCGAAATAGCGCGGCGGCTCAGCCCTGGCGCTCGATCCGCTCGAACGTCCCGCGGGTCACCGAGCGGCCGCCCCGCACGTGCCACCGCCCACGCGCCATTACCTCCGCGATCCCGCCCTCCGGATCGAGCACCACCAGGTCGGCGTCGGCACCCCGGGTGAGATGCCCCTTCCCCCCCAACAGCAACAGCCGCGCCGGGTTCGACGTGAACGCCGGCAGCACCCGCTCGAGCGCCTGTCCGGAGCGCAGCAGCTCCCGGAGCGTGTCGCCGGTGGCGGAAGGCTTGCCGATGTCCATCGCCGACACCCTCCCCTCCTCGTCGAACACCGGCAGGCACCCGCCGCCGTCCGAGCTCACGGTGACGCGCGCCGGCGGCAGCCCGGCGTCCAGGTAGCGCACGAGCGCCTCGGCGGCGCCCCATGCGTCCTCCCCCTTTTCGACGGGGAAGGCGGTGATGTCGATCGTGCAGCCCTGGTCGGCCAGCGCCAGCGCCTCGTCGAACAGCGCGCGCTTCCGGTTGACGTGCGTGGGGTTGAAGACCGCCGCCGGCAGCTCGCTTCCCGCGAGCGCGTCGCGCACGGGCGCCAGGCCGCGCTCGCCGTCGCCGACGTGCAGGTGGAGGATGCCGGCCTTCCCGCTCATCAGGCCGCCCACGTGCGCGTCGCCCGCGATGCGGAGCAGCTCGTCGAGCGTCGGCTGGCTCGAGCGGTGGTCGCTGATCGCCAGCTCGCCCACGCCGAGGATGAGATCGATGAGTACGATGTCGAGCCGGACGCTCCCCGTCGCCGTGACAGGCGGCACGTGGTAGCCGCCGGTGTGGCAGAACGCGCTCAGCCCTTCGTGGATGAGCCCGCGAGCCGCCGTCACCAGCTCGGCCGTCGTCCTCACCGTGTCGTCCGTGCCCAGGACCCCGACCGCGGTGGTCACGCCTCCGGTGGTGAGCCGGCTCAGCGCCACCGGCGGTACCCGGGTGTGCGGCCCCGCTTCGCCGCCGCCGCCGGTCAGGTGCACGTGCCCGTCGATCAGCCCGGGGATGACGCGGCGGCCCTCGAGGTCGACTTCCTCCACCTCGAGCGCGTGGTCGAGCGGCGGCAGCTCGCGTCCCACCCACACGACGCGCTCGCCCGCCACCAGCAGGTGCCGCCGCCCGCGCGGCGCCGGATCGTACAGCTCCGCGTTCCTGAGCAGCGTGATCACGCGGACCTCACGTGAGCTTGAATCCGCCGACCGCGCCCGTCAGCCGCTCGGCGGCGTCCGCCAGGTGAGTGGCCGACGACGAGATCTCCTCGGTCGAGGCGTTGAGCTGCTGGGCCGCCGCCGCGATCTCCTCGGCGGCCGCCGCGTAGTCCTCCGTTCCCGCCGACACCTCGCGCATCCGGCCGGCGATCCCTTCGATCAGCCCGCTGACCTCGCCGGCGGACGCCGAGATCCGGCGCGTCCACGCGTCGTTCGCCTCGGCGTCGGCGGCGACGTTGAGCAGGCCGGCCGCCGCCTCGTGCGCGGCGTCCTTGGCCGCCAGCCCGCCCTGGCCCAGCCTGATGAGGCGCTCGCGCGCCGTCCGCACGCGCGCGAGCACCACCTGCACGGTCTCGCTCGTCGTCCCCGCCGACCTCGCGGCCTGGCTCGCCAGCTTGCGCACCTCCTCGGCCACCACGCTGAAGCCCTTGCCCTCCTCGCCGGCGCGCGCCGCCTCGATCGAGGCGTTGAGCGCGAGCATGTGGGTCTGCTTGGCGATGGCCTTCGTCTGGATGACAAACTTCTCGATCTCCTCCGACGCGGCGGCCAGCGCCTCCGCCTCGACCGCGGCGTGCTCGACCTCCTCCGCGAGGCGCGCGAGCTCGGTGGTGCTCGCGTCCAGCCGCTCCCGGTGCGAGCGCGCCAGCCGCGCCAGCGCCGCGTTGCGGTCGGCCGCCTGGATGGCGCCGGTCGCCAGCTCCTGCGCGATGCCCAGAATCTTGCTCGCGTCCTCGGCGGCGGCGCGGACCACGACGGCCTGCTGGTTGGCTCGCTCGGTGAGGTCGCCGGTGGTGCTGGCCACCTCCTGCGTGGACGCCGTCATCTGCTCGGTGCTGGCGGCGATCTGCTCCGACATCGCCGCGGCCTCGTGCGCGTGCTGACGGATCGTGCCGACCAGGTCGCGCAGCTTCTCGAGCATCGCGCCGAGCGAGGCGGTGAGCGAGTCCTTGGCCGGCCGCCCGTCGTCGCCCAGCGGGCTGAGGTCGCCGTTCGCGACCCGGCTCGCGATGTTGGCGGCGCGGCCCGTCGGCTTGAGGATGTTGTTGAGGAGCTGTCGAACCAGGATGAGCTCGACCACCAGGCCCGCGAGCAGGAACGCCAGAGTTCCTTCCACCACCGACGCCGTGTCGCCGGCCTCGGTGTAGCGTCGCAGCAGCACGGCCACGACGGCGCCGAGCGCCAGGACGGCGCCGACGCCGATCAGGTGCAGCTGCAGGACGAACTTGTGGCGCGAGGAGGCCATGTGGGTGCGTCGCCGGCTAGGGTGAGCGGTACGGCAAGCTAGGGAAGCGGGCGGGCGGACGGAAGCCTGCGCCCGCTCACGCGCTCAGGGAAGACGGAGCAGATGCGCGGCCGCGCCGGCCGCGAGCGCTCCCGCCGCGCCGACGGCCAGCACCAGCACGCCCGCGCAGCCTTTCTTCCCGGCCGCCGCCGTATCTCCGGCCGCACGTGCGGGATCGCCCGGGGGCCGGACCGGCGCGACGGCCTTCATCATCACCGTGCGCGCCACCGGTGGCCGGCCGGCCAGCGCGTCCGAGAACTCGGCGGCGGTGGTGAACCGCTCGTCCGGATCCTTCGCCAGCGCGCGGACGATGGCCGTTTCGACGTGCTCGGGAATCTGCACCACCGGCCGGAGCGGCCGGGGCGGCCCCATGAACCGGCGCATGAGCGTGGCCTGGGGGTTCGGTCCCTTGAACGGCGGCTCGCCGGCGAGCATCTCGTACAGCACGCAGCCGAGCGCGAAGATGTCGCTCCGGCCGTCGATCGCCTTGTCGCCGCTGGCCTGCTCGGGGCTCATGTACGTCGGCGTGCCCACGATCATGCCCGTGGCCGTCAGCTTCTCGGCCACCTCGCTTACCGCGCGGGCCACGCCGAAGTCCGCCACCAGCACGGCGTCGCCCGAGAGCAGGATGTTGTCGGGCTTGATGTCGCGGTGCACCACGCCGTGCTCGTGGGCGTACGCCAGCGCGCTCGCCGCCGCGGACGCGATGCGGAGCGCCTCGTCGGCCGGAAACTGCTGCACCCGCTGGAGCCGCTCGTAGACGTTCTCGCCCTCGACGAACGGCATCGAGAACCAGAGCTGCCCGTGCTCGGTCTCGCCCGCGTCGATGATGCCGAGGATGTTCGGATGCTGGAGCTTGGCGGCCACCCGGATCTCGCGCTTGAAGCGGTCGGCGCCGACCGTGGAGGCGAGCTCGGGGTGCAGCACCTTGAGGGCCACCGGCCGCCCGTCCCTGGCGTCGTGCGCGAGCACGACGCTCGCCATCCCGCCGCGGCCGAGGTCGCGGTCGAGCGTATAGCGCGTGGCGAGGGATTCCTGGACCTGCGCGCGGAGCTCGGGCTTCACGTTCCGACCGGTGTGTCGCGGCGCTTCTCCCCGCCGGCCGCCGCGCGCACGTCGCGGAGAGCCAGTTCCGATGCATCGGGCGTCCAACGGCCGGGCGTGAAGCGGTCGAGCCTCACGCGCTGTCCTCGACCAGGCGGAGCCGCGGGAACCGGTCGGACGCCAGCAGCTCCTCGACGGCCGTCGGCGACAGCGCCGGCCAGAAGTGATACCCCTGGCCCAGCGTGCACCCGAGCTCGAGCAGCGCCGAGCGCTGCTCCGCCCGCTCGATTCCCTCGGCGATCGTCTGCAGCCGGAGCGTGTCGCCGAGCCCGATGATCGCGCGCGCGAGCGCCGAGCGGTCGGCGCCCTGGCCGACGTCCTCGACGAACGGCTTCGCGATCTTGAGGATGTCGATCGGGAACCGCTGCAGGTAGCTGAGCGACGAGTAGCCGGTGCCGAAGTCGTCGATCGCCAGCCGGACGCCGAGCGCCTTGAGCTGCTGCAGCCGCTCGAGCACCGAGTCGGTCTGCTGCATCAGCACGCTCTCGGTGATCTCGAGCACCACCGAGGACGGATCGACGCCCGACGAGGTGAGCGTCTGGCGCAGCGCGTCGGTGAGGCCCGCGCCCTGGAGCTGGCGTCCCGAGATGTTGATCGAGACCGACAGCGGCTGCTCGGGGTAGTCGCGCCGCCAGGCGTGGAGCTGGCGGCAGGCCTCGCCCAGCACCCAGGCGCCCAGGTGGACGATCAGTCCCGTTTCCTCGGCGAGCGGGATGAAGTGCTGCGGCAGCAGCCGGCCGAACTGCGGATGCTCCCAGCGGAGCAGCGCCTCGAGTCCGTAGATCGTCCCGCTCTGCAGGTTGACGATCGGCTGGTAGTGCAGCGTGAGCTGGTTGCCCTCGATGGCCGCGCGCAGCGCCGCCTCGAGGTCCAGCCGCTCGCGGATGTCGGCGTACATCCGCGACTCGAACGTCGCCGCGCGCCCCTTCCCGTGCCGCTTGGCGGCGTACATCGCCACGTCGGCGTTCCGGAGCAGGTCGTCGGCCGTGTCGTCGCCGCCGGCGGTGGCGACGCCGATGCTCGCGGTCACCCGCAGTTGATTGCCGCTGAGCGAGAACGGATGCGACATCGCGGCGGCCAGCCGGTCGGGCAGCCCTTCCCGGCCGTCGGTGCCTTCGATCAGGATCGCGAACTCGTCGCCGCCCAGCCGCGCCACCGTGTCGGCGCTCCGCGCGCACGCCAGGAACCGTTCCGCCGCCGCGATCAGCAGCCGGTCGCCCTCGGCGTGGCCGAGGCTGTCGTTGACGGTCTTGAAGTCGTCGAGATCCATGAACAGCACGGTGACCGTGTGCCCGCGGCGATGGGCCAGCGCCAGCGCGTGGCTCACCCGGTCCCGGAACAGCGCGCGGTTGGCGAGCCCGGTCAGCGGATCGTGGAACGCCTGGTGGATGAGCTGCTCCTCCAGCCGGCGCCGCTCGCTCACGTCGCGGCTGTTGAGCACGAGACCGCGCACCGTCGGGTCGTGGAGCAGGTTGGTGGCCAGGATCTCCGCGTGCAACCAGGAGCCGTCGCTCTGCCGGAACCGCCACTCGACCGGCCCGGTGACCCCCGGCGCGGAGCCCGCGTCGCGGAAGAAGGTCGCGGCCCGCTCGCGGTCCTCGGGATGCAGCAGCTCGGGCACGCCCTGCTTGAGCATCGCCGCCGGATCGTAGCCGAACACCCGGGTGGCCGACGGGCTCACGAACCGGATCGTGCCGTCGGTGCGCGTCACCAGGATCACGTCGGACGAGTGCTGCACCAGCGAGCGGAACCGCGCCTCGTTCTGGCGCGCCGCGGTCTCGGCCAGGAGTCGCACGTTCTCGCGCACCGTGAGGAGCTGCCGGATGACGACCAGGACGGTCACCAGGAGCGCGCCGACCGCGAGCCCGCTCACCGGATCGGTCCACGGCCGGAGCGCCACCAGCAGCAGCAGCCCGTACGTGGTCGCCACCGCCAGGTACGGGAGCGGACTGATCGCCTGGAACCGCGTAAGCTTGACCGCGCCCGCGTCGCGCCGCGCCACCGGCCGCCGGAGGTAGCGCTCCGCGCTCGCGATCAGCGAGACGTAGCACAGCAGGAAGACCGCGTCCGGCCAGCTCGCGCTGCGTCCGCCGGTCTCGAGCTGCACGAGGTTGAAGGTGAGATCCGCCACCACGCCCACCGACACCCCGGTCACGAGCAGCGCGAACGCCAGGCGATTGCCGTCGATCGGCCGCCGGAGGAGCACGGTCGTCACGCCCAGCAGCACCAGCATGCTGGCGAGCGGATAGGCGAAGGCCAGCAGCGTGACCACCACGCTGCTCTCCTGCGACGCGGCGGTCGGACGGACGCTGAAGTACCAGATCGCCACCCCGCCGCCGACGAGCACCATCGCCACGTCGAGCACGAACTTCCACCGCTCCATCCGGGTGCGCCGGGCGAGCGGGAAGGTGAGCAGCGCCGTCAGCGTCAGCAGGGAGTCCGACAGGAAGAACGGATCGGCCCACGAGACGGGCGGGTTCTGGTGGAGCGCGATCACGTACCAGGCGGAGATCACGTTGCCGATGAACACCATCCCGCTGCCGGTCCCGATCAGCCGGAGCGCCCGCCGGACGCCGGGGTCCAGCGTCTCCCGCCGCGAGGCCAGCGTGAACAGCACCAGCACGGCGAGGTTGAGCGGCATGAACGCCACGTTGCCGACGATGTCGCGGACGACCTCGCTGCTCCAGTGGCTCTGCTCCCACACGAAGTAGCCCGCGCAGTAGAGGGCGGCGACGAACGCGATGGCGCCCACCGGCAGGCGGAATCCTCGCGGTGCGGCGGCGGTCTTCGGCGATCCGCTCACGCGGTGCCCTCCATCGGGGTGGTGGCTCGGGGGTGCTGCGCTATGGGGAAGGGACGCTGCAAGTAAACGACAGCGATGGCGATGCGCCAGCGGCCGAGGTCGGCCTCCGTCACCCCGGGAGCGGTGACGGAGGCCGACGGGGCCGGCGCCCTCAGCGCACTTCGAACTCGCCCCGGCATCCCCGGGTGACCCACAGCACGCCGTTGCTCGCGCCGTAGGTGTAGTTCAGCGTGCACGCGGTGGTGCTGAGCTGCCGGACGAGCCGCACCTGGGCGCCGTTCCGGATCGGGCACTCGGTCCGGTCGTTCCCCTTCGACTCGCACGTGATCCGCTCGCCGAGCCCGGAATTGGCCGGCAGGCCCGAGCCGTCGGGCTGCCCGCCGGTCTGTCCGCCCTGCACGGTGACGTCGAACTCGCCGCGGCATCCGTTGCTCACCCAGATGTGCCCCGAGCCGGTGCCGTAGCTCGTGTTGAGCGTGCAGGGGCTGGTGCTGAGCTGCCGGACCAGACGGATCCTGCTGGCCCCGGCCACGGCACACTGCTGCCGGGCCGCGCCCTGCGACTCGCAGGTCATCCGGGTGGTGGAGCCGCCGCCGTTGCCGCCGGAGAACCCGCCGCGGGTCACCTCGAACACGGCGCGACACCCGCGGGACACCCAGATGGCGTTTGCGCCGATGCCGTAGCTCTGGTTGAGCGTGCACGCCGCCTGGCTCGTCTGCCGGACCAGTCGCGCCGTCGCGCCCGCCGGGATCGGGCATTCCTCGCGGAAGTTCTTCGACGACCCGCACTGCATCTGCGTCGTGCCGCCGCCGGCGCCCGGATCGGTGGGCATGCCCGCGCGGCTCACCTCGAACTCGCCGCGGCACCCTTCGGCCACCCAGAGATAGCCGTCGCCCAGGCCGAACGTGTCGTTCATGCGGCACGGCTGGGTGCTGATCTGCCGGACCAGCCGGACCTGGGCGCCCGCCGGGATCGGGCACTCCTGGCGGTCCGACCGCTTGGACTCGCAGGTGATCCTCGTCGTCCCCGTCATGCCGTCCTCGCCGGCGCCGCCGGTCGTGAATCGCAGGATCTGCCCGTTGGCGGCCACGGTGCAGGTTCCGCCGGAGTTGCCGGCCTGCCAGCGCACGACCGCCGTGCTGCCCTGGCGTGACTGTCCCTCGACCTGGATCTGCTCGTAGGAATAGGACGGCATCCGGCGGTCGGCTTCGATGCGGCAGGTGCGGAGCTGCAATGGGGTGGCTCTGGCGTTGCCCGGATCGGTCGACGGGCTCGGGTAGGCGCTGAGCGCGGTCACCTGGAAGTCGGCGCGGCAGCCGCCCGACACCCAGATGAATCCCTGCCCCACGCCCCAGTTCTGGTTCTGCTGGCAGGGCGTCTGGCTCAGGTGCCGCGCCAGCTCGACTCTGGCGCCGCGTTCGATGGCGCACTGCTCGCGGTCGCTGCCGCGTGACTCGCACCGCACCGTGCCGGTCTGTGCCGAGGCGTGGGGCACCGCCACGAGGGCAGCCAGGGCGACGATGGATCCCGCGACGAGACGCAACACATGGCGACGCATGCTGTCCTCCCGGCCTGTGTGATGTGGATCGCTCACCTTCATCATAGCTGGTCGAGCCAGGCCGGGATGTGATCCAGGTGCGCCGCGAACGGCGCTCCCGCGCCGCCCGCGGCTGCCTTCTTCCGCCTCTCGGTCAATTGGTCGCAATCGCCTCGGGCGTCACGCCCGGCACGTCCACCCGCAGGATCTCGCCGGGCTGCGGCGGCCCATACCCCTTGTTCGAGATGTACAGCCGCCCGTCCGGCCCGAACCGCATGGCCGTCGGGAAGGTCAGTCCATCGACGATCACGTCGCGGCTCCCGTCGAGGTTGAGCCGCACCACTCGCCCCGCACCGGGCGTGGGGAAGCCCGGCGCGTGGCTGGTCTCCAGCACGTACATCCGGCGCTGGGCGTCGAAGTCGAGCCCCAGCACGGTCGTGAACCCGCCCTTCACCAGCGTGAGGCTGCCGTCCCCCGCGAGCTGGAACACCTTCTCGGTTCCCAGCTCGACCGGAAACACGCCCAGATTGCCGAAGAAGAGGGCGCCGGACCGTTGCGCGAGCGCGGTGGGCACGATGTGGCCGCGGGTCGCCGAGACGTCGACCACCCGGCTCACCCGCCAGTTGTCCGGAAGGATCCGCGCCACCTCGCCGTGGTTGGGCTCGACCGCGAACAGCTTCCCGCGCACAGCGAGCATGGAGTACCAGGTGCCGTCCGGCTCGAAGTCGGCCGGCGGATTGGCGACGGGGTGCGCGGCCAGGTACGCGCTCAGGTCGGCCACGATCGACCAGTCGCCCGTGGACGAGACCTTTGCGATGCCCGCCGGCACGTTGCGGCTGCCGTGCGAGCAGCCGCCGCCGGCCACGAGCGCGTAGAGCTGGCCGTCGAGGAAGGCGACGTCGGCCACACCGATCACGTCCCCCAGCGCGTTGATCCCCGACGGAAAACCGAACGCGACGGTGCTGCGATTGCCGTTCGGGCCGATCCTGGAGATCCGGGCGGTGCGACCGCTCTGATACGGGCCGACCGGCGGGTCGACCTGGTCGCACGCCGACGGCCGGGTCGAGATCGTGCCGCCGCTGCCGGCCTCGGCGACGTAGAGCCTCCCGTCGGGGCCGAAGGTGAGCCCGCGTGGAAACCGGAGACCGGTCGCGAATACGGTGGGCGTGGCCTGGGCGGCCGCGAGGGAGTGGCTCGGCGCGGCCGTCGGTGCCAGCGGCGCGTCGGGAGTCGAGGAGTCGCAGGCCGCCAGTCCGAGTGCCGCGACGAGGAGCGCCAGGGTCGGCCGGTGGCCCGACGGGGCGGGGGCGCCAGAGGTGGGGAGCAACATAGAGATCTCCTGACAAGGGGGGAATTGCGCCCCTACTATAGGAGATCGTACCCGAATCGTAAAACCGGCTCGGCGCCGGCCCGTTGGATGCCGGATGGCCTGCCGCGCCGGGGGGAGCGATATTGGGTCCGCCCCCATGACCGAACCCAACACCCGTCTCGCCGTAGCGCTCGCCGACCACTACCGCCTCGAGCGGGAGCTCGGCCAGGGCGGCATGGCCACCGTCTACCTGGCCGAGGACCTCAAGCACCACCGCAAGGTGGCCGTGAAGGTCCTCCGCCCCGACCTCGCCGCCACCCTCGGCGACGAGCGCTTCGCCCGCGAGATCGAGGTCGCCGCCCGGCTGCAGCACCCGCACATCCTCGGCGTGCTCGACTCCGGCGAGGCCGACGGCTTCTTCTACTACGTGATGCCCTACGTCGACGGCGAGACGCTGCGCGACCGGCTGGCGCGAGGCGGCGAGCTGCCGGTGCCCGAGGCCGTGCGCCTGCTCGGCGAGATCGCCGAGGCGCTCTCGGTCGCCCATCGGGCTGGCGTGGTCCATCGCGACATCAAGCCCGAGAACGTGCTGCTCTCGGGCCGGCACGCGATGGTCATGGATTTTGGCGTGGCCAAGGCCGTGTCCGAGGCGTCGGGCCGCCAGCAGCTCACCACCGCGGGCGTGGCGCTCGGCACGCCCGCCTACATGGCGCCCGAGCAGGCCTCGGCCGATCCGCAGATGGACGGCAGGGTGGACATATACGCCCTCGGCGTGCTGGCGTACGAGATGCTCACCGGCCACACGCCGTTCCCCGGGCTCAATCCGCAGCAGACCCTCGCGGCGCACGTGATGCAGGCGCCGGTGCCGGTCGGACAGCAGCGCCAGGGTCTCTCGCCGGCGCTCGAAGCGCTCGTGATGCGCTGCCTGGCCAAGCGTCCGGCCGATCGCTTTCAGACTGCGGACGACATTGTGGCCGCGCTCGAGCCGCTGGCCACGCCGAGCGGCGGGGTGACGCCGACGCAGACCCAGCCGGTGACGATCCGGGCTACCGCGCCGCGAACGCGGGCGCGGACTCTCGCCATGGCCGGCGCCGCGCTGATCGCCCTCGTCGCCGCACTGGCTGTGTGGAAGCCCTGGGCCCGAGCCGGCGAGCGCCCCCTCGACGCCAATCTGGTGGCCGTGCTGCCGTTCCGTACCGCCGGCGCCGACCCGAGCGTGCAGTACCTCCGTCAAGGGATGGTCGACCTGCTGCAGGCCAAGCTGACCGGCGAAGGTGGGCCGCGCGCCGCCGACACCCGCTCGGTGCTCGCGGCCGTGCGCGACGCCGGCGGGAGCGACAGCCAGGATCTCGCCGAGGATGCGGCCGCGGGCGTGGCCCGGAAGCTCGGCGCGGGCCGGGTGCTCCAGGGCAGCATCGTCGGTCCGCCCGATCATCTCGTCATCGCCGCGTCGCTCGTCACCGTTCCCGGCGGGCGGACGCTCGCGCAGGCCAGCGTCGCGGGGCCCAAGGACAGTCTCTTCGCCCTGATCGATCGGCTGACGGCCCAGCTGCTGGCCCTCGGAGCGGGCGCCAGCTCCGCGCAGCTGAGCGCGCTCACGACCACCAACCTCGATGCCCTCCGCGCCTACCTCGACGGGGTAGCGGCCTATCGGCGCGGCGCCTTCCAGAACGCCACGCCGCTTCTCGTCCGTGCTGTCGGGCTGGACTCGACCTTCGCGCTCGCGCTCTCCGCCCTCGTCGAGGCCGATGGCTGGCATCCCTCGACCACGGACATGAACCGGATCAGGCGCCTCGCGTGGCAGTACCGCGAGCGCCTGAATCCTCAGGACCAGCTCTTCCTGTCCCTCCGGCTCGGCTCCACCTATCCGAAGTCGCCGTCCTGGGACGTGCGGATCGCGGACGCCGAGCATGCGGTGCAGCTCATCCCCGAGAGCGCCGACGCCTGGTACAACCTGGGCGACATGCTGTTCCACTTCGGCCGGCTGGCGGACATTCCCGAGCCGGAGGTGCGGGCACGGCAGGCGCTCGAGCAGGCGTTCCAGCGCGACTCGCTCTTCGGCGGCCCGATCCAGCACCTGGCCGCGCTGACCTACGTGGCCGGCGACACCGCCGCCCAGTCGCTCTGGACCCGCCGGATGATCGCGTTGGACTCCGCGGGAGAAGGCGTTCCCACCGCGCGATGGAACCTGCTCCAGGCCGCCCGGAACGATGCCGGCATCGCCGCGTTCCTCGCGGGGCTCGACGGCGGACCGGCGCAGGTTCCGCAGGGGATTCTGTTCTTCAGTCCGCTGGACAGCGTCACGATCGCCCATCGCGATGCCCTGCTCGACGCCGTGCACCGGCTGTCCGCGTCCAGGCCGGAGCGCGTCGACGTGGCGATGGCGCGAGCGCGCTACCTCTGGAACTTCGGTCGCCCCGCGGAGGCGGCGAAATGGATCGATACGCTGGCCACGCTGGACCGGGGCGCCGCCGGGCTGCAGTCCGTGCTCGGCGCCGGCTGGTTCGGAGGGGGACCGGCGGATACCACGATCATGGATGCCGAGCAGCTCGACATCTGGCGATTCTGGCGAGGCGATGCCGCCGCCGGCCAGCGAACCCTCAGGCTCTGGCGTGACCGGGCCGCGAAGGACTCCACCAACGCGCTCTTCCCGCGCGCGGCCGCCATCGCCGAGGCCAAGCTCGCGCTCGATCGGCACGACCCGGCAGCCGCGCACCTGCTCGACGTCGCCGACTCCCTCGCCCGCGGCCGTTTGGGCGGGGCGGCCTGGTCCTCACTCGAGTTGGCTCGGCTGTACGAGCGGCAGGGGCGGATCGACCGGGCGCTTCGCGCGGTCCGGCGGCGGTGGATGCCGATGGGCGAGCCCGAGCCGGGCGGCCTCGCCGAGTCCTACCGCCTGGAAGGCAGGCTCGCCGCGCTGGCCGACGACAAGCTTGGCGCGGTCCGCGCCTACCGGAACTACCTCCGCCTGCGGGTGGACCCCGAGCCCTCGCGCATCCCGCAGCGTGATAGTGTCGAGGCCGAGCTGCGGGCGCTGGGGGACATCGCGGGTACCCGCTGATGGCGACGGCCGCGAGATCGTCCGGCTCTCGCGGCGCCTGCCGGTAAATGGCGTGCCGACCACCGCGGCGGTGCGCATCGCCATCATCAAACCGGGCATGCGATCCGTCGAAGAACGTCTGGAGTTACCGATAGCCGAACGCCGTCAGTCGGCCCGGAACAGCCCCCACGTCTCGAGTCCTGGCGCGATCGTTCTCCGGCCCACGATCTCGTAGCCGAGATGCCGGTACAGCGACACGTTGGCCTCGGTCTCGGTCGTGAGCGTGACCCCGCACGAGTCCGCCCGCTCCCGCGAGATGGCGTGCACCCGCTCCAGCAGCACGCGCCCGAGTCCGCGCCCCTGATACCGCGGCGGCACGGCGAGCATGTTCACGTGGACGTTGGACTCGGGCACGCCCACGGGTTCCCAGGCGCGGACGCAGCTGTCGTAGCGTGCGCGCGCTTCCGGGCCCAGCTCAGTCCAGGTCCGCTCGCGAAGCCGGTCGAGCTCGGGCGGCGGCACCCGGTCCGGCAGCGAGCACAGCGCCGTGCCGCGCAGCTCCTTCTCTATGTAGACGCCGAGGATCGCGTCGTCCCGGAGCACCCGCGCGCCGTGAAAGAACCCGATCAACGTGTGGAGCCGCGCGGCGTAGTCGCCGCCCTCGCCCAGCACGTAGCGCATCACCGGATAGTCGGCGAAGGCCTCGCGCACCACGCGGCCGACCTCGTCCACGGTCGCGCGGCCGTCGAGCAGCTGGGGAACGGCGGTCACTGTGAATTCCTCCGCGCCTTCGCGTTGCGTTACTTGATCCCGAGTCACTCCCCCACCGTACACGCCGGCTACCAGGAAAGCTCTCGACCATGCGCACACTCCAGCAAGGGATGGCCTCGCTCATCATCCTCGGCGCCGCCTTCACGGGCGGTGCGCGCTCAGGTCCTACGCATCCGGCCGCCGATCCCCCGGTGGTCACGGTCGAGGCCAACGACTTCGCGCTCGCCGTGCCCGCGACCGTCCCCGCCGGCGTGGTCACCTTCCGCCTCGTGAACCACGGCAAGGAAGCCCACCACGCCCAGCTCGTTCGGCTCGAGAACGG
>DATLBL010000061.1:0-6449 GCA_035526925.1 Gemmatimonadales bacterium
CGCCCGATGGTGGCGGCCACCGGCGGGCTCGCTCCGGTCGTCGCGCCGCTCTCGGCCACCATCGAAAAGACCGATCCCGATCTCACGCTGCGAGGGCTGCACCTCGCGGCCGGCCATCTGGGCCTCACCTGGTGAGTACCGCGCGCGCCGCCGGCTACCGCATTTTCGGCCGGCGGTTCGATTACCTCCTCCATCTCCGGCCCGCCGAGTGGCCCATCATGGCTGCGCACACGGCGGTCGGGTACGTCCTCGCGGTCGGCATCGCCGGGGCGGTGTCGGGAGAGAGGTTGGGTCCGGCCCTCTTCGGGCTCGTGCTCTGGGTGGTATGCCTCAACGGCGGCACGCTGGCGGTGAACAGCGCGTATGACCGGGATGAAGGCGACGTCGCATACCTGAAGGGTCCGCCACAACCGCCGCGGTACCTGGCGCCGTTCAGCGTGGTTTTGATGCTGCTCGGTCAGGTGCTCGCGCTTCGTCTCGGTACCGGCTACGCCGCCGCGTATGCCGCCTGCCTGGTGCTTTCACTGGCGTATTCGGTGCCGCCGCTGCGCCTGAAGGCCGTCGCCGGGGCGGACTGGGTCATCAACATGTGGGGGTTCGGCACGCTCACGCCCTACGCCGGCTGGGCGGCCACGGGGCTGCCGATCGATCCCGCGCGCGGCCTCGTGCTGCTCGCGTTCTGCCCGCTCTTCGCCGCGCTGTACCCCCTGACGCAGCTTTACCAGCTCGACGAGGATACCCGTCGCGGCGACCGCACGTTGGCCTGCGTACTCGGAATTCGGCGGAGCCTCTCCGCCGCGATGGCCGCGGCGGGGCTCGCCTTCGCAGTCTTCGCCGCGGCGGGGGTGCGTGCGGGATGGACACTGGGCGCAGCCGATCGCGGGCGCTGGATCGCCATGGCGGCGGCGCTGAGCGCCTGGGCAGTTGTGCTGGTCCCCTGGCGAGGTCGGTGGGACCGCATGGCCCCCGGCGACCACGAGCGGGGTATGTATCGTGCACTCGGGGCCTGGGCTATCACCGACCTCGCGGTCGTGCTCGCCTGGGGGACGTGACCGCACCCTTGGCTGCGCCCTCGGCGGCTGCGTATACTTGAACACTCTTTTCTCTTCCGGAGACGGCATGCATTCGGCGGCGGAACTGCGCGCGGACCACGATGTCACGGGTGTGCCCGCCATCGTGCGCGGATCGGTGATCCTCGGATTGCTCGAGTCCGTGTTCGTGCTGGTCATCTCCCTCGTCTCTCGACTGCTGCCGAACGGCGGGCTGCAGACGGCGCTGCTGGGGGTCGTCGTAATTCTCGGTCTTGCCGCCGTCACCTTGCTCCCGGGGCTGTGGACCAGACCGCGCACGATCGAGGGCATCGCCGGGGCGGCCGGCATCGGACTGGGTGCCGCGGTGGTCTACCTGCTGATCGACGTGACGCTCTTGCAGAACATCGGCACGTATGGTCACCGGTGGCTGGAACTCGGCGGCGGCAGCAACTGGTGGTACCATCCGGTGTGGTGGATGGTGGGCACCTTCCTGCCCTGGATGGGCGCCTGGATGCTCGCCAATCAGCTCGCCAAACGCGGCGCGGTCTCACCCGCGTCAGCGTTCGGCACAGCGCTAGCCTGCGCCGTGGTGCTCGCGGTGCTCGCGGTGGTCGTCCACTTCCCCGGCGCGGGATGGAACCTCGGTACTCTCGGAGTGGCTTTCCTTCCCGGCCTCGCCCTGGCTACCGCCCTGTCGGGTCTGGGCGCGAATCGCGCCTGACCGATGCGCTGGCTCCGGCTCGTCTTCCGGATATTCGGGTGGCTGCTTACGCCGTTCCTGGCGTGGGCAGCTTCGTTTTTCGGGGCTGTGGGTGGTGCGCTGCTCGCCATGCGCATCGAGGATCCGGTGCGCGGACTGGCCGTTACCGCGCTCTGCGGCGCCATCACCGGGTTCGCGGCCATCCTCGGCTGGCTGCATTACCTGCGACAGAGTCCCGAGGCCCGCGAAGTGCTCGCGGTGACCGAGGACGGCACTCCCGATACCGTGGCACTCCCGCTGCCGGGCGTCATGAACGGAACTTCGGAATGAGGCTGCGCGCCCCGCTGACCTCGGTGATGCTTGGCAGCCTTGCCTGCGTCGAGCGCCCGGCCGAGCACGACTCCCCGCCGAGCAACCAGGCGGAGCGTCGGGCGCCCGCAGACTCGCTGGTGGCCACGACGTCCGGCGGCACGGAGATCTGGTACACGCTGGCGCGCTCGGACAGCGGTCCCCGCGGCCTCTGCACGGACCGCGCACTCGAGATCCGCCGCGCCGGGCAGCGCACGCCGGTTCCGCTGCTGTACACCGGCACCCCACCGACGCTGCTCGATGACACGACCATGCGCGCGCGGCTGTCCGACAAATGCACGCCGGGGGACAGCTACCTCGTGGATCTCCGGACCGGTCGGCCGGTGCGGGAGCGTCGCTGATGCGCGCGGCCGCGCTCACGCTGATCTGGCTCGCCTGTGCGCGCCCCGCGGCCGCGCAGGGACTCGAGGGCGGCATCGGCCGCTTCTACGACGACGACGGGTGGACCGTCTACCGGGTCGGCCTCGCACGCCCGCTCACCGGCCCCTTCGCGACAACACTGCACGGCGACTACATGCGCCGGGTCGGCGGCACCGACGGTGCGTTCGCCGGGCTCGGCTTCGATGTCACGGCGTTTCGTGGCGCGGGGCCGTATCTCGTCGCCGGTGTGGGCGCCGGCATGGGCTCGCCGCGCTCGCAGTCATTCTCGAGCGTGTGGACGTCGTGGTCGGCAGGGGCCGGATACGAGCTGGTGCCGGCATCGTTCCTTCGCGTCGGGTTCGAGGGACGATGGCGCGAGATCTCACTCGATCGGCGCGACGGGCTCGAGCTGAGCGCCGGCGTGTCGCTCAATCTGGGTGGGAGGAGGCGGAAATCCCCCGCGGCTCCGACGGGAATCGCAGGTGCTCGCCCGGCTTCGGGCAACCCGCCGACGCTTCCGCCGCCTGTCGGCCCTGGACCGAAGCCGGTCTCGCCTTCGTCCAGCTCGGCCTCCCGGCTGGCCGACTCGGTGATCGCCACCGCGACCGAGGTCATGGGTCGACCGTACGAGTACGGTGGCACCGGCAGCGAAGGTGGGGGGTTCGACTGCTCCGGGCTCATCCAGTACGCGTACGGCCGCCACGGCGTCACGCTGCCTCGGCGCAGCGTGGATCAGGCGCGCGAGGGGAGCAAGGTGCGGAAGGATGTCCGCGCGCTGCTGCCAGGCGATCTGCTCACGTTCTCGAACCGGGGCGGCGCAGTCACCCACGTGGGGATGTACATCGGCGAGGGACGCTTCATCCATAGCGCCACCCGCGGCGTTCAGGTCAGCACGCTCAGCGCGGAGGACCCGTACGGACGCTGGTGGTATGCCCGATGGGTAGGCGTCCGGCGGATCGTGCAGTAGCGTCCAGAACGATCCCGCATAGAAGAAGGGGGCATGCTCGAGAGCATGCCCCCTTTGTTGTCCGACCGAGATCCCTCCCGGCGCAGAGCCGGACCGCTACTGGTGTCCCTCGTGCGCCGCCTGATCGCCGTGCTGATCGGGTGCGGACGCCGAAGGCGTGCCCCCACCGTGGCCTTCGTGCCCGGCCCCGTGCTGCATCTGGCCCGCCTCTTCGCCACGCACCTGCAGCGACGCCAGATCGCGCTGATAGGTCGGATCGCTGGCATCGATCCGGGGCCACAGGCTCATGTCGTCCGGCACGAACAGCCCGACGATGTGCGCCATGGCGCCCTTGATGATCAGCTCGCCCGTCGGGTTGTCATAGTCTCCCACGACCCGGTACTTGTGATTGGCCTTCAACTTGAGGCCATCGCCGCTCACCCCGTAGAGCTTCCGGCTGATCTTGCTGACCTTGCCGGCGCTGTCACGCGTGGCCACCACGCGTGTGATGACCTTGCCCGTCTCTGCGTCCTCGAGCCGGACACCCACGCCGTAATCGTGCATATGACCGCCGACACCGAGGAGCCTGCCTCCGACGGGGAGCGTGAACTCGTACGCCTTGGCAGACTTGCCGGGCGGCACGTCGAAGGTGTTGCTCCCGCCGACGGTCAGGTTGACGTCCATGTAAATGGGCAGCGAGTTGACCGGGCGAGGGTTCTGATTCTTGGGCGTCCACAGCATCGTCAGCTTGAGGAACACGCCGTTCAAGTCCTTCCCGGTGTCGTTGTGCCACGCGACGTACATGCCCAGCTTCATCCCGGGTGTCATCGGCACGCCGATAGTCTTCGGCACGCTGATCTCCTCGTCCGTCTCGGTGCCCGCACCCATCAAGCGCTCTGCCGCGGAGTACAGCAGCTGCCGCCGGCTGAAGTTGACCATGATAAGATGGTGCATCACGTGCCGGGGCATGGGCTGACCCTTGGCGTCGACCAGATCCACGCGGAAGCCGCGGAACCAGCCATCGACCGGCCATTCGAAGTGTTGGACCGGCGTATCGTGCGACGCGCCAAGGTCCATCATCGCGTGGGCTTCCATCGGGGGCATGTTGGGAAGGTCGTATGGCCCGGCGGTGATGGTCAGCTCGTGCTTCGAGGAATCCACGATGACGCTGACCGAGGCCTTCGGCGCGGGGCCCGGCCCCGTCAGCGCCGAAATGGCAACCAGCGTACTCCACAGCAGCATGCGGTGCTCCGCGATGAGGAGGGAGGGCGAGCGCGGCATTGCGCCACTCTCGGCCGTCGGACAACTTACGCTCGTTCACATTAGAAGACCGAAACAGGCGCGGGCCCGCGGGTTACGCCGTGGGGAACATCTGAGGGCGTCCGGTCAATGTCAAGCATCCGTGCATGGCACGCGGTGGTGGTGTTTTTGTGCCTGGTGCCGGGAGCGGCGGCGGGCCAGACGCGCATCCTTCCGAGCATTCCCAGCTTCGAGCTGCCCCAGGCCTCCCCACGCGTGCACGGGATCGTCGGTCGCATCATCTCCGTGCGGCGCGGCGAGAGCGACTTCGGCCGAGAGCCCGAAGCCGAGGTCGTCCTCGGCGAGAACTTTCCGGTCATCGCGCTCCGGCGCGGCTCGCGCCCGATCTCCCTGGGGTTCGGCACGCAGGTCGCCGGCCGGTTCAGCCTTGGTGACCGGAAGAGCGCCCTCATCAGCAACGATTGGACGGTCGGGATCAACACCACGGCGTCGCTCGGAGCGTGGACGGTCACCGGCGAGCTGTACCACGAGAGCAGTCATCTGGGCGACGAGTACGGAGACCGCTTCGGCGCGAGCCGGCTCGACTGGACCCGGGAGGTGGCGTCCGCCTGGGTGAGCTACGGACCGGGACGCATCCGGCTTTCCGGAAATGTCAGCTACGTCTTGGTCGACGAGCTCGATCTTGACCGTCCGGCTGCGGCGCTCGCCGTCGACTTCCACGGCGGGCGCATCGGGTCGATGCTGGGCGGCGCACTGCGCCCGGTGGGTGGGATTTTTCTGGAAGGCACCGCCGCGACGAGCTGGCGTCTGAGCAGCTCCGCCAAGCTCGGCGTGACGCTCGCGCCCTCGGGGACCAGTCGCGAGATCGGTGTGGCGCTCATCGCCCACGATGGCCTGTCGACGCAGCGACAGTTTTTCCGCCGCGAGAGCCGGTACGTCGGCGCCGAGCTGCGCTTCGACCTGTAGGGTATCGACGCCGCGTCGCCGCTTCCCCTTGATCGGCCTCGCATGGTCCCGCCCTGTCGCCCTGACATTCGGCGCTCGAACTGGCAGGCGGTCCGACTCTCCGCTCTGCCGAATCGGCCACTCTTCACGGCACTCCGGTTGCCTAGGCCCTCTTCCGAACGCTTGACAGGGGGGTCCCACCGCTTATCTTTGCGACCAGACGTTAGCACTCTTATGAACAGAGTGCTAAACTACTGAAAATGCTTGCCTTATACCACCCCAACAAAGCTGTGGAGGACAGAGATGGCGACTGCTACCAAGGCCAAGCCCGGCCTCAAGATCCAGCCGCTCGAGGACCGTGTGGTCATTGCCCCGGCGGAGGAAGCCGAGTCGATGCGCGGCGGCCTGTACATCCCCGACACCGCGAAAGAGAAGCCCACGCAGGGTGAGATCATCGCCGTCGGTCCCGGTCGGTTCGAGAAGGGCGCCCGCGTGCCCGTCGACGTCAAGGTCGGCGACCAGGTCATCTACGGGAAGTACAGCGGCACGCCCTACACGCTCGATGGTGACGAGTATGTGATCATCAAGGCGTCAGACGTCCTCGCCAAGCTCGGCTGAACCCAGCTCGTCCCCACTAAGGAGATTATCAGATGGCTGCGAAGGAGCTTCTCTTCAATACCGATGCCCGCGCCAAGCTCAAGCGGGGCGTCGACGCGCTCGCCGAGGCGGTGAAGGTCACCCTCGGTCCCAAGGGCCGTAATGTCGTCATCGACAAGAAATTCGGCTCGCCCACGGTCACCAAGGACGGCGTGACGGTGGCCAAGGAGGTCGAGCTCTC
>DATLBL010000062.1:0-3078 GCA_035526925.1 Gemmatimonadales bacterium
GCGTCGAGCCCGGAGTTCCCGTGGACAGCGCCGTGGCCGCGCTCGGACGGACGGCGTTCGGATACGACGCGTACCCGTCGGCTGCCATCGCGTCGGAGTCGTCGCAGACGTTTCTGGTCGTGAGCCGGTTCCACCGCGCCATCGCCGTCATCACGATCGTGGCGAGCGCCGTGTTCCTCCTCTGCATCATGCTGCTCAAGGTGGAAGAGCGCCGGATGGACGCGGCGGTGATGCGGTTCGTCGGCGTGCGGCGCCGGACGATTTTCGGAGCGCTGTTGCTCGAAGCCGCGCTCATTGCGGTGGTCGGCTCCGGGCTCGGCACCCTCCTGGCCTTCGCTGCCGGTGCCGCTACCAACGCGTACTATCGGCGATTTTTCGACACGGCGCTCATCTTCTCGCTCATCACCCCCCACATCGTGCTCTTCAGCGTGGCGCTCTCGCTGGCGCTGGGGCTCGCGGCCGGCGCGGCGGCCGCCTGGCGGCTCGTGCACACCCGGCCGATGGTGCTCTGGGGCAGGGGATGAGAGGGCTCGCATGGGGGCTCAAGAGCCTCCTCCGCCACAGGCTGCGGACGGCACTCTCGCTGGCGGGAATCGCGGTCGCGGCGGCCATGCTGCTCGACATGGTGATGCTGAGCGGCGGGATCGACAAGTCATTCACCGACCTGCTCCTCGGCCGCGGCTACCAGATCCGTCTCACGCCGAAGGGGACGCTGCCCTTCGATACCGAGGCCACGATGCCGGGCGCCGCAGGTATCGTCGCAGCTATCCGCCGCGACCCCGCCGTCGAAGCGGCCGGTGCGGTCCTCGGCACTTCGCTGTACGGGCGGACCACGGACTCCCTGGTGACGCTCTTCGGCTACGGAATCGAGCCCGAGGCGCAGTCACTCTATCAGCTCACTGCGGGAAGCGATCTCACCCCCGCCGACACCTTCGGCGTGGTGCTGAGCGAGGCGGCGGCCAGGATCCTTGGCGCCGGTCCGGGAGACACCGTGACACTCGTCGGCCGGCTCGATCCGCAGACCGTCACGGCGAGTATCGGGCGGCGACTGGCGGTGCGCGGCATGGTGCGCTGGCTGTACGACTCCCGCGGTCAGCCATCCGTGGGCACGGTGCTGCCGCTGATGCAGCGGCTTGCCGGGCAGCCGGCGGCGGATCGTGCCTCGGTCATCCTCGTGAAGGCGCGCGAGGACGCGGCCGTGACGGGGCTGACGGCCAGGCTCCGCTCCCGGTTCTCGCAGGTCGAGGTGAACAGTGTCGCCGATCTGGTGGCACACTTTCGCGAGCGCCTCGTCTACTTTCGCCAACTTTCCTACATCCTCGGCAGCATGAGCCTCATCGTCACCGTGCTGCTGATCGGGACGCTGCTCACCATCACGGTGAACGAGCGCCTCGGTGAGATCGCCACCTTGCGAGCCATCGGCGTCAGTCGTGGGACCGTGATCGGCCAGACGCTCGCCGAGGGGATGTTGCTCACCACGGTCGGCGCGCTCCTCGGGATCGTGCTCGGGCTCGCGACGGCCGAATACCTCGATGCCATTCTCACCGGCTTCCCGGGCCTGCCCGCGGCGTTCTCCTTCTTCGTGCCACGGGCCGATACGCTCGGGCTCTCCGCCCTCGTGCTGCTGCTCACCGGCGCGCTGGCCGGACTCTATCCCGCATGGCTGGCGTCGCGCGCGCCGATCGCGGCCACGCTCCGGGCGGAAGCCACGTGACGCCGCCGCTGCTCGCGCGCGAGCTGCGCAAGGACTATCCCATGAACGGCGAGATCGTCCACGCGCTGCGTGGCGTCTCGCTTCGGATCGAGGCCGGCGAGTACGCGGCGATCGTCGGTCCTTCCGGCAGCGGGAAATCCACCCTGCTGCAGCTCCTTGGCGGCATCGATACCCCGTCCGCGGGTGACGTCGAAATCCTGGGTACCCGGCTGCGCACCCTCTCCGACCGCGAGCTCACCCACCTCCGGCTCACGCGGCTCGGTTTCATCTTTCAGCGATTCCATCTCCTGCCCGTGCTCACGGCGCGCGAGAACGTGGAGCTGCCCATGGCCGAAGCCCGGGTGCCGCGCGCCGAGCGGCGCGCCCGCGCCCGTGAGTTGCTGGAGTACGTCGGGCTGGGTGGCCGCGGGGATCACCGCGCCACGCAGTTGTCCGGCGGGGAGATGCAGCGCGTGGCGATCGCGCGGGCGCTGGCCAACCGTCCTGCGCTGCTCCTGGCCGACGAGCCCACCGGCGAGCTCGATGCCGCCACGGGCCACGAGATCCTCGAGCTGTTCCGGCGGCTCAACGCCGACGGTACCACGCTGGTGGTGGTGACCCACGACGACCGGCTTGCCGGGGAGGCGCGCCGCGTCATCCATATGCTGGACGGGACGATCCAGGACTGATGCTGCTGACCCTCGCCTTTCGCCACCTGTGGGTTCGAAAGCTTCGCGCGCTGTTCCTGCTGGCCGGCTTCGCGATCGGTGTCGGGGTCATGGTCGTGCTGCTTTCGGTCGGCGAGGCGATGGTGGAACAGAGTCGCGACGTGTCGTTGGTGGGAGGGGGCGAGATCACGGTGCTGCCGCAGGGCATCGATGTCGAGGCCATGCGCACCGGAGGGTTGGGCGGGATGTTCTTCGGGATCGACCGCGCGCGCTTCCTGACGCGGCAGGCGATCGGCGGGCCCCGCTTCGCCGGCGTCATCCGCACCGTCGCCCCAGCCATCGAGGGCAAGCTCCTCTATCTGTGTCGGGCCGGCGAGTCCTGCGATCCCGCGCCGGTGCGAGCCGGAGGCGAAATTCCGAATCGCGCCGCCGCCGTCGGTGCCGGACTCGACATTCGGAATGGCGTCTGGCACGACTCGCCCGCCGATTCGGCGTACGTCTCGCCTACCCGGCAGCAGCTCTACGATGAGCTCGACCGTTTCCACATCCCACCGGCGCCGGACAGCACATGGGGGGAATGGCACTATTTCAATGTCACGACTGGTCCGGACGAGTGGTGGTACGTCACCTACCTCGTCGGTGGCGAGCTCAGTCTCGGGCCGTCCGATGGCGTGCGCTGGGGAGGACGAGTGCTGATGACGCATCGGCGTCCGGACG
>DATLBL010000063.1:0-6835 GCA_035526925.1 Gemmatimonadales bacterium
TCGGGGTCTTCGCGGGCGTCGCCGCTATCGTGCCGTTTTTTGGCGTCCTGCTTTCGACGGTGCTCCCCGCGCTGTTCGCCCTGGGCGCGTTCGGCGTCGGGAAAGCGCTGCTGGTGGCGGCGCTGGGGGTCGTGGTCCACATCATCGAGGCCAATTTCGTCGCGCCCGTGGTCATGGAGCGCCAGGTGAATCTCCCGCCGGTCGTGACGATCGCGGGCGTGTTGCTGATTGGAAAACTGTTCGGGTTGGCCGGGCTCATCATCGCGGTCCCGATCCTCGCGCTAGTGATGATCCTCGTGCGACATATCCTGCTCGGCGAGGTCTACGGCGACCCGATCACCGAAGTTCGGCCGAGCGGCACCGTGCCGTCCGGCGTAGAGCCCACCATCCAACCCGCCCGTCCCTAACTGCATGAACGAACCACGCTTCCTCATCGTGGCCGACGGCGACTTCGAGCCGATGACCTCCAAGACCGCCAACTCGGTCATTCGTTTCCGTCCCGAACGGACCGTCGGCGTGCTCGACCGCCAGAAGGCCGGGCGCACCGTGCAGGACGTGCTGGGCTTCGGCGGCGCCCTCCCCGTGGTCGGGTCGATGCGGGAGGGACTCGCGCTTGGGCCGACGGCCATCCTCATTGGCATCGCGCCGCAGGGCGGGCGAATGCCGGCGGAATGGCGCGCCTGGCTCGCCGAGGCGCTCGACCACGGCTGCGACCTGTGGAGCGGTCTCCATACGTTTCTCGGCGACGATCCCCTCCTCGCCGACCTCGCACGGACCAGGGGTCGCAAAATTTTCGACTTGCGCAAGCCGCCGGCCGATCTGCCGATCGCCTCGGGACTCGCCAAGACCGTGGATCCGCTGATCGTGCTCACCGTGGGCACCGACTGCAATGTCGGGAAGATGACCGCGCAGCTGAAGCTCACCGACCGTCTGAACGAGCGCGGCGTCCGGACCCGCTTCGTGGCCACGGGTCAGACCGGCATCATGATCGAGGGCTGGGGCATCGCGGTCGACGCGGTGGTCGCCGATTTCATCGCGGGCGCCGCTGAGCGGCTGGTGCTCGAGGGAGCCAAAGACGCGGACGTCGTCCTCGTCGAGGGGCAGGGGAGCCTCAACCATCCGGGATACTCCGGCGTGACGCTCGGGCTGCTGCACGGGTCGTGTCCCGATGCGCTCATCCTCTGCCACCAGTCCACGCGCGAGTACATCGGCGACTACCGACAGGCGGCGTGGCTCCGGATCCCGCCGCTTACCGAGTACATCCGACTCTACGAAACCGTCGGATCGGCGGTGCACCCGACCAAGGTCATCGGGATCTCGCTCAATACGTACGACATGAGCGACGAAGACGCGCTGCGGGCTTGCGAGGCCGCGGCGCGCGAGACCGGCCTCCCAGCCACCGATCCGGTGCGGTTCGATCCGGCCCCCCTCGTGGACGCCATCGCCGGCGCCCGCGCGCGACACGATCAGGCGCGCCGCACGGCCTGAGGTGGCCGGCGCCTGGGAGGACCGGGTGGGGGAGTGGGTCGAGGCCGGAGTGCTCGAGCCTGCCGCCGCCGATCGAATACGGGCATGGGAAGCCGGTCGGCGCGGCGGCTTGGCGGTCGGGTGGCCCGTGCGTCTGGCGGTCGGGCTCGGCGGGTTGCTGCTCTGCGCCGGCATGCTGCTGTTCGTAGCGGCACACTGGGACGCGATGGCGCCCGGCAGCCGCTTCGCGCTCGTCCTCCTCACGCTGGGCGCATTCCACCTCGCGGGCGCCTTCACCGCCGAGCGATCGCCCGCGGTGAGCACGAGTCTCCACGCCTGCGGCACCGCCGCCCTCGGGGGCGGCATTTTTCTGTCGGGCCAGATCTTTCACCTGTCCGAGCACTGGCCGGGTGGGGTGTTGCTCTGGGCCCTCGGCGCATGGGCCGGGTGGGTGCTGCTGCGAGACTGGCCGCACGTGCTCCTCGCGGCACTGCTGACCCCAGCCTGGCTCGTGGGTGAGTGGATGACGGCCGCTACGTCGAGAGCAGGTGGGCCGGTGCTCGCGGTCGGACTGCTCTCGACAGCGCTCGCCTATCTGGGCGCGCTCCCCGCGCCGGCTGGCGGGGCGCGAACGTCGCGCGCGGTGCTCGCCTGGATCGGAGGCATCGGCCTCATTCCGGCGACGCTCGTGCTGGTGACGAGCGAGCTGAGCGGACTCCGCGCGGGGGCGGGGTTGAGCGGGCCGCTTCGCGTGGCGGGCTGGTCGATTGCGATCGGCGCGCCGCTGGCCCTGACGTGGTGGCTTCGCCGTCAGGTGTCGCCGCCATATCTCGCTCTCGCCGCCTGGGTCGTGGCCGGCCCATGGCTTACCGCTCAGCGAGGTGCTGCTCCGTACCTCTGGGGAGGTGCCTTCAGCCTAGGTCTCCTCGCCTGGGGGGTGATCGAACGCCGGTCCGAGCGCATCAACCTCGGCGTGGCCGGCTTCGCGATCACCGTGCTGGTGTTCTACTTCTCGAGCTTCATGGACCGGCTCGGCCGTTCGGCCAGCCTCGTCGGGCTCGGTCTGCTGTTCCTCGGTGGTGGGTGGGCGCTCGAACGAGGACGCCGGCGCCTCGTGGCACGCGTGCAGGACGATCGGAGATGAACCGCCGGCGCACGGGTCTTCTACTGGCGGCCATCCACGTCGCCATGGTGGGAAGCCTCGGCCTCAAGCTCCTCGCGGACCGGACGCGGCTGCCGCGTGCCTGGACCCGCACGGCACCATACGACCCCTCGACGCCTCTGCGCGGACGCTACGTCAGCCTGTCGCTGGAGGTTCCGCTGACGGGCGCTCCGCTGGACACCGCGGCGTACGCCGAATCGGGCGTGCGCCTGCGTGCGGACAACGGATCGTTGGTCGGCGAGCTCGACGCCGCGGTGTCGACGCCGCGCGTCCGAATGCGGGAGATCGGGGGCGTACCCACGCCCCAGCTGGCCGAGCCGGTGGCGTTCTTCATCCCGGAACACGTGCCCGACCCTTCGCGCCGCGCCGCAGGCGAAGAGCTCTGGGCGGAAGTGACGATCCCCCGCTCGGGCCCGCCGCGGCCGATTCGGCTCGGGGTGAAGAAGGGGGGAAAGCTCCTGCCCCTCGAGCTGCGATGAGGCGGAGCGGTCGGCCAGTGTAATTCAGGTACGGCGACTCAGGAATCGATGCCGCCCGCGGGGCCCGGTGATGCGAGCATGTCGCATGCTCCCCGGCGCCGCTTCCCGCCTTCCTTCTTCCTACCCGCTCCGCCGCGCGCTGGACCACGCACACCCCGGGGAACCCCTCGGCGCCTGGGTGCGCTTGGCCCGGTGGCCCTTGCACCTGCGCGCCGGCGGACGCGCCCTCCTCGCCGCCACCGATCTTGGCTACCTGCTCCGACGCTGCGCCGCCGTGCTCGTCCGGCAGGGGGAGCATCCCCTGGTGATCGCAGCGGACCGGCTCATCGCCTGGCGCACGCTCCAGATCGTCATCGGGGCACCGTACCTGCCGGCGGTCCGGGAGCTGCGTGCCATCTACCCCGGACTGCGCGTCCAGGACGGCCGCCTCGCGCTCCCGCTGGGCCTCGATGGCGCGGAGCCGGCGCTCGCCGCCTGCGCGGCCGCGCGAATTCCCGTGGCCGCCACCTGGATCGAATACCATGACGCGGGCTCCGGTTGACTCGCGCATGCTGGCGCTTCTAGGTTAGGGCTCGCTTTCGGCCCAGGTCTATGCTCGCGCTCAACCTCGTACCACTCTTCACGTTCGGGGAAGTCCTCCGCCGCATCGGCGCCATCCTTCGCATCGACGGGGAGGAGCTCGCCCGAGCGGGCGCGCGGGTGCTCGGCATCTGGCTGCTGGCCTGGCTGGCGTATCGGGTCGTGCGGCTCGCGGCCCGTCGGATCGAGCTCGCCGTCGACGATGGCGATGATTCGGTCACCACGCTGCGCGAACGTCGCGGCCAGACCATCGCCCAGCTCCTTCGAAGCGTCGGACGCGTGGTCGTGCTGGTCATCGCGCTCCTGCTCACCTTCAACGTCTTCATCGACATCGGGCCGATTCTCGCCGGAGCGGGCATTCTGGGCCTGGCCGTGTCGTTCGGGGCACAGAGCCTCGTCAAGGACGTCATCTCGGGGTTCTTCATCCTGTTCGAGAACCAGTTCGCCATCGGTGATGTCATCGAGGTTGCGGGCAAGAGCGGGCTGGTGGAAAAGATGACGCTGCGCGTCGTGCAGCTGCGCGACGGAGAGGGCATCATGCACGTGGTGCCCAACAGCGAGATCAAGGTGGTCAGCAACAAGACCCGCGGCTGGTCCCGGGCGGTGGTCGACGTGGGCGTGCCGTACGACGAGAACGTGGACCGCGCTCTCGAAGTGTTGCGGGACGAAGCCGCGCAGTTCTCCACCGACAAGGCGTGGGGATCGCAGCTCGACGGCCCCGTGGAGGTGCTCGGCGTCGAGTCGCTGAGCGACAGCGCGGTGGTCCTCCGCACCATGATCCGCACCCAGCCCGGCTCCCAGTGGGCGGTCGCGCGCGAGTTCCGCCGGCGAATCAAGAATCGCTTCGACCGCGAGAGCCTGGAGATTCCGTTTCCGCAGCGTCGGGTCCATGTGCGCGTCGAAGGCGGACCGGCCTCGGATCCGATCGCGCAGGCCGCGGCCGGGGCTGCCGGCGGATGAGCCTCCGCCTTCACAATACGCTCACCCGACGCCTCGAACCCTTCACCCCCCTGCAAGCGGGGCGAGTGTCGCTGTACACCTGCGGCCCGACGATCTACAACTACGCGCACATCGGCAATTTCCGGACGTTCCTGTTCGAGGACCTCCTCCGCCGCTGGCTGGAGGCGAGCGGGTACGACGTCTTTCACATCATGAATCTCACCGACGTGGACGACCGGACCATCGCGGCCGCGCGAGACAAGGGGGTGTCGCTGCGGGCGCACGTCGACCCGTTCGCACGTGCGTTCGAGGAGGATCGGGACTGGCTGCGCATCAAGCCCCCGACCGAGCAGCCGCGCGCCACCGACTACATCGCCCCCATGATCGAGCTGATCCAGGGCCTGCTCGCCCGGGGCGTCGCGTACGTCGGGGACGATGGCTCGGTGTACTTCGCGATCGCCCGGTTTCCCGCCTACGGCCGCCTGTCGCAGCTCGACCGTCGCGAGCTGCGCGCCGGCGCGAGCGAGCGGGTGAGCGCCGACGAGTACAGCAAGGAGGACGCGCGTGACTTCGTGCTCTGGAAAGCGGCGCGTCCGGAGGACGAGGCCGTCGGCGCGGCCTGGGACGCCCCCTTTGGACGTGGCCGCCCGGGATGGCACATCGAGTGCTCCGCCATGGCGCTCGAGCTTCTCCGGCGACGCTTCGGCACCGACGTGCTGGACATCCATGCGGGTGGGGTCGACCTGATCTTCCCCCATCACGAGGACGAGATCGCGCAGAGCTGCGCCTACACGGGGCGCGACGAGTTCGCCCGGGTGTGGCTGCACGGAGAGTTCCTGAACATCCGCGGCACGAAGATGTCCAAACGTTTCGGCAACATCACGACGGCCAGGGATCTGCGTGAGGACGGCGTCGATCCGGGTGCCGTTCGACTGCTCATGTTCCAGGTGCACTACCGCCGGCAGCTCGATCTCACCGATGAAGCTCTGGCCAGTGCGCGCGAGGGATCGCGCCGGCTCGGTGAGTTCCAGGTCCGGCTCCAGGCGTCCGCCGCGAACGACGACGGGCCCGCCCTCGCCAGCGCCGCGGCCCGACTCGACGACGAGGTGCGCGAGGCGCTCGACGACGACCTGAACGCACCTCGCGCCGTGGCGGCGATGTTCGCGTTCGCCACCGCAGGCAACGGCGCATTCGACGCGGGTGAAACGGCCGGGCCGCGCGCCCTGGATGCGTGGCGGCGTGCCGAAGGCGTGCTCGGCGTGACGTCGACGGTGCAGGTGCTGAAGGTAGGGACGGCGGTCGAGGTCGAGTCGACGGGCGAGCAGGGGCTGACCGAGGCGCCACCTCCCGGCGACCCGGAGGCGCAGCGCTCCTGGGCCGCGAGATGGGCGGTCAGACGCAAGGATGCCAAGTCCGCGCGCAATTTTGGCGAGGCCGACCGGATACGCGGGCTGCTGAAGGGTGCAGGCTGGGAGGTCAGAGACAATCGGGACGGCTCGATCGAGGTGGTGCGCTCGACCAAGTGAGCCGGACAGAGCCATGCCGGCCGTTCAGCCGTCGATCACAAGCTCGGCGTCGCCGGAACGGCTACTCCGAGGCCGCCGTGCGCCAGCGAGAGCCGCGCGGCCTCGATCGCCTGCGTCGCGGCCACCCCGTCGAGGGTGCCGGGGCTGGGTGGAATCCGACCCCGAACCACGTCCGCGAAGGCTCGAAGCTGCAGCGCCGGTGCGCGAGTCAGACTGCTCTGCCTTCGAACCAACCGCCGGCGTATGGTGCCCACGGCGTCAAGCGCACGGCGAGCGGCGCCCGAAGCCGGCCAATGCCGGTCGGAGAGGCTCCGCAGGACATACCCGCGGCCACCTGTTCCGATCGTGAAGCTTTCCTCCTGCCGAACACCGAATTCCAGCCGACACCGCGGCAGGTAGGACCGGGCCGCCCGACCGCAGCCCAGCACGGCCAGCAGGAGTGTGCCGTTCACCTGGACCCGTCCGGCAACGGCGCCATAGCGCTCCTTGGCGGGTTCATGGGGGTGTGCGGCGGCGCTTGGGAGCGCGCAGAGGCCGACGAGGCTGAGCCGAGAGCCACGGGAAGAGCCCAAGAATCAGGGTTGGAGCTGGGACGAGGCCGAAAATATCAGGGGAGCTCATAACCGGCCACCGACGCGTCGCGGAGGAGGGCGTCACAGCGCTCAACCCCATTGACTCACGCT
>DATLBL010000064.1:0-20967 GCA_035526925.1 Gemmatimonadales bacterium
TGTGGTCATGTTCGGGACGCTGGCGGGCTCCATGCTGCCGTTCGTCCTGCGGCGCTTCGGTGCCGACCCGGCAAGCGCCTCCGCGCCGTTCGTCGCCACGCTCGTGGATGTGACCGGTCTAGTGATCTATTTCACGATGGCGAGGTTGCTGCTCGGAGGGACACTGCTGTAGGGATGACGCCAGGCTTGACCTTTCTGTCAACAATACTCTATTAACTCCATCGGGTAACTATATTTTGCCGGTTGGTCATAAGCCCCGCCTTCACGCGCCACGTTGCGCGAAAGGACCTCGATGAAAGTTCGACAAGTAGCGTCCGCTCTGAGCAGTGTCTACGCCGTCGGGTTGGCGGACGAGCTCAAGCTGATCGACCGGCGACTGGACGGGCGCTGGGGACCGTGGAAAGCCGCGGAGGTCAGTGCCCGTGAAATCGTCAATCTCGGGACGGTGGTCGCCGGCCTCGGCACGGACGGTCGAGTTGTGGCGCTTCAGCGCCAGCCGTCGCACGGCTGGCACTCGTTCGACCTCAAAGCCCGTGAGCTCTGCGCGACGTATATCCCCTCGCGCGGTCCGGCGCTCTTCGCAGGAGACGGCGAGCGGGCCTGGTGCACGTCGAAGGATTCGCCGTCGACTCCGTGGAGGGACTGGACCGACCTCGGCGGACCGATCGCCGGCCTCGACGCCGCCGTCATTCCGGGCGGAGGGTTGGCGCTGTTCGGCCTTCGGGACGGCGTCGTCTACCATCGGTGGCAGGACCGGCCGTTTTCGGAGTGGCATGAGTGGACTGCGCTGGACGCCCCCCCGACCGGGGTCACCGCGGTCCGGGCGGAGCGGGTGAAGAACGGCGGACTGGCGGTATTCGCCATCGGCGGGGACGGAGCACTCTACCACCGCTGGCAGAATCAGGCGTTCACGCCGTGGCATGCGTGGGAGTCGCTCGGCGGTGCACTGAAGAGCCTGGCCGTGACTTCGGCACACAATGGCGGGCTGGCCGTGTTCGGCATCGGCGTGGATGACGGCGTGATGGCCAGATACCAGGATCGTCCATTCGGCGAGTGGAGCGACTGGCTCAATTTGGGCGCGAAGGCGCGCGGCATCGCCGTCCAGGCGAGCTACATCGACGGCCTCGAAGTCTTCGCCGTGGGGCTCGACGACGAGTTGCGACATTCCTGGTGCCAGCGTCTGGGCGGAGATTGGACCAGCTGGGCCATGCTCGACTACGAGGCAGCCGCCTTGCCCGAGCTGGCCGGGGTGCCGCAGGCGGGTTAAGCCTCGAGCACCAGGCGGACGTAGTTCTTTTTCCCTTTACGAAGGATCAGGTAGCGCGCGTCGGGCGCGCCTTGCAGAACGTCGTCGCCGATCCTCAACTCGACGTCATCGATGGCCCGTCCATTCAGGTAGAAGCCCTTGCCCTGGATGCCGCGCCGCGCGTCGGCCTTCGAGGTTGCCAGGCCGCTGGCCACCAGCACCTCGAGAATCGGCAGGCCGTCGGGCAGGTGCGCCCGCGATACCCGGCGCTCCGGCATGTCGGCGATCGCTTCCGCCGGCAGCTCCGCGCCTTCGGCGGAGCGCGTGAACAGCGCGGCGCTGGTCTGAATCGCGGCCTCGGCCGCGGCGTCGCCGTGCACGGTGGCCGTGACCTCCCGAGCCAGCACCCGCTGTGCCTCGCGGCGACTCGGATCTCCGGCATGCTCGGCCAGCGCCCGCGCGATCTGGTCCAGGGGGAGAAAGGTGAAGAGTTTGAGGTACCGCTCCACGTCCCGATCGTCGGTGTTGAGCCAGAACTGGTAGAAATGATAGGGGCTGGTTCGATCGGGATCGAGCCAGACATTTCCCGATTCGCTCTTGCCGAACTTTGCTCCTGATGCGGTCGTGACGAGCGGAAACACGAGTCCGTGCACCTGCCGTCCCTCGCGCCGGTCCACCAGGTGTGTGCCGGCGGTGATGTTGCCCCACTGATCGCTCCCACCGAGCTGGAGCTCGCAGCCCTCGGTCCTGAACAGGTGCCAGAAGTCGTACGCCTGGATCAGCATGTAGCTGAACTCGGTGTACGAGATCCCGACTTCCATCCGGCTCGCCACCGATTCCTTCTGAAGCATGAAGCTGATGGTGAAGTGCTTGCCGGTGTCACGAAGGAATTCCATGAGGCGGACGTCCCGAAGCCAGTCGGCGTTGTTCCTGAGGCGCGCCGCGTTCGCGCCTTCGAAGGTCAGGAACCGTCGCAGCTGTCGCACGATGGCCTGCGTGTTTCGATCGATCTGATCGAGGGAGAGCACGGGCCGCTCCTCGCGCTTGCCGCTCGGATCACCCACCATGCCGGTGCCGCCGCCGACCAGCGCGATCGGAGTATGACCCAGGCGTTGCAGCCAGGCCATGCCCATGACCGGGACCAGGTTACCGACGTGAAGCGAGTCGGCCGTGGGATCGAAGCCCGCGTACGCGGTCACCGGGCCCTCGCGCAGGCGTTCGCTCAGGCCGGGCGTGGCATCCTGCACGAATCCGCGGGCCCCGAGCAGCTCGAGAAGGTCGTTCATAGGCGCCAATCGTACCCGCTGGAAACGTACCCCGCAACCGGCTAGCTTGCGGGCATGGCCCGTCGGCAACCGAGCTTTCTGCAGCGCGTTTGGCGCTCGCCACGCGTTCGCCGCATCACACTGGTTTCGTTCCTCGCCCTCTTTGCTTTCGGACTCGCCGTCCTGACGGCGCTGTGGACGCGCGCGTGCGCGGGCAACAGCTGCCCCTCGATCGCCGACCTCGGCGGTTACGATCCGAACCAGGCCTCCAAGGTCTACGCGGCCGACGGCCGGCTGATCACGGACCTGGGGCTCGAGCGGCGGACCGTGGTGCCGCTCGCGGAGATGTCGCCGTATGTGAAGGCGGCGTTCATCACCGTCGAGGACAAGCGGTTCTACGAGCACCATGGGATCGACTGGTACCGGGTGCTCGGCGCCATCAAGAACAACATCGTGGAGTTCCGCGTGGCCGAGGGTTTCTCGACCATCACGATGCAGCTGGCCCGCAACCGCTGGCCGGAGGACATCAGCGGTCGGGACAAGTCGCTGCGCCGGAAGCTGCGCGAGGCGCGCGTGGCCCGGGAGATCGAAGCCAAGTACCCGAAGGACAAGATCCTCGAGCTGTACCTGAATCAGATCGACCTGGGCAACCGCGCCTACGGGGTCGAGGCCGCCTCGCAGCGGTATTTCGGGAAGTCGGTCCGCGATCTGAATGTCGCTGAGGCGGCCACGCTGGCCGCCATTCCGAAGGCGCCCTCACGGTACAATCCCCGGAAGAACCCGAATCTCAGCGTCCAGCGCCGCAACACCATCCTGAATCTCCTGCGCGACAACGAGCTGCTCTCCGCGGAGGATGCCGAGCGCTGGAAGGCGTACCCGCTGCTGCTCTCGTCGCACTCGGACTTCAGCGGGGTGGCGGAATACTTCGTCGAATACGTGCGCCAGCAGCTCGATGCGCGCTTCGGCGCCGATCTCTACAAGTCGGGGTATCGCGTCTACACCACGCTCGACCTCGACACGCAGCAGGCCGCCGAGCGGGCTCTGGAGGCGCGGCTCGAGGCCATCGAAAGCGGAGCCGACGGGAAGTTCGCATGGCCGAGCTATCGGCAGTACCTCGACGCGCGGGCGGACACCCCGGACAACGGAAGCCGCACGACGACGCCGTACCTGCAGGGGCTCGTCGTCACGCTCGACGCCAAAACCGGCAACATCCGTGCGATGGTGGGCGGCCGCGACTTCGAGGACAGCAAGTTCAATCGCGCCACGCAGGCGCTGCGCCAGCCGGGCTCAACGTTCAAGCCGATCGTGTACGCGGCCGCGGTCGAGGCCGGGTATCCGCTTTCGCACGTCATGGTAGACGATCCGCTCACGGTCGAGATGTCCACGGACACCCTGCCGTGGGCCCCGCAGAACTACGATCTCGAGTTCGACGGCCCGATGACGCTACGGCGGGCGCTGTACATGTCGCGGAACATCGTGGCCATCAAGCTGGGCATGGAGATCGGTGAGGACGCCGTCATCAGCGAGGCCACCAAGTTCGGGATCACGACGCGGATACCTCCGTATCCGTCGATTCACATCGGCTCCGCCGATGTGATCCCGCTCGAGATGATCTCGGCGTACAGCACATTCGCCAATCTCGGCACGCGCACGATCCCTAACGCCATTCTCCGGGTGGAGGATCGCGCTGGCAAGATCCTCTGGCAGCCGCAGGTGCGGTCGGTGTCGGTGATGGACACCGCGCACGCATGGCTCATGACCGATGCGCTCCGCGACGTCGTGCGGCACGGCACCGCCGTCGGCTCGGTCGGCTCGCGAGTCAACTTTCCGGCGGGCGGCAAGACCGGCACCACCAACGACGGGTTCGATGTCTGGTTCATCGGCTTCACGCCGGACCTGGTCACGGGGGTGTGGATCGGGTTCGATCAGCCGAAGAAGATCAAGGCCAACGCGCAGGGCGGAGTGCTCGCGGCGCCGGCGTGGACGGCGATGATGCGTGAAGTCTACGAGCGCCGCGCGATTCCCTCGGCGTGGCCCCGGCCGGACGGGCTCACCGCGCTGGACATCGACAAGACCACCGGCTACAAGGCGACCCCGTTCTGTCCCAAGGACGTGCACTACATCGAGTCGTTCATCCCCGGCACCGAGCCCACGGCGTTCTGTCCGATCCACTCGCCCTTCGGCGCGGTGGGCGGTACCACGGGCCCCATGGGCGGCACGGGCACCGCGCCCGATGGCGCCCCGCAGCCGACCGCGCCGCTGCCTCCGGGCGCCGTGCGGCCGGCGGCGCCGCCTCCGACCTCGCCTGGAGGGGCGCCGGCGGCGGGCGCGGGCACCTCGACCGGTGTCATGGGAGGCGTCGGACCCGCGCCGAACGCGCAACGGTAGGATGATCGCCCGCCGGCTCTCCGCCCGGTGGGTGCTTCCCGTCGACGAGCCGGCCATCGAGCACGGCGCGGTACTGCTCGGCCGGGACGGGCGCATCATGGCAGTGGGTCCGGAGCGCCTCGTGCCTGCACCGGACGGCGTACCGGCCGAAGATTTCGGGGACGCGCTCATTCTCCCCGGCCTGATCAATACGCACACGCATCTCGAGCTCACTGGCCTGGCGTCTGGTCCGCTCGAGCCCGATTTCGCCGCCTGGATCGGCGGCATCCGCGCAGCGAAGGCCTCGCGCTCTCCGGATGCGTTTCAGGCCGCCGCGCGCCGCGGGCTCGCCGACTGCTGGGCGGCAGGGGTCACCACGATCGCCGACACCGGCGACTCGGGCGCGGTCCTCGAAGCGCTGGCGGAGTCCCACGCGTCGGGCATCGCGTATCACGAAGTCTTCGGGCCGCATCCCGAGCAGCGGGACGACAGTCTGCGAGAGCTCCAGTCGCAAGTCGAGCGACTCGGGAAGTGTGCGGGTGGGCGCGTGCGGCTCGGCGTCTCGCCGCACGCACCCTATACGGTGAGTGGGAAGCTCTACGAGGCGGTCGCTTCGTGGGCGCGGGCGGCAGGCCTCCCTGTGGCAGTGCACCTTGCCGAGTCACCTGCGGAGAGCTCGCTGCTCGCGAGCGGCACGGGACCGTTCGCGGATGCATGGCGAGCCCGGGGCATCCCCCTGCCGGCGCCGCCCGGGCACACGCCGGTACGCTGGCTCGAGGCGCATGGGGTGCTGACCGAGAACACCCTGTGCATCCATGTGGTACAGGCCGATGGCGCGGATATTCGGCGGCTCGCGACCGCCGGGGTGGCAGTCGCGCACTGCCCGCTCTCGAACCGCGCGCATGGCCACGGCGCCGCGCCGCTCCCGGCGCTGCTCGCTGCGGGCCTTCGGGTGGGTCTCGGTACCGACAGCGTTGCCAGTGTCGGCACGCTCGATCTGATCGCGGAAGCGCGGGCGGCCCGCGTACTGGCCGGTCTGGACGCCGGCCGAGCGCTGAGGCTCTGCACGCTGGACGGCGCTCGCGCGCTCGGGCTCGAAGGCGAGACCGGCTCGCTGACGACGGGAAAATGGGGCGACATCGTCGTCATCCGCTCGGCAGCCGAGGGGGTCGCGCCGACTCGCATGACGCCGGAAGAGCGGGTGATGGCGAGCGCTCCGCGTGACGTGCTGGCCACCTTTGTGGGAGGACGGGACGTGCATCGAAGCAGCCCGACACCGTGAAGATCCAACGCCATGCCGCGATCCTGCGGGTCGTCCGGGAGCGGCGCATCGAGAGCCAGGACGAGCTGCGCGAAGCCTTGTCCACCGAAGGCTTCGTCGTCACGCAGGCCACGCTGTCCCGCGACATTCGCGAGCTTGGACTGGCCAAGCTCGCCGATCCGCAGGGCGGGGCGTTCTATACCCATCCTCATCGAGCCGCGGTCCGGCCCGATCTCGCGCAGGTGCTGCCCGCGCTGCTGGTGAGCGTGGATGGCGTAGGCCCGCTGCTGGTGCTCAAGACCGCAAGCGGATCGGCCGGCGCGATCACCGAGGCGCTCGACCAGGCGGGGTGGGCGGAAGTGATCGGCACGATCGCCGGTGACGACACCGTGCTCGTCATTACCCGGAGCCAGCGCGTGCGGGAGACGGTCGCCGCGCGTATCCAGGCTCTGGTGAAAAAGTAAGCCGCATCTCCTCGGAGGTGCGCGGGCGCCGACGCCGGTCGTCCAGCGGCACGATGACCTGCAGCTTCCCGCTCGGCGCCAGCGGAATCTCGTCCACCGGCTCGACGTCGAACCGCAGTCCCGGGCCGAACTTTTCCTCCAGCTTGCGCGCGATCGCGTCCCCGACGTCGGGCCGCCAGCGCTCCGACGGCACCACGAACAATCGAAGCGTGTCGGCCGAGGTCTGACGGAGCTGCCATCGCCGCACCTCGGTGAACGGCTTCACCACGGTGGACACCATCATGCCGTACAGCACGCGCCCATCGGGCGTGCGGATGACGTGGCGGGTCCGACCCTGCACGGGGCTGAGAAGCGCGAGCCCGCGCCCGCACGCGCATCGTCCGGGCAGGCGCGCGGCCAGATCGCCGAGGCGGTACCGGAGGAGCGGTTGGGCGAGCGTGTGGAGCTGCGTCACCACCACCTGTCCGACCTCGCCGGGCGGAACCGCCCGTCCGCCCTCATCCAGTATTTCGATGATCTGCACGTCGTCGTTCAGATGCAGCGACCCACGGCTGACCGGACATTCCCAGCCGAGCGGGCCGAGCTCGGCCGCGACGTACAGGTCCAGCGGGCGGACACCGAACGCACGCTCGGCGAGGTCGCGGCCTCGGTCGCTCAGGGGCATGGCGGCGCTGAACACCACCTCGGGGCGGACGTCCGTGATGCCACGCTCGACGATGCGCTCGGCGATGAGCTCCAGGCTGATCGCGTAGGAGCTGAAGGTGTGCGGTCGTTCGCGGCGCAGCGTCTCGACCTGCCGATCGACCTCGTCGAAGCTCGACAGATGGGTGATCCGCGGCAGCAGCCCGACCTTTCGGAGCGCCACGACCGGTCCGCTCTTCGCCACTGCCTGGCCGGTACTCACGTTCACCTGCCGATCGAGGATGCCGTGGCCGAAGGCGTGAAGTGCGCGGCTCCACACGGCGGACACCTCGGCCTGATCGCGAGCGCTCCGGAACACCCGGAGGGGTTGGCCGGTCGACCCCGAGGTCGTCACCGGCGAGAGCCGCTCGGGCGGTTCCGTGACCATGTCGAGCGACCCCGCGGCGTGCAGGTCGGCCTTGTCGAGCAGCGGGAGCCTAGTGAGAGTGGATTCGGTGAGTGCGGCCGGATCGAGGCCTGCTTGAGCGAAGATCCTGCGGTAGTGAGGAGTGCGGACTGCCTCCTGCGCGAGACGTCGCAATCGTGTGGCACGACGGCCGGCCAGGAGGTCCGGATGCAGCCACTGCTCCCGGCGTCGAACGCGGGTGGCCTGCAGCAATTGGACCAATGACGTGAGGGACTTCACCACGGGCGTACCTCGATATGTTGGTTCTCGTTAGGCTACCTCGCGGTCACTTGCCGGCGGCTAGCATGTGGGTTACGCTTGAAATGTGCGGTGACCCCGGGCACGTTGGGTCCCGCCGCCGTGGCTTCCCGTCGGGCCCGCCCGCGTCGGGGCGAGCGAGACGGGATTCGCGCATCATCCATCAGTCGCCTGCGGAGACAACGGGTGCGGTGCTTGGCGTTGAACGCCTCCTTCGAGCCGTTGACGATGGTCCCGGTGCGCCGGGCGCTGCGTCTGGTCATCGAAGGCAAGGCGGAGATCGTCGAATCGGACGCGGACGCGTTCGTTCGAAGTGAACGCTTGACACTACCGAAACCAGCCATCATCAGGCTGGTCAAGTTCGTGCACGTCCCCCGCCGCTTTCGTCGCCAGGTCACCAACACATTCCTCTTCGCTCGAGACGGCTACCGATGCCAGTACTGCCATCGGGGGCAGGTCGAGCTGCGGCACCGGGAGTGCCTGACGCGCGACCACCTGATCCCACTGTCGCGAGGCGGGGACAACGAGTGGGCCAACGTGGTCACCGCGTGCAGCTCGTGCAACACTCGGAAGGGCAATCACCTTCCCCAGGAGTGCGGGATGCACCCGCTGGTCGCGCCGCGCGAGCCGCATTTCGTCCACCTGTCCTGGGCCGTCCGGCGGCTCTCGACGGCGCAGGCCAAGTACATCAAGCTGTTCTACGGCGACGAAGCCCTCCGAGCACTCGGCGGGACGATCTAGGTGCGAACCGGTGCGCGCTAGCGCACCTGGAAGCTGAGGCTCCGCACCTCCAGACGCAGACTCGGCAGCCCTGCCAGCCGGAGCAGGAACCGCGTCGCCCCTCTTCCGACCGCGTCGCCCACGCCCTCCTTGCCCTGCGCCACACCTTCCAGATCCCCTTCCAGAAACCGCTGGAGCTCATCGAGGTCGGAGTCGGACAGGGTGGAGATCTCGAGCGAGGCCGCGTAGTAGTAGCGCCCCGGCTGTGCGGGCCGCACGCTCACCTGGTAGGCGAACGCCAGCGCCGCCGAGAGCGCGTCCACGGTCGCATAGCGGCGCTCCTGCGCACGCCCGCCCACCAGCGTAAGCACCGTGTACTGGTCGAGCAGCGGCTCATGGCGCAGCACGACATCCCATTCGGCCTCCCGCTCGAACGCGTCGAACCAGCCGCCCCTCGACCGCCAGACCTCGACGGTGTAGTGAAGTCGCACCGGCAACCCGGAGCGGAGAGCCGTCATCCATCGCCCATCGCCCAGGAGGTTCTCCGAGCGCACGATCGGCGCCCTCGAGCCCGAGGACGTCGAGTCGGCAGCCAGGCGAGCGGTCAGGCGCACCGCCGCGGCCCCCTGCGCAGGAGCGCGGGAAGGTGCTGCCGCTACCATGACCGCCGCGACGACGGCCGTCCACGACCGTGGCGTCCGCACTAGAATCGGCGGTGCAATCTCACCACGAACCGCACCGGCTCGCCTTCGCTCAAGCTCTTGGCGAGGTACGCGCCGATCGCGCCGGCGTCGAGGCCCACACCGACGTCCATCTTCCACTCGTCGAACGATGGGATGCGGCTGGCGGGAACCTGGCCCGGACCGCCACCCGCGAGCCAGGCCTTGCCCGCATCGGTGAGGAACACGAGATCCGCCTCCTCGAGCCCGATGAACCGGCCGGGCACGCCGCTCTCGCGGTCGCGGAGACGGTAGCCGACATTGAGCGAGAGTCGCGTCCGCACTTCGACCTGCGCCGTGATCGATCGGTCGCAGAGCGCCGGCGCCGACGCATCGGTGAAGCGGCGCGGTGCACAGGTGAAGGCACGGAATCCGTAGCCGGGCAGCAGGTCGGGGCCTCCGAGCGAAACCCTGCGCTGGACCGGCAGGCGGTCGCCGCCAATCCAGCCGTCGGCGCGGAGACGGGTGTTCACGCGCAGCGACGGCGTGAGCCGGGAATACCGCCGCAGGTCGAGCACCAGGCGATCGAACTGGTACCCGCCGCCGGTGGGAGTCTCTGGGCGGATGGTCGCGGGAAGCGCCAGCGGCGCGACGTCGTCGCTGGTCGAATGCTCGTAGCGCGCACGCAGGAGCCAGCCGGTGCTCGGCACATCGCGGTCGTTCCGCGTGTCGAGATCGAGCTGCAGTCCGGTGGTGAAATAGTGGCCGTCGTCGCTCAGCGGGTTGCGCCGCCAGCGATCGCTGTTGCGAAGCAGCGACCACGGATCGGTGGCCCTGAGCGACCGCTCGTCGTCCCGGCGGAGCGACAGCTCGAACCGGAGGGTGCGCGTCGGCTGCACCCAGGCCGAGCCGCCGCCGCCACGGCGCTCGAAGTAGTCGCGGTAGTCGCGCTGGAGCAGAAACGCCGACCAGCCGTTCTCGGAGGCCGAGAGCGGCTGATCCTCGAAGGGAACGACGTCGCTGTACAGGCGCCCCGCCACGCCACCCGCCGGAAACCGGAGCTCGGCCCGGACCCCGTAGCCGAAGTCGCTGCTCAGGCGCGCGCCCTCGCCCGCCGTGCGAAGGATGCCGCGCAGGTCGAGCTTGGCGATGGCGCTGCCCCATGGTCGCAGCTCGAGCGTCGGCCCGAAGACGATGGGCAGCCCCTCGACCCGGTTGTAGGTGCCGCCGGTGGCGAGGAGCAGCGTCGTCCGCAGCTTGCCGGTCTGAAACGTGGTGCGTGCCGCCGCGAGCTCGCCCAGCGGCCGCCGCCGCTCGCGCACGACCAGCATCCCCGCGGTCGACCGGAGCACGGGCGCGGCGTCCCAGACCACCCGCTCCCGGCCGGTGAGGTGCGATTCCGGACTCCGGATCAGCCGCCCGCCGACCACCAGGACATTGCCCTGCACGTCCGCGCCCGGAAGCAGATACAGCGTCGCATTGATCACGACGATGTCGCCGCGTACCCGTCCGGCCAGGCGGAGCGAGCCGCGGAACAGCGCCAGCCGACCTGCGAACTCGCTGCCGGCCGGAAAGCTCACGTCACCCTGCATCCTCGTGGTCGACGAATCGTTGTAGAACTCCAGCAGCTCGGCCACGACGTCCGGCGCGGGACCGGCCCGCACCACGGCCGAGTCGCCGGGCGGAAGATCGGGGTCGATCACGATGACGCTGTCCTGCGCCGCGAGCAGCGCGGGCAGGGCGAGGAGCAGGAGGAGGCCGCCGACGGGAAGTCGCATGCGGATCTCGGATGAATGAAGAAGGGAAGGGGGCGTACTACTCCCGGTCGAGGCCGAGCCGCCGCATCCGTCGATACAGGTTGGCGCGGTCAGTCTGGAGGATCCGCGCGGCCTCGGCCACGTTGCGCTGTGCCTGGGCGAGCGCCGCTGCGATGAGCCCGCGCTCGAAATCGTCGAGGGCATCGTTCAGCGGGCGCCCGAGGGCGGTCGCCGACGGCGCGGGGGGCGCACCGCCCCGGAGCACCTGGCGGACGGCGGGCGCGTCGACCGTCGGACCGCTGAGGATGATCAGCCGCTCGATCAGGTTGGCCAGCTCGCGCACGTTGCCGGGCCACGCATAGCCGGCGAGCGCCTCGAGCGCCTCAGGGGTGAACGTTGGCGCCTGCCTTGGGCGGAGCCGCTCGGCGAGGTGCGTCACCAGCGCCGGCAGGTCCTCGAGTCGTTCCCGGAGCGGTGGAAGCCTGATCGGGAACACGTTGAGCCGGAAGAACAGGTCCTCGCGAAAGTCGCCATCGGCGACGGCTGCCTCCAGGCGTCTGTTCGTCGCGGCGACCACGCGCACGTCCACCCGTTGAGCGCTCTCCGCGCCGAGACGCTGCAGGTCGCCCGACTCGAGCGTGCGGAGCAGCTTGGCTTGGGCCTCACCGCTCAGGTCTCCGATCTCGTCGAGAAACAGCGTGCCCAGGTGCGCGAGCTCGAATCGCCCGAGCCGCCGCTCGGTGGCGCCGGTAAACGCGCCGCGCTCGTGACCGAACATCTCGGATTCGACGAGGTCACGGGGAATCGCGGCGCAGTTGACCGTCACGAATGCGCGGCCGGCACGCTGGCTCGCCATGTGTACCGCGGCGGCGGCCAGCTCCTTGCCCGTGCCGCTCTCGCCGGTGAGCAGCACGCGGGCCTCCGTCGGCGCCACCCGCCCGATCAGCGATCGGACCTGCTGCATCGCGGCGCTCTCCCCGACCAGGGCCGAGCGCCGCGACAGCTCGGCCTGGAGCGCGCGATTTTCGGCCCTGGTACGGTTGAGCTCGAGTGCCGAGCGCACCGTCACCAGCACCGATTCCGGGCCGAGCGGCTTCTCGAGGAACTGGAACGCTCCGAGCTTCACGGCGCGGACGGCATCCGTGAGCTGCGCCTTGCCGCTCATCATGATCACCGGGACCTGACGCCCGCGCTCGCGGATGCTCGCCAGGGTGGCGAGCCCGTCGGGCCCGGACGGCATCATCAGGTCCAGCAGCACCACGTCCGGATCCACCTCGTCGAGCTGCAGCAGCGCGGCATTGCCGTTGGCCGCTTCGGCCACGGTGAAGCCCTCCTCGCGGAGCAGAGCGGCCAGCATCCGGCGGATGTTGGTCTCGTCGTCGACCAGAAGAATCTGGGCGTGCGGCATCAGAGCCCCCGCATTCGGACGACGAAGGTCGCGCCGCCGCCGGGGGTGCGCTCGAGTGCGATGGTGCCCCGGTGCATCTCGACGGTCTGACGGACGAGCGCCAGGCCGAGTCCGGTGCCGCCGCTCCTGGCGGTGACATAGGGGTCGAACACCCGGTCCGCGAGCTCCGGGGGGACGCCGGGTCCGTGGTCGCGGATCTCGACGCAGAGGCCATCGTCCTCGGCAGTCGCCACCACTTCGATATCCCCCTGGCCCTCACATGCTTCCACCGCGTTCCGCAGGATGTTGCCGAACGCGCGGCGCAGCGGATCGTAGTGGCCGAGGAGCGGCTCGAGCGTCGGATCGAGCGCCAGATGCACCCGCATCGTGGGCGGCACGCTCGAGCGCACGAGCTCGGTCAGCAGCTCGATCAGGTCGACGGCGGCGGCGGGCCCTTCAGGTAGCCGACCGAATTCGGTGAACTCACGGGCCAGCTGCTCGAGCCGTCCCGATTCGGCGACCAGCACCTCGATGGCCTCGTGCTGCGCGGGCGCGGCGGACCGGGACAGCTGAGCGACGGCGAGCCGGATCGGGGTGAGCGGATTCCGCATCTCGTGCGCCACCCGTCGCGCCGTTTCGCGGAATGCGCGAAGCCGTTCGGCCTCGATCGCACGCGCGCGGCCCTGCTCGATCGCCTCCGCCATCTCGCGCAGCGCCAGGCGAAGCGCCTCGAACTCTGGTGCCCCCCGGCGGGGCCGGTCGGCTGGCAGCGGCTCCGAGCGCCGGATGTGGGCGGTCCAGCCGATGAGCTCCTCGATCGGGCGGCTGAGCTGTCGCGAGAGGTGGCCGCCCACGCGCACCGACGCGTAGAGGAAGGCGGCACCCAGGAGGAAGACCACGAGCGCGAGGCCGGCATAGTAGTAGCGCCCGAATGTGTCGACTCGCTGCAGGCGTACCAGGGCGCTGTTGAGCTTCGCGGCGTGGTCCGCGAGCGCCGTTCGCTCCGGCAAGGTGAGTCGGGTCGAGTCGATGGTCTGCAGGAGCGTTCGGCCGGAGGCCCCCACGTCCTCCATGGCGCGGAGCGCGCCACCGACCGGCGTGGTGGAGCGGACACTCAACGCCCAGCCCACGATCGCCACGGCGGTCGGGACCGCGCCGAGACAGATCAGGATGAGGAGAATTCGCTGTCGGAAGGCGAGGCGCATCGACTCTGAAGATAAGCCGCGAGCGCCTCGAGGGCCCATCCGGCGGCCACCCCTGCGACCGAGGCCAGCCACTCCGACCAGTGCACCGGAGGAAGCCGCAGCATCGCCGGGACCAGGCCGAGCGCCGCGCCGAGTCCTGCCGCGAGCGTGCCTGCGACCATCGCGGGCCGCTCCGCCCGCGCCGCCCAGTATCCCAGCGGGAGGAAGGCCGCTGCCAGAAACAGCCCGGTGATCCAGCGAGCTCCAGTGCCGGCGGCCAGCTCGAACGGCAGAAACATGACCCATCCGAACGCGGGCGACCGTTGCAGCTCGACCGAGCGCTGCCCGCCCCCGTAGCGGCTGTCCAGCCGGATGCGGCCACCCGATTCCGTAGCCACAATGCGGACCGGCACGCCCGCCGAGGCCGGAAAGCCTTCGGCGAGCGTGACCATCGGGTGGCGTAGTCGGAACCGGATCGCGCGCGCCGGCAGAGAGACGCCGACCTGACGGCCGAGTTGGGTGAGCGTCAGCGCGCCGCCCGATCGGACGCGGAACATGTAGACCCAGAGCCGGTCGCGAGTGGGGCGACCGGCAACCAGATCGGCCTCCAGCGTGAATGCGCCCCGATCCAGGCGCCGACGGAGGGTGGCGCTGTCAGGTGGCGCGCCGTTGGGGGACATCGGCACGCCGTCGAGGCGCACCGCCTCGACTCGCCCGTCGAAGACATCTCGACCGGGTGCCCGGTGGGCCCACCGGCTCAGCAGCTCGCCCCGCGGCACCTCGGGTCCCATGAGCCATCCCCAGCCTGCCAGCAGCAGCACGACCGCGATCAGCCCGGTGACGAGCAAGACCAGCGCCCTCGACGGCCGCGGCGTCAGCAGGCCCGGCAGGAACGTAGCGAGCGTCGCGCCGATCGCCCCGCTCGTGGTGTTGGTGAGGACATCGCTGAGGCTGGCATCGCGCCCCGGCACAATGCGGAGCTGCAGCAGCTCGACCGTGAGGGACAGGAGGCAGGCAGCCACCACGGTCTGCGTCCAGGAGGCGCCCGAGAGCCGGAGCCCGAGCGCCAGAGGCAGGAACAGGAGGAGGTTGACCGAAACGTCCGCACCCCCGATGTCGCCACACACCAGGCAGAGCAGGGGCGTCTTCAGCGCCAGGCCACCGGGGTCGTTGACGGGGGTGAGCGTCGCGACGAGCACGAACGCCAGCCCGGCCAGACCCAATGCCGCGCCGAAGGTCTGGAACCCCGGGATTACGCGCCGGTCAGGCGGACGCTTGGCGATCGGCGCGAACGATGACCGGCGAGCCCAGCAGGCGTGTGAGTCCCACCCGTCGGGCCGGCCACTCGGCCAGGCGGGCAAACCGCGCGGAGCCGGCCAGGCGGTACAGCACCATCGGCATCAGGAACTGCGGCTGCTCGGCGGCGATCCGGAAGCCGGCGCTGGCGAACGCGTCGGCCATCTCCTGGCGGTCGTACAATGAAAACCGGCGAGTCGTGACGCCTTCGATCGACCGCTTCATGTCGAACAGCCGACGGGAGATGATGTTCACACTCCGCTTCGCCGGGTAGTCCGCCACCACCCGGTGCGCCGCGACTCGGCAGAGCTCTTTGACGAGCCGAGTCCAATTAATGCTGTGGGCGAGCAGCCGGTAGCAAATAACCGCATCGAACGACCGGTCCTCGTAGGGCAGGTCGAGCAGGTCGGCCACATCGAACCGGCACTGTCCGGTCGAGGTCCACGGCTCGAGTCGGTGGCCGCAGCACGGGTCACTGCCGACCACCGTGACCGCGTATCCGGCTTCGAGCAGAGGGGGCGCGACCTGGGCGTGCCCACCCCCGACGTCGAGCACCTTCGCCCCGGCCGGCAGTCCTGCCAGGGCATCCAGGGTGAGCCGCGTCTGGACGTGCAGAAACCAGCGCCCAACCGGGCCGGTGAACCGGCTCGCGTACTGGTCCGCGGAGGATTCGATGTCCGCGTTCTCGCGGACGGCGGCCCGCAGCGGTGCGGACCGTGGATGTGTAGCCATCGATCTGGGTCTGGGATTAGAAGTTGACCATGGGTTGCTGGAACCTAGTTGCCGACGTCCGCCTCGTCCACCGGGCCGCTTGCCGAGGGTCGTGGCCGGCGAGCCCGGACCGGCTTAGAATTAGGTGCCGCGGACCCCTAGAGCCGCGTGGCGCATGGACTTCGATGGAGGGCATGGATGCGGATTCTGGTGACGGGCGGAACCGGGTTCACGGGAACGGCGCTGGTACGGCGCCTGCGGGAAGAGGGCCATCAGGTAGTGGCCCTCGACTACAAGGAAGGCCTCCAGTGTGACGCCATCCGCGCCATGGGCGCCGAGGTGGTCATTGGCTCGGTGACGGATCGTGTGGCGGTCGAGCGCAGCATGAAGGGGGTGGAGTTCGTCTTCCATCTGGCAGCGGCATTTCGCGAGCTGAACGTACCGAACAGCTTCTACGACGAGGTCAACGTCGGGGGTACTCGGCTGGTCCTGGAAGCGGCCATCAAGGAGGGTGTCTGGAAGTTCGTGTACTGCAGCACCTGCGGCGTACACGGCAACGTCGATCACCCGCCCGCGGCCGAGGACGCGCCGATCCAGCCGGCGGACTACTACCAGCGCACGAAGTACGAGGCCGAGCCGATCGTGAAAGCTCTGGCGCCGGCCACCATGGAGACCGTGATCCTTCGCCCGGCCGCCATCTATGGCCCAGGCGACCCGGAACGGTTCTTCATGATCTTCAAGCGCGTGTCCAAGGGTACCTTCCCGATGTTCGGCAGCGGTCGCACGCTTTACCATCCGTTGTACGTCGAAAACCTGGTCGACGCGTGCATGCTCTGCCTGCCGAAGGGCGTCGGCAACGGTCGCGAGTATCTGATTGCCGACGAGCACTACTATCCCATCCAGGAAATCGTCGAAGAGGTCGGCCGTGCGCTGAACGTCAACGTCCGCATTCCGCACTATCCCGTGTTGCCGGTCGTCGTGGTCGGCCACATCGTGGAAAAGCTCTGCAAGCCTTTCGGCGTCACCCCGCCGATCTTTCCGCGGCGGGTGGACTGGTATCGGCAGAACCGCGCGTTTGACATCTCGCGCGCAAGGCGCGAGCTCGGCTATGTGCCGCGCATCCCGCTGCCGGAGGGCCTTCGGCTCACGGGTGAGTGGTATCGGAAGCAAGGGTACCTCACCTAGCTCGCCCCGCGCATGACCGTCCACGCGCCATCGACCCGCCGGGTTCGATGGCGCGATGCCTTTTTACCAGGGCCGGAGTCGGAGCTGGATGTACAGGCGTACCGTCTCGAGCGCCAGGCGGTGTCCCTGACGGTTGGTGAGCATCGCCATGGCGCGGCGCGGCGGATCCTCCAGCAATCGGCTCGACATGCGTTCCCAGGGGGAGATGCGCGGCTGCCGGACGCCTCGGTCATAGCCGTATCGGTCGAGCGCCTCGCCGGCCAGCGCCTCGAAGATCCGCAGGTCCCGGGCGCTCATCCGCGTGCGCCATTTCTGGCTGTTCTGCCGGAGGATGGGGCGGCGCAGATTGCCCTCGTTCCGCGGGTCCGTCGGGTAGGCCGCCGCCTCGCCCTCGTGATAGGCCATCATCGCGGGATCGAACCTCTCGCCCAGAAATTCCGAGGTGCGCCGGAGCTCGCGCTCGGGCTCAGCGAGCAGGTCCTCATAGCGAACGGTGAGGAAGGCGCGCGCGCCCAGCGCCGCCGCCGCGTCTTCAGCCGCTCCCAGATACTGCTCCCAGCGGCGGGCGAGTTGATAGACGTGCTTGGGGCCGAAGTGTGCGTCCCGATACGACAGCGCCACGTCTCGCCCGTCTCGAACCAGATGGATTACCTGAAGATCCGGAAACCCTTCGGAGATAGCCTGCCACCATAAGGTGTGCTGCGGCGTCTTCTCCCCCCACCGGACCTTGCCCTGGCGGGCCGTCCAGGCACGAAGCAGGCCGTCGACCACTCCGTGAAAATCGTATCGCACGATGCTCGCCATCGTATCCGACAGATCGGGAGCGGGCTCCCAGTGCCGGACGTAATCGGTGTGGAGGATTTCCGCGACCAATCGACGCCGCCGACGCGGATCGGCCAGCGATTCTCCCGAACCCACGATCGGGTACACCCGGTTGTAGAGGTGAGATTCGTATGGAATCGCGATGTTCGGGTGGGCGTTGAGCATCCTCGTGAGCAGCGAGGTGCCCGAGCGCGGACAACCGAAGATGAACAGCGGCCGTTGGTCAGCGCTCATTCTGGGCGTGGTCGATGCGGCAAACCAGAAGGCACGCGCCGGAGTTCGCCCGGATGAAACGGTGAAGAAGCGATTGCGCGGCGCTAGGCGGCGGCCGCAAGGAAGGTGAAGAGGTAGCCGTACTTCCGATACCATTGCAGCGTCGAATTCACTCCCTCTTTCAGACTGACCCGAGGGCTGTAGTCGAGCATGCGCTGAGCCTTCTCGATGGTGAAGGCGCGGCTCTTGGTATAGAAGTCCACCCGGCGCCGGTGCAGGGGCGGCTCGATCCCGAAGGGGATACACGCCTTCTCGCACAGCGTCCCGGCAATCTGGAATGGCTTGGCGGGCAGGCGAAGCCATGATTGGGACACGCCCACCGCCTCGGCGATCAGCGAAGCGACCTCGCGCAGGGTATGGTAGCGCTCACCCCCCAGGATGAACACCTCGCCCGGCGCGCGCGGATCGGTGCCGAGCAAACGCAGCCCCCGCACCAGGTCGTACACGTGAACCATATGGTAGAAGATCTCGCCGCTCCCGAGCACGATGAACCGGCGCCTGGCGATCATCCGGAACAGCTTGAGCAGCCGAGTGTCACCGGGCCCATAGATCGCCGTCGGACGCGCGACCGTGATGCTCAGGCCATGGGGGTCGTGATACGACAGCGCGAGCTGCTCGCCTTCGAGCTTGGTCCGCTGGTACACGTCGCCGGGACCGTAGGGGGCCTGCTCGTCCGCCGGGGGTGACGTAATGTGGCCGTGCACTCCGACGGTGCTGCAGTGGACGAACCGCTCGACCCCTCGCCGGCGCGCGGCGTCGAGAAGCCGCCCCGTCGCGTCCACATGTACCCTCGCATACTGGTCGTCTCGGTGCTTGGCTTCGCGATACACCGCCGCCAGGTGGTAAATCGTGCGCACACCCGCGACCGCCCGCTCCACCGTTTCCCGGTCGGCGACGTCGCCTTCGACGATCTCGACGCCTGGCGGAAGCTTTTGACTGGCTTCCGTGGCCGATCGCGCGATGACCCGTACCGTTTCGCCGTCGTCCGCCAACGAACGGACGAGGTGACCACCCGTAAAACCGGTCGCACCCGTGACGAGAGTGACAGACCTGTCCGAAGTTCCGCTCATCCTGCCTCCGTATGTACGGTCGGTGTGCGACGACAGGAGCTTTGAATTTTCAGTCGATTGTGTGGTAAGACGGTGGAGTACAATGGAAAATAATAAGAAACCTGTTCGCCACACAACGTGATGCGACTCACGAAATAGTCTCTCTCATGCGAGGCACGATAGGCCGAAGCGCCCATTGCCACCATGGCCTTTCGGCATCCGGTGTGAGCGAACTCACTACGAGTCCGCCTCTCCAAAACCATCTTCTGCGATCGAAAAGCCCGTTCGTTATCCCTGGACACGCCGAGAATGGCATCATCGCAATGAAGCTGGCATATCGCTTGGAGCAGTTGCGTCATGGAAGCACCTACGGTACGGCCGAAGCCGCGTACAACTGGCTCAGACACGAGGTCCGCACTCGAGCTCGCGTGCCGCTCTCGCGACGCCTCGGCCTCTGGCGACGAGGCTTCTTTTCCGACTCGGACCTCATCTACGGTTTCGCGAACGAAGACCACGGGACGTACCTGAGCGACTATCAGCATCTGCGGGTCAACTCGAGCATTCAGTGGAACTGGCTGTACAAGCACAAGCTTGCCTTCCGTGGTCACCTCCTTGCGCTGGGCGTGCGGCAGGCGGACACCCTCGCCTGCGTCTACCATGACCGGGTACTCCTCCAGCCCTTTTCCGGGTCGCCGGTAAGTGGTGGTCCCGAGGAACTGGCGGCGCTGCTGATGGGCGCCGACGCCGAGTACATCGTGAAGCCCGAGGACAGCGGCGGCGGCAGGGACATCTTCCTGCTAGAGAGTCGGGGCGGTGAGCTCGTGCGTCGGCGCGGGCAGTCCGTCCAACCGTTCGATCCGGTCCGCTTCGCAAAATTGCTTCGGGCCGACCCGTTGCCTCGGGCCACCCTGATCGAGCGGCGGGTGCATCAGGCGCCGTTCTGGAATACGCTCTTTCCTGGGAGCGCCAACACCATTCGCGTCCTGACCCTCTGGACGCCGGGAGAGGTCGAGCCGTTCGTGGCGAACGCGGTGCAGCGGATGGGAACGGCCGATACCGCGCCAACGGACAACTGGTCGGGCGGTGGCATCTCGGCCCCTGTGGCGCTCGACACCGGTACGCTCGGTGCCGGTCGCATGCATCCGCTGAAGGGCAAGCGCCCCCGGCATCGGTTCACCCATCATCCCGATACCGGCGCCCGGATCGAGGGGGCACGCCTCCCCGGCTGGGATACGATCACCGCCACCGTGCTCCGGGTGGCCAGAACGCTGCCCTTCAATCCCGCGACTGGATGGGACGTGCTCGTCGACTTCGATGGCGAGCCCATGGTCCTCGAAGCCAATGCGAACAGCGACATCGACCTTCACCAGGTGCATGGCGGCCTGCTCGCAAGCCCGCGTGTCCGGCGGTTCTACGAGCGCATCGGAGTGCTGTAGCTCCTGTGAGCGAGGTCACCACCCACACGCACCGGGACCTTCAGATTGCCCATCGTCCGCCAGCCGATTTTCGAACTTGCCTCGCACCATGGCCTGAGATGTCAGAGCACGCCAACCCGGAAGCCCAGTTCGACGCTGGCGAACGCGCGTCGCCACGCCGACGGGTGGAGCGTGCCTTCCGGCGAGCCGACTTGCGGCTGTACCAGACGATCCGCTCGAGCGCCCGGCTGATTCGTGAGGAGCGCGCCGCCAAGTCGGCGCTCCCATTGCGCACCCGGCTGTCGATGTGGCGTCGCGGCTTCCTGTCCGACTCGGTGGTGCTCTACGATCTCGAGCGTAACGACCCCCGGCAGTACGTCAGCGACTACCAGCTGTACGCGCGCTGCAACCGCGTCAATACCTGGAACGGGCTGTTCGATCACAAGCTCGGCCTGCGCGCCTTTCTGCTCGCGATGGGATTCCGGCAGGCGGCCACGGTCGCCTACCTCTGTGAGGGACAGGTCATCCTCGATCCGTTCGGCCCAGGGGTGATGCCGGTCG
>DATLBL010000065.1:0-20996 GCA_035526925.1 Gemmatimonadales bacterium
TGAAGCAGCTCAAGCTGTCGCCCGACTCGATCTCAAGAACCACCGGTGTCAGCAAGGCGAACCTGGAGTTCATGCAGGCGAACGAGGCCGAGATCGAGCGCATGGGCAAGGAGCTGCAGGCGCAGATGCCGCAGGAGCACCCGTCGGACGGGGAGGGTGAGGACGCCGCGTCCGAGGACGGCGACTCGACGGCGGAGTGAGCCTCGTTCCGGTGCTCGGGAAGCGGCCTCCGGCCGTCGATCAGAACGCGGCGATAGCGACGATCGCCTCCTGCAGGTCGTCGACCTGCGGGAGGATGACGTCCTCGAGCTCCGGGGCGTAGGCGACGAACGTGTCGGTGGACGCGACCCGGCGCACCGGCGCGTCGAGATGGGTGAACATCTCGTCCGCGATGCGTGCGGCGATCTCAGCGCCGTAGCCCCAGGACAACGAATCCTCGTAGGCCACGATCACGCGATTGGTTCTCCGTACCGACTCGCCGATCGTCTCCCAATCCACCGGGGAGAGCGACCGGAGATCGATCACTTCCGTGCTGACGCCATGCAGCTCCTCGGCCCGCTTGGCCGCCCAGAGCGCGCGCTGCACCAGCGCGCCGTAGGTCACCACGGTCAGATCCGTGCCCGGGCGGACCACCTTGGCCTTGCCGAGGGGAATCATGAAGTTGGGCCCCGGATTGGGCGCCTTGTTGTACGTCTGGCGGTACAGGTGCTTGTGCTCGAGGAACAGCACCGGATCCTCGCAGCGGATGGCGGTGCGGAGCAGCCCGTTCGCGTCGAGCGCCGTGGAGGGGCAGACGACTCGAAGCCCGGGCACGCCGGTGAAGACCGCCGCGCCCGTCTGCGAGTGGTAGACCGATCCGCCCTTGAGGTAGCCGCCGTAGGTCACCCGCACCACCACGGGCGCCGAGAATGCGTTGTTCGAGCGCCACCGCATCAACGCGAGCTCGTTTCTGAGCTGCATGTAGGCCGGCCAGATGTAGTCGAAGAACTGGATCTCGACCACCGGCTTGAGCCCACGCGTCGCGAGCCCGATTGCCCGCCCGATGATGTTCGCCTCTGCCAGGGGTGAGTTGTACACCCGCTGCCCGCCGAACGCCCGCTGCAGTCCCCATGTCACCTTGAACACGCCGCCTTTGCCCTTCACGTCGGGCAGGCTCTCCTCGCGGCTGCAGTCGGCGACATCCTCCCCGAAGACGACGATACGCGGATCGCGCGTCATCTCGTCGCGCAGACAGAGATTGAGCAGGTCCACCATCGTGGTCGGGTCCCCCGCGAAATGGGGGTCGTCCTCGGTGTCGAACTGCTCGGAGGTCGGATCGACGTCGGGGGAGTAGACGTAGTGGTAGATGGTATCGGCGGCGGGCTGCGGCGAGCCCAACGCCACGTCCGCCGCCACCTGCACTTCCTCGGCGACGGCCTCCACGATGCGGTCGAGCTCGGCCTGCGTCGCAATGCCCTGTTCCAGGAGGTACTTCGGGAACCGGTGCAGCGGGTCCCGTTCCGCGTCCGCCTGCCGCTCCGCCCCGCTCCGGTACTGCACCTCGTCGTCCGAGAGCGAGTGGCTGTAGGGCCGGATGACCTTCGCGTGCACCAGCGCGGGCCCCTTGCGCGCGCGAGCGTACTCGACCGCCTTGGTCAACACGTCGTACGAGGCCAGCACGTCGCAGCCGTCGACTTCCTGGATGAACAGCCCCGGGAAGCCCGTGAGGAGGCGCGAGATCGAGCCGCCCGGCGTATTGACCTCGACCGGCACCGAAATGGCGTAGCCGTTGTCCTCAACCAGAAAAACGACCGGGAGCTTGAGGTTGGTGGCGGTGTTGAGCGCCTCCCAGAACTCGCCCTCGCTCGTGGTGCCGTCGCCGGTGGTGCAGAGGACCACTTCGTCGCCGTGGATCACGTCGTCCCGATCGGTGATCCCCTCGATGCTGGCGTAACGCAGCCAGGCCTCGGCGCAGCCGACCGCCTGGAGGAACTGGGTGCCGGTCGGGCTCGACGCACTGACGATGTTGAGCGCCTTGTGTCCCCAATGCGACGGCATCTGACGGCCGCCGGAATTCGGATCGTCGGCGGCGCCAACGGCGGAGAGCAGCTGCTCGGTGGCAGTCATGCCCAGGCCGAGGCAGAGCGCCCGGTCGCGATAGTAGGTGTAGAACCAGTCGTAGGTGGGCCGGAATACCCGGGCTGCGGCCACGAGCACCGCTTCGTGCCCGGCGCCCGAGATCTGGAAGAAGATCTTGTTCTGCCGCTTGAGCTGGATCTCCTTGTCGTCGATCCGCCGCGCCAACTGCATGAGTCGGTACATGTCGAGCAGGTCCGCCTTCTCCAGCTTGGCGGATGCTCGGGCGCGGGTGGTGGTTCGTGTGGCCATCGCACTCGGGGAAGAAGGGTCGCGGTCCCAGGCTCCGTACTGGCCGGAAAGATAGCGCCCCGAGCGCGCTCCTAGCGAGGTTCCACCCGGTGATCAGCACCTTCGTCGCAGCCGGACCTCACTTCGCTTCAAAGACGACACGCCCGCCCACAACCGTGGCCCGCACCGCCACCCGCTCGATCGCCTCGGGGGCGATCCGCGTCAGGTCCTGATCGAGCAGCACCAGATCCGCCTTGTAGCCTGGGGCGAGACGGCCGCGGGTCCGCTCGGCGAAGGCCCCGTACGCGTCTCCGGCCGTGTAGGCCCGGAGCGCCTCCTCGACGCTGATCTTCTCCTCCGGCACCCACCCGTCGGGGTGCTTGCCGTCGAGCGTCCGCCGGGTCACCGCGGCGTAGATCCCGAGAATGGGGTCCAGCGGCGCCACCGTCCAATCCGAGCCGAACGCCAGATGCGCCTTGCGATCGAGCAGGGACCGGAACGCGTAGGTCGTCTTGATGCGCTCGGGGCCGATCCGCTTCTGGGCCCACCGGCCGTCATCGATGACGTGGTATGGCTGCATCGAGGCGACCACACCGAGGCGCGCGATTCGCTCGATGTCCTGGCGGCGGAGGTGCTGCGCGTGCTCGATGCGGAAGCGCCGGTCCCGGGGGCCGTGCGCCCGCGCCACGCTGTCGTAGATGTCGAGCACCAGCCCGTTGGCGCGCTCGCCGATGGCGTGCACGGCGACCTGAAGTCCGGCCGAGTCCGACGCGCCGATCCACGCGCGCAGTGAATCTTCGGGGGTGACGAGCACGCCGGCGGTGGTGGGATCGTCGGCGTACGGAGTGTAGAAGAGCGCGGTGGTGGAGCCGAGCGAGCCGTCGACATAGCCCTTCACCCCGCCGATCCGTACCCAGTCGTCGCCCCGGCCGAGCCGGGCGACGGTGTCGGCCACCGCGTGCCAGGTCTCCAGCGGGAAATACAGGGTCGCGCGCGCGGTCAGCGCTCCGGCCGCCTTGGCGCGAAGGTAGGTACCGAGGTCGGCGGGAACGACGCTGACGTGCGCGAAGGCGGTCACGCCCCTCGATGCGGCGTGGGCCATGGCGCGTCGGAGCGCCGCGTCGCGCTGCGCGTCGGTCGGGACCGGGATGGCACGCTCCACCGGCGCCATCGCCATGTCCTTGAGCACGCCGGTGGGCTCGCCGGTGCGCCGGTCGCGAACGATCACGCCCCCCTGGATGTCCCTGGTGCGCCGATCGACGCCGGCGGCACGAAGCGCGGCGGAGTTCGCCAGGCCCATGTGTCCGTCCAGGCGGTAGACGAACACCGGGTTGTCGCGGGTGACGGAATCGATCCACTCGCGGCGCGGCAACGGCGCATCGGGCCACCGCTCGTGGTCCCAGTTGCCGCCGAGGATCCATTCGCCGGGCTGGCGCTCGAGCGCGTAGGCCTTGAGACGCGAGATGAATTCGTCAGGCGAGTTCGCCGGCCGGAGATCCACGCTCGCGAGCTGAAAGCCTCCATCGGTGAAATGCAAATGTCCGTCCATGAGCCCGGGGGTCACCATGGCCGATCCGTTCGCGAGCACCCGCGTGCCCGGCCCGGCGAGGGCCGCGATGGAGGCGCTGTCCCCGACGGCCTGAATCGTGTCCCCGGCGACGGCGACGGCCGCAGCCCACGGACGAGCGGAGTCACCCGTCCAGATCCGGCCGTAGACCACGAGATCCGGCGTCTGCGGCTGCGCCGAGCGCCCGCAGCCGGTGAGCGTGGCCAGGGTTACGAGCGCAAGGTGGAGCGGGCGAAGCACGGGCATGCGGTCCTTCAGCGAAGTTTGGTGAGCCGGCGTATGGCCTCCAGCTTCTCGAGCGCGCTGCCGCCCGACGCGGCGGGCGCCACCGAGAAGAGGTCGCGAATGTCGAGCAGAATCTCGAGCATCAGCTGGTCGCGCATGTAGGCGCTGTCGAGATCGATCATGCGCCCGCCGTCGCCGGCCGACTTGGCCCGCTCGTAGGACTCGCGATAGATCGACTCGAGGTTGGCCAGAATGCGGTCGCGGGTGCGCATGGACATGGATGAGCGGGAGTGGAGGTGAGATGCGCGAGCGGTCAAACATTATACCTTTCGAGAAGCGCAGGCCAGTTCGGCTCACCCTCAGCATGGCGTTTCACATGGCGCTCACAGGCACGACCGTGCTCTTCTTTGCCGGTCCTCTCTACGAAGATCTCGAGCTCTGGTATCCGAAGATCCGCCTCGAGGAAGAAGGCGCCCGTACGGTCGTGGCCGGCACAGGCGAGCGGACCTACCAGGGCAAGCGCGGCTACCCGCTCACGGTCGATGCGAACGTCGACGATCTGCGGTCCGACGAGTTCGACGGATTGGTGATTCCCGGCGGGTACGCGCCCGACATCATGCGCCGTTCCAAGAAGCTGCTCCAGCTCACGCGCGAGATCTACGATGCGGACAAGCCGGTCGCCTTCATCTGCCACGCCGGATGGGTGCCGATCTCGGCCGGGATCGTGCGCGGCAAGCGGGGCACCAGCGTCGGCGCGATCAAGGACGACCTGGTGAACGCGGGGATGCTCTGGGAGGACAGCGCGGTCGTGGTGGATGGCAACCTGATCTCGTCGCGCACGCCGGCGGATCTGCCCCAGTTCATGCGCGCCCTGATACGCGCCCTGGCGGCGGGACCCGCGGCGCGAGGCGCCGCGGTGCCGGCCGGCGCCGAGCGCCGCTAGCATGTCGCTCGCGGAAGCGCAGCGCCGGGTCGACGAGTGGATCAGCCAGTACGAGGAAGGCTACTTCCATCCGCTCACCAACATCGCCCGGCTCACCGAGGAAGTCGGTGAGCTCGCGCGCGAGGTGAATCATCGGTTCGGCCAGAAGACGAAGAAGCAGGACGAGCCCGACGGGGACATGGCCATGGAAATGGCCGACATCATGTTCGTGCTCGTCTGCATGGCCAACCGCGAGCAGATCGACCTGCAAGCCGCGTTCGACCGCATGATGGCCAAAGTCGAGACCCGGGACGCGGAGCGCTGGACAAAAAAGCGGTGAGCGGTGAGCGGGGCACGAAACTGTCGGGTACCGCACACCGCCTCACTCCCACTCCTCCGGCGCGTTCTCCAGCTCCGCCAGCAGCACCAGATAGCTCTCCCACCGGTCGCGGGCGATGGCGCCGCCCTCGAGTGCCTGGCGGACGCGACAGCCCGGCTCCGAGCGGTGGCGGCAATCGGCATAGCGGCAGTCGCCAAGGAACGGGCGGAACTCGGGGAAGCAGCTGTCCAGCTCCCCGGGGTCGATGCCCCAAAGCCCCACCTCGCTGAACCCCGGCGTGTCCACCAGGTACCCTCCGGCATCGAGCGGCAGCATCACGGCGGAGACCGTGGTGTTCTTGCCCCGGCGCACCTTGGCGCTGATCTCGCCCGTGCGGAGCTGCAGGCCCGGCTGTACCCGGTTGAGCAGGCTCGACTTGCCCGCCCCCGAGGGCCCCGTCACCACCGAGATCCGCTGGGCCAGTGCCGCCGCGAACTCGGTCATCCCCTCGCCCGTCCTGACGCTCGTCGGAAAGACGGCATAGCCGGCGCGCCGGAGCCGCTCGACCAGCGCCGTGCCTGCGTCCAGGTCCACCTTGTTGATGATGACCGCAGCCGGGATCTCGTTCGCCTCCGCGACGACGAGCAGCCGGTCGATGAGCTGAGGAATCGGGGCCGGATCGACGGTGGCGGTGACGACGAACACCTGGTCGACGTTGGCCGCGACGGGGCGGGTGCCGCGTCCTTCGGGCACCCGACGCTCCAGCAGCGCGGTTCGCGGCTCGACGCCGACGATGGCGTGCAGGCTGGCCTCGGGGTCGGGCTCGAGTCGAACCCGGTCGCCGACGACGACCCGAGTGGTGTCCCGCTTGGCCTTGCCGGTTAGCACCGCGCGGATCTGGCCGTCGGCCGTCGCCACCCGATAGACCGACCCGTCCCGCTCGAGCACCGTCCCGAGGAGCGCCGTCACCACTCCGTCGGCGCGCGGGCGATCGCCTCGTCCAGCGCGGCCTTCACGTCGTACAGGGAAAGCGCTCGGAGCCGCTCCGCGGCCTCGTCCTCGGTGCGCGCCCAGGCCAGCGTCTCGCTCTCGACGTGCCCGACGGGCCGTTCGCCGCCGACCGACCAGCGAACGAACAGCAGCGCCGCGCCGAAGAGTCCGCGCAGGTCGGGCTCCTCGTCGACGTAGATGGCCACCGAGTACGCCTGGCCGTCGCTGCCCCCGAAGGCCGCGGCGCGCTCGTGCTTGGCCATGTATCCGCCCAGCGTCAGCTCGCTCACCGTCCCGGTACCGATTCCTTCACGATGTTGCCGAGGAAAAAGGCGATGTTGGCGGGCCGCTCCGCCAGCCTGCGCATCAGGTAAGGATACCACTGGGTCCCGAAGGGGATATAGACCCGGAGCCGGTAGCCCGCCTGCCGCAGGCTCTCCTGCAGGTCCCGCCGCACGCCAAAGAGCATCTGGAACTCGAACCGCTCGCTGCCGATCCCCTGACGGCGCGTGAAGTCGCGGGCATGCGCGATGATCGCCTCGTCGTGCGTGGCCAATCCCGGGTAGTTCCCCGCCAGCAGCAGTCGTTCCATGAGCCGGACGTAGCTCTTGTCGACATCCGCCTTCTCAGGGAACGCCACGGCGGGCGACTCCAGGTACGCTCCCTTGCAGAGACGGACGCGCGCCTTCATGCCGATCAAATCTTCCACGTCCTGTTCCGACCGGCGGAGCATCGATTGGATGACCACCCCGCAGTGGGTGCCGAAGTGATCGAACAGCCGGCGGCGGAAGAAGTCGAGCGTGCGCTGTGTGTAGCTCGAGCCCTCCATGTCCAGGCGGACGAACCCGTGCAGGGCGGCGGCCTTCTCGAGGATCGCGGTCATGTTCGCCACGCACAGCGCCTCGGAGATATCCAATCCCATCTGGGTCAGCTTGACCGAGACGTTCACCTCGGCGCCGCTCGCGGCCATCCGGTCGAGCATATGCAGGTACTGGTCGCGAGCGGCCACGGCATCCGCTTCCGCCGTGACGCTTTCGCCGAGCAGGTCGAGCGAGGCGGTGATGCCGCGTCGGCTGAGCTCGCGGGCCGCGTCCACCCCCTGGTCGATCGATTCGCCCGCCACGAACCGGGAAGCGAACCGTCGCGCCAGGCCGTTGCCACGCACAAAGTTGAACACGCCCTGCCGCTCGGAGAGCCAGAGCAGGCCCTGTCGCATGATCACGATCGCACCTCATCGGAGACTTGCGCGGACGGCGTCCACCGTCCGATTTCGCACTCGAAGCTACCCGGGAAACGACGCGGAGTGTAGAGGGCAGGCGGCGGTGAATGATTATGCAACCCTGTGACTGGCGTCACCTTACGCCACGCCGGCCGGTACTAAGCTGCAGTCCTATGCCACGACGAAAGCCTCAACCTTCCCCCGACCCGACCGAGTCTGCTCAGGCGGCGGGACTGCGCTACGTGAACGACGCTGCACCCGGCATCCGGCGCCGTCGCGCGGGGACGGGGTTCAGCTATGTGGGCCCGGATGGCCGGCCGGTGCGCGACAAGAGCGTCCTCGCGCGGATTCGAAGCCTCGCGATCCCGCCCGCATACACCGATGTCTGGATCTGCCCCACGGCCAACGGCCACCTTCAGGCCACCGGGCGGGACGCCCGAGGTCGAAAGCAGTATCGCTACCATCCGCGATGGCGCGAGGTCAGGGACGAAACCAAATTCGGCCGCATGCTGAGTTTCAGCGAGGCCCTCCCACGGCTGCGCAAGCGTCTGGAGGTGGACCTCGCGCGGCCGGGGCTCCCGCGCGACAAGGTGCTGGCGACCATCGTGCGCCTGCTGGAGTGCACGGCCATCCGGGTGGGGAACGACGAATACGCGCGCTCCAACCGCTCGTTCGGGCTGACGACGCTGCAGGACCGTCACGTCGAGATCTCGGGGTCCAAGCTTCGGTTCGAGTTTCGCGGCAAGAGCGGCAAGACGCACCGGGTGGCGCTCAGCGACCGTCGGCTTGCGAACATCGTCGCGCGCTGCCAGGCGCTGCCGGGCGCGGACCTGTTCCAGTACGAGGATGACGACGGCGGGCAGGTGGCGATCGGCTCGGGCGACGTGAACGAATATCTGCGGGAGATCACCGGGGAGGACTTCACGGCCAAGGACTTCCGCACCTGGGCCGGAACGCTGCAGGCCGTAGCGGCGCTCGAGGCCGCCGGCCCCGCCGCGTCGGAACGCGAGGCCAAGGCGGCTATCCTGCGGGCCATCGACCAGGTGGCGGAACAGCTCAACAATACCCGCGCCGTGTGCCGGAAGTACTACGTCCATCCCGCCGTGCTCGACACCTTCCAGGAAGGGACGCTGCACGACGCGCTGGGCAACGGTGCGGCGCCGGCCAAGACCACCGAGATGGGATTGAGCCCGGAGGAGCACGCGGTGGTGCGGCTCCTCAAGCACGTCGCCGGCTGATCGGCTCCGGACGACTCGGCCGCCCGCGGGCTCAGCCGTTCCCGCCGGGCTCCATGTCCAGATGACCGGCCAGGCGCGCGAGCGCGTCCGCCTGAATCTCGTAATGTGAGCCGTGCCAGGCGGCGACCCCGTCCCGCAGGAGGATCGCCTGCGGGGACGCATGCTGCACGCCGATCCGCTCGGCGAGCGCGCGCGAGAGCGGGCGGTGCCGGATGACGTCGACGAGATACACGGGGATGGAGCACCGCCGCCGGAATGCGAGCATCTCCTCGTACGCGGCACCGCTGGTGGGGCAGATGGGACTGTGCTTGTACAGCACGGCGACGGGGGCGGCGAGGAGCGGCGCGAGGTCGGCCTCGGTGGCGATCACATGCATCACGCAACCTACACGGGTCGTCGCCGCGCGGGCTACGCCAGCCGCATGCGCTCCTGAAGCTGCCGGAAGCGGGGATCGCCACGCAGCCCGTCGAGCATCGGTTCGACGTTGAGATACGCCAGCCAGCCACGCCGCTCGTCGTAGGCGCGGTCGAGCGCGGCAAACGCCAGATCGCGCTCGCCGAGCACCGTGTGGAGCATGACGAACGCGACCGGCGACACATAGTGCGACTCGCGGCGGGCCTCGAGGTCGGCCAGGATGGCGCGCGCTTCATCGGTCCGCCCGCGCGCGGCCGCCACGACGCCGAGGCCGGCGATGGCGAGCGCTGGGCTGTCGGAGACGGCGATCGCCTCGCGAAACGCCGCGGCCGCCTCATCGAGCTGCCCCACCTGGGTGTAGGCCAGCCCGAGCAGCCGGTGGTTCTCCTCGGCGGTGGGGTTCATGGCGAGCGCGCGACGGAGCTGTTCCAGAGCCTGCTCGGGCTGGCGCGCGTAGTAGTGGAGCCATCCCATGCTCCGCCGGATCGACACCGACGCCGGATCGAGCGCGATCGCCTGCCGGCCTTCGGCCAGCGCCAGCTCGGGCTGGCCCATGGCGATCTGGAACCACGAATGCCACTGGCGCGCGACCGAGTAGCGCGGATTGAGCTGGAGCGCCCGGCGGAAGTGACGCGCGGCGTTCGGCCAGTCCCAGTCGTAGATGAAGGTCACCCACGCGAGCGAGGTGTGCGCCTCCGCGAGCGTTTCATCGAGCGCGAGCGCGCGCTGGGCTTCGGCACGGGCCCGCTCGAGTCCCTCCTGCACCGGGGCGCCGCGGTAATCGATCTGCAGCGCGTAGGAGTCGGCGAGCCCGGTATACGCCAGCGCATACGCCGCGTCCTCCTCGATGGCCGCCTCGAAATACCTGATCCCCTCGGTGATCGCGGACTGGGTGCGCCGGTTCCACCAGTAGCGGCCCTTCAGATAGAGGTGGTACGCGCGGAGGTTGGCCGTGTAGCGCACGGGGGTCGGGTCGCCGAGATCCTGGAGCAACGTGCCGCGCAACGTATCCACGATCGTGCGCGCGATCTCGTCCTGGATGGCGAACACGTCGGCGAGCTCCCGATCGTAGCGCTCCGACCACAGCGTGCGTCCGTCGCGAACGCTGGTGAGCTGGGCGGTGATGCGGAGCCTTGTGCCGGCCCGGCGGACGGAGCCCTCTAGCACCGCGCTGACGTCCAGCCGGGCCCCGAGCGACCGCACATCCTCGCGCGCGCCCTTCAGCGCAAAGACCGAGGTTCGCGAGGCGACGCGCAGGCCCTCGACCTTGGTGAGCGCGGTGATCAACTCTTCGGTCATGCCATCGCTGAAGTACTCGTTGTCGGGATCGGCGCTCGCGTTCACGAACGGCAGCACGGCGATCGCGCGGGCGTCGCTCCCCAGGTACGCCGAGGCCGTGGCCACGTCGAGCGTGGGCTCCGCCAGGGCGGCCACGAACTCCATCATGGTGGGATAGCGCTGCGCCGGACCCTTGGCGAGTGCGCGCTCCAGCGCCCGCTCGACCGCCACCGGCACCGTGGGGCGGCGGCCGCGAATCGGCGCGGCCGTCTCGATGGCGTGACGGGCCATGGTCGCGCGCGCGCCGGTGCCCGCGAACGGCGGCTCGCCGCACAGCATCTCGTAGAGCACGCAGGCCAGGCTATACTGGTCGGTGCGGCCGTCGAGCCCGCTTTCGGCGCTCGCCTGCTCGGGGCTCATGTACGCCGGCGTCCCGACCGCGAAACCGTGGTCGGTGATGTAGACGCTCTCGCCGCCCGCCGCCGAGAGGGCGGTCGCGACGCCGAAGTCAGCGATGACGGGCTCGCCTTCCTGCAGCAGGATGTTTTCGGGCTTGATGTCCCGATGGATGACCTGCAGGCGGTGCGCGTAGGCGAGCGCGCCGGCCACCGCGCGGGTGATCCGGAGCGCGACATCCACGGGCAGCGGCCCCTCGCGCTCGAGCCGGTCCCGCAGGCTCTCGCAGCCGGCGTATGGCATGACGAAATACAGCAGACCCTCGCACTCGCCGGAGTCGTGAAGGGGCAGAATCTGCGGGTGGGCCAGCCGGGCGGCGATGCGGATCTCGCGCAGGAATCGCTGCGGCTCGTACCCGGCGGACGCGTCGGGGCGGAGCACCTTGATGGCCACCTTGCGCGCGTGCTTCACGTCCTCGGCCAGATACACCGTGGCGGCTCCGCCGCGGCCGATCTCGTCCTCGATCAGGTAGCGGTCGCCGAGGGCGCTGCGCAGACGGGTGGCGATATCGGACACGACCGGCTCGGGTTCGGGCCTCGCGAAGCTGTCAACGTGTTCACGGAAGGGAATCGCTCGAGCGCGGATACACAAGGCGGCCGGGCACACCCGGCCGCCGGCACTCGTGACCCTACCGCTTCGCGTACAGGCCGTCGAAGGCGGTCGTCCAGGTGGCCCCGCCGTCGGTCGACGTCTCCCACAGCTGACGCACCCGGCCAGGCGCCTTCGTCTCCCACGTGATCCTCTGCCGCTGGCGCTGTCCGGCGCTGTCGACGGTCTCGCCCTCGAGCTTCATCCGCCCATCCGCAAATGTGCCCTCCAGGACCAGCACCGACCCCTGATTGTCGACCCAGGTCTGGTGCCAGCGCCGGCGGCTCGCGTCGTATGCGTTGTAGCTCGTGCCGTTGCTGCCGCCGGCGCCCGCCCAGGTTTCCCTGAGCGCACACCCGCCGAGGATCGGCTCGATGCGATTGGTGCCGGCGCGCTTGCCGTTGGGCAGCGTGACGTCCCACTCGCCGATCCAGAAATCGAACTGGCGGTGCTCGGGGGCGGCACAGGCCTTCCCTGGAGGCGGAGCGGTTTGGGCGTCCAGCCTGCCGCCGGCACCCAGGACCGGCAAGAGCATCGAGGCGACGACGTAGATAACCCGGCGGTCTGGCATCACGGCTCCTGGCGAGTGAGAGGGGGTGGTGCTCCTCTCCCTACGGACCAGAGCGAGATTCGGTGACGGGCAGTTCCTCGAGAAAGCGGGCGATAGCGCCGAAGTAGGTCGCGGAATCCACTTCGAAGGCGTCCCCGTGGCCCCCGGCCAGAGGGACGAACCTCTTCCGTCCGGATGCCGCCTCGTAGAGCCGGCGACCGTGGGCGAACGGGATGACTTCGTCGGCGCGGGCGTGGAGGAAGAGCTCGGGTCCTGGCACTCGCCCGATCTTGTCGATGGAGGCGAACCGGCTCCGCGCGATCCAGCGTACCGGGATATAGGGATATACCTCCTGGGCGCGCTCCGTGACGGAGGCGAGCGCGCCGTCGAGGATCAGCCCCGCGGCTGGCACCCGGGTGGCCAACTCGACCGCGACGGCCGAACCCAGCGAGTGGCCGAAGATCACGATGCGTTCGGGCGGCACCCCTAACCTCTCGCGAAGGTAGTGGTAGGCCGCTTCCGCGTCCGCGTACAGCCCGGCCTCGGACGGGTCTCCGGTGCTCTCGCCGTACCCGCGGTAGTCGAAGGCCAGCAGATTGAGCCCGAGGTCGCGAAGCCCCGCGTAGTGCTGCGGCCGGCCGAGGTCGGACAGATTTCCCGCGTTTCCGTGGCAGATGAGCAGCCAGCGACCGGCGCCGTCGACGGGCGCGGCCCGCATGATCCAGGCGACCAGAGTGACATGGTCGGTGCTGGGGATCTCGACCCGCTCGGGCGACAACTGCAGGCCCGGTGGCGGCGGGAGCAACGTCCTGGTCCCCGGGATGTACACGAGGCGGGCTTCCGAGAATCGCAGCACCAGCAGCAGGACGACGTAAGCGACCGCGAGCAGGGTGAGGAGGGTGACGACCATGCGGCGAGCGTGTCGGCGCGGTCGCTCAGGCAGGGTAGTAATGTCTTCCGTGCTCGGCCATGTCGACCAGGTCGGCGGTCGGTAGGAAGCGCGGGCCGTGCACATCCGCCAGGTCGCGCAGCACTTCCACGACGCGGGCCGGAGTGAGATCGTCGATGAGGCGAAGCGGGCCGCCCCGGAAGGCGGGGAAACCGATGCCGAACAACGCGCCGACGTCTCCGTCTCGCGAGCTTCGCACCGCGCCCTCGTCGAGCGCCATGGCCGCCTCGTTCAGCATGATATACGTCAGCCGCCGCTCGATCACCGTCGTGTCGGCATCCTCGGCGGGCCGGACGCCCAGCATGGTGTAGATCGAGTCGTCCACGCCGGCCTTGTGGCCGTCGTGGTAGCGATAGAACCCGCGGCCGTTCTTCCGGCCGAGCCGTCCGTCGCCGAGCAAGCGGGCCAGTGTTTCGGGCGGGCGGAGGCGCTCGCCGAAGGCCTCGTGCATCACCCCGCCGGCTTTCTGCGCCACGTCCAACCCCACCTCGTCCAGCAGAGCGATCGGCCCGACGGGAAAGCCCCACGCGGTCATGGTCCGATCGATGAGCTCGACCGGCACCCCTTCGGTGACCATGATGGCGGCTTCGTTCAAGTAGGGCGAGAGGATCCGGTTGACCCAGAACCCCGGATGATCGGCCACGACGATGACCGTCTTGCCCATGCGGCGCCCGAAGCGGACGGCGGTGACGATCGCCTCGGGCGCGGTGGCGTCGGTCGGGATGACCTCAACCAGCGGCATCTTCTCCACGGGCGAGAAGAAATGCATCCCCAGCACGCGCTCGGGACGGGCCGCTTCGGCGGCGATCTCCCGGATCGGGATCGTCGAGGTGTTGCTGGCGAAGATGGTGTCGGGCCGGGCGACCGCCTCGACCTCCGCGAGCACCCGCCGCTTGAGCGCGCGATCCTCGAAGACCGCCTCGATGACCAGGTCGGCGCGCCCGAAGCCGCGATAGTCGGCGCCGCCCGAGATGAGCGCGCTCAGCCGCTCGAACTGCGGACGCGTCAGTCGCCGCCGCTTGAACCGCTCCGCCAGGATCCCTCCGGCCGACTTGAGGCCTCGGCCGACGTGCTCGAGGTCGGCATCCTTGAGCCGGGTGTCGACTTCGACGTTGAGCGCCGCCGTGCCCGCGATCCCCGCGCCCATGAATCCCGCCCCGACCACGCCCAGCCGCCGGATCTGGCGCGGCACCGCGCTTCCCGGCGGGATCCCGTCGTCCTTCTTGAGCGCGTTGGTGGCGAAGAAGATCTGCACCAGCTTCCGCGAGACGTCTCCCACGGCGAGCTCGCCGAAGAATCGGTGCTCCGCGGCCAGCCCGGCGGTGACGCCCTGCTCCAGCCCGATGCGCACCGCTTCGAGCGCCTTGAGCGGCGCAGGATAATGCCCGCCGCTCCGAGCGAGCACCTGCTTCTCTGCCGCCCGGTATACCATGCGGCGCCCTGCCGCGGTCCGCTCGAGCACGAACGCCTGCACTCCGCCCTTCGCACGGCGCCGCGGTATCCCCTTGGTCGCGAGCCGGTCCGCCGCGGCGATGGCGTTGGCCCGCAGGATGCTTGGCGGCACCAGCTCGTCGACCAGGCCCAGCCGAAGCGCCTTGGCGCCCCGCTCGCTCTTCCCCGTGAGGATCATGTCGAGCGCGGCGCGCAGCCCGATGAGCCGGGGCAGGCGCTGGCAGCCGCCCGCGCCGGGAATCAGCCCGAGCTGCACCTCGGGCAGTCCGAGCTGGGTCTTGGGGTGGTCGGTGGCCACGCGGTAATGGCACGCCAGCGCGAGCTCGAGCCCGCCGCCGAGGCAGGTGCCGTGGATCGCGGCGACAACCGGCGTGGGCAGGGTCTCTACGCGGCTCACCATCTCCTGCCCTTCGAAGCTCAGCCGCTCCGCCGCGCTCTCCGTGGTGAGCGCCGAGAACTCCTCGATGTCGGCGCCGGCGATGAAGCTGTCGGGCTTGCCGGAGATGAGGACCGCCGCGCGGATGGAGGAGTCGTCGCGCAGGCGGATCAGCAGCGCCTCGAACTCCACCTTCACCGCGTCGCTGAGCTTGTTGACGGGCTCGTTGGGCAGGTCGAACGTGACGATGGCGATGCCGTTTTCGATCTCCGTGGCGAGCGCCGACATCAGTCGCGCTCCAGCACGAGGGCGAACCCCATTCCGCCCTGTGCGCAGATGGAGATCAGGCCGAACTGGACGTCGCGGCGGCGCATCTCGTGCGCGAGGGTGGTGACCAGTCGCGCGCCGGTGGCGCCGAAAGGGTGGCCGATGGCGATCGACCCGCCCATCACGTTCGTGCAGTCCCAGTCCACCTCGCCCACGGGCCCGGACAGCCCCAGCCGCTCGGCCCAGGCCGTGGAGCCCCACGCCTGCACGTTGGAGAGCACCTGCGCGGCGAACGCCTCGTGGATCTCGACCGCGCCCAGCTCGCCCCACGCAATCCCGGCGCGCTCCAGTGCGCGAGGCACCGCGTAGACCGGGCCCATCAGCAGCTGCCACGCCGGGTCCACGGCGGCCACGGCATAGCTCCGCAGGTACGCGAGCGGCTGGTAGCCGAGCGCCGCGGCCTTCTCCTCGGCCATGAGGAGCACGGCTGCGGCGCCGTCGGTGAGCGGCGACGAGTTGCCCGCGGTGACGGACCCGTAGCGGCGGTCGAACACCGGGCGAAGCTGCGCCAGCGCCTCGAGCGACGTGTCCGGCCGGACGCCGTTGTCGCCGGCCGCGATCTGGTCCATGTTCGGCCCGCCGAACCACGGCGCGATCTCGGCGCCGAGACGGCCATCGGCCATAGCCGCGGCGGCGCGCTCGTGGCTCAGGAGGGCGAGCCGGTCCTGCGCCTCCCGGCTGATGCCGTTCTCCTTGGCCATCTTCTCGGCGGACTGGCCCATCGTCTCGCCCGTCGACGGCTCGGCGACGGCGGGCGTGACCGGCACCAGGTCGCGCGGACGCGTCCGCGCCAGCGCGCCGAGCCGTGCGCCCACGCTGCGTGCCTTTCCGGCCTCGACCAGGATCTGGCTGAAACGCGGCGAGTGGAGCACCGGGATGTCGGAGAGCGACTCGACCCCGCCGGCGAGCACCGTGTCGGCGTGGCCGAGCGCGATCTGGTCGGCGGCATTGGTGATGGCCTGCGCGGCGGAGGCGCAGGCACGATTGAGCGAGTAGGCGGGCACGCTCGGGAGCAGCTGGGGCAGGAGGCTGACTTCCCTCGCCACGTTGGGCACCCGCACCGACGGCACTACCTGTCCGAACACGACCTCGTCGATCTCCCGCCCGTCGAGCTCGCTTCGCACGAGGAGCTCGCGCGCCGCATGCCGCGCGAGCGCCGTGGCGCTCACGTCGCGGAAGACGGTGCCGCTCTTGGCGAACGGCGTCCGGAGGCCGGCCACGATGGCCACCCGCCGCCCGGGTCGGGACTCGTGCATGTGATCCTGAGGTGAGCGGTAAGCGCTGCGCGGTGAGCTGGCAAACGGTGAGCGGTGGCCTCGAGCGGTGTCCCGTACCGGTAAACCTCGGAGGCGAGCAACCGGCCGGCCACGTCCGCGTCGTGCTCACCGCTTACCGCGTGTCTCGCCGCGGTTGTACTTTTCACTCCCGACGGGCCACCACGCTCGCCACCGCACGCCATCGCTCGGCGTCGACCGGCTCGAGAACCTCGCGGCCGTGCACGATCTGGAGCGGCGCCGCGAGCCGGGCGAGCTCTCCCGGGCGCAGCAGGTGGTCCTCGGACGAGGGTCCCCAGCCGAGCTCGCGCTGGCCGGTCAGAAACGATTCCATCATCAGCAGTCCACCGGGGGCCACGCAGTCGCGGACCTCCGGCATCCGTGCACGGTCAAGATAATTGAACACAAGAACCGCATCAAAACGCCCGAGGTCGGGCCATGGACCCTCCAGGTCCACGACCCGCCAGTCGACCACCAGGTCGTGCGCGGCCGCGAGCTCGCGCGCGGTGGCGAGCCGTGTCTCGTCGCGGTCGAGGCCGACCGTGTCGGCGCCGAGCATGGCCGCCGCCAGACCGTGGCGGCCTTCGCCGCACGCCAAATCGAGCACTCGCATGCCGGACCGGATTCGATGAGCGTGCCAGAGAAACCAGGTGCTGGGGCGGGACAGGCGCAAAATCGGGGGCAGGCTCACGGCGGTCGTTCCTCGATACGGGCGACGCTCGAGCAGATCGCGGCCCAGCCCGCCGACCTTCTCGTCATCGGAGGCGGCATCACGGGGGCCGGCGTGGCGCGAGACGCCGCCATGCGCGGCATGCGCACCGTGCTCGTCGAGCAGCAGGATTTCGGGTCCGGTACCAGCTCGCGCTCGAGCCGACTGGTGCACGGCGGGCTCCGCTATCTCGAAACCGGCGACCTCAAGCTGGTCCTCGAAGCCAACCGCGAGCGGCGTACCCTGCTCCGGATCGCGCCGCATCTGGTCTGGCCGCTGCCGTTCGTCTTTCCGCTGCACCGCGGCGACCGGATCGCGCTCTGGCGGCTGGCCGCCGGCATGTGGCTGTACGACGCGTTGGCCCTGTTCCGCAATGTGCAAACCCACCGCATGCTGGGCAAGCGCGCGCTCCTCGAAGTCGAGCCGATGCTGCGTGAGCGCGGCCTGCTGGGCGGCGCACGCTTCTACGACGCCCAGTGCGACGACGCCCGGCTGACGCTCGCCACGATCCGATCGGCGGTGCACCACGGCGCGATGGTGGCGAACTATACGGCGGTGCGAGGATTGGAGCGCACCGCCGGCCGGGTGGTCGGCGCCCAGCTCGAGGACCGGTTGACGGGCGCGCGCGCCGTGCTCCGCGCGAGTGTGGTGGTGAACGCGACCGGGCCGTGGGCGGACAAGGTGCGCGTGCTCGAAGATTCGGGTGCGACACCCCTGCTCCAGCCGACCAAGGGCATCCATATCGTGGTGGCCCGCAGTCGGCTGGACCACCGGGACGCGATCGTCTTCACCAGCCCGATCGACGGCCGGGTGCTCTTCATCCTTCCCTGGGGGGACCTGTCCTATATCGGGACCACCGACACCGACACCGCCGAGCCGCCCGATCAGCTCACCGTCTCCGCGGACGACATCGTCTACCTGCTGCGCTCGGCGAACGCCCGCTTTCCGAACGCGCGGCTCGGGCTCGAGGACGTGCGCGCGTCGTGGGCCGGCCTTCGGCCGCTCATCGCCGACAAGCAACGGAAGACGGCCTCGAGTCGCTCGCGGGAGCACGCCATCGTCTACGGCTCGGGCGGGATGATCACGGTGGTGGGCGGCAAGCTCACGACCTACCGCTCGATGGCAGCCGAGGTGGTCGATCGCGCGGTGCGGGAGCTGCGGTTCAGGGATGGTCGGCCGCGCTCGGAAAGCCCACGCACCGACGAGGAGCCCTTACCCGGAGGCGAGGCCGCCGATCTGGGCCAATTCCGCGAGCGCGGGCTCGAGCTCGGCGTCGCGCCGGAGAGCGTAGAGCACCTGCTCCGCCACTATGGCACCGAGGCCGCGGGCATCTACAATCTGGGCGCGGGAGAGCGCCGGCTGCTCCGGCGCCTAGTGCCGCCGCATCCCGCCGTCGAGGCAGAGGTGGTCCATGCGGTGCGGCGGGAGATGGCGCAGACGGTCGAGGACGTGCTGGTGCGTCGCACGCACCTGTACTACGAAACGCCCGATCGCGGCGTCCAGGCCGCCCGCCGGGTGGCGGAGCTGATGGCGAGGGAACGGGGGTGGGACGAGGCGCGAGTAGAGGCGGAAGCCGCGCGGTACGTGGCGTTCGCGGGCGGGTGAGGAGCTCTCCCGCCCGCGCGCGCGTCACGGCTGTTCCGTCACCACGGTGACGGTGCCGGCCATCCCGTTGCCCGGACTGCCGTGCGCCTCGCAGTGATACCCGTAGGTGCCCGGCGTGTTGAAGGTGTACTGGTACGTGTGCGGGGCGCTCACCAGACCGCCGCTTCGCGCGGGAATGGTGTTACTGCCATCGGGACTCACGTTGTGGTTGACGGCCTCCGCGGCTGCCCACTCCCACGTCACCGTGGTACCGACGGTCACCGTGATGTCGGCGGGACTGAACCGGAAGCCTCCTGCGCTCACCACCTGCACCACAGTTCCGCCCGAAGCGCCAGTGGTACCGGTGGCCGTGAACGTGACGGGCGAGCCCGTACCGTTCTCGACGCTCGCGCTGGCCGCCTGCTCCCCCGGCGTGTCACCCAGCGTCCAGATGCTGGTGCTCACGCCGTTCAGGTCGGTCTTGTCGCTCGCCGGCGACAGCGTACCGTCGCTGGTCGCCCAGGTGACCGTCACGTTGGAGGCCGGGGCACCGTCCCTGGTGACTACCACGCTTAATTCGGTCGGCAGCGCCTCGCCCACCGGGCCGCTCTGGGCGTCACCGCTCTTGGTTGGATTCTTCACGATTGCCGGCGGCGTCTCGCCGGGATCGTTGCCACCGTCACCGCAGCTCGCCGTCCCCAGGCCGACCGCCGCGAGACCCAGCGCCCAGATCCGCCGCTCCCAAAAACTTTGCATACCGCGCCCCCTTGAATGAACCGGATGAGATACCGGACTATGACCTTATCGCGCCCGCGGCAATCTGCAAGTTGTGCCGACGCTGCCCCGTCCCCGGCACGTGGCCGAGGCATCGATCGAGCCCGACCCGCGGGTCGAGACGCTCGCGTTGGAGTCGTTCTGTAACGTAGGAGACGACGGGCGGCGAATAATGTGGACCGGTGTTCCCGCGTCCTGCCAAGCCCAAGACGCGTGGTTATCTTTCGTCATCCCACTCCTAGGGTCCTGGTCGCGCCCGGACCCCCCTCGCTTCGCACATCTGTCGGGATGGTGGACGTCGTGGAATCGAACGTTTTCGAAACGGCCAACGCCGGCTTCGCGCAAGCCATGTACGAGGAGTTCCTTCGGGACCCCGCGGCGGTGGGGTCGGAGTGGCGCCGCCTCTTCGAGAGCGGCGTCGTGGGCGTGCATCCGGACACCAACGGCTCGGCGCCGGTCACGCCTCGTCCGGCCGTCACGGCGGCGCTGCAGCCTGCTTCCGCCACACCCGCGCCCGCGTCGCCGCCGACCGGCGCCTCCCCCATCAAGGGCCCGGCCGCCAAGCTCGTCGCCAACATGAACGAGAGCCTGACGGTGCCCACCGCCACCACGTTGCGAGTGCTGCCGGTCGGCGTGCTCGAGCAGAAGCGGCGGATGCTGAATCAGGGGCTGCAGACGGCCGGCAGGCCCGGCAAGATCTCGTTCACCCACCTCATCGCCTTTGCCCTGGTTCAGGCCACGAAGCAGCACCCGGTGATGGGCCACACGCTCGTGGTGCGCGAAGGGACGCCGTACCGCGTCGCGCCCGAGGGCATCGCGCTGGGCCTGGCGGTGGACGTCCAGCGAAAGGATGGCAGCCGCGGGCTGGTCGTGCCCGTCATCAAGCGCGCCGACACCATGGACTTCGCCGCCTTCCACACGGCCTACGAGGGCCTGGTCGACCAGGCGCGGTCCAACCGGCTCATGCCCGACGATTTCGCCGGCGCCACCATGTCGCTCACGAACCCGGGAGGGCTGGGCACGGTGGCCTCGGTGCCCCGGCTGATGGCGGGTCAGGGAAGCATCATCGCCGTCGGCGCCATCGGCTATCCCGCGGAGTTCTCCGGGGCGGCAGAGGAGCGGCTCCGCGAATTCGGCATCAGCAAGGTCATGACGGTCACCAGCACCTACGATCATCGCGTCATCCAAGGCGCGGAATCGGGGGCGTTCCTGGCCACGGTGGATCACCTGCTGCAGGGCGAGCAGGGATTCTTCGAGCTCATCGCCGAAAGTCTCGGCCTGGGCGAGGCAGGATACCAGCTCGCCCGGCCGTCCCCGGCAGCCAAGCCCGGGCAGGAGCTCGCGGGGCCGATCGCGCCGGACATGCTGTATCACGTTGCCGCGGCGATGGCCCTGGTCAAGGCCTTCCGCATGCACGGGCATCTCGCCGCGCACCTCGA
>DATLBL010000066.1:0-3598 GCA_035526925.1 Gemmatimonadales bacterium
AAGCGGGGGTGCCGAACTTCGGAACACTGAGCGCGAGGAGCGCTCCCGAGAGTAGTGCTAGCGCGAGATCCAGGGGCTGAACTTCTCTTCCTTCTCGAGTCTCTTGGCGACGCGCTCGGCCTCGGTCTTGTCGTCGTAGCGTCCGACCTGGACCTTGTAGACCTGATTCGGGGTCGACGAGGCCGGGTTCACGATGAAGGCCGGAAAGCCGCGGCCGGACAGGCGCTGGACGATCGAGGCGGCGGCGCTCCGATCGCGAAGCGCTACCAGCTGCACCACCCAGCGGCCAGGACGCCCTGCAGCTCCGGCGGCAGGGGTCGCCGCTGCCGCTGCGGCTTTGGCGGGCGCCGCCTTGGCCAGCGGCTCAGGCGCCGGAACGCTGGCTTCCGAGCGGGCCGGTTCGGGGGCCGCGTCGCTCCGCGCCGACGTGCCTTGCGGCTTCAGCGTCTCCTTGGCGGCGCTGTCGCTCTCGAGCCGCTTCCGGTAGGTCAGTTCGTCGTCGGCTGGGGGCGACGGCGGCTCGGCAGTCGGGGCCGGCTGCGCTGCCGCCTGCTGCTTCACCGGGTCCGGTGCTGGTGAGGGGACCGGAGCAGGAGTCGTCAGAGCCGCTTCGGTCGGCTCGGCGAGCTTCCCGCCGCGGACGTCGCGTCCGACCAGCACGCCGAGCAGGAAGATCATGACCGACACAGCGGTGGTCGCCATGAACAGGAACACGAGCTGCTTCCCACTCAGTTGAATCTCGTGGAAGCCGTCGTCGGTGAGGTCGTGTGTGATGTCAGCCACGTGACTATTCCTTACGGCCGCCGATGAGATTCAGCAGCTCCATCGGAAGGGGAAAGATGATGGTGGAGTTCTTCTCGGACGCAATTTCCGTCAGCGTCTGCAGGTAACGCAGCGTGACGGTCACGGGCTCGGTGGCGATGACGGCGGCGGCCTGACTGAGCTTCGCGGACGCCTCCAGTTCCCCTTCGGCGTGGATGATTTTAGCACGCTTCTCTCGCTCGGCTTCCGCCTGGCGGGCCATCGCGCGCTGCATATCCGGCGGCAGATCGACGTGCTTCACTTCGACCGCCGAGACCTTGATTCCCCAGGGATCGGTCCGCTGATCGAGGATGTGCTGCAGGTCGTGATTGAGCTTGTCGCGCTGCGAGAGAAGGTCGTCGAGATCGACCTGACCGAGCACGCTGCGCAGCGTCGTCTGGGCCAGCTGCGAGGTCGCGTAGTGATAGCTCTCGACCTCGACGATCGCCCGGCCGGGATCCATGACGCGGAAATAGACGACCGCATTCACCTTCACCGAGACGTTGTCCCGGGTGATCACGTCCTGCGGCGGCACGTCGAGGACGATGGTGCGGAGCGAGACGCGGACCATGCGGTCGATCGGCGCAAACACCAGGATCACGCCGGGCCCCTTCGGCTCCTTCAACAGCTTGCCGAGGCGGAAGATGACCGCCCGTTCGTACTCGTTCAGGATCTTGATCGAGCTGACCAGATAGAACCCGAGGATCACCAGCACGATCAGCATCGGCGAGAGCAGCACGCTATCCTCCACGCTGTGTCTCCGTGTGAGCCGGGTTGGGGTCCAGGACCGTTCCACTGAGGCCGGGCGCGACCCTCAGCACCAGCCCATTCACGGCCACAACCCGCACCGTGTCCCCTGCATGTATCGGCACATCCGATACGGCAGACCAGATCTCCCCATGAGTTTGTATCCGCCCGGCGGCATTCGGGCCGAACGACGACAGCGCCAGGCCGTGTTCGGCGAGGAGCCCGGCGTCGCCCGTCACCGCCGGCGCCCGCTGGGACTGCACCGCGAGCCGCACCAGGAAGAACATGATCGCGGCGACCGCCAGCGAGATGGGCACGATCAGGCGGAGCCCGACCCGCAGCTCGGGGAGGGGCGAGTCGATCAGCATCATCGAACCGAGCAGCAGGCTGATCAGCCCGCCAGTCGCCAACACTCCGTAGCTGGTGACCTTGACCTCCAGGATGAGCAGGACCATCCCGAACAGGATCAACAGGATGCCGGCGGCGCTGACCGGGAGGACCTGGAAGGCGAAGAAGGCCAGCAGCAGACAGATCCCCCCGGCCACGCCCGGGAGCACGGCGCCTGGCGACCACAGTTCGACGGTCAGGCCGAGCGTGCCGAGCATCAGGAGGAGGTAGGCGATCTGCGGGTGGGCCAGGGCGCTGAGCGCCTGCTGCGACCACGTCATCCGGACCGCATGGGTCGCGGCGCCCGCGGTGTGAAGGACGGTGGTCTGACCGTCGAACCGGGTCACCGTGCGGCCATCGAGCTTCGTGAGGAGGTCGGAGACGTCGGTGGCAATGAGATCGATCAGCGGCGGCGAGGCCGCGAGGGCCTCCTGCTCGGTATAGGTCCGGCTCTCGGTGACCGCCTGCTCGACCAGCTCCACGTTGCGCTTACGCTGGGCAGCGATCGTCCGGGCGTATCCGGCCACGTCGGAGACCATCTTCTTGGCCATCACGTCATCGACCTTCTGGCCGTCACCCGAGACCGGATGGGCCGCGCCGATGTGCGTGCCCGGGGCCATCGCCGAGACGTCGGCGGCGATGGTAATCAGAAAGCCCGCGGAGGCGGCCCGCGACCCGGACGGCCCGACAAAGACCACGACCGGCGTGCGGGCGCCGATGATGGCGGTGTTGATGTCCCGGGTCGAGTCGACCAGCCCGCCCGGCGTGCGGAGGGTGATGACCAGGACGGCGGCCGAGGCGGCGTCCGCCGAGGCGATGGCGGAGCGAAGGTATTCCGCCGAGACCGGGTGGATGATGCCGTCCACCTCCGCGAGGTAGGCCACGGGCCCGCGAGCCGAGGGGCTCTGGGCCGTCGTGACGGCCGAACTCCCCAGGGAGACGAGCCCGATTGCCGTCAATGCCCACGCCAGCCACCCGCTCGCGATGCGCATGCGACCACCTTTCAGCCTGGAGCCTACTTGATCTGGGCGAGAACCCGCTTTGCTTCGGCAGACGCCGGATCCATCCCCAGCGCCCGCTCGACCTCGCTCCGGGCGCCTTTCGCATTGCCCGTCTTCAGGTACGACTCGGCCAGCGCCACGTGCGCGGCAGCGCTGTCGGCGCTCCAGATCGAAATCTTCAGTGCGTCCACCGCGTCTGCCGGCCGCCCGGCGCGCAGATAGATGCGGCCGATCAGCAGGTGCGCCTGCGCCTCGTACGGCGAGAGATAGACTGCCTTCCGCAGCTCGGCCAGCGCCTCCGTGTCCTGCTCCCGATCGAATAAACGCCTGCCCCGCTCCAAATGGAACGCGGCGAGCTCCCGCTGATCGCGTTGGGCCGAGGTACCGACGATGACGGTCGCGTGCAGGCTGCCGGAGCCGTCGGGATCGAGTTGGACCCGCTCGAGTCCGCGCGCCACCCCTGGGCGGTCTGGCGTCGCGGATCGCGTCAGCTCCTCGTAATGGGCCGAGAGCTGCCGGGCAAGCTCGCGCTCACGCCCCGCCTCGACGGGGTTCCCCGTCGCTTGAAGGGCGGTCGCCAGCAGCTCGTGCGCGTCGGCGTCGGTCGGGTCGCGGCGCACCGTCTCGCGGAGCCAGTAGATCGCTGCCTGAAAATTCCTATC
>DATLBL010000067.1:0-2213 GCA_035526925.1 Gemmatimonadales bacterium
CCACCTCACCAACCGGTCGGTCCCCGCTCCTTCGGCAGGTCGAGCCGCTCTCCGGGCGCCGGGACCGTGAGTCGGGCCAGCTGCCCACCCCGCCACTGCACGAAGCACAGGTTTGGCGAGTCGAGCGGCTCCGCGAACACGAACCGCGTCCTCACCGGCGCACCGGCCTCCGCCTCGATCACCGTCACCTCGAAATCAGCCGTCGTGCCCCGCGCGCCCGGAAGTAGCGGTGCAGCGCGGAACAGACGCTCCCAGATCGTCCGGCCGCTGGCGCGGCCGTCCATGACGAGGAGGTCGAACCCGCGGCTGGTGACGGCTTCGAGCCGGTGCGCGCCGGGCGCCATGCTCAGGATGTGGAGGCGTTGCGGCGCGTTGCCCTGGAGGGACAGCGCGGCCGGCACGAACATCGCGATCGTGGCATCGTCGGCGGCGACGATAACCATCACGCCCGTACAGGCCGGAGCCGTGGCGGCCACCCGGCCCTGCTCCCGCGCTACCTGCGCCAGCGTGAAGGCCGCCGCCCCGCGCACGACAGGCGCAGCCACCAAGTGCATCAGGCCGAGCGCGCCGATGATCACGACTACGGTCGCGTGGGTCAGCGGGGGCAGCTCGCGGCTCCGTGCCGTTCGCCACCCAGCGACGAGCAGGATGGCCACGACGCCACTCGCCGGCGCCAGCGCGAGCGCGAGCACGCGGCCGCCGAGCAGGCCGAAGCTGCCGGGAATCACGGCGAGCGCACTCGCGACGGCCATCCACGTCACCGCCCCACGATCGCTCTTCGCGACCTGCGACCAGCACACCCTGAAGAGGCCCGCGCCCGCGAGGGCGGATACCGCACCACCAACCGCCGCAACACCCTGGACCCCGGGCGAGGCCAGGATCAGCGGGTCGGACGGGACACCCGTCACGAGTTCGCCGGCGAGGATCCAGAATTGCCGCGAGACGGCCAATGCGCCCGCGAGGCCGCTCTCCAGCCCGATGTAGCCCCCGCTCCCGTGGGCGCCGTGGCCGCTCGCCACGTAGCCGCCGACGTAGAGCGCCACGACCAGTGCGGCAGGCGCGACAGCAGTAGCCCGCCGCCTGATCGCGTCCCCGCGTCCCAGCCACTCGTACGACGCGATGAACGCGAGCGTACCCAGGGCCATTTCCCCCGCGCACAGTCCGGCCGCCAAAGCCACGAGCGAGAACCACTGATCCGCTCGCCGGCCATCCTGCCGGTAACGCAGGTGCAGCCAGAAGGCCAGGACGGCGCACACACTCGACACCAGGATGTGCCGCGCGGCCATCCAGGAAATCGGGATGGCGTGCGCACCGGCCAAGGCGAACACGAGCGTCGCCACACCCGCCGACGTCGGGGACAAGCATCGCCGGTGAACCGCCGACACGACGCACAGGAGCCCGAGGAACCACAGCAGGCTGTGCAGCCTGCCCGGCCATGTCACCGGGCCGAAGAGGCGTTGGTCGGCCGCGAGCGTCGCGCTCGATAACGGCCTGAAGAAGCGCAGCCGGAGCGTGTCGGCGGCGAACCACGGGAGGGCGCCGAGGTCACGCATTGCGCCGACCTCGTGACCTGCTCCGCCGACGAACTCGTACAGCTGCAGCGGTCCCCAGTGGAGGCCCGCTGCACCCCGGCCAGTCAGCATCGCCCGGTGCACCGCGTCGTCAGCGAAGAACGGGGAACGGAGTGCCGGCAGCGCGAGGACGATCGAGGCGAGACAGGAAATGGCGAGGATCAGGCCCGGCCCGCTCGTGCGTTCGCGAGTTGCTCGTTCAGGACCCATTCAGACCCGCGTAAGATTAGCGCATCGTTCGGGCCTGAGCGGTCGCTCTCCCCTTGCCTCGATCCATCATGCACCTGCGTGCGGCCGAACTGATCGATCGCCTCGGGATGCGCCCGCATCCTGAAGGCGGGCATTTTTGTGAGGTCTACCGGTCAACGTCCACCGTCGCCCCGGACGACTCGCGTCCGCCCCGTGCGGCGGTCACGACGATCTACTTCCTGCTCCAGTCCGGCGAGCACAGCGCGCTGCACCGCGTCCTGTCGGACGAGGTCTGGCATTTCTATGAGGGTGATTCGTTGGAGCTGGTGTGGTGGGACGCCACGAGCGACACACTGTCGCAGGCCGCGCTGGGTGAGGTCGATCCGACCGGGACGACGAGGCCGGTCGCCGTAGTCCCGGCCGGCTGGTGGCAGACCGCGCGCACGGCCGGTG
>DATLBL010000068.1:0-29748 GCA_035526925.1 Gemmatimonadales bacterium
GTCTGCCCGGCCAGCACCTTCACCCCGTCCACCTGGGTGGACTTGTACCCGATGAAGGCCGCCCGGACCGAGATCGTGGCTGCCGGCACGTTGTTGATGAAGTAGTAGCCCTGGGGGTTCGTCAGGGCGTTGAACGCCGTCCCCACGATGAACACCTGGGCGTTGGCGATGGGCGCGCCCACTTGGTCGCGCACCCTGCCTTCGATCTTACCAGTCGCCTGGGCCAGGAGCGTGCCCGCTCCCGACACCAGCACGACTGCCGCGAGCGCGAGACTGCGCGCCACGCGGCCGAAGGCGCTGACACGGGTTTGCTTCATGAGTTTCGTCCTCCAATGACGTGAGCCTGCGGGATCTCGGATCCGGGGGCCGATGTGACAGGACCTCGCGGCGGGAGGGTGCCTGGGGGCACGTGTCCGAGCTAGAAATGAGTCGAATGAAGTGGGGTCGGCGCGCACTAGGGATTCGCCCAATGGCGTTTTCCGGGGGACCAACTGAAGGGGTCGCTGCCTCAGTTCCTCCTCGAAACGGCACCTGTCACCCTGAGCCCTTCGGCTGCGCTCAGGGCAGGCTACGCGAAGGGGACCATGCCGGCATGGTCCCCTTCGTTGCACTCAGGGTGACACGTGGGCCTACTCCGACTCTACGCGCCGCGCCCCCAGCCCCGCCTCCCGCAACAGCATTTCCCCACCCGTCGGCCGCCCGCCGCGGCGCTCCGCCCGGGTGAGGATCAGCCGGTCCTTCGCTCGCGTCATCCCCACGTAGAGCAGTCGCCGTGACTCCTGGATCTCCTGCTCCCGGTTCTCGTTCAGCGCATGGAATCCGGGTAGTGCCGCGTCCTCCGCGCCGACGACGTAGACTCGCGAGAACTCGAGTCCCTTGGTCGAGTGCAGGGTCAGCAGGTTGATCCGGTGCTCATCGGTCTCCGAGCCGTCGCTGCGCGAGAGCGCGATCCTCCCGAGCAGCAGGTCAATGCTCTCGCCGAGAGTCGGCGCCGCGCTCGCGGCGACCAGCGCGGAGAGCCGCGCCACCGAGGTTGGATACCGCTCCGAGGCCGGCCTCTGGGTTCTGATCCGCTCGATCAGCCTGGCGCCGCCCAGCCGCTCGGTCAGCTCCTCCACCGGAGGCGCGCCCGCCGCCTCGCACTCCTCGGCGTAGACCTGGAGACAGTCGCCATACCTCCCCACGGTCGCCGGCAGGGAGATCTCGCGCAGCAGCCGCTCTTCCGCCGTCGGCTCGGCGGGGTCGTCGAGCGCGAGCGCCAGCCCCAGCCAGCCCAGCAACTGCACCGGCGCCGACCGGCGGGCTCGCGCCAGCTTGAGCGCGCCGAGGTGCCGCATCACCCCGGCGAGGGCCGCCGCGTCGTCGAGCGCGTGGTGCGAGCGGCCCACGTCCACGCCGAACCGGTGCGCCAGGTCTTCCAGCTTCGCGCTCTCGTCGAGCAGCGAGCGGGCCAGCGGGAGGGTGTCGTAGAAGACCAGGTCGTCTACGCCGGGGAGGCCGGCGGCGAGGCGGCGAAGCACCGGCATGTCGAAGTGCTGGCTGTTGTGCGCCACCAGGATGTCGTCGCCGACGAAGGCGCGGAACGCGGGCCAGACCTGGGCGAACGGCGGCTGGTGGCACACGTCGGCATCACGCCAGCCGTGCACCTCGGCCGCCTTGCGGCTGATCGGCCGGTCGGGGCGGACCAACTGCCCGAACTGCTCGACCACCACCCTGCCCCGCACCCGGACCGCGGCGATCTCGACGATCTCGCAGTCGGCGATCTCCTTGTCGGTGGTCTCCAGATCGAACGCGACGTAATCCTGGAACGGGTCCGCCATCTCGCGACAGTGGTGCAGCTGGAGCGCCTTGAAGAGCGCGAGCGGCCGGAAGCCGCCGGCCGGGAGCACGAGGTCTCCGGGAAGCGGGCGGTCGCCGGGAAGGAGCCGCCGCACGTCGCCGCCGAGCGCGCCCTGGAGCAGGCGGACCGTCGCGATCTCGACGCCGCGATCGGGCTCCACCCAGATCGCCCCGCCCCGCGCGGCCGTGGCGCCGATCCGCTCCCCCAGCGCGCGGGCGCCGGGAAAGTCCGCCGGATCGCTCAGCTCCCCCGCCCGCTCCTCCAGCGGGTTGCGGTACTTCCCGATCCGCTGGGAGAGGAGCTCCTCCACCAGCGTAGCGAGCGTCTCGTGGGTGCGGCCCAGCGCGGCGAGATTCTCCACGTGGAAGACGAAGCGCCACGCCTTCCTCCCGTCCACGTCGCCCCGGGCAGCGCGGCCGAAGGCGCGGAGCGCCGAGACCAGGTCGCCGTCGCGATAGCGCGCCCGCACCTGCTCGACCAGCGGCCGGGGCAGCACCTGGTCGGCGAAGGCCTCGATCGCCAGCGGATCATCGGGCGACCGGATCACCTGGAGCGAGGAGACGACGAAGGCGATGAGCTCGTCGTCTCTGACCGACTGACCCTGCGCCAGACGGCAGGGGATGCCCGCCTCGATGCATCTGGTCTCCAGATACTGGCCGGTCACGTGCGCCCGGTAGAGCAGCGCGTACTCGCCCCACTCGAGGTTGGTCGCCTCGCGATCCCGCCACAGGTCCTCCAGAAGCCAGGTCGCCTCCTCGATCTCGTCGCCGAAGACGTATGCCGCGACGGCGTGCTCCGACTCCCGGTCGGCCTCGAGCCGCTTCTGGAAGAGCGCGGGGTTCAGGGCGATCACCCGCCGGGCGGCCTCGAAGATCTGCCGGGAGCAGCGCCGGTTGCGGTCGAGGACGACCGGCTCGGTCACCCCGAAGTCGGTGCCGAACCGCTCCAGGATCCGGGGATCGGCGCCCGCCCAGGAGTAGATGGACTGCTCCTCGTCACCCACGGCGAAGCAGTGCCGGTGCCCGCCGGTGAGACCGGTGATCACCTCGTACTGGGCCAGGCTCAGGTCCTGGAACTCGTCCACCAGCACCGCGTCCCACCGGCCGCCGATGTCGGCCGCGGCCTCGGGATGGCCCCGGAGCAGATCTCCGGTCAGGGCGATGAGGTCGTTGTAATCGAGCAGGCTGCGGGACCGAAGTGCCTCGCGGTAGCTCGCGAAGTGCTCCTGGTCGCCCGCGCTCAGCGGATAGTGCTCGAGCTGGTGGCGGCCGAAGAGCCGGAGGAGCTGCGCCTGGCGCTCGGGACGGATGAGGAGCCGGCGGAGCACCCGCTTCTGATAATCCTCGTCGGCGAGCCCGAACCCCCGCCGCAGCCCCATCAGCGCGGCGTGCTCCCTGAGCAGCCCGAGGCAGAGCGCGTGCAAGGTGCCGCGGGTGACCTCGTCGGCCCCGGGGCCGATCTCGCGGCGCAGTCGCGACGCGATCTCATCGGCGGCCTTGTTGGTGAAGGTGACCGCGCAGATGCGGCGGGGGTCGAGCCCCATCGCGCCGATCAGGTGGGCGATCCGTCCGATGAGACAGAAGGTCTTCCCGGCGCCCGGCCCAGCCACCAGGAGGACGGGTCCGAGCGGAGCTTCGATGGCGCGGAGCTGGGCGGGGGTCGGAACCAGTCCCGCCCCTGTGGTCGGGGGAGGGTCGATTCCGGGGATGGCGGTCATCCTGAAAGGTACCCCGCCGGTGTGATCGCTCCAGGCTCAGCGGGTGAGCAGCTTGAACGCGTGGGTCCAGCGGTCCTCGCGGAAGCCCGGGATGCACCACAGCACCGCGAGCGGCTCGATGGCGCGGGCCGCCACGGCGGTCCCCATGTCGGCGGCTTCCCAGCCGAACTGCTCGAGGATCCTGGCGGTCTCGGCCCGGGCGGCCGGGTCATTCCCGCAGTAGAACATCGTCGGCTTCCCGCCGGCGAACTTCGGGTTCACCATCATCGCCGAGCCGACGCTGTTGAACGCCTTCACGAACCGGGCACGGGGCGCGGCCTTCTGCAGCCGCTCCATCAGCGATTCATTGGGTCCGGTGAAGCACTCGAGCACGCCGTCCCGCGGCGGGGCTTCGGTGATCGGGTCCGTGGTGTCGATCACCAGCTTCCCGGCGAAATTTTCCACGCCCACCTGCCTGAGCACGTCCTCCGCCGCGCTTCCCAGCACCGCCAGTACCAGCGCGTCTCCCCATTTGGCCACCTCGGCGAAGGTCCCGTTGGGAATCTTCGTCTCGGCGGTGTAGGCGGCGAGCTTCCTGGGGTCGCGGCTTCCGATCCGTACCTCGTGACCGATGCCCCGAAGGCCCTTCGCCAGCTCTTGACCGACCTCGCCCGAGCCGAGCACGCCGAATTTCGCCATCTGATCCATCCCTTCCAGCTGCTGTGAGCCTGCCGCTATCCGACGGTGACGCCATACCCGAGCAGGGTGCGCAACTCGGCCGGCGAACGGCGCCGGATCATGGCCGGAGTACACCCGAACTCGCGGCGGAACGCGTCGGTAAGATGGCTGTGCGAGCTGAATCCGGTAGAGAAGGCGATCGCCGACAGACCCTCTCGAGTGTCGAGCACCCGCTCGAGTGCCTGGCGGAGCCGGTGACGGACGACGAGTCGGTGGATGGGGAGGCCGGTAACCGCGGCCACCAGCCTGGTCAGGTGGAAGGGCGAGCAGTGCACCACCCGCCCGATCCGAGCGAGTGTGAGCCGTCCCTGGAATTCTCGCCTGACGACTTCGTGTACTCGGGCGGTGTACTCGAGCGCCCTCGTCCATGCCGCGCCCGTAACCCTTGGGGTGCGCCTGGCTCCACCGTCGCTCCGTGCGCGAGCGTACGCGAGCGCAGCGTGGAGGAACCAAAGCGCCCACTCCTCCTACTCCACCGGGTCGGCGCCGGTCGTGGCCGCGCGCATCGCCAGGCGGTGCAGGAGATGCTCGCGGCCCCCGAGGGGCGCCTGAGGCAGAGGGAATCGCGGATTCTCGGCGTCGCCTTGGCGTACGCCGTCACCTTCGCCGTCATCGCCGTGCTCTACCCCCTCTGCCGTTGGTTCGCCGGAGTGAAGCGGCGGCGGCGGGATCCCTGGCTGAGTTACCTCTGACCGGGCTCAGCCGCCGGTTGTGGCGACCGCGCGCACGCCGGCGTGGTCCGGGTGTATCACTCGACCACCGCTCTGCTCCCCGACGGCCGGGTGCTGTCCACCGGCAGCGGCGACGGCGGCGGAGTGACCCAGCAGTTTATTTACGAGATCTTCTCGCCTCCCTATCTCTTCAAGGGTCCGCGACCGACCTACAACCTCGCGTCAACCAGTATGCACTACGGGCAGCCGTTCACCGTCGCGACCCCGAACGCGGCGGCGATCCAGAAGGTCACCGTAATCCGGCTCGCCTCGTCCACCCACGCCTTTGACATGGGCCAGCGACTGAACACCCTGGCCTTCCAGGCCGCTGCCGACGGGCAGAGTCTCGTTCTTACTCCGCCCTCCGCGGGCCGGATCGCGCCCCCGGGGCCTTACATGTTGTTCATCCTGAACGACCGAGGCGTGCCCTCGGTGGCACAGACAATTTTGCTGTCGCAGTGAGGCTCAGTCCCCCGGATCCATCGCCTCGGCGCTGAGCTCGGCGCGGTCGAGCTCCTCCTCGATCTTGTGGAACGCGTCGTCGCCGATGGTGCCGTCGGCCCGGAGCGCCGATAGCCGGCGGCGCTCCGCGGCCATCGCAGCCCGTGCGGCCGCCGCGTACTCCCGCTCCCGGTTCGGTGCCCCAGCGCCGCGCCGCGCTCCATCCATTCGTGTCTCCGCCTGCTCCAGCCGCACCCGGTATTTCCGGCGCAGCAGTTCCGCCGCCTCGGTCTCGGCCGCACCGCCCGCGAGGGCGGCGGCGCCCGCCCGCAGCGTCTCCACCCGGGCAAGCCGCACCTCGCGCTCCACCGCGTCGTCGTGCTCGAGGCCGAGCCGCGCCATGAGCGGTTTGAGCGTCAGCCCCTGCACTACCAGCGTCACCAGCACCACGAGAAATGACGTGAACAGGATGAGATCGCGGTGCGGGAAGCCCGCCGGCAGCGCCAGCGCTGCCGCGAGGGTCACGGTGCCGCGCATCCCGCACCAGGCGACCACGACGGCGTGGCGCCTCCCCTCGGGGGTCCGAGGGCCTCGCACCACGTTCGCCCCAATCGCCCAGACGATCCGGACCAGAATGACCGCCGCGCAGACCGTCAGGGCGATCCTGGTGTGGTCCAGCAAGTCGGCGCGGTCCAGCTCCTGCACGATCGGCTTGAGCTGAAGGCCGACCAGGATGAACGCCAGCGCGTTCAGCACGAAGACCGCCACCTCCCAGACCGCGTACGACGGAATCCGGATTCTGGCCGGGAGGATGTCCGGAGCCGTGCGGGCGACCGACATCGCGAAGACGACCATGGTGAGGATCCCGGAAAGCTGCAGCCGCTCGGCGATGATCCAGACGCCGAACACCCCGATAAACTGCACGATGACCGCTGTGGCGACGTCCTGGATCCGCCGGTTCACCCAGATGGTGATGCGCGCAAGCGCCAGGCCGAGGACGATGCTGCCGAGGGTGACCAGCAGGAGCATCGGCACGATGCTCCAGCCGGAGATCGCCCCGGCCGCCGTGGCGCTGACCGCGAGCCGGTAGATGAGGAGCGCGCTGGCGTCATTGAAGAGGCTCTCACCCTCGAGGATGACGAGGACCCGGTGCGGCGGGCGGAGCTGCCGGAGTACCGCGGTCGCGGCGGCCGCGTCGGGCGGCGCGCCACGATGGCGCCGAGGGCGATGGCGGCGGGCCACGGCAGCTCGGGCACCAGCCAGCGGGCCGTCACCGCGACCGCCGCCACGGTGAGCGCCACGGTAATGAGCGCGAGGCTCGCGACCGGGCGCCAGTGCTCCCGCAGATCCCGGGGTGAGGCGTCGAACGCGGCGTCGAGCAGCACCGGTGCCACGAAGAGGGCGAGGGCGAGCTCGGGGTCGAGCGTGACCGCCGGCACCCCCGGCATCAGGGCGAGCGCCGCGCCGGCCAGCGCGAGGAGCGCGGGGTACGGCGCGCCGATGCGCCGCGCCCCGGCGGCGAGCGCGGCGCCGAGGAGGAGGAGAGCTATGACGATCTCGAAGACGTGCATCAGAGCTGCGAGAGGTCCCTCGTGCCCAAGACCGCCAGGTCACCCGCGTGCGCCAGAACCTTGCGCACGGCCCGGGCTAGCGCCGTGAGCGTGAACGGCTTCTGAATGAAAGGAACCCCGTGGACCAGGATCCCTCTCGCCGTCATCTCGTCGCCGGTATACCCCGACATGCAGAGGATGGGAAGGTCGGGATACCGGTCGTGGATCGAGCGCGCGAGATCCTGTCCGGTCATCCCCGGCATCACGATATCGGTCAGCACCAGGTCGATCTGCCCCAATTGCGTGGCCAGGAACTGGAGGGCAGCGGCGCCGTTCGGGGCCTCGTACACGGTGTATCCATAGCTCAGGAGCGCCCGTGCCGCGAGCGTGCGAACCTTGAGTTCGTCCTCGACCACGAGGATGGACTCCCCTTCGCCCCGCGGCGCCTCGGTCGCGGCCTCCTCGGTGGTTAGCGCCTCCCGAACGAGCGGCAGGTAGACCGCCACCATGGTGCCGAGGCCGGGCGTGCTGTCGATCCGGGCGAAGCCGCCGCTCTGGTTCACGATCCCGTAGACCATCGAGAGGCCAAGACCGGTGCCGGCCCCCAGCGGCTTGGTCGTGAAGAACGGCTCGAACACGCGGGCGAGCACGTCGGCCGACATGCCGATGCCGTCGTCCTTCACCGCGATCCGGACGAAATCGCCCGCTGCCCCTTCGGTGCCTTGGGGCTCGCCACCCGCGCCGTCGAACTCCACCGCGTCCACCTCGATGCTGATCACGCCGCCGGCGCGGGTGGCGTCCCGCGCGTTGGCGGCCAGGTTGATGAGCACCTGGTCGATCTGGGTGCGGTCGGCCCGCACCCGCACCTGCTCGGGGGAGGGCCGCATGATGAGTTGGCGGTCGGTGCCGAGTAGCCGCTCCAGGGTCCCGGTGAGCTGCTCCATGACCTCGTTGACATCGAGCACGGTGGGCCGGAGTACCTGCTGGCGGCTGTAGGCGAGGAGCTGGCGCGTCACCTCTGTGGCGCGGTTCGCGGCGCCGATGATCTCCTGGACGTCGTGGTAAACCGCGGAGTCGGGGTTCAGCTCGCCGAGGGCGAAGCTCGCCGAGCCGATCACCACGGTCATCATGTTGTTGACCTCGTGCGCCATGCCGCCGGCGAGCTTCCCGACCGACTGGAGGCGCTGCGCCTGCCGCAGCTGCTCCTCGGCGATCGCGCGGTCGTGGATGTCGGTGGTCGAGCCGAACCAGTGCAGCACCGCCCCGTTGGGGTCGCGGTAGGGCTGCGCGACGGTGAACATCCGGCGGAAGAGCCCGTCGTGGCGGCGGAGGCGATGTTCGACCTGATACCGGTCGGCTCCGTCGCGCACCGCCTGCTCCCAGGCCCGGGCGGTCTGCTCCACATCCTCGGGATGAATGACGCTCCACCAGCCGCCGCCCTTCAGTTGCTCCAGCGCCATTCCGGTGAACTCGAACCAGCGCCCGTTGAAGTAGGTCGCGGCCCCGGACGCGTCCGCCGTCCAGATGAGCTGGGGGACCGCGTCGGCCAGGAACCGATAGCGGCGCCCGCTCTCCCCCAGCCGCTTGTTCGCCTCGACGGCCTCCACGCGGAGATACATCTCCGCCTCGATCTGGTTCTCGCTCTCCCGCAGCTCCGCCCGGAGGAGGTTCTCGTCCTCCTGCATCTTGCGTTTGAGCTGCGCGAGCTCGGTGACGTCCTCTACGGCATGGATGATCTGGCGCAGGCTGCCGTCCGGCCCCAGGACCGGGCTGTTGAGCGGGCTCCAGTAGCGCTCCTCGAAGCCGCCGCCCTCGCTCGCCGGGCGGCGGATGTCGTACCGCTGGAGCGGCATCCGATCGGGCTTCCGGTGCCTGAGGACACGATCGAGCGACGCGCGGAGGTTGCGGACGCCCGTGGCGGCAGGGTCGCTGGGATTGTCGGGAAAGACATCGAAGATGTGCCGGCCGAGGATCTGCGCCCTCACCGTCATGGTCGCGGCACAATAGGCGTCGGTGACGCCGACGATCGTCAGCGCCGGATCGAGCAGGAGAAAGTTACCGGGGGCCGAGTCGAAGACGGCCCGGTACTCGGGAGAAGGAGGGTCAGGTGAGCTCATCGCCAGGCGGCTCCTGCCGGGAGTTCACGACATGCGCATGGTCAATCGACCCGGGCACGCCACGGGCTCGGGCGGTCGGCGGCACGGGGTCATGGAATGCGGGAGACTTGGCCTGACGTCTCGGGCACGGGCGAGATGGCCGCACCACGAGCGGCCGTCGGAGACAGGTCGATCAAGAATAGTGAAGAAGGGCCGCCGGAGGGAGTAGGCCGGAGTTCGGAAAACCTTCGGGCGCCCCCCGGCTGCGTATGGCTTGGGTCCGGCGGTGGCTGCCGCGCGCCTGAATGCGCAGTTCGTTCCATCCGCGCCGGAATCGTTCAAGACGGGCCGTGCCGCAGCAAGCATGATCCATCCAGTTGCTGCGAGCTCCGCAAGCACCTGAGTCGGACGACTCTTGAGCGAGACATGGAATGGAGAGGAGTGCGCCATGAGGAATGCATACTGTGTGTGGGCGGCTCTCGCCGCAGTCACCTTGGCCGGGTGCAGTGGAGATTCCCCGACCCCGGCGACCCAGCCCAGCGAGGATGCAGCCGATCTCCAGGGGTCCGTTCACCAGGCTTCGGGCGGTTATCACTTCCTGGTCCCGGCGGACTTCAACGGGGGAATCTTCGGCGGCGCGGTCGACAACCGGCTGACCTTCCATGCCGCGCGTGATGCTGAGGGCAACGTCAGCGGCAGCTTCAACTACGAGCAGACCGACTTCGGCACGGCCGGCATTCCGTACACCTACAAGGGGTCGGTGACTTGCTTCCAGGTCTACGATACTCCGGTACTGGCACGCTTCCCCGACATCCCCGCGATGACAGGTAACCGGGCCAAGTGGGGTGGCCCGATCGAAAAGACCAATGACCCAGGGGTGCCGGTCGGCACCTTCGGGTGGTTCCAATCCATCGATAACGGGGAAGGCGCCAACAGCCCGCCTGACCTGAGCACCCTCTTCGGCTTGGGGGACGAGGCCGCCAACGAGGCCTTCTGCAACAGCGACCTTGTCCCGAACACCAATTTCGGACCTCATGCAGTCGAGGGAAACATCCAGGTGCGTTGAGGCGGTCGTCGGCCTCAGCCCCCCCGATCCCGGTGCGCGGCCTTAAGCCCTTCCTCTGCCGCTATCAGGTGATCATCATACCACGGTAATGGACCGGTCCATCGTCCCGCGGGCCGGTCTCCGTGCATCCCGTTGGCGGAACGATTTCGGTACAATCAGATCGCTGTTCCAGCGACTCCCCCGGTAGTTGCAACCCACTGCCGATGGACTCGGCACGCACGTTCGATGCTGAGGAATACGGATGAATCGACGCTTGAAGCTCCTCTGGCTTGCCCTGCTCGCGGCCTGCGCGCAGCCGACGACACCCCCGCCCGCCGCGGCACCCGAGCGTGGCGAGGTGGCACCCCGGCGGGACTGGTGGAAAGAAGTCGTGGTATATCAGGTCTACCCGCGCAGCTTCAAGGACAGCGACGGCAACGGCGTCGGCGACCTCCGAGGGATCGTCTCCCGGCTGGACTACATCAAGAGCCTCGGTGTGGACGTCGTCTGGCTCAACCCCGTCTACCGGTCCCCCAACGACGACAACGGCTACGACATCAGCGACTACCGCGCCATCATGGGTGAGATGGGCTCGATGGCCGATTTCGACGCGATGCTCCAGGGGATGCACCAGCGCGGCATCAAGCTGATCATGGATCTGGTGGTCAACCACACCAGCGACGAGCACCCCTGGTTCCAGCAGAGCCGAAGCAGCCGGAGCAATCCGTACCGCGACTACTACCACTGGTGGCCGGCAGAGCGAGGCACGCCGCCACACCGGTGGAGCTTCTTCGACGAGGAAGGCAGCGCCTGGCGCTACGATTCGACGACCGACGCGTACTACCTGCACTACTTCAGCCGCAAGCAGCCCGACCTGAAGTGGGAAAATCCCCGCGTGCGCCGGGAAGTCTACGACATCATGAAGTTCTGGTTCGAGAAGGGCGTGGACGGCTTTCGCATGGACGTCATCCCCTTCATCGCCAAGGACACCACCTTCCCCCCGCTGCCGCCGGCGTACCGCGGCGACTACGTGGCCTACTATGCCACGGGACCCCGGCTGCACGAGTACCTGCGGGAGATGAACCGCGAGGTGCTCAGCCGGTACGACGTCTTGACCGTGGGCGAGGGCGGCGGCGTCAGGGTGGAGGACGCGCTCAAGTTCGTGGCCGAGGACGAGCTCCAGACGTTCTTTCAATTCGAGCTGGTGGACCGCTGGGGGCGCCGTCCGAGCAACTGGCTGTATCCCGACAGCGGCAACCGGAGCCTGCCGGTGCTCAAGGGGATCTTCACCAAGTGGGACAGCGTCTTCGCCACCTCGGGCTGGGGGACCGTATTCCTGGGCAACCACGACCAGAGCCGCATGGTGAGCCGCTACGGCAACGATGACCCGCGGTATCGCAAGGCCTCGGCGAAAATGCTGCACACGCTGCTGCTCACCATGCGCGGCACGCCATACGTCTACAACGGCGACGAGCTCGGCATGGCCAACATCCGCTTCACCGACATCGGGGATTATCGCGACCTGATGACCATCAATTACTACCACCGCCTCGAGAAGGAGGGCGGCGACCTGAAGGAGTTCCTGGCGGCGCAGGCTGACCTGAGTCGGGACAACGGCCGCACGCCGTTACAGTGGACGGCGGATACGAATGCCGGATTCACCACCGGCGTTCCGTGGATCGAGGTCAACCCGGACTACCGGACGGTCAACGTGGCCGCGGCGGAGCGGGACACCAGCTCGGTCCTTCAGTACTTCCGCCGTCTCATCCGGCTCCGGAAGTCCGAGCCGGTACTGGTCCACGGTAAGTACCAGCTGGTCGATCGCGAGAACCCTGAGGTCTTCGCCTACACCCGCAGTCTGAACGGGCGTATCGTGATGGTCGCGCTGAGCTTCAGCCCGGCGGGCGGCCGCACGGCATTACCCGCTGGGCAGGCGGCCGGCAGGATCCTCGCGAACAACCTGGGCGCATCCCCGGTGCAGGGTGCAGACCTGGTGCTCGGGCCCTATCAGGCGGTCGTGCTGGAGCTTAACCCGCGAACGGGGACCGCCCCACCAGGGTACTGACATGGCAGCGTTTCCGCCGGTTGAGAACCTTTCGCGTGCCGGCGACGTTCATAGGGTGAACCCCGGTCGGAGCCCAATCGATCATGCAATTCCCCCGTCTCGTTACACCCGCCCTCGCGGCGGTCGTTCTCATTCCAGCAGCGATGCTGATGTCACTTCCACCCCTCGAGGGGCCTGGAGCAGCGGCCCCGGCGGCTGCTGCCATGCCTCCCGAACCGGCGCCGACTGGGGTGACCGCATCGAGCGACACCGCTGTCTTCGCCGGGGGCTGCTTCTGGGGGGTCGAGGCGGTGTTCGAGCACCTCAAGGGAGTCTCGTCCGCCACCTCGGGGTACGCCGGAGGATCGGCCCCCTCGCCCTCCTATGAGCAGGTGAGCTCGGGAGCCACGGGGCACGCCGAGGCGGTGCTGGTGGTGTACGACCCGGCGGAGATCTCCTACGACCAGCTGTTGCAGATCTTCTTCACGGTGGCCCACGACCCCACCCAGCTCAATCGCCAGGGTCCGGACGTGGGGACTCAGTATCGGTCGGCGGTGTTTTACCGGAATGCGGCTCAGCAGCAGGCGACCGAGCGCTATATCGGCAAGATCCGCGAAGCCAGGCTCTACCGGGGCGCAATCGTGACGGAAGTGGCTCCACTGCGAGTCTTCCACGCGGCGGAAGCGTACCACCAGGACTACCTGGTGCGTCACCCCACCCAGCCGTACATCGTGATCAACGATGCACCCAAGCTGGAGCACCTGAAGCGGCAGTTTCCCGCCTTGTATAGGGAGCGGGGGGTGAGCTGAGGTAGCGACGTGAGCTACCGCGCTGGGGATCACGACTCGGCTCCCCGGCGCAGTGCCCCCTCGAGGGCGATGGCCAGCTCCCGCACTCCCCGCCGGATCTCCTCCGGGTCGACGGCCGCAAATCCCAGCTGCAATCCCTCTCGCGCCATCGGCCCCCGGCTGTAGCGGCTGAGCGGGACCACGTCGACGTCCCGCTGGGCGGCCGCCTTCGCGGCGGCGACGGCGTCGATCCCGCGACACAACCAGCCGGCGGTCTGCAACCCCGCCTCGACGCCCACGATCTCGAAGAGGCCGCTCAGCCGCTGGCGGGCGCTTTCCAGCAGCACCGACCGGCGCTCCGCGTAGATCTCCCGCATCCGCCGCACGTGCCGCCCGAAGTGGCCCTCGACGATGAAGTCGCACAGCACCGCCTGATCCAGGTGCGGCGCATATCGCGTGGTGATCGACTGCGTCGCCGTGACGGCGTCGATCAGGTCCGGCGGCACCACCAGGTATGCCAGCCGAATGGAGGAGAAGAGCACCTTGCTGAAGCTGCCGGCGAAGAGCACCTGGGCGTGGCGGTCGAGCCCCTGGAGCGCGGGCAGGGGCCGCCCGGCGTAGCGGTACTCGCTGTCGTAGTCGTCCTCGAAGATGAGCGCGCCGGATTTCCTGGCCCACTCGAGCAGGGCGAGGCGGCGCGGCAGGCTCATGCTGATGCCGAGCGGGGATTGGTGGCCCGGTGTGACGAACACCAGTCGCACGTCGCGCAGCCGCGCGCTCGGCACTTCCATGCCCTCGCCGTCCACCGCCACGCCGATGACCTTCGCGCCAAGCGCGTCGAACGCCAGCGCGGCGCCGATGTAGCCCGGGTTCTCCATGCACACCTGGTCGCCGGGATTCAGCAGCAGCCGAGCGACCAGGTGGAGCGCCTCCTGCACCCCGGAGACGATCGCGACCTGATCCGGCGTGCAGGTGACCCCGCGCGAAGTGCGAAGGTAGTCGGCCACCGCTTCCTGCAGCGGCCGGTGCCCCATCGGGCTACTACCCGAGAGCAGCTGCGTCGTGGCTCGGCGCAGCCGGCGGGCCGCGAGCTGCGCCCACAGGGTGGTGGGAAAGAGATCGAGCGCCGGCTGGTCGGCGCGGAAGGCTCGGGTGGGGCGGGATGGATCGGTGGGGAAGAGCCGCGCCCGCCGCCCAAAGTCCGAGAGCCGGCGCGGCCGGGAGCGCTCCGCCGCCGGCCGGACCACACCCTGGCGGCCGACCTGGAGCAGATCGTCGGGGAGGACCTGGTTCACGTAGGTCCCCGAGCCGACGCTCCCCTCCAGATAGCCTTCCGACTTGAGCTGCTCGAAGGCGCTGACCACCGTCCCGCGAGAGAAGTCGTACTGCTTCGCCAGGTCGCGGGTGGCGGGGAGCCTGGCGCCGGGGCAAAGCCGGCCCTCCAGGATCTCGGCCCGAAGGGCGGAGCAGAGCCAGTGCGCAGCCGGCATCCCCGCCGGACGAGGCGGCAGCACCAGGGAGAAGGCGGTCGTCTGTTTGGCCATAATGGTACAGGCAAAATATAGAAAATGGATCTATATGCTAGACCGTTTACTGGCTATCGTGGTCCCATGCTCCGCTTCAACTACGCCAAGGCGGCGCCCGGCGTGTACGACGCCATGGATGCGCTCGACCGGTATCTCGCCGGCTGCGGATTGGAGGAGTCGCTGCTGCATCTGGTGCGGCTGCGGGCTTCGCAGATCAACGGATGCGCCTACTGCCTGGACATGCACTGGAAGGACCTGCGCGCGCTCGGGGAGGGAGAGCAGCGGCTCTACTCTTTGGACGCCTGGCGCGAGTGCCCGTACTACACCGAGCGCGAGCGCGCCGCCCTGGCCTGGGCCGAGGCGGTGACGCTGGTCGCCGGCGACCATGTACCCGATGCGGTCTACAACGCGGTGCGCCCGCATTTCAGCGACACGGACCTGTCCGACCTGACGCTCGCCGTGGCCACGATCAACGCCTGGAACCGCCTGTCGATCGCGGCGTGCCTGACTCCCGGAACCTATCAACCGATCCAGGTCGTGAAATGAACCCGCGCCAACTCGCCGCCTTGCTGTTCCTCGCGGCCGTGTGGGGTGCCTCGTTCCTCTTCATTCGCGTGGCCGCCCCGGTGCTGGGGCCGTTTCCGCTGATGGCGGGTCGCGTGCTGATCGCCGCCGGCGCCCTGTGGCTGATTGGACGCGCGCGCCGCCTGCCGGTCGCGCTGCGGCCGTACTGGAGGCAGCTGCTCGTGCTGGGACTGGTGCACGCCGCGGCGCCGTTCGCGCTGATCGCGATCGCGGAGATCCGCCTGACCGCGTCGATGGCCGCCGTCCTGATCGCCGCGCAGCCGCTCCTCGCGGCCCTGATCGGCGGCTCCAGATTCTCCTTCAACGCGTTCAGCTGGGCCTCAACCGGTGCAGCCGGGTCCACGTTGCTCCAGACGTGCCCCCGCGCCCTGAGCCCCAACGTACCGACCGAGCCTGTGCCAGCACCCAGTATGACCTGCCGGCGCCACCGGGGGAAGCGAGAGCCCCATCGCCGAATCGACTCCATGAGGCTCGGCCGCCCGAAGAGCTTGCGCGTCTTCCGCACGCCGTCAGTAACCGTCCCGATGCCGAACCACTGGAGCACCAAACCGGTCACCCGGATGTCCAGCTCCGTGGCACCGGGGCGAAGGGACACGCAGAGTGCGACGACGATCACGACAAGGGCAACCCAGAGCAGGCGGGTCTCCCCTAACCACTGCATGAACGCCTTCAACCACGACCAGAGTCGTGCCATACCACCGCCTGGGACGACCGACCGCGCCCGAGCGACAGCGCCGCGTCGGCGAAGTTGAAGTTGAGCAGGTTCCGCAGCAGGCCGAGATCCGGCCCCTGCGCCATGCGACGGGCAGTCGGGGACCCACCCAGCACCTCGCCGAGCCTCGCGAGCTTCGCCTCCTGCGCTGCGGCTGCCATGAACTGATCGAACGTCGCCTTGCCCCCACGGGCGACGCCGACATCCCGCCCCGGGGAGACGCGGGTGGATGACCCGCGAACCGCCCTTGGAGCGTCGGGGGCAAAGGAAATTCCTATCCTACGAGCTCGCCCGCATGGCGCCCGGCCTGCTCAGCTTGCTATTCGGCAAGCGCGCCTGATGACCGCGGCGTCGCCGTTACGGGCTGCGGGCCGGACCCGCCTCCGTCACGCGCACGGGCAACACCCCGAGCAGCACGCCGGTGCCCGTCCGCGCCTCGAGCCGCAACGCGCCGCCGGCGGCTGGCGTGATCTCCACGTCGATCGTCTCGCCGATGCTGATCGGCTGCCGGGCGGGCCGAACCGCGCGCCGCTCGGCGGGGAGCTCGGCGCCATCCTTGGCTACCTGCGTCCAGGTCAGGACCGTCGTGGCCTGCCGTAGCTCCATGCGCATGTTCGGCCGCGCGATCGTGATGTTGATGAATCGCAACCGGTGCGACACGCCGGCGCGCATCTCGAGCGACCGGGGGGTCAGACTTCCGTTCAGCAGCACCGCCTTGGACTCGTCCGCCGGATCGCGGGGCGAGGAGATGAGCACGGGAATGTCCGTCCTGGGGTCATAGGGGTGGTCGGGATCGATCACGATCAGCGGCCCAGCCATCCCGGCCGGCTCCTGCCGGAGCTCGTCGATGTGTGTGTGATAGATGAACGTGCCCGCGCGCGGCGGCGTGAAGCGCGCCTCGAAGGAATCGGCCGGCGCGATGATGGGCGACACCCGTGAGGCGTTTCCACTGAAGCCCGCCACGCCGTCGAAGTAGCTCTCCAACTCGATACCGTGCCAGTGAATCGCGGTAGGCTCCGGGGTGCTGTTCACGACCGTGATGCTCACCGGCACGTCGCGAGTGAGAACGATCGGCGGACCCATCCGATGCAGGGAGTCCGCCGCGCGCTCGGAATCCCCCTCCTGCACGACGAAGTCATAGAGCGGCAACGCCTCGGAGCCGCCGGCGCCCCCGCGCACCAGTAGCCGGATTCGCCGGCGGCCGACATCGGACTCCGCCGCGCGGCGGCCGGCCGCCGAGCGTCCCGGCGCGACGTGCACGCCGATCACGAGGCCGTTCATCCCCTGGAGTGCGTGGTTCTCCGCGTGCCGGGCCCCCGCGCGCGCGCCCCCCTGATCGAGCGTCAGGCCCAATGGCCCGCGCGCGGCGAAGTGCGACGTGAAGTGGCAGTGAAAGAGCCAGTTGCCGGGGCGCTCCGGCACCCATGACATCGTCATCGTCCTGCCGGGGCTGAGCCGCTCGGTCACGACCATGTCCCGTCGAGCGTCGGCATAGGTCGAGTCGACCATCCCGTCGCCACGACTGTCCACGTGGTAGTAGAACCCGTGCAGGTGCATTGGATGCACGTCGGCGGAGGCGTTGATCACGCGCCAGCGCACGCTGTCCCCGACGGTGTAGGTCAGGCGCGAGGTGTGCGGCCACGAGCGGCCGTTCACCACGAGTAACAGTCGGGCCTGGTCCGCATCTCGTGTGGTCTCGGACGGCGTCGTATCGGACCACATGCCGATGACGAGGATGCGATCGCGCCGGCGCGGCGCGCCAGGCTCGTCGACGACGATCGCGCCGGAGAGCTGCGCGTCCTTCCCGGTGCGCAAGCGAAAGTCGCGGCCGGTGGTCGTTCCCCAGTAATAGTAGGTGCCCGGCGCATCCAGCCGGAAGCGCACTTCCCGTGAGGCGCCCGAAGCAATCGCCACGCTGTCCGGCGTGGAGCCGGGCGGCCGCAGACGGGAGACGAGCCCATGCATCGTGAGCACGGTACCCGGCAAGGAGTTCTTTACCATCATGACTATCTCGGTCCCAACCGGAACGCGAACGAGCGGGCCGGGGATCTGCAGGGGCTTTCCGGCCTCCGAGAACGCCGGCACCGCTGCACCGGCCGCGTCTTCACCCTCACCGTCGGGTCGCCACATGCCGACCCGAGCGTCGAGGCGAAGTCGCAGCTCGCGTCCCCGCAACGTGCCCGCCGGCCGGATGTTGTCGTTCGCCACGACGCGCTCCATCCGGCTCCGGTCCCGCGGATGCGTCGCATCGATGGAAGCGCCGTGCACCGCGAGCGGGAGGAGAAGCATGAGCACTCGAATCTGCACGGTCACCACTTGTGAGGGTCGTGGTTCGGCCACGGGACCTGCTGCAGTCTCGTCCTTGACGCGATGACCTGAGCGGCGGGCGAAAAGCTCGCGCCCCAACGCCGCCGCGACGACGTGCGAACCCGCATCCCGGGCGTCGCCTGCCGTCGCCTCTTGTCTCGCGTAGTCTGCTTTGGCCCCTTATTCTAGCACAGCGGCAGGTCTGTTATCTACGACCAACCAGGAGGGCAATTTCATTGATGCCCCCCTCAAGGATTTCGACCGGGTGCTCGGGAAAGGGCCGAGTGACGAGGGCGCGACCCCTTCTTGGTGGAGAATATCAGCGGAGAGGGCCCGGCCGCGAAAAACAATACAGAAGGGGTGGGAAAATATCGGCCGGACTCCCGGTCCCTTGCGCCGTTGGGCGGCGGCGCAGCTCAGGAGTGACGGGGCCGCCTCAGCGGGTCGTTACCTGCATCGCAGCGAGCAGCGAGTCAAGCGCGGTGCGAGTCAAGAGGCGGCCGTTCACGATGACGGCGCGAATTCGGTCGGTGTTCCGAATATCGTCCAGTGGGTTGCCGTCGAGCAGCACGAGATCCGCGATTTTCCCTTCGGCAATCGTGCCCAACGAGTCGAGCGCGCCAAGGTACCGTGCCGGATTGATCGTGGCGGTCTGGAGCGCAGCGAGCGGAGGCATCCCTGCTTGGACGAAGAGCGCCAGTTCGTCGTGGAGGCTGTAGCCCGCCACAAGCCAGGGGTTGCCCAGGTCGGACCCCGACAGGATCGGCACCCCGGCGCGCTGCATCGCAGCGACGATGTCGAGAGCCTTCTGAAATCTGCGGCGGCGAAGCTCGGCCTGCTGCGGGGTTGTGCGTTGGGCTATCGCCCGCTTCCGCGCGGTCCAGGCCGCCCGCTCTTCGTTAGTAACGTACCGCAGGTACGGGTCGGACGTGAGCGTGCTGTCGAAGCCCAGGTTCGCATTGCGGAGCACGACTAGGGTAGGAACTTGCCACGTCCCATTCCTGACAAAGCGACGGAATAGCGCAGCGCACATGCTGTCGCTGTAGGTATTCAGGAACAGTTGTGCCAGTCCGCCCTTAGGCTGCGCCAATGTGGTGTCGATCCTTAGTTGGACGAGTTGATCGCGGGCACTCGAGCAGTCGTCCGCAAATTGGAGATGCTCTATGCTCTTCTGGCCGGCGTCAGATGCTTCGGCGGCGCTGACCGACAGGGGCAAGTGGCCGGCGAACGGAATCCCGAGGCGCGTCGCTTCGTCAGCGACGGCGAAATAGGCGTCACGTGACAGGCGCGTGTACACTTTGATGAACTCCGCGCCGCCTTGCGCCAGTGAGTCCACGACTCGTCGCGCTTCTGCTGCGGTCGTGACGCCGATGGAGTTCGGCCAGATGGTTGGCACACCGTCGACGATTGTGCTGCTGCCCGTGACGCGTGGGCCGAGGAGCGCGCCCGTTGCCTCGTCGCGGCGCCAGCCACGCACCGTTTGGAAATCCTCAAGGCTCGTCCACATATCGCGAACGCCGGTCACGCCATTGGCGAGGAAGAGGGGGAAGTATCGCTCGTGTACGTCGGCAGGCCCGTTCGCGGAGTGCCGGAACAAGTGGACGTGCATGTCCCACAGGCCCGGAATCACAAACTTCCCGTGTACGTCGATCACCCTGGCGCCGTCCGGAACCGAGGTCCTCCTGCTGGACCCCAACCGGGCGATCCGGTTCCCCATGACGACGAGCGTTTGGTCGGCGCGAGATGGACCACCGGCGACGTCAATGACGGTCACGTGAGTGAGCGCGAAGGGGGAGGGGTCGGGGCGCCTTGGCACATGAGCCTGGTCGGTCGCGCAGATCGCCACGCAGGCAAGGATGGTGCGGGATAACTGCGCCATTAGGATGCCGAATCTCCGGTGTTCGCGGAGGCGGCGCTGTGGCAAATCGCCGCTCCGGTTACGGAACGAACTGAAGCAACACGCGCAGGCGTTCGGCCGCCGGTGGCGCGCCCCCATATTCAGAGAATTCGAATGCCTCCGCCGCTTGGATTCGCGAGGCGTCAGCCCCATACCACTTGAACAGAGCCTCCCTCACGGGATCTGGCAGCGGACGGGACAACTTGTGTGCCAGCCATTGTTTGCGTTCAACCGGCGTGGTGGGCACCCCTGAGATACCGAACATCGAAGGAATAAACTCATAGACTTGTGAGACGTGGGCATCCAGCATGTCGATCTTCTTCTCCCTCACGTCGTCGATCGCGACAGCGACATCTGGTCGGAATCCCGGGCGTTCGCGTCCAGCGCTGAAGCTTAGCGGCCCCTGGGTGCTTTCCATGAAGTAAAGGATCAATGGATTCTCGAAGTAGAGCGTCAGCGGTTCCTTCTGTAACGGTGGAACATCGGGAAGGAAGCCCGGGACGTCCACGAGCCCAAGAGCATCTCGCACCGCCAGGCTGGCGTACCGATGGTCAACGTTCATGTCGGATGGCCGGTGGCTCAGAATGACATCCGTGTTCCATTCGCGGATCAGCCGAACGACCTGCTTGCGTAACGCTACGCTCGGCAATAGCTCTCCGTCTGAGATGTCGAAAACCTCATAGGTAATCCCTATTCGTCTGGCGGCTTCCATGGCCTCAGCCTTCCTGCGCGCGGCCAGAGAAGCGCCTCGCTCCGTTCGATGGCCTGCGTTGCCGTTCGTCAATGCGACGAATTTCACGCGATGTCCAGACGCAGCATACCTGGCAGCCAGTCCGCCAGCCGCGAAATCGCAATCGTCAGGATGCCCGCCGATACAGAGGAGGCTCAGAGTGGCTACGTCCTGGGCGGAAATTACTCCAGGGAAGAACGCCAGCGCTGCGAGCAAGGTAAGGAACCTGTTCATGGCGAGGGCCTCCATGACAACGTTATCGCTGATAATGCTGTCCGTCGCCTAAACGGCTTGCGCTTCATCTGCGAGCGCGCTCAGCCAGCGCCCCACACGGTACAACGCTCGGTTGAGTGCCCACAGAGGGCGCCGCCCAGGCGGAGGCCGGCACTCCTGGCAGCTCGTTGGCCTCAAGCGCGGTTAGGCCCCAAGTATCCCCCGGAGCCGACCCATGTCCCGGCCACTACTTCAACACCTTCACGTCGCTAGTGGCCAGCCGGTCGCGCCATGGGCTATGGTGCCCGGGTGAGGTCGAATAGGCGCTGGCCGCCGAGCTCAAGGATCAGGCGGTCCGCGCGTGCTCCGCGCCCGGAAAACAGGGCGCGGATTTCAGCGCTCTTATCACACACGAAGACATCCCCGCCTTGGTAGAGATACGCCGCCGGGAACGGCTCCGTGAGTGTGATCTGCCCCCGCTCCTCGGTAACGGCGACCCGAGCTGTGCCTGCACGATAGACGCCCGTGAAGCGTGCCCGATCACGAGTGCTGAGCGGCAGCTCCTTGGGCCGCTCCTCGGGTACGCCGAGTGCGCGACGGGCAATGGCGCGGGGTATCTGCCCGGACGAGACGAGTGGGCCCTCTGTGTTGCTCAGGATGACGAGTGTGAGCGAGTCATCGGGGTAATACGCCTTATAGGCCGAAAAGCCATTGATGTCGCCTCCGTGGACGATCTCGCGATGGCCACCGAGGGTGGAAACGAAGAGGCCGTGCCCGTATCCGAGGGTTATCCCGTCGGGCAGTGTTCCGGGGGTGGTCATCTGCAGGTACGAGGCGTGGGTGATCAGCCGACCCTCCGCGAGCGCTCGCGTCCAAGTCACCAGATCCAGGACGGTGGAGCAGAGACTCCCCCCGGCGGTCGGAGGCTCCATGCTCAGGTACTGGGCGTTCTGGAGCTTCCCCCCGCTTAGCCGGTAGCCGCGGGCGCGGTGCCGAATGATCGGTGCGTCCCTGCACGAGTAGGTCTCTCGAAGGCCCAGTGGCGCAAGGACATGTCCCCGCAGGTACTCGCCGTAGGGTTGGCGCGAGACCCGCTCGATGATGAGCCCGAGGAGGTAGAACGCCGAGTTGTTGTAACGAAATCCCGCGCCCGGTGGGAAATCGAGCGGCTCGTGCTGGAAGATCGCGAGGAGCGACTCCGCCGGGAGATCCAATCGGTCCCGGGCCTGGAAGGCGGGCAACTCGGTAAAGCTTCGGATGCCTGAGGTGTGGTTGAGGAGCTGCCGAATAGTGATGGTGTAGCTCTGCGTGTCGTAGCTCGGCAGGTATCGCCTGATGTCGTCGTCGAGGTTGAGCTGTCCTTGCTCGGCCAACTGCAGGATCGCGGCCGCCGTGAATTGCTTCGTAATGGAGGCGATCCGATAGACGGTGTGCTGGGTCGCCGGAACGCTGTTCTCTAGGTCCGCGTAGCCGTAGCCCTTCGCGAGAAGCACGTCGGAGCCACGCACGAGGGCTACTGACATTCCGGCGATCGGCCCGGCCCGTAGCGCTGCCCGAGCCACCGAGTCGATCGACCGAATGAGTGCATGGCCGGGGCGCTGCTGAGCAGAGATCGCACACCCAGCGAGGAGGAGCGCCGAGGTAGCCGAGAGAAGCGTGTGACAGTCGGAGATTCTCATGGCCCACCGCGCCCAAGCTCACGCTCGAGGGTGTAGCCGTCGGCCAGAGCCGTCTGAAGCTGAGCTCGGAGATCGGTTGCCATCTCAGCCCTTGGGCCGGAGCACCTCGTCGAACGGCGGGTAGCCGTGCAGGGCGGCGAAGGCCGGCTCGGCATGCAGGTGCTCCCACGGATCCACCGCGCCATGTGCGATGGCGTCCCGGAGGAGCTCGACCGCGTGCTCGCGGTCGCCGAACACTGCCGCGATCTCGGCGCGGTAATACGTGGGAAAACCGGTGAGATACGGCTGGGATAGGCCGGCGAGCGCCTGGTCGATACGCTGCGCCTCAGCCCGGTCCCCTCGTCGGGCGGCGAGCACGCCGAGCCCGCCCAGGTATTCGACGTTGCCCGGGTCCTCCGCGGCGAGCCCCTGCATCAAGGAGTCTGCTTCGCCGTACTGCCCGAGCAGCTCGAGCGCGCGCGCCAAGGTGTAGCGGTACTCGGGCTGGCTCTGCGCCTCCGATCGCTGGGCGCGGTACCAGCTCACTGCCTGCTCTGCCGCCCTGCGACCAGCCTCAGGCTGCCCGTGCGCCTGGAGCTCGAGCGCTGCCTCGTAACACAGCCGACCCGGGGTATTCACCAACGTGGGATGGCCCACGTTCAGATAGGTGAGCGGGTAATTCATCAGCGGGTCCGGAGGCAATCTCCACGCTCGCTCGAGGCGATCGAGCACGTCCGACGCCTTCCCGAGTCCAGCCAGCGCATGACTCTCAAGGTTGATCGAGGCAAGGCGGTTCGGGGCCTTGCGGGCGAGATCCCGGGCGACCCGCAGCTCGTTCCGGTAGTCGCCCAGCGCATGGTACGGCACCGCGAGATCCCGCCGGTAAAGCGTTTTCCCGCTGTCGGGGAGCCATCCGAGATCGCGCTCGGGGTCGAGTCGCCTCAGGATTTCGACCGCCTCGAGGGGTCTCCCGGCCAGCCGAGTGAACAGAGCCGTGAACATTTGAAACTGTGGGAGGCGCGACAGAGCCGGGGCAGGCTGACTCAGGATCCGCGCCGCGTTCTCGTAATCCCCGCGACAGGCCGCGAGCTGCGCATCCAGCTGAAGGCGGTCCAGGAGGGTGAGCCGGTCGCGATGGGGGAGGAGGGCGTGACCGACGGAGTCTGCCACCGCGCAACCTGGAGGGCCCCAGTCGCTCATCGCGACCCAGACCGCTGCCGGGAGATAGGTCGAATCCAGCCTTGCTGCCCGATGGAATTGCGCTATCGCCTCTTCGACGTTGGCGCCCCAGTAGGCGCTCTGGCCCGCCACAAAGGCTTGATACGCCGCGTAGTTCGGAGGCTCCGGAGTTGCAGTCGTGAGCTCGCTCAGGCGCGGGTCGAGAAGCCCAGCGAGGCCCACCGTTACCCGCTGCCGCAGTGCCTCGAGCGCCAACTCGCGACGGGCGAGCGGCCCTCGCACCGGCTCGAGTGCCTGGAGCACCCGGCCCGAGCCCGCGTCGAGGATGGCGGCCTGAAAGACCAGGCTGTCCCCGGATTGGTCATAACTCCCAGCGACCACGATTCCGGCTCCGTTCCGCCGAGCCAGTGCGCGTGGCTCGGTCGGCTCCCCCGTCGCGGCCCGCCCCTGGACATAGAGCACGCCGACATCCACCACCTCCACGAGCCCGGTCTGGACCAGGCCGCGGTTGAGATAGTCAGCCGCGGTGAGGCCCACCGGGTCGAGGGCGGGGTTCCCCGTCCGATTCGCCAGCACCGCGACCATGACCCGCTTCGGGTCGGTGCCGCCGCGCTCAGTTAGGTGGGTCAGCCACAACGCGACGACGATGGCGAGCCCCGCCCCGAGGGCTCCCAGCATTGCGAGCCGTTTTTGGTGTGGCTTCCGGACTGGTACGACCGGCACGCGCGGTCGGCCTCGCTCGGTCAACGCTTGCGCGAACTCCGCGGCGCCAGCGAACCGGTCGGCCGGAGCCTTGGCGAGCGCCCTGCGGAGTGCGGCGTCCAGCTCCTCTGGGAGCTCCTCGCGTAGACGGCGCACCGACGGCACCGGGTCGCTCAGGCGCTTGGCCATGATCGCCTGCGCCGTGGGCCCGGTGTACGGCGGCTCCCCGGCCAGCATCTCGTACAAGACACATCCGAGCGCGTACACGTCTGACCGGCCGTCCACCTGCCCGGCGCCGGCTTGCTCAGGACTCATGTAGGCCGGCGTGCCTACAGCGAGGCCCGTCTCCGTCAGCTTGCCGCCGGCTCCCGCTCCCAGCGCCCGCGCGACGCCGAAATCCGCCACGCGCGCGCGCCCCCGCGTGAGAAGGATATTCTCGGGCTTGATGTCCCGGTGGATGATCCCGTGCTCATGCGCGTAGGCCAAGGCTTCGGCCACCTCGCAGGAGATCCGCACAGCGTCGTCCACCGGCAGTTGGACCTCGCGGCGGAGGCGATCCCGCAAGGACTCCCCCTCGACATAGGGCATGGTGTACCAGAGCAGGCCAACGGCCTCCCCCGAGTCGAAGACAGGCAGGATGTGGGGGTGGTCGAGCCGGGCCGTCGTGCGGATCTCGCGGAGAAAGCGGTCGGGGCCGACTGTGGCAGCAAGCTCAGGGTGGAGGACCTTAAGCGCGACCGGGCGGTCGTGCTTGAGGTCCTGGGCGAGGTAGACCGTGGCCATGCCCCCGCGCCCGAGCTGGCGCTCGACGCGGTAGCGGTCCGCCAGGGCAGAGGTCAGCTTCGGAAGCCCGTCACGCATGCTCAGCGGGGCACCTTGCTCTTGAGCTCCTCGAACCAGTTGAGCACCAGCACCAGCCGCCCCTCATCGGTGCCCAGCCGCCGCACGAAAATGAACGATCGGTCGTCCGGGCTCACGGCATAGCTGGTATGCAACGTTTCGGTGTAATACCCGCGGACCGAGAAGAGCGGCTGAGAGCTCAGGATCCGGAACGCCGGGCGGGTTTGCACCGAGACCGCCACCAGTTCTGCGTTTCGGTTCTTGAAGAACAGCTCGCGACCGCTGTTCGCCCAGAGCGGTTCGCTTCCTCCCGAAGTCGAGACCTGCCATTTGGCCGCGCCGACATTCGGGAAGGGACGCACATACACTTCGTGCCGTCCGGATTCGTTGGAGACATAGGCAAGCCAATGCCCATCCGGCGAGAGCGAAGGGGAGTGCTCCTGGAATTCGGTGGCGATCAGCGCGACAGGAGCGCTGTCGATCCCGGGTCGCAGACCGTAGATGTCGCGGCCGCCGCCGACGCCCACCCGCAGGATGAGCCACCGTCCGTCGCGGGAGCGAAACCCTTCGTCGATTCCCCGGGGCATTTGCGCCAGAACGGTGGCCGAGCCGCTGCCATCGGCCGGGCGCTCCAGTAGCTTGTTGCCTCCGGTGATATCGGAGATATAGGTGACTGCTCGGCCATCCGGGGCCCAGGCCGGTCTATAGGAAACCACGCCGTCGAAAGCTAGGCGCGCGAGCGGCCCCGTTGCGAGCACTTTGACCCATACCTCGAGGCCGCCGCTCTCCCGCACGATGGTGACCGCGAGCCGTGTCCCATCTGGCGAGAGGGAAAGGGAAAACATCCTGCCCTTCCATGCAGGATCGACGGGCATGCTCCTGCCGTCCCGTGCGACTCGTACTACCTGGCCCTCCGGCGAGGGGGAAGTGTTGTACAGCAGGGTTCCCGAAGCCGAGGCCGCGAGTAGGCCTGCGAGCCCGTCTCCCAGAGCTACGCCGGCCAGCACTTCCGTCGGGGGGCCGGTCACGATCAGCCGTTTCGGGTCGAACGGGGCCGCTATCGCTGTTCCATCAGCGCGCACGACGAGGAGGTGGCCCGACGCGAGATAACGGGCGTAGGCACCGCGCCCAAGCGTCCTGATCTCGCGAGTGGCGAAGTCCACGGCCGCGATGTCGGATCCCCCCTTGCGCCGCCAGATCGTCAGAAGGGCAGCTCGGTCACCCGGCAGAGGATCGGGAAAGGCGAAAGTGCCTTCCTCCCGAGTGCTATCGGGCCCGGCCAGGACCTGGAGCGATTCCCCGTTCGGCCGGACCCGCGCCAACTTGTGGCCGGTGCCCATCATGAAGTAGATCCACCCGCCTCCACTCCAGGCACCTCCGTCGCTCCACACCGAGTCTCGTGCGATCGTACTGCGGGGACCGCCAGCGAGCGGAGCAAGGATCAAGTCCCCGGGGAATGCAGTGAATGCCCCTACGGTCCGGCCGTCCGGGGAGAAGAATGGACAGCACCCGCCGTCGATTTCGGGAATCCGAGTCGCGTCCAGTCGGTTCAGTTCGCGAAGCCAAGCCTCGCCATCGGTGCCATGATACGCGATCCGGGACCCGTCCTTGGAGATGGCGAACGGAAGCTCGAGGTGGAGTGCTTGCTCCGATGGGAGCGCGAGCAGGAGACGGGCGACCTGGGGAGCCGACTGGGCCCCGCGCAGCCACGAGCGCGCAAGCAATGCGCCCACGACGAGGCCGGCGAGGCTCGCGACGAGCGCGAGGGCAAGCGCATTCCGCCGGGTCGTGGATCGCCGGAGGGCGGGAAGGGCCATAGCCTGAGTTGCCCGACTGCCTCCGCCGAAATCTGGATTTCCTAACGCCTCGGCGAACTCCGCGGCGCTGGCAAACCGGTCGGCCGGAAGTTTCTGGAGTGCGGTCAGGATCGCCGCTTCCACGTGCGGTGGGATCGTGCGCCGTTTGGGGACCAGCGGTCGCGGCTCTTCCGTGACGACTTTCGCCACCACCGCCTGCGCAGTCGGCCCCGTGAACGGCGGCTCACCCACCAGCATCTCATAGAGAACGGCGCCCAGAGCGTACACATCGGACCGCGCCGTGATCTCACGCTCGCCCATCGCCTGCTCGGGGCTCATGTAGTGCGGGGTGCCGAGCGACAGGCCGGTCTCGGTCATCCGGGTCCCGCCGCCCGCGGTGGAGACCGCCAGCGCGATCCCGAAATCCGCCACCAGGGCGCTGCCATCGTGGAGCAGAATGTTCTCCGGCTTGATGTCGCGGTGGATCACGTGGTGCCGATGCGCGTAGTCGAGGGCGCTGGCCACCTCGGTGGCGATCCGCACGGCATCAGGAATGGGAAGCTGCTTCTCGCGCCTGAGTCGGCCGCGAAGCGATTCGCCCTCCACGAAGGGCATCACGTAGTAGAGGAATGAACCCGCTTCACCCGAGTCGTGTAGTGGCAGAATGTGCGGATGCTGCAGATTGGCAGTAGTGCGGATCTCGGCTAGGAAGCGCTCGGCCCCGATCACCGCCGCGAGCTCGGGGCGGAGGACCTTCACGGCCACCTTGCGGTGGTGGCGCAAGTCCTCCGCCAGGTAGACTGTGGCCATCCCCCCGCTCCCGAGCTCGCGCTCGATGACGTAGCGGTCGGCCAGAGCGGCCTTGAGACGACCTACGACTTCGGTCAGGTGGACAGTCCTACCAGGAGCTATGCTCCCAGGGTAGCGCTGGGGTCTCGTTGGGGCTAGGGGAGCCCAAGTCCTAATGCCAAGCTAGGGGGATGGCTTGGCGGGCGGCGAGAAGCGCCGGAAATGTATACCTCCGCCCCCCGGTATACAGGGGACTACGAGAGGTCTCGCTATAGAGGGAAAGGTGTAGCGCGGAGTGGTCGGGTGTAGTCCCGGTGAGTCCACAGTTACAGGACAATTACGGTACAGTGGGACCCCCCCTCGCGCAGGAAGGCCCCGGCTGTGGAATAGGCCGGGTCATGAGGGCGCGAGCTCGTGACGCTGGAAAATGCGGCTGGGAGTCGCCCGTTCCAAAAACAAAAATTCTGGCCTGAGGGAAATGTCGTCCCCACCTAGCTTATGGCTGGCCGGACGCGCTGGTTCGTCCGAGCAGCACTGCTGACGGGTCGGGGCGGGGCGCTGATGGCCCGTGGCCATGCCGCTGGGCGGTTCGGGTACAGTTCAGGTACAGGTTACCCTTTCAGCCTCCCTTCAAGGGAAAATGGCCGGGTAGTGGATTGGGCTGACCTGGGACCGGGTCGACCTGAAGGCGGGGACCATGCGGATTGAGCGGTCGAAGAACGACACCGCGCGGGTGTTCCCGATCCATGCGGATCCCGAGTTGGCCGCCGTCTTCCAGAAGCAGCGCGAGTACACGGACGAGGTTCAGAAGCGCACCGGGCAGATCATCCCGCTCGTGTTCCACAGCGAGGGCCGGCCCATCGTCAGCTACCACAAGGCCTGGCACTCGGCCTGTCGGCGGGCGGCGGTCCTCAAGGACGCCGAGGGCAACCCAGTGCAGCGGGACGGGAAGACCGTGGTGCTACGGCCGCATCTTCTGGGACGCATCCCGCACGACTTCCGCCGCTCCGCCTGCCGGCGCCTTATCCAGAACGGCATCCCCGAGCAGATCGCGATGCGGCTCACGGGCTGGCGCTCGCGGGCGATGCTCGACCGGTACTTCGTGACCAACGAGCGCGATCTCGCCGACGCCGTCTCGAAGGTCGCAGCCTTGCGCGCTACCGCGCCGGCGAGGCCGACCGTCGTCCCGCTTCGGGCGGAGGCCTGATGACATTCCTCCTTATCGCGGCGGCCGTCACCGTGCCGTTGGTGGTGCCCGGGGAGGTTGCTCTCGCAGCGCTCGGGATCGCCCTGGTGATCTGGCAGCCCTGGCTGCTGCTGGTCTTCGGCGCACTTGCGCTCGTAGGTGGTCTCCTCTGCGGGCTCGGCGCGCTTGGCATGAACCGGTGGCATGACGATGGTGACTTCGTCGCGCACCGGCCTCGCTGGATCTGCTGGCGCTATCTGCTCGCGAGGGCGGACCTGGCTACCCCCCCCCTCGATGCGCAGCGGGCGGCGGCTGGAGCAAAGGCCTGGTCATAGGGTGCGCCAGGATGTCGTAGGAAAAAATCGGGTCGAGAGGGGTGCCTTCTGAAAAATAAAAATTGTGGGTCGCGAAGATATCTCGCCCAGATGGTCCGCGCCCGCACAAACCTACGTTCCGCAGTGCACTCCAGGAGGGTGCCGCCCGAGCGGCGCGGGGCGCCGGACCGGCCTGTCGGCTGCATGCGCGAGTTAGGCGGCGCTCTGAACGGCCGGGAAGATCGCTGACGAAATAGTCCAGGGACATCGCTTACACATTCACGTGCTTTCGAGCCATGCGTCCGCGGGCATCCTCGACCCGGCGGAGTCGTTCGTGAAAGCGGCCCAGCTTCATTGGTCCAAAGT
>DATLBL010000069.1:0-4660 GCA_035526925.1 Gemmatimonadales bacterium
CGGCCGTGAGAATCCCGAAAGTGACGACCGCTGGTACGAGAACCCTGATCGAAGGCCGTGACGGACCGTGACGCATGAGGGCTTCCTTCTCTGGATCACGGTGCGCCGGCTGATCGCCGGCGCACCGTGCGTGAAACGGGCGCATGCGGACCGCGATCCCTTGCTTGGTTCGTGCATTCACGGGCCTCTCCCGTCGGGAATTGGTGATGGGCGTCGCATCGGCGCAAAGCCAACCGCTCATGTTGCCGGTGAGATGTTGCGGTTGACGCGGAAGAAGTTGTCCGGGTCGTACTGGGCCTTCACGCGGGCCAGGCGTGCGTAGCCGCCTCTGTAGGCCTCGAGCGTCCGGCCCTCCTCTTCGTCTGCGTTGTGGCTGTTGACGTAGTTGCCGCCGACGGAGTACTTCCGTAGCGCCTCCCAGGCCGAGCGGACCCAACCGATATGGCGAGGGCTGTCCGGATCGCCGGGCGGCCAGGTCCCATTCGCCAGCATGATGTACTCGGCGTCGCGGTTGCCCATAGCGGTGGCGTCCGCCGGACGGTCGGCGATGGCGCCGCCTAGCTGGAACAAGACCACCTGCGACAGCGGCGACGTCGGCGCCGCTGACGCTGCCTTGTAGGCGTCGAGGAACCCATCGGTCAGTCCGGGCAGGAACTCCGACTTCCAGTATGTGTGGAGGCCGGCCGGCAGCGGGAAGCCCAGGACGAACTGGTGGTCCACGTATGCCCTACGTGTGATGCCATCCACCTGGGCGGCGATCTTGCGGAAGGGTGCCAGCAACCGGTCTGCCACGCTTGCATCCCCCGAGTGGCACACCAGGATGGCGATGACGGGCCGTCCCCGCAGATGCGCCGGGACCTTGTCCGCCTGCGGTGCGAGACGCATCGTCAGCGCGATCGAGAGTTCGCGCGGCGCGCCGTCCGTGACCCGACGGTACGCGTCAAGCACGCGGTCCGCGGCGGTGGCCTCCCACACCATCATCCCGGCGGTCACCATCGGGCCGACTTCGTGCAGGCGGAAGGTGAAGCGGGTGACGACCCCGAAGTTTCCACCGCCGCCGCGGAGCGCCCAGAAGAGCACTTCGTTCTCGTCCTCAGCGGCACGCCGGAGCTCGCCATCCGCGGTGACAACCTCGACCTCCTCCAGGTTGTCCACCGCCCAGCCGAATCGCCGGGTGAGCCAGCCGAACCCGCCGCCGAGCGTCAGCCCGGCCACGCCGGTATCAGCGTCGGCGCCGAGGACGGTCGCCAGACTATGGGCCTGAGTGGCGCCGTCGACGTCGCCGAGACGACACCCGCCCTGAACGTGCGCCAGCCGTCGTCTTGGGTCGATCCCCACCTGGCGCATGCGCGACATGTCAAGCATCAGCCCGCCGTCGGCAATGGCGGTGCCCGCGGGGTGGTGGCCGCCGCCCTTGACCGAGAGCAGCAGGCCGCGCTCGCGCGCGAACCTGACGGCGGCCTGCACGTCGGCAGCGCACAGAGGCTGGACGACCAGGGCAGGTCGCTTGCTGACCATCCCGTTCCAGACGGTGACGGCTTCGCCGAACCCGGCGTCGGACGGGCGCAACATGCGCCCGTGCAGCTGCGCGGTGAGTCCGGCCAACGCCTGAGTCCCAAGCTCGATCGACCCACCGTTCAGCCCGCTGACCCGGAGTGTCGGAGCGGTTGATGACGCTCGCATGACCGTCGGAGCCATTTCTCCGGACCTCCTTCCCCTTCGCTTTCGGGAAACAGGTCGAGATTCGCGTCAGCCGGGGTCGGTTCGCTAGAGGGTGGGCACCCTGGTCTTTTCGCCCCCTAGCCCTTGCGCCAGCTCGGCGCGACCAGCGATCCGGAGCTTGTCGAAGACGCGCGCCAAGTGCCCCTCCACGGTCTTGAGCGTCACGTACAGCGCCTGGGCGATCTCTCGGTTCGTACGGCCCTCAGCGGCGAGGCGCGCCACGCGCAGTTCGCTGGGCGTGAGCGCTTCGACCCCGGTGCGCCACTCGCTACGGGGCCGTGCCCCGGCAGCCTTCAGCTCCTCGCGTGCCCGGGCGGCCAGGGTCCGGGCGCCACAGCGGGCCGCAAGGTCGAGCGCTTCGGACAGCGGCTCCCGAGCGGCGGCGCGGTGACCTGACCGGCGCAGCGCCGCTCCAAGCTCGCACAGCGAGTGACCCCGCTCCAGCTGGGCCGGCGAGTCGCGAAGGACGGCCACCGACTCCTCCAGCAGCGCTGCCCCCTTGTCGTCACCATTGGTCAACCCGGCTACGCGCAGTGCGATGCCAAGCGCACGCGGGGCCCCGAAGGCTCGAGCATTGGACAGCTCTTGGCCAGCCAGCGCACGTGCCTGCTCTTGCCGGCCCAGCCGGAGCAACGCCAGGGCGGCACCGGAGCGGGCGTGCAGGAAGCCGTTGTCGTGCATCTCCAGCCCCCACGTCTCGGGGCTATAGAGGGCGCGGACTTTCTCGAAGTCGGCCAGGGCCTCGGCCGGACGTCCCTGCGCCAGCCGCAGTCGAGCGCAGGCGGCGACCGCGATCACCGTGCTGAGATCCGCTGGGAGCTCGGTCCTGCGCAGCAGATCCAGAACCGACTCGGCCTCCTGTAGCTGACCTGCCTCGATTCCGATGTCGATCAGCACGCTGGCCAACAGGCGCAAGCCCCGATCGAAACCCAGGCCTTCCAGCACGCGTAGGGCGATCCGGGCTGACGCATCAGCCTCGGGCAGCGCTCCCAGACGAACATTCAGCAGACCCAGCGTCATGTAGGTGGTGAACAGGCCGCGCGCGCTTCCCGAGCGCTCGACCTCGGCCCTCATCGATTCGAGCACGGCCTGGGCGGCGTCGTATCCCTCCGAGAAAACCAGGGCCCAAGTTGCTGGGCCGCGGGTATCCCAGTTCTCGGTGACCGGACCCGGTCCGGCGAAGGCCTCCTCCAGCGGCGCCCGCACGTCCGCCGCTGGCCGGCCCTCGATCCAGAACCCGACCATGCCCTGCACCAGGAGGTAGTCCGCGGTTCCGGAGGAGCCGTGCTGGTGCCCGGCGAGCCGCTCGAGAGCGGGCGGCGCCAGCGAGGCTCGGTGCGCAACGCGCAGGCCGGCCACCACGACCTGGGCTTCGAGCTTGGCTTGGAGGTCCCCCTCTTGGTCGCCGAGCTCCGCGAGGGTGGACAAACTCACGTCGGCGGCCTCCACCCAATGAAAGAGGGCCGCCTGGGTGCGGGCGATCTGGAGTCCGATCTCGGCGCGCTGACGGCGGTCTTGTATGAGGTCTCTCGCCTCGGCGAGATGAGCAAGGGCGGCATCCTGGCCGGCAAGCCCCTCTGCACGGCCCAGGTCCCGCAGCAGCGCCACCCGCTCCCCCGCCGGTGGGGGCTCGGCGAGCGCCCGCCCGAGCAACGCCGCCGCCGCCTGTGGAGAGCCACTCTCGACTGCCTCGGCGGCGGCTTCGCGCAGACGCGTTACCACCCAAGGGTCGGCCGAGGACTGGACGGTCAGGAGATGGGCACCCACCCTCCCGGGTGGCGCGCCATCGCCGTACAGGAGGCGGGCTGCAGCCCGATGCGTGATGTCCCGTTCGTCCCCGGCGAGAGAAGCCTCCACCGAGTCGCGCACGATGGGATGAAGGAAGCGAGGGGGAGCGTCGGCGCCCAGGACCTCCAGATCGACGAGGGCCGCAGCCAGACGCGCGCCGGTCTCGAACTCCAGCCCGGCCAGGACGGCAGCGTGGTGCAGCTCGCAGCCGTCTCCGAGCACCGCTATGGCTTGGGCCAGGCGCAGCGCGTCCGGGTCTAGGCGACGGATTCTCGCCGCCACATGACGGGTAACCCCGTCGCGGGCGATCTCCACCGGCGACCCAGACGATTTGGCTCCGCGCAGGAGTTCAGTCAGGAAGAAGGGGTTGCCGCCGCTGGCTTGCCAGAGAGCCGCGCACGCCTCGACGCTGACCTGGTTCCCCGCCGCGCTGCGAACGAGGTCGGCCGCACCGGCTTCGGAGAGGAGTCTTGGTCGTACGACGCTGGCTCCGCCCCGGATCGCGGCCAGAGGTGGTGGCTCCTCCGCGGAACGGAACGGCCGCAAGGCCACCACCAGGCTGAGCGCGAGTCCTTCGACTCGCGGCGCGAGATAGGCGAGACACCTCAGCGAGGGCACGTCGGCCCAATGCCCATCATCGACCGCGATCAGGAGCGGCTGGACCGCGGCGATGTTTGCCGCGAGCCAGTAGAGGCCGTGGAGCACAGCGAACGAGGTGTCGGTAACCGCGCCCTCGCCGGGCCTGCCGATCAGCACCGGCTCTGCGGCCGACGCAGGCCCCCCGAGCAACGCCCGTCGCTCATCCTCGGAGGCCAGGGCCAGGCGCCGTTCAAAGACTTGGCGCACCACACCGAACGCGAAGCCGGCCTCTAGTTCCGAGCCCCGCGCCCGCAGCACCTCGTGCCCGAACTCAGAGGCGCGCTCGGCCGCGGCCGCCAGCAGGGACGTCTTGCCTATGCCCGCACCACCTTCGACGATGGCGACACCCCCCTCCACCAGCACCGCCTCGAGGGTGGCAAGCTCGTGCTCCCGCTCGAGCAGTCTCATGGCGCGAGTCTACGGGGCAGGGCCGGTTATCCGACCTCGGATTCGAGGCCAAGCAAGCGAGCAACGCGATCGACAATGACGCCTGAACGCCGGCCATATTTCT
>DATLBL010000070.1:0-10961 GCA_035526925.1 Gemmatimonadales bacterium
CCGTACGAGTCGAGGCGGTAGAGCCGGCGTTTGCTGATTAGGACGGGAAGGATGGGAAGGTCGGGAACGGCGGGAAGATACTAGTCGGCGCAACGCTCCCCTGCCCATCGGACCCACCTTCCCGTCCTCCCGTCCTTCCCGTCCTTCCCGTCCTTCCCGCCTTATATTCCCCCCGTCCTAACTCCGAGTTCACATGCGCGCGCTGGTCAAAGAATCGCCAGGTCCCGGTATTGTTCTCCGCGAGGTGCCGGTCCCGGCCTGCGGCCCCAGCGACGCTCTCATCAAGGTTCAGCACGCCGGCGTCTGTGGGACCGACCTGCACATCTGGGAATGGGACAGCTGGGCGAGTGGCCGGCTCAAGCCTCCGGTCATCGTGGGCCACGAGTTCGCAGGACAGATCACCCAGCTCGGCCGTGACGCGGCGGCGGCGGGCCTGCTCGCTGTCGGCGACCTGGTCACCGCCGAAGGACACGTCGTGTGCGGGCACTGCCTCCAGTGCCACCTCGGCGCCGCCCACCTTTGCCGCCGGACTCAGATCATCGGAGTCGATCGCGACGGCGCCTTCGCCGATTACATCGCGATGCCGGTCTCCAACGTCATGAAGCTCGATGGCATACCCACCGAGATCGGCGCCATCATGGATCCGATGGGCAACGCGGTACACACCGTGCTCGAGGCCGAAGTGCCGGGGAGTACCGTGCTCGTGCTGGGCTGTGGGCCAATCGGCTGTTTTGCGGTCGGGGTGGCCCGGGCCGCGGGGGCATCGCTGGTCATCGCCAGCGACTACAACGCCAAGCGACTCGACCTCGCCCGCGCCATGGGCGCCCAGGTGACGCTCAATCCCGGCACCGATGACGTGGTGGCCCGTGTCCGCGAGCTCACGGCCGGAGATGGCGTCGATCTGGTGTGCGAGATGAGTGGGCACCCCAGCGGCCACGCGCAGGCACTGGCCGCGGCGCGCATGGGTGGAAGGATCAACCTCCTCGGCACCCCCAACCGCACCACCGAGGTGGACTTCGCGCGGGATGTGATCTTCAAGGGCCTCACCATCTATGGAGTCACCGGCCGGAAAATGTACGAGACCTGGCATCAGATGCAGCGCTTTCTCCGGGCCGGCCAGCTCGATCCCCGGCCAGTCATCACCCATCGCTTCCCGCTGGACCGCATCTCCGAGGCGATTCAGGTCATCAAGGACGGCCAGGCGGGCAAGGTGATCTTGGAGATCGGCGCATGAGCACCCCGTTCGAACGGCGACTCGAGCGCGACCTCGAGCAGTTCATCCGCGAGGGCGTCTACAAGCGGCTGAACTACCTCGACAGTCCACAGGCACCGCGGGTCACCATGGAGGGCCGGGGCGAGGTCATCATCCTGTCGTCCAACAACTACCTCGGCCTGAGCGGTCAGCCCGAGGTGATCGCGGCGGGCAAGCACGCGCTCGACCGGTGGGGCGCGGGAACCGCGTCGGTGCGGTTCATCTGCGGCACCTACACGGTGCACCGGACGCTGGAAGCCGCCTGCGCGCGCCTCGTCGGGACCGGGGCCTCGCTCAGTTTCGTGAGCGCCTGGAACGCCAACGAGGCGGTTCCCGCGACGTTGCTGGGAGAGGAGGATCTGGTCATCAGCGACCAACTCAATCACGCCTCGATCATCGACGCCACCCGCCTCGCCAAGGCGATCACCCGCTGTCAGACGGCCGTCTACAAGCACGCCGACCTCGCCGATTTGGAGGTGAAGCTGGCTGCGGCCAAGGACCGTCGGACGAAGATGGTGATCAGCGACGGCGTGTTCTCCATGGAAGGATCGATCGCGCCGCTGCCCGATCTCGTGGAGCTCTGCCGCCGCCATGAGGCGCTGCTGGTGGTCGATGATTCCCATGCCACTGGCGTGCTGGGAGAGCACGGTCGCGGCACCGCGGAGCACTTCGGCATGGTGGGCGAGGTCGATATCATCACCTCGACGCTGGGGAAGGCACTCGGTGGAGCAGCAGGCGGATTCGTGGCGGGCTCGGCCTCGGTCTGCGACTACCTGGTGCAGCGCGCGCGCCCTCAGCTTTTCTCGAACGCTCTCCCGCCCACCGTCGCGGCCAGTGCGCTGGCGAGCGTCGAGTTCCTCGAGGCGCACCCCGAGCGTGTCGCGGCGCTCCGCGACAACGCCGGCTATTTTCGCGAGCGACTCCTCGAGCTCGGCTTCAAGCCGCTGCCCGGCCAAACCCCGATCATTCCGGTCATTCTCGGCGAGACCGCGACCGCGATCCGGATGAGCGAGCTCCTGCTGGCGGAGGGGGTATTCGTCACCGGGTTCGGATACCCGGTCGTCCCCCAGGGTCAGGCGAGAGTTCGATGCCAGGTCTCGGCCGCCCACAGCCGCGACGACCTGGACCAGGCCCTCCTGGCGTTCAGAAAGGTCGGACGGCAACTCAGCTTGATCTGACGTAGCGCGGCCGCGACCCGAGTACCCGGGTCCGGCCCCCCCTCGCCGCGTCGTCCTCACTGGCCCCGACCTTGCACCCCCACCTCCTCCGACGGGTGGGGACGACCCGCTGACGGCTTACATAAGCTGCTGAGCAGCAGGCAGTTAGCCGAGTCACCGCTCCCCCTCCCTTCCCGCGATTTCCGGCAACATCCCGCATTTTGACGGACCGAGGCGACTGCGGACGCGGTAGCGGCCAGGACCTCCCTGGCGCCGACACCTTACGGAGGTAGTCAGTGATGCGCACGCTCATCCGAAGCATCCCGGTCGCGGCACTGGCGCTGTGCCTGGGAACCGCCCACCTCGCGGCCCAGGCGCCCGGGAACGGCAACTTCCAGTGGTACGTCGGCGGACAAGGCGGCGTGTCCTTCTTCAAGACGCCGACTCAGGGACGCTCCGGCATTCCGACCTTCGGCGGTCAGGCGCTTATCGTCGCCAAGCGCACCGGCCTGATGCTGTCGTTCGAGGAAGGCGTGGGATCGAACGAAACCAGCTCTTATACCGACGCGGGCGGCGTCCAGGGCGTCACCTTCAATGACATCCGCAAGTATTCCGCGATGCTGATGGCGTTCCCGATCCGGTCGGCCGCGCAGCCGTATCTCGGCGTCGGCTACGGCATCCTGCACGTGGTCAACCCGACGCCGATCAGCGCCAGCGCCTTCCAGAGCGACGCCAACGAGCTGGGCTCGTTCGGCTTCGGGGCCTTCGTCGGCGGTGTGCAGTTCCAGGTCGGCCGGTTCATGGCATTCGGGCAGTACCAGATCACGACCGCCCCTTCGGAGAAGCTGGCATTCGACACCGACGACGTGACCGTCGTCGCTCGCGGCCGCTTGCTCGAAGGACCGACGCACACCTTCAGCGGCGGGCTCCGGATCGGCCTCGGCAGCGCACGCGAAGGCGTCCGGAACGGCGGCTACTGAGCTCCGGCAAGCACAGATACGGACGCGACGAGGGCCGCGGATCACACGATCCGCGGCCCTCGTCGCGTTGGCGCCGGGAGACTGCTACATCCTTCGGGACAGCGGTCCTCGCGACGTCCACGGCGACCCGTCTACCACGAACCGCAGCGGCCAGTCGGCGGCCTTCGTGATGCCGATCCTCGGCGTGGCCAGCGGGATGAGTGAGCCGGCGAGGTCGCACTCGACGACCGTCACGCCCGACTTCCTGATCTCGGTGCCATCCTGATCGCGCGTAATGGCGAGCGCCTGGCAGAGCTTGCCGGGACCCGAGCAGAGCTGCCGGTCCGCCACGCCACCCCGCCGTTCACGCATCAGCTCGAGCCCTTCGGTCGGCTCCAGGGCGCGGATCAGCACGGCGCTCGCGTGCCCTGCCGGCCCGCAGACGATGTTGGCGCACCAGTGCACCCCGTAGGACAGGTAGACGTACCATGTCCCCGGCGGGCCGAACAGCGCCTCGTTCTGAGCATGCCGGCGATCCCGGTAGCCGTGGGACGCAGGATCGTCGCGCCCCAGGTAGGCCTCGGTCTCGACGATCCGGCCGGCCGTCCGACCGCCGAGCGTCGATACCACGAGCGCCCCCAGCAGCTCTTGCGCAACGACATCGGCCGGCCGTTGAAAAAACGAGACGGGCAGCGTCGCTGCCCGTCGGGTCGAGCTCACTCTGCCTTCTTTTTCGCCCGCGGCCGCGCGCGCGGCCGCTTGGGACGGGGCGGCGCCTCGACCCCATCACCGCCCTCGTCGGGCACCGCGGAGGTCGCCGGCGCGGCCGCCGCTTTCTTGCGCGGCGCCCGTGCCCGGGGCGGCTTTTTGACCGCGCGCTCCGCGACGGCCGGCTCCGACTCCTCCATCGCGAGAGCAGCGACCGGCTCCGCTGCCAGCGGCAGCGGCGCGTCGATCTGCACGACCCCGATCAGCGGAATCTCCCCGGGACGGACCGCGCCGCGCGAGCCACGCCGGAACCGGATGCCCCGCCGTTGACCGTTCTCCCGGCTGCCCGGATCGGCCGCCACCTCGTCACCCGGGAGGGGGCCTGACTCGTCCGATGCGCTCGACTCGGCCGACGGTGCGCTCGGTGCGGGCGGGGTGTTGCCGCCGGCGGCGATAGCGGGCACGACCGACGTGCGATGCGGCGACACCTCGTACTCGTCGTCGCCCACCTTCCGCACGTCGGCGACCTCGGCGTCGTTCGCCTGGCGCAGGAGTCGGGCGAACCGCCCGGCATCGAGCAAGGGGTCCTCACGTCCGTGCATGGCCACCATGCGGAGGCGCAGCGCCTCGTGCGGGACCGGCGCGCGCAGCTCGCCCAGCGCCTGCGCCATGAGCTGGAACGCGCGCGCCAGCGTCAACGCACCATCCGGGGCGCGCTGGGCTCGCGCCGGCGGGGCCTCCCGGCCACCCTCGCGAGCGCCCTCGCGTACCGCCTCCCGCGCGCCCTCCTCGCCACGCTCCCGGCTCGGTCCGCGCTCGCGGCCGCGCCCGCGGCGCCCCCGGCCCCGGCGACCGTTCTCGTCGCGCGATCCCTCGCTGTCGCGAGCGGGACGGCTGGGCGCGGTCGTTCCGGCCCCTGCGGGAGCGGCGCCGGCCGGCGGGGCCACTTCGTATTGACCGTTGTCCAGCTTGGTCACGAGCACGACGCCCTTCTGCCCGGCCTCGACCACGAACTTGCTGAAACGATTGAAGCCGGCGTTGCGCTCGTCGAAGTTGGAGTCGATCTGCTGCATGACCTGCTTGAGGCGATCGGAGCGCATCACGTCACCGTTGCGGGCCATCTGGGCGACGGCCTCGCCGGCGAGCTCCCAGGGATCGCGCTGGATCGACGGGGTGTCGACTTCCTTCGTCAAGCCGGCCAGGTCGTTGTACGAGAAGTACTCGTCGCAATTCTGGATCAGCAGGTCGCTCGCGCTCTCGCGAATTCCCACCCCGATGACGTACTTCCCGTACTCCTTGAGCTTGATCACCATCGTCGAGAAGTCACTGTCGCCCGAGAGCAGGATGAACGTCCCGATCTCCGGCCGTGTGAATACCAGCTCGATGGCGTCGATGGCGAGGCGGATGTCGGTCGCGTTCTTCTTGCTCGACCCGAAGGCCGGGGCGAAGATCAGGTCGATCGACGATTCGGAGAGCGAGACGATGTACTGCGGGTAGCGACGCCAGTCGGCATAGGCGCGTTGCACCGCCACCTTGCCCTTGATGATGTCGCTGTTGAGGAGGGTGCGTAGCTCCTTCGTCAGGTCCTTCTGGATGCCCAGGGTGACGTTGTCGAAGTCGATCAGCAGGGCGGCATTCGGGGCGTGCACTGGAGGCTGGCTCAAGTGCCGTGCAGGCCGAATCAGCGGTCGGTTCACGTAGCGCTCAGTTCCGGGCTTCTCGGTCCCGCGCGATCTTCTCGACGCACCTGGCCGGACCCGGACCGCGGCAGGGCAGCGAGGAGAGCGCGAGACCGTCAGAGCCCACCAGGGGTCGTGTCTCGGCGGCCACCATGAGGGAACGGATGTGCTTCAGGCTCCGCGCGGGATCGGCCGGGTCGCCGGCGCGCGCGAGCGGAATCGTTCCGGAGTGACCAGCCTGCAGAATTTACCCGGGGTGGCGAATCACTGGTAGTGGGCGGGTACTCAGCCGAATTGCGGTTCCCCTGCGAGGGGGAGGTCGAGGGCGAAGTGGAATCGGGTTCCGTAGCCGGGCGCCGTCTCGACCTCCAGTGTCGACCCCATGGCCTCGACCAGCTTCCTGCAGATCGACAGGCCGAGCCCGGATCCCGAGAACGCGTACTCGCCCGGCTTCTGCCGGCGGCGGAACGGCTCATAGAGAGTGGCCATGCTCTGGGGAGGAATTCCCCTCCCGGTGTCGCGAACGGAAAATTCGACCGCACGGGCCTCGGTCTCACGGGCCGTCACCTCGACAAACCCTTCGGCCGTGAACTTGAGCGCGTTGGTGGTGAGGTTGAGCAGCACCCGGCTGAGCGCCACCGGATGTCCGATGCGGAAGTCGGCCTGCGGAGCCGTGAGCTGAACCGTCAAGCTCTTCTCTTCGGCGATCGGCTGGACGATGTCACGCACCGACTCGAGGATGTCGGTCACGGAGAACGGGATCGGGTCGAGATCCACCAGGCGGTCGCCGCCGCGAGCCAGCTCGATGACGTCACTCGCCACCGAGCTCAAGCCGAACGCCGCGCTGTAGATGAGCCCGAGCTGCCGCTCCTGGACCGGATTCACAGGTCCGCTCCGCGCCCGCTGCAGTGTCTCGGCCAGGAAGAGAATGGAGGTGAGCGGCGAGCGGAGGTCGTGCGCCACCTCGACGACAAGCTCGAGACCGTCCGGCCCGGACAGCCGGTCCGCGAAATGCTGCGACCAGTCGGCCTCGAGCCGCTGTCCGACCTGTTCGAAGGCGCCAAGCATGCGGAGGAGCTGGGCGGCGTCCGGCGCGGGCAGCCGTTGCGCACGCTCGACGAACGCGGCCCGGATCAGCCCGAGAAGCCGCCGCGACAGGGCGTTGCGCGGGAGGGCGGAAAGATCTCGGTGCTGACCGCTGGCCTGCTGGCGGAGGCTGCCACAGAGCTGGGCGAGATGGGCGGTGACTTCGTCCATCCCCGCGGCGTGCTCGATCGCGCGCTCCCACTCGGCGTGAGCCCAGAGCACCGCCTCGCGCAGGGTATCCCACAGGGCGGGTGCGATCGCGCCGCCCGTCGGGCCGTCGGGATCCCACACTTCGACGGGACCGGCGCCAGCGCTCGCGGCCCGGCGCCGTTCACCGCTCGTACTGCCGGGCTGGGCGGCCTCGGGAATCACTCAGGCGACCCCGGGCTCTCTTCCCGGTGGAAGGCATGCTTGTCCATCAACCGATAGAGCGTCGTTCGATCGATGCTTGCCAGCCGGGCCGCCTTCGACATGTTCCCGCCGGCGCGGGTCACCAGACGGCTGAGGTACTCCTTCTCGAATTGCGCCACCACCCGGTCCTTCGCGCTGTGATACGCCTCGTCCATCACGACCGCGCTCACCGCGTTGTCGGCGGGCCACTCGCCGCCCTCGTCGTACACGGGGATGTCATTCGGCTGGATGGTCTGGTCCGGCTCGGCGAGCACGGCCACGTGCTCGATCACGTTTTGAAGCTCGCGGACGTTGCCGCGCCAGGGACGCGATCGCAGAAAGCCGATGCTGGCCTCGCTCAACCGGGGCACTCGGTCACCCATCTGACGGTGGCGCTGCCAGTAGTAGGTGAGGAAATGGTTGGCGAGCAGCGGAATGTCCTCGGGGCGCTTCCGGAGCGGCGGGAGCTTGATGGGGACCACCCGCAGACGGTAGAACAGGTCGCCGCGGAGCATTCCGGAATCGACGGCGTCCTGGGGCTCGCGGTTCGTGGCGGAGATGAAGCGGACATCCACCACCGCGTCCTGCTGCTCGCTGCCCACGCGGCGGACCACGCCATCCTGGATGACGCGCAGCAGTTTGGCCTGGAGCGGCATCGTCATCTCGGTGAGCTCGTCGAGGAAGAGCGTACCGCCGTTGGCGGTTTCGAGGAGCCCGGGCTTGTCGCGATCGGCACCGGTGAACGCGCCTTTGCGGTGCCCGAACATTTCGCTTTCGAGCAGCGGCTCGGGGAGCGCTGCGCAGTTGATGGGCACCAACGCCCGCCCCGATCGGCGGCTGTTCTGATGGATGAACTGGGCGATGACCTCCTTGCCCGTGCCGCTCTCCCCGCTGATGAACACCGAAGCGTCGGTCGCCGCCACCTTCCGCGCGAGCTCGACCGCCTGTCGGAAGAGCGGCGAGATCCCGATCAGCGCGATCTTGTCGCTGTGTCCGTTCTGCTTCATCAGCTGGACGCGAAGATCCTGCGCTTCGCGGGACATCATGACCGCATGTGAAGCGCGACCGATCAGCACCTGGAGGTGAGTCGCGCTGAACGGCTTCGGGAGGTAGTCCCAGGCACCGGCCCGCAGCGCCTCGATGCTGCTGGTCACACTCGGATTGCCCGTCATGACCACGACGATCGTGTCCTTGTACGCTTGCAGCGTCGCCCGCAGGATGTCGAGACCCGAGATCTGCGACATGTACAGGTCGACCAGGATGATGTCGAATTTCCGGCGCTTGACCGTGTCGAGTGCCTCTTCGCCCCGCCCGACCAGCGTCACGTTGTACCCATCCATCTGGAGCACGCTCGCGCAGCTCTCGCGGAGAGTGCGCTCGTCATCCACGACGAGCACTCGAATGCTGGCTTTGACTTCGCTGGGAATGGAAAACGGATCGCGGGAGGCCGCGTCGCCGGGCACCGTGCCCGACCGGTCCTGGACGAGCGGGTTGGACATCTTGTCCTCCTGATCCTGGACCGCCATGCGGTCGGTGGGTTGCTGCGGACCCGCCAGGGGAGCGATGGATCCACCCCCCAACCTATTGGAAAGAGTCACTTTTCTACTACACACTGCAGTGCGTGTCAAGCAATTGCCGCGCCAAGTCCACAGGCCCGGGCCACCCCCACGCCACACAGCGTGGTGCAAAGCCTACATTCATCGGCGGTTGGGGATCAGGTGGGATACTGCAGCGCAACCTGCTCGAACGCCCGAACGCGATCATCGTCCCCGCCTCGCCTGAGGTCGCGCAGGGCGGTCGTTGCACGAAGCAGGAGTTCCACGGCATCCACGGCGGCATCGGCGAAGTCCGGCACGGCGCAATACCCGGCTTTGACGCGCACTGATCGATCACCGCCGCGCACCTGGATTCCGGTGGCCTCCACCGCATCACCGAGTCGGCTCACGAGGCGGAGCGCGCCTTCGGGACCTGTGGCCGGCGCGATGACGGCGAACTCCGCTGCGCCGAGCCGTCCGATGGCGTCCGAGCCCCGGCCCACTTCGCGGAACACCGTTCCCACCTGGTCGGACAGCCGGAGCCGCTCCTCGCTCGGCGCGTCGTCATCGACCTCCATCTCGGTCTCGGGAGCGAATACGACGCACGCCAGTGCTTCCCGGCGCCGCAGCGCGTCGGCGCCAATCTCGCGGGCCCGTCGAGACAGCCCGCGCATGTTATACAGGCCGGTGCTCGAGTCGAGCAGGTTTTCTTCGCGTAGAATGTCGACTTGACGCTTGGACTGCAGAAACGTCCCGAGCTTGAGGAGCAGCGCCTCACCGTCGAGCGGCTGGCCGAGGAACTCCCACGCGCCGCACCGATACGCTTCCAGCCGCTGTGTTCGACCCGAGGGTCCCGAAGTCGTGATGACGATCGGGGTCGTGCTGCTGAAGCGTGGATCGCTCCGCAACGCGCGACAGACCTCGAACCCGTGCATATCGGGCATCTGCGCGTCGAGGATGATGATATCGGGCTGCGAGGTGCGCGCGCGCTCGAGTGCCTGCTGGCCGGTATAAGCCCGTACCACCGCGTACCCGCTGGGGCCGAGAATGCTCTCGAGCGAGCGGGCGGACCATTCCTGGTCGTTGGCAATGAGTACGAGCGGTGCGACGGGGGCTTTGTCTCGATTTGCCATTCGATTGCGCCAGAGTGGTGAGAAAGAGCGACGGCGTTTCTATTTCTGGAATGCAGGACTCGTGCGTGCTTGCCGAAACGGTGGATACTGGTGCTGGCATTGACGTTACGCCAGCTCGTGACCACCGGGTACCCCGCCTGCCGCCGAAGGCGCGCCACAGTTTCCGGGACGCGGTGCCACGGCCTGCAGGAGCGAGGGTTGTGGCGCCAAACCGCGAACCGGTGTAGTCCTGCAGCAACGACGTCCGGCACCGGCGGCCTTGCCCACCCGGGCATTATAACGGCTAAGATTGTACAACACAATCGTTTACGTCAACCCTTCTCCGCCCTGAGTGGTCCTCGCCCTCAGCCGAGATTTGCGGCGTCATCTTTGAAGAATCCTGGACCGACCCTCTGGCACGCCTCGATCTCTCTCGGAAGTGGCCAAGCATGACAGAGCACCCTGAAACGGAACCGTCGCCATCGCTCGGAGACGGGACATCCGGCGACATGCTTCCGGTCGCGCCTGCCGGCGAGTCGCCGGAGCCGACCATTGAGCGCTCGCGATTCAGCCAGTGGCTCGCAAGCTTCGGCCTCGGCGAGCTCCAGAATCCATTGCTCACCCACGCGCGTCCGCCTATCCCTAAACTGCCAGCCAAGTGAAACGTGAGTGCCATCACAGGATTGACCACCTGGACGCGTTAAGGTAGCGACCGATTGCACTCGTCCCCGAACCCGAGCCACGAGCCGACCAGCATCATGGGTGTAGCAACCTCCGGAGTCCGCCGGCGCCATACGTCCGGATCGTACGCGCCGCGTCGGTCCCGGACTGCATGGTCGCGGGCCTACACCCGGGCCGTGCTTCATGTCGGCCGCTCGATGCGAGGCGATGGTTGGGCGACGCGCGCAGTGAACGTGACGCTCTCGCTGCTGGCGCTGTTGGCGCTGCTGCCGGTGTTCGTGCTGCTGGCGGTGCTGGTGAAGCTGACCTCGCGCGGGCCGGTGTTCTACCTGCAGGAGCGCGTCGGGCTCGACCGCCGCACCCCGGGCCCCGGCGCCCACAACCATCGCCGCAGCCAGGACC
>DATLBL010000071.1:0-10188 GCA_035526925.1 Gemmatimonadales bacterium
TCGCCATTACTTCTTCTCCTTCTTGTCCGCCTGGAACAGGCCACCGCCCTTGGGCTCCGTGATGGCGGCCATGACCCGGACGCCGGCCCGGCGCGCGGTCTCGACGGCTTCGTCGATCTTCTGGAACTTCAGCTTGTTGTCGGCCTTGAAGTAGAGAATCTTGTCCTCGGTCCGGGCCTGGAAGATGCCCCGCAGCTGGTCTTCCAAGGTGCCGTCCGGCAGGGCCCGGCCGTTCAGGAAGTACCGCCCGAACTCGTCGATGCCAAGGACGACCTCGTTGTCGCCCTCCGGCCGCGGATCGAGGTTCTTGCCCTTCGGCAAGGTGGCCTTGAAGCCCGCAGCGATCAGCGGCGTCACGATCATGAAGATGATCAGGAGCACCAGCATGACGTCGATCATCGGCGTCACGTTGATGTCCGCCTTGACGGCGCCGACCCCGGCGCTACCCGTGGATATGGCCACTGCCGGTCACCGCCTTCTGGGCCTGGAATTCCTTCGTGAAGATCGAACGCCCGAACTCGCTCCCCACGCTCTTGATGAGGTAGTCGATCAGTTCCTTCGAGGTGTAGGTCATCTCGACGGTCAGATTTTCGATCTTCGTCGTGAAGTAGTTGTACGCCCACACCGCCGGAATGGCGACCATCAGACCGAACGCCGTCGTGATCAGCGCCTCGGCGATACCGGCCGAGATGCCCGCGAGGCCGCCGGAGGCGCCCTGCGCCGCCATGCCCACGAACGCGTTCACGATACCCATCGTCGTGCCGAGCAGACCGACGAACGGCGCCGTCGAGCCGACCGTACCCAGCACGCCCAGACCCCGCTTGAACTCCGCCAGCACGATCAGCATCTGGCGCTCGACGGCTCGCTCGGCCGAGTTGATGTCGGCGGCGGTGATGGTGGCGCGGTCGCGAAGCAGCGGCTTCACCTCGGCGAGCGCCTCGCCAAGCACGCGGGAGACGTGGCTCTTCTTGTTCTTCTCGGCCAGCGAGATCGCCTGATCGAGGTTCTCCTCCTGGATCGCGCGGGAGAACTGGGGCGCGAACTTGCGCGTCTCGGACTCGCTGCGCTTGAGCTGAATGAGCTTCGTGAACACGATGGTGAGCGAGTAGATGGACATGATCGCCATGACGATGACCACGCCCTTGGCGAACGAACCCATCTGGGCCCACAGGTGAAGCAGATCGAGACTCATGTTGCCGTGCCTCCTGGGCGGTGAAAAGTCTTACTGGCCGACCTTGAACGAGATGCGCTGCTGAACCAGCTGTCGAACCGCCTGGCCCTTGAACTTGGCCGGCTTGAACACGCCTTTCGCGATGGCTTCCTTGGCGGGCTCGGTGAACGCCGGGTGCGTGGTCTTCAGCACCTTGAAGCTGGCCGGCTCCGCGTGCCCCGTCGTGTCCACCACGTACTGCAGATCCACCGCGCCGGCGATGCCCGCGCTCTGCAGCACCGGCGGGTACCGGGGTGTCGGGATGGAGATCGGCTGGACCGGATCATCGAGCTGCGCCTCCAGAAACACTTCGCCCGTTACCGGTCCCGTCCCGCCCACGACGCCTGTGGCGATGCCGCCCTCCACACCCTTGCCCGTGAAGTCCTTCGGATCGAAGGGCTTCTCGTTGAGGTCGATGGGCGGAATGTCCTTCGGGATGTCCGTCGGCGCCACGACGGTCTGGAACCCCTTCGGGGGCGGGTTCGCGGACACGATGACGTCTGGCGGGGGCTGGTCGGGTGGCGGCGGGGGTGGCGGCGGCGGCTTCAGGAACACCATCGTGGTGTCGATGGGGCGGTCGTTGATGCTCTCCGCCACGCCCTGCGTTGCCTTGACCGCGCCGAAAATCAGGCCGCCATGGACGAGTACGGACAGAATGGACTGTCCGATCGTCCGCGTTCCCTTCTGCTTCGATTCGATCAGATTCTCGAACACGCAACTACCTCCATGAGGGGAGGATTGATCGTGCCGAGAAGCTACCACCAACGTGATGTCTCGCCAGTAGCCCGAAGATGACAATTCCATGACAACGGAATTAGGTGTTTGCTGGTATGCTCGTGGAGCGGGGCACGGCGTTGAGGTTCGGAACACGAGGGAAGTAGACGCTGAAGATCGTGCCGCGCCCGGGCCGGCTCTGCACCGTGATCGAGCCACCATGCGCCTCGGCGATCCACTTGGTGATGGCGAGGCCCAGACCGGTGCCCGGGCGCTCGCCGGTGCGCGAGCGAGCAGGATCGGCGCGCCAGAAGCGCTCGAAAATGTGAGGTAGATCACCGGGAGCGATGCCGATCCCGGTGTCGCGCACGGTAAACAGCACCAGGCCGTCCCGATCGACGAGCGTGAGGTCGATGCTTCCACCCTGCGGCGTGTATTTGATGGCGTTGGTGACCAGGTTGAGCAGCATCTCGCGGATGCGGTGCCGGTCGACCGCCAGCCGCACTGGATGGTCGGGCATCGCGCTGGTCACCGTGATGCCGCTGCCCTCGCCGAGCATCCCCGCCGTTTCGGCCACGTCGCCCAGCAGGTCACGCAGGTCAGACTCCTCGACGGCCAGCGGCGCCCGGCCCTCGTCCGCGCGCGCCAGGGTGAGCAGGCTTTCGACCAGCTCGGTCATCTCATTGATCTGGGCGAGCGTCTCGTCGAGCGACTGCAGGATCTCGCCGGGCACCCCCGGGTGCACGAGGGCGCGCTCGACGCCGGCCCGCAGCACCATGAGGGGGGTCTTGAGCTCATGGCTGGCATCGGCGGTGAAACGATGCAGACTCGCGAAGCTTTGCTCCAGCCGCGCCAGCATGCCGTTGACTGTCAACGCCAGTCGCGCCATCTCGTCGCCCGCGGCGGGCACGGCCAGCCTTCGGTGCAGACTGGTGCCGTCGGAGATCGCCTCGACCTCGTCCATGATGCCCTGCACCGGCCGGAGGGAGGTGCCGGCCAGCCAGTAGCCCACGAGCGCGGCTGCCAGCAGGATGATGGGCGCGATGATCAGCATGGACCGCAGCAGCTCGGACGGTCCGAAACCCACCTGGCTGATCGAAGTGGCCACCAGCAGTCCGCCGATCTCCGGGCCAGCCGCCTCGACGCGCACGGCCAGATAGCGTACCCGGCCGATGCCGGCGCCCAGATCGACGGTCCCGGCGCGTTTCGGCAGGCGCACGGTGTCGAGCGGAGCGGTCAGCCGTTGCAGCGCGTCCGCGCTCAATGCCCGCGCGGCCTCGCTCAGCGCGAGCACGTTGCCGATGGTGTCGGTGACGGCCAGGTAGTCGCGGACCGCCTCGAGATAGGCGCTGATTCCGGGGTCGAGCGAAGGGTTGCCGGCGGCCGAGGTGACGATCCGCCCGAGGACGTTGTACGACTCGCTGAGCCAGCGGTTGGCGAGATCGGCCTCGAGGCCGAGCCGCTGGTCGAGCTCGCGCAGACTGGACTGTCGACGCTCGAGGTAGAGCAGGGTGCCGAACGCGAGGACCGTGATGCCGAGCGCGACCGTGTACCAGAGAGTGAGCCGCCGTCGGATCGTGGGCACGTCAGATTCTCACGACGTACCCGACGCCGCGCACGGTGTGCACCAGCTTCTGCGCGTGGCCGGAGTCCACCTTCTTCCGCAGTCGGTTGATCACCACGTCGACGATGTTGGTGCCCGGGTCGAAGTGGTAGTCCCAGGCGTACTCCGTAATCAGCGTTCGGGACATGACCCGGCCGGTGTGGCGCATCAGGTACTCGAGGACCGTGTACTCCTTGGGCGTGAGATCGATGCGCTCGCCCGCCCGGCGCACCTCACGGGTGGCCGTGTCCAGCTCGAGGTCGCCGACGCGAAGGAGCGGGTCGCGGATCGCCGTCGGCCGGCGGCCGAGCGCCTCGACACGTGCCAGCAGCTCTTCGAAGGCGAACGGTTTGGTGACGTAGTCGTCCGCGCCGGAGCGGAGCGCCTGCACCTTGAAGTCGACCGCGTCCTGCGCGGTCAGGACGAGGATGGGCGTCGTGGTCCCCCGATCTCGGAGCGTGCGCAGCACCTCGAGCCCGCTCATGCCCGGCAGCCGGAGGTCGAGCACCAGGAGGTCGTATCGCCCTCCGGACGCGAGCCGCAGCCCCTCCATGCCGTCGTCCACCAGATCGGCCTGGAAGTGGTGCTCTTCCAGCCCGCGTTTGACGTACTGCCCGACGGTGCGGTCGTCCTCGATGACGAGAATCTTCATGCCGCCACCGGCAGGTAGACGCGAAAGGTGGCGCCACGGCCCGGCGCGCTCTCGACCTCGATCCGACCGCCGTGATCGGCGACGATGCCGTAACAGATGGAGAGGCCAAGCCCCGTGCCCCGCCCCGGCGGCTTCGTCGTATAGAAGGGCTCGAAGATCTTCGACTGGTCCGCGCGAGGTATCCCGATCCCAGTGTCCTCGACCTCCACCAGGATCTCGTCGACGCGCGCCGCGCTCGGCGCCGTGCGCACCGTGAGCTGCCCGCCCTGCTCCGTCGCGTCGAGCGCGTTGAGCATGAGGGCCATGAGCACCTGAATGAGCTGCTCGGCGCTTCCCACGGTGCCGGGTAGATCTGGGGTGAGGGACCGCGCCACCTGCAGGTGCTTGAATCGCTGATGGTGCTTGAGCAGGAACAACGTCTCGTCCACCAGCGCGTTCAGGGAGACCGGTCGCTTGGGGGTGACCTTGGGCCGGCTGAAATCGAGCAATCCGTCGACGATGCGGGTGCAGCGCTCCACTTCCCGGTCGATGATCTCGAGGTACTCGCCGGCCTGACCCCGGTCCGCTCCGGACGGCAGCCGGCCCTCGATGGCGGCCACGCAGGCGCTGATGGTGGCGAGCGGATTGTTGATCTCGTGCATGACGCCCGCGGCCAGTTGCCCGAGCGCCGCCAGCTTTTCGTTCTGCATGATCTGGCCTTGCACCCGATGCCACTCGGTCACGTCCTCGCCGATGGTGATCACGTGGGAGATCGCATCACCGTCCAGCCGCATGGGAATCTTGCTCAGCCGGAAGTAGCGTGTCTCGCCCGCCAGCGTGACCTCCTGCTCGGCCTGCTGGATCTCGCCCGTCTCGAACACCCGGTCGAATTCCGCCCGGAGCTGCGCCGCCGGCTGTCGGGTGAGCACGTCGAACACGGGACGGCCCACGACGTCGTCGCGCCGAAGACCCTGAGTGCCGGTCTCACGCTTCCGGTTCCAGCTCTGGATACGGTAGTCGCGATCGACGACGTAAAGGCCGAGCGGCAGCGTGTCGATGATCAGGCTCGTGAAGCGGCGGTGCTCCGCGATCTCGCGCGACTGGGCCGCCACTTCGCCAGCCAGATCCGCCGAAAGCTCGGCGGCGGCCAGGTAGGGAGCGAGGCAATCCGCCACGACGGTTAGCACCTCCGCGGCCGCCGCGTCGGCACGCGCCTCCAGCAGGCCGAGCCGGGTGCCCTCGTGTTCGAGCAGGAGCCGGCGACAGTCGCGCCGCGCGGGCACGGAGGCCAGCGACGGTGCCGGCGGCGGGCCGTCCGGGGCGAGCGGCGACTGCACCGCGCGAAACGCGGTGGTTCCCACCTCTCTGTGCCAGACGCACACCAGGTCCGCCGGCAGACCGCGACGAAGCATCTCGGCGACGGCGGCCAGGGTGGCCTCCGTGCCGAGCCCCTCGTTGAGGAGCTTGGCGACCGAGCCGACGAGCGCCAGCTCAGCGTGCGCCACGCGCGCCGCTCCTGGGCGACGCCGTGGCGGCGAGGCTCAGGATCCGCCACTCGCCGTCGGTGCGCCGCAGCACGAGATGCTCGATCCATTCGCCATCCACCACGGATCCCGCCACCGGCAGCAGTCGGCGGGTGGTGAGCCAGACCGCGGCCAGGTCGCCGTCCTGGCGATAGTCGGAGCGGAGGACGCGCACGTCGAAACGCCCCAGGTCCAGCCCCTGGACCCGGCGCGCGATCGTGTTGATGGCCAGGTCGATCGGCACGGCCTGCCGCGCAGCGCCGCCGGTCGACAACATCGGCCCGGAGTAGATGGCGTCGGGCCAGAACAGCGCGCGGGCGCCGTTCCAGTCGCGCTCCGAGAGCGTGCGCGCGTACCGCGAGACCAGCGCCTGCACGGCCTCCTCGTCGCGTCGGGAGCCGGTGGGCGTATGGTCCTCGATCCGGCACCCCACGGCCAGCACCAGGCCGAGGCAGAGCGCCGTCCGTCGGAAGCGCGTCATCGAATTCCTTGGGTGGTGTGACGAAATGCTATATCGGGAACGCCCCCGAGTAAACGTGTGGCGACTCGGCCGCGCGCTCCCGAACGTGTCAGCGCAGGTGAAACCGGACTTCGTGCCGCTCGTGCGCCTCGAATCTTGCCCGCGCGCCGCTGAGGGCGACGTCGTCCACGTCCGTGGCGACGACGTCCACCCCGCGGACGCCGACGCTCAGCACGAGTCGCGGGCCGAACCGATGCGTGGTGCGGACGATGATGGCCCCTGGCCGACGTCGCGCTTCCAGGTCCAGCACCGTGCGTGCGACCCGGATACCCCGGAGCGCAAAGCCGTCCCACCCGCGCGGTACGGCGGGCGTCACGGCCAGTGCGTCGTCCGGTGCATCGGGCTCGAGTCCCCAGAGCGCGGCCACGGCTTCGAGCAGCGCTGGCGCGGCTTCGCGGCCTGGGAGGGCACCTGGGGACCGTCGCAGCGCCGCCGCCGCCGCCTCGACAACCGCATGGGGATCGACCCCGCCCAAGGATGGCTCGGGCATGCTGCGCCGACGAAGCACGGCCAGGGCTCGAGCAGCCTCTTTCCCGTCCAGCAGCGACTCGATCGAATCCAACAGGCCGATGGTCGGTGCGCCGCCGGTCTCCGGCGCCCGAGCCAGGAACCCGAGCGCCGCAGCCAGCGAGGCACGAAGCCGTCCGAACGACTCCAGTGCCCCGGTCCAGGCGCGGACCCGCTCCGCCAGTCGAAGGTACGCGACGGTGCCGGCCGCGTCCGGGGCGGGAAGGAGACCACCCGGCGGATGGTGCGACGCAATTCCGCCGTTCGGATGCTGTGTTTGAGCCAGATACTTGAGCAGCTCCTGCGCTGGATCGCGATTGCCGGCGATGAGCTGCGCGGCGGCGGCCGCACAGGCCTGTGCGCCGAAGCACCACGCCCCCTCGCCGGCGCCGGGCGGACATGCCGCGAGCATCGAGCGACCAAGTCCCGTGATCCCGATCAGCGACTCATCGCCCCGCTGACGTGCCCACTCGAACCCGCTGACCACCGAAGGATCCGGCGCCTCGAACCTCGTGCCGTACCGCGCCAGCTGCGTGGACTTCCGGGTGCGCGCCGCGGCCATCGCCCGCACGCCGCCCTCGACGACGCGCACCGCGCGGCGCCGCTCGTCGGCATCCGCACCCGCCGCGACGAGGATCCGAACCGGCGTGGTCCCCGAGCAACTGACCCGGACGACAGCCCGCTCCTCGGAGCCCTCGACGGACAGCGTGCCCCCCGAAACCGAGTACAGCGCGCCGGGGCCGCTGGCCGCCGCCACGCGCACGCTGCGTCGGTCGGGGGCCAGGTCGAACGAGAGGTCGCCGTAGGATCCTTCCGGATAGGGCGACGCACGCTGGAAGTCCACCGACCACTCGACGAGCACCTCGATGCCGTCGACCCCGCCGATCTCCCAAACGAGCGCCGGGACGTCCGCCGCCGCGAGCCACCGCTCGCGCAGCCGGTGCGCTCCGCGAGCGAGGCCGCCAGCCACTTCATCGGCTGCGATATGGCCCGGCGCGCAGGGTATCGCGTCGCGCACCGCCGCCTCGCGCATGATACGGAAGGGCGGCGCCCAGGCCTCGCGAAACCCGCTTGCCGGCTGGGCGGTCACCAGCAGCCTGCGTCCCGCGTGAGTCCATCCGGCCGAGGGGGCCAGATCGCAGTGCGGCAACGATGCGGACGGCCAGACATCCCCCGACAGATCCGGGGTCGAGGCATCGACCCCGGATCCATCGGACGGGCCGCGAACCGCCCGACGGCCCGGGGCCGGCCAGCAGACCACGGGAGCGCTCCGCTCACGGTGCGGGATCGCATCCCCGACGAGCGCATTGGCCAGCACGATCTCCGCGTCGCCGGTGCCGTCCGCCTGCTCACCCGATGGAATGTGAGGCTCGAACCCGAGGCAGAGCATACCACCGGCCTCGACCGGAAACTCCCAGGCCAGCACGCAGTCTGATTGGAGCTCGAGCCCATGGCGCCGTACCGCCACCACATCGGCGGCGGCGAGCCGGTGTCGGGCGTACGTTCGCATCGCGAGGCCCGGCCTCGGGCGCAGGAGCGCGCCATCGCGGAGGCCGCTGAACAGTGGGTGGCGGCCGAAGCCGGCCAGCCCGAATGCTGGTGGCGGAGGGTCCGGTAGGCGGGTTGTGGCGGGTAGCTCGGACTCGAGCGCGAGCGCCGTGGACGTCAGAACGCCATCGTGGGTCGCGAGCACGCGGCCGCCGGCCCTCAGCCAGGCGAGGAGGCGCGCGCCGGTCTCGGCGGCTCCGCGAAGCCACAGGACGTCGAAACCGGCGAGCGGAACATCGCCGACCCGCACGAACCACTCCACACGGCTGGTCGGCAGCGCGTTCAACCACTCGCCGAGCCGGTCGTCCCTCGCCCCCTCGACAGCCGACGCCACCACCGCGAGTCGCCGCACGCGCGCCTGCTTCGCTGCCGCGCTACTTCAGAGCGTGCAGCTGCTGCAGCAGCTCCGCATTTTCGCGACGTGTACCGGGTGTGTCCTCCATGAACGTCCACCGAACGATGCCCTGCCGGTCGACCAGCACGTACGCGCGGTTGGAGAAGAAGCGGTCCGGATGCAGCGTGCCGTACCGGCGGCTGACATCGCGCTTGAAGTCGCTGAGCATGTCGACCGAGATCCGCTCCTTGGCCTTGAACTCCTTGAGCGTCGGCACCGAGTCGACGCTGATCGGCAGGATCATGGTGTCGGCGCGCTCGAACTGTCCGATGTCGTCGGTGAACGCGCACAACTCCCGCGTGCATGTCTGCGTGAAGGCGAGCGGAAAGAACGCGAGCAGCACATTCTTCCCCTTGAGTCGCGAGAGCGTAACGTCCGCGTCGGCGGTGGATGGAAGGGTGAAGTCCGGCGCGGGCGATCCGGCCGCGGGCAGTGAAGCCATGCAGCTCAGCCCTTGGCCTGATCGTACCGACGGGCCACATCGGTCCAGTTCACGACGTTCCACCAGGCGCTGACATAATCGGGCCGCCGGTTCTGATATTTCAGGTAGTAGGCGTGCTCCCAGACATCGCACCCGAGAATCGCCCGCTTGCCGCTCATCGCCGGGTTGTCCTGGTTCGGTGTGCTCTCGATGGTGACGGCACCATTCCGGTCCACGACCAGCCAGCCCCACCCGCTCCCGAATCGGCCCACGCACGCCTTGGCGAACTGCTCCTTGAACTGCGCGAAGCCGCCGAAAGCGCGGGTGATGGCGTCGGCCAGCACGCCGGTTGGCTCCTTTGCGCCACCCGGGGCCATGAGCTCCCAGAACATGGTGTGGTTCAAGTGGCCTCCGCCGTTGTTCCGCACCGGCGCGCGCACGGCTTCGGGCAGCCCGTCGATGTTCGCGATCAGCTCCTCGACCGATTTCTTCTGCAGGTCCGGGTGCGACTCGAGCGCCGCGTTGAGGTTGTTCACGTAGGCCGCGTGGTGCTTGTCGTGATGGATCCGCATCGTCTGCTCGTCGATGTGCGGCTCCAGTGCGTTGTACTCGTATGGCAGGGGGGGAAGGGTAAACGCCATGACCGGCTCCTCAGGCTAGTACCTGCTGAATTTCGAAGGACTTACACACCTCAAGCCCCGAAATATGAGTGTGGCCGACAGGGGGGTCAACGCGGCCTTGGCTCCGCGCAGGCTCAGGCCCACATTGCTGGCGTGCCTACCTCCTCCACCGCGCTGCGCCCGATGGAACCCGTCTGGCTCGTGGACCGCTTCGCGCCGCTGCACGCGGAGCTCATTCGCCTCCTTCGTGGACTCGGTCCCACGGATTGGCAGAGGCCGACCGCGTGCGCGCTCTGGTCCGTGCGTGACATCACCGCCCATCTGCTCGACGACGATTTGCGCCGGCTCTCGTTTCACCGCGATGGCCAGGCTCCGGCGAGCGACGTCGTGGTGGACGGACACGCCTCGCTCGTGGCATTCATCAATCGGATGAACGCGGAGTGGGTCGGCGTGGCGCGCCGGATGAGTCCACGTGTGCTGGTCGATCTGCTGGAGGT
>DATLBL010000072.1:0-7893 GCA_035526925.1 Gemmatimonadales bacterium
ATGCGTGCATCGGATGCCTCAAGCCCGCGGGTGCGCCTGGTTGTACACCTTCTTCAGCCGCTCCACGCTCGTGTGCGTGTAGATCTGCGTGGTGCTGAGCGAGGCGTGGCCCAGCAGCTCCTGGACCGCGCGCAGGTCGGCTCCGGCATCGAGCATGTGCGTGGCGAAGGTGTGCCGGAGCGAATGGACGCGCAGCGTATCGCCGCCGACGGCGTCGAACATGGCGTGAACCGCCCGCTGCACGCCGCGCGGCGGCAGGCGCCGGCCGAGCCGGCCGACGAAGACCGCGCGCCGGTCGCTGCCGGGGCGGTTGACCGCGGCCTCCCGGAGCGGAAGATAGCGCCGGAGCGCGAGCACTGCCCGCGAGCCGACCGGCACGATCCGCTCCTTCCGGCCCTTCCCGCGCACCTTGGCCTGGTCCGAGAGCAGGTCCAGGTCCTCGAGATTCATTCCGCTCAGCTCCGACAGCCGGATGCCGGTCGAGTAGAACAGCTCCAGGATCGCCAGGTCGCGCGTCGAGGCGAAGTCGTCCGTTTCGGCCCGCGCCTCCGCCCAGGCGAAGAGCGCCTCGGTCTGCTCGCGGTCCATGTAGGTCGGCAGACGCTTGTCGAGCTTCGGAACCCGCGCCGCGCGGGCGATGTTATTCGGCACCCCGTGGTTCTCCTGCAGGTACCGGTACAGGCTCCGCACCGCCGACAGCGCGCGCGCCGCCGAGCGCTTCGACAGCCCGCGGCGCTGCAGCTCGCCGAGGAAGCCCCGCATGCCGAGCCGGTCCACGGTTTCCCACGTCCAGACCCCGGCATAATGGCGGTCGCAGAAATCCGTGAACGCCTCGAGGTCGCGCCCGTACGCCTTCACGGTGTGCGGCGACTGGCCGCGCTCCTTGTCGAGGTGCGTGAGAAACTCGCGGACGTGCGGGTGCAGGCGACGGGGCGCGGCCGGATCGCTCCGTTCGGGTTCACTCGGCGGCTGCCTGGTCACATCGACGCCATCCAGGCGGCGAAATCCGCCTGCGCCCGCTCGACCAGCATCTCCTTCTTGCGATCCTTCCGGACCTTGCCCGGAAGCGGATCGACCAGCCCGAAGTTGGCGTTCATCGGTTGGAAATGCTTCGGATCCGCGTCGCGGAGATAGCGGTACAGTCCCCCGAGCATCGTGGTGGACGGCGGGACGGCGAGTGGTTTGCCCTCCAGCCGGCGCGCGAGGTTGATGCCTGCCAGCAGCCCGGTCCCGAGCGACTCGGTGTAGCCTTCGACGCCGGTGAGCTGTCCGGCGAAGAACAGGCGGTCGTCGTCACGGGCGGTCAGCGCCGGGCCGAGGCTGGCCGGACTGTTGAGGTACGAGTTCCGGTGAATGCTGCCGTAGCGAAGATATTCGGCCTGCTCCAGTCCCGGGATCATCCGGAACACCCGCTGCTGTTCGGGAATCCTGAGCCGGGTCTGGAAGCCCACGAGGTTCCACATCTGGCCCGCGCGGTCCTCGCGCCGAAGCTGGACGACGGCGTGGGGCTCGCGGCCCGAGCGGGGATCGGGCAGGCCGACCGGCTTCATCGGTCCGAACCGAAGCGTTTCCCGGCCGCGGCGGGCCATCTCCTCGACCGGCAGGCAGCCTTCGAAGTACGGGACCGCGTCGAACTCGTGGCCGTGGTGCTGGTCGGCCTCGAGCAGCGCGTCGAGAAACCCGTCGTAGGTGGCGGCGTCCATCGGCGCATTGAGGTAGTCGTCGCCGTCGCCCTTCCCGTATCGCGAGAGCGCGTAGAGCCGCTCGTGGTCGAGCGAGTCCGACGAGACGACCGGCGCGATGGCGTCGTAGAAGGCGAGCGCCGCCGAGCCGAGCCGCGCGACGATGGCCTCGGTGAGCCGAGGCGAGGTGAGCGGTCCCGTGGCCACGACCCCGGGAACGGGCAGCTCCGCCCACTCCTCGTGCACCACGGTGACGTTCGGATGCGACGTAACTCGCTCGTGCACCGCGCGGGAAAAGATCTCGCGGTCCACCGCCAGCGCGGTGCCTCCAGGCACCCGCGCCAGGTCGGCGCACGGTAGCAGCACGCTGCCCAGGGCGCGCAGCTCCGCCTTGAGGAGCCCGTGTGCGTTGGTGAGGTCCACCGACTTGAAGGAATTGCTGCAGACGAGCTCGGCCAGCCGGTCCGAATGATGGGCCGGGGTCTTCACCGTCGGCCGCATCTCGTAGAGCGTCACCCGAACGCCACGCTCCGCCAGCGCCCAGGCCGCCTCCGAGCCGGCGAGACCTCCGCCGACGACGGTGGCGTTCACGCCAGCGCTACCTCCTCGGGCTCGGCGAGCACGGTCTTGTTCCCGCACTTGAGGCAGACCCGCGTCTCACCCTCGGCCTTGCTGATCTTCTTCTCCAGACCGATCCAGCCGCACTCGGCGCAGGTCTCGGGCACCGGCTTGTTCCAGGTGCTGAAGTCGCACGCGGGATAGCGGACGCAGCCCCAGAACGACTTGCCGCGCTTGGTGCGCCGCTCGGCGAGATCGCCCTCGATGCACTTGGGACACTTGATCCCGAGCGGAATGGCGCGCGTACCCTTGCAGGCCGGGTAGGTGGTGCAGGCCAGGAACTCGCCGAACCGGCCGGTCTTGATGACCATCGGCGAGCTGCAGAGATGGCACTTCTCGTCGGTCGGACGGTCCGGCGCGCGGCCCTTCCGGAGCGACTTCACGTAGTCGCAGGTGTCCTTGTACTTGACGCACGCGAGGTACGGCCCGAAGCGGCCGGTCTTGAGCTCGATCGGGCTGCCGCACTTGGGACAGCGCTCCTTGGCGAGCTCCTCGGGGTTCAGCCCGTGCGCGTCGGCGACGAGCGCGTTGAGGTCGACCGCTTCGAGCGCCTTGCTGAACGGGGTGTAGAAATCCTTGAGCACGCCCTGCCACACGAGCTCGCCTTCCTCGATCCGGTCGAGCTCCGATTCCATGCCGGAGGTGAACTCGACGTTGAAGATCTCGGGGAACTTGGCCACCATGATCTTCTCGACCAGCTCGCCGAGCTCGGTCGGGAAGAACCGCCGCTGCTCGACCTTCACGTACTCGCGCGCGCTGAGCGTGGAGATGATGGCGCTGTACGTCGACGGCCGGCCGATGCCGAGCCGCTCGAGCTCCTTCACCAAGCTGGCCTCGGAGAACCGGGGGGGCGGCTCGGTGAAGTGCTGCGACGGCGTGATCTCCCGGACCTCGACCCGGTCGCCCTGCGCGAGCGGCGGGATCGGCGGGAGGTCGTCCATGGTCTTTCCCTCCTCCTTCTCGCGCCCTTCCATATAGAGCACGTGGTACCCGTCGAAGACGAGCACCGAGCCGGTGGCCCGGAAGAGGTACTGGCCGAGGTCGAAGTCCACGATCGTCATGTCGTAGACCGCCGGTGTCATCTGCGAGGCCACGAAGCGTTGCCAGATGAGCTGGTAGAGCCGGAACTGATCGGACTCCAGGAAGCGCTGGACCTGCTCCGGACGGCGTCGGACGTCGGTGGGGCGGATGGCCTCGTGGGCGTCCTGAACGCGGGCGTTCTTCTTGGTGTTATAGGTGTTCGGCGCGGCCGGCAGATACGGCTTGGCGTAGTGCGAGCCGATGAACTCGCGCACCGACGCGATGGCCGCGTCCGACACGCGGACGGAGTCGGTCCGCATGTAGGTGATGAGGCCGACCGGGCCGTCCTCACCCACGTCGCGGCCCTCGTACAGATCCTGCGCCGCGCGCATGGTCCGGCGCGAGCTGAAGCCGAGCTTCTTGGCGGCTTCCTGCTGGATCGTGCTCGTAGTGAACGGCGCGGCCGGATTCTTCCGGCGGTTCCGCTTCTCGACCTTGCTGACGACGAACGGCACGTTCCTGACCGCGTCCACCACGGCCTGCGCCTCGTCGGCCGAGTGCAGCTGCGGCTTGTGGCCGCCGACCTTGGCGAGCGCGGCCTCGAACGTCTGCCCATCCTTGGCGAGCAGCGCCTCGATGCTCCAGTACTCCTGTGGCGTGAACGCGCGGATCTCGCGCTCGCGCTCGACGATCATCCGGAGGGCGACGGTCTGCACCCGGCCGGCCGAGAGCCCGGTCTTGATGCTGCGCCAGAGGATGGGACTGGCCTTGTAGCCGACGAGCCGGTCGAGGATCCGGCGCGCCTGCTGCGCGTTCACCTTGCGATCGTCGATCAGGCCCGGCCGATCCATGGCCTCGTGGATGGCGTCCTTGGTGATCTCGTGGAAGAGCACGCGGTGCGTCGGCACGCTCGACCCGAGCTGGTCGGCCACGTGCCATGCGATCGCTTCGCCCTCGCGATCGGGGTCGGTGGCCAGATAGATGGTGGACGCGGTCTTGGCTGCCTTCTTGAGCTCGGACAGCGTCTTGGTCTTGCCCTTGATGGTGACGTACTTGGGCTCGAAGTCGCGCTCGACGTCCACGCCGAGCTCGCGGGTGGGGAGGTCCCGCAGGTGGCCGACGGTGGCCTTCACGTCGTACCCGGCGCCCAGGTACTTCCCGATCGTCTTGGCCTTGGTGGGCGACTCGACGATCACCAGGGCGCTTCCCTTGCCCGCCCTGCCGGAGCGCGGCTTGGCCGTCTTCACGGCAGCCTTCACGGCAGCCTTCTTGGGGGCGGCTGGGGCGGCCTCGGGCTTACCGGTTTTGGCGGGGGATTTTACAGCGCGCTTGGGTCTGGTGGCCATGAGTCCACTATGCCTGCTGGGGTCATCCATTGGTCATTTCGGTGGCTGCAAGAAATCCGCGCCGCAGAGGCCGCGCAAGGCGGCAATTTCTAAGTGTCCTAATATGAACAACTTGTGAGCCGGCGATGTTCCCGGCCGAGGCGGGGGGCTACCAGCCGCCGTGTGCCCGGGCGAGCCCGACGACTTCCTCCGCAATCGCGGCGGGTGTCTTGGTATCGGCCGACACCTCATAATGGGCGAGCTTGTAGAACGGTTCCCGGGCCTGGAGCAGGGCACGGGTGCGTTCGACCGGGTCGGCACCTTCCAGGAGGGGGCGGACCTCGCTGCCCTGGCTGCGGCGGGCGGCGGTCTTGGCGGCGCACTTCATATAGATGATCAGGCAGACCCGGCTGGCCTCGTCGAGCTGCCCCGGCTGCGCGGCCCACCCGGCACCGGGCACGATCACGGCAGGCTCCCGGGCCTGGGCGGTCTGCACGGCGTCGCGCTCCATCGAGCGGAATCGCGCCTCGCCGAGCATGCCGAACATCTGGGCCACCGGCATCCCCATCTGGCGTACCAGAATGGAGTCGATGTCCAGCAGCGGGGCCTCCAGCCCCTCGGCCACGAGCTGACCGACGGTGCTCTTTCCGACCCCCGGGAGGCCGACCAGCAGCACGTGGCGCTTCATGTCAGTCCCCGGCCGCTTCCCGGAGCGCGCCCCAGCGCGCGCCGAGCGAGGCGACGTAGCCGTCGAAGTTCCGGCGCATCTCACCGAGCGAATCGCCTCCGAACTTCTCGAGCATGGCATCCGCCACGACGAACGCCGTCAGCGCTTCGGCGATGACGCCCATGGCGGGCACCGCGGTGACATCCGAGCGCTCGCTCTGCGCGTTGGCGGTACGGCCGGTAGCCAGGTCGACGGTGGGAAGCGGGGACATGAGCGTCGAGATCGGCTTCATGGCGACCCGGATGACGAGCGGCTCGCCCGTGGTGATGCCACCCTCGAGGCCGCCGGCGTTGTTGGTTCGGCGGTGGAAGCCGGCGCGCCTGTCGCCCGGCTGGGGCGGGACGGCCGTGCCTCCTCCGTCGGGCGACGGGTCGATCGGGTCGTGGACGGCGGAGCCGGGCCGGCGCGCCGCCTCGACGCCCAGTCCGATCTCGACCGCCTTCACGGCGGGGATAGACATCAGCATCCCGGCCAGCCTGCCGTCCAGCTTTCTGTCCCAGCTCACGTGGCTGCCGAGCCCGACGACGACGCCGCGCGCGACGACTTCGATCTCGCCGCCGAGGGTGTCGCCGGCCTTTTTGGCGGCGTCGATGCGGGCGATGATCTCGGCCTCGACCGTGGGGTCGAGCACGCGGATCTCGGAGCGGTCCGACGCGTCGTTGAGCGGCGTCGGCAGCACGGCCGGCGGCGCGGCCGTGACCCCGCCGAGCGAGACGACGTGGCTCCCGACCTCCACCCCGAACTCGTCGAGCAGCCGGCGGGCGAGCGCGCCGGCCGCGACGCGGGCGGTGGTCTCGCGCGCGCTGGCGCGCTCGAGGATGTCACGGGCATCGACGCGATCGTACTTGAGGACGCCGACGAGATCGGCGTGGCCGGGGCGCGGGCGGGTGACGCGGCGGCGGCGCAGCTCGCCCGGCTCGGCGGCCTCGTGCGCCATCACGTCCTCCCAGTTGCTCCAGTCGCGGTTGGGGATCAGCATGGCGACGGGCGAGCCGAGGGTCTCGCCGGCGCGCACACCGCTCAGCCATTCGACGTGGTCGCGCTCGATCTTCATCCGGGCGCCACGGCCGTAGCCCTGCATGCGGCGGACGAGATCGCGGTCCACCCACTCGGCGCTGACGGGCAGCCCCGCCGGAAGCCCTTCGACGAGGGCGACGAGCGCCTTGCCGTGCGATTCACCGGCGGTGGAGAATCTCAGCACGCTGCGGCCCGGAAGCGGCTGGTTCGCGGCATCATCGTCTCGGCGTCGGGTTTGTCGAAGGACGGGCGGAACACCCCGGCCCCGTAGGCGTTGTCGAGCGATCGGGCAATGGAAGAGTGGTGACGGGGTAAGTGTACTCCGGTCGACACCCGCTTCCAAGGCGTGCGCGACCGCGGCACGCGACCCCGCGCACGAAAGCAAAGAGCCCGCCGTAGCGGGCTCCTTGATCCGTTCAGGTACACGTTCCCGCCGTCATTCGTTCGTGGCACCATCGTCCGTGATCCGCGGGGTGACCAGGATGATGAGGTCCCGACGGCTCTCGGTATCGGTGGTCGTGCTGAACAGCTTCCCGACGATGGGCAGGTTGCCGAGCAGCGGGATGCCCGACTTGACGCGGCCCACCTCGGTGACCGTGAGGCCGCCGATGACCGCGGTCTCTCCATCGTTGACCAGAAGCTGGTTGTCGGCCTTCTGCTTGGCGAAGACGAAGCCGAGATCCGCCGCGGCCAGGAGCTTGATCGCCGAGCGCTCGGTGTGGAGCTGCATCAGCACCTGGCGGTTGTTGGTGACGTGCGGGGTGACCGTGAGGCGGATACCGGTCTCCTTGAACTGCACGTTGGCGCGGGCGGTGCCGCTGGCGCTCGAGTTCGCGTCGATGACGCGGACCGGCGTTTCCTCACCCACGAGGATGTCGGCCTGGCGATTGTCGAGGGTCGAGATGACCGGCTCGGCCTGGATGTCCGCGAGCTCGGTGCGCTCGAGCGCGCTCAGGAACGTGGTCAGCGCGAACCCGCCGATGCTGGTCGAGTAGATCAGGTCGAGCGCCGACCCGGTGATGTCGGAGTTCGCGTTGCCGATGGCGGCGAGCGAGTTGCCGCCCAGGTCGACGATGTTGACGTCGCGATCGAAGCCCTCACCCGGGTTGGCCGGGTCCGGCCGCTGGATCAGCTTGTTGAAGAACTGGCTGCGGCTGCCGAGGTCGTACTTGACGCCGAGCGCCTCGATGTCGGTCCGGTCGACGAAGATGATCTTGGCCTGGATCGAGAGCTGCGGCGTGCGGATATCGAGCCCCCGAACGAAGTCGGTAACGCTCGCGATGCGGCTCCGGGTATCGGTCAGGATGAGCGCGTTCGAGCCGGTATCGGCCACAACGCGGCCACGATTCTTGGTCAGGATGCTCTCGACCGTCTTGGCCAACGACGCGGCCTGCGCGTAGTTGATCCGGACGATGCTGGTCTCGAGCGGCTCGAGCGAGTCGAGCGCGGCCAGGGCGGACGGCGCGTCCACGCGGATGATCCCGCCGGCCATCTCCTGGGCCGA
>DATLBL010000073.1:0-2170 GCA_035526925.1 Gemmatimonadales bacterium
CCGCGCGCAAATGATCGACAGGTAGTACATGATGCGCGCCGTGGACGCGCCGATCTCCGGCGAGCTCATGATCGTCTGGGCCGCGAGCGAACCGGCCGTGGCCGGGACCGGATAGAACAGCGGTCCGGAAATCAACTCGCCCGTGGTCTGCAGCCAGTTGTGCGCAAAGCCAGTCTGCAGCGGCGTGACCGCCGGGCCCTCGATCCGGATCTGCATGTCACGCCACTCGCTCGGATCGCGGGCGTCTCCCAGCCAGTGATCCGCGATGCCGGCGCCGCCGGTGAACGCGATCCGGCCGTCGATGATGAGCGATTTGCGGTGCGTGCGATGGTTGAAGCGGCCAATGCTGTAGTAGCGGATCGGGTTGTACCAGGCGAGCTGGCAGCCGCCTCCTTCGAGGATCGTGAGGACCTCCTCGCCGACCCGGGTCGAGCCGACCGCATCGAGCAGGATCTTGACGCGCAGGCCGGCGGCCGCCTTGGCGGCCAGCGCCTTGGCAAACCTCAGGCCGATGTCCCCGGCCCAGTAGATGTACGCCTCGATGGTGATCGAGACCTCGGCGTGCGAGATGGCATCGAGCATCGCCGGGTAGAACTGGTCGCCGTTGTTCAGGATGTCGATCCGGTTGCCCGGCACGCACGGCACGCCCGTCGCCCCGGTTATCGTCGGTAAAAACTCCTCGTCGTCGACCGCGAGCTCGTGGTCGAGTCCATACCGAGGTGGGAATTCGGAGGGCGTGATCAGGTAACTGACGAGCGCCATCGCCCCGGTGCCGGCGGCCCAGCCCCACGCGTCGTGAGCCATGTGCCAGAGGAAGAGCAGCGCCCAAATCCACCACGACCACAGTAGCCGGCGGACGCGAGCCCAGAACGGTATCAGCCCTTTCGGCTTCCGGGTGAGCGGATCTGGTGCCATTCGGTAGCGCCAGCGGCTGATGACCCGTTGGCCGCGCAGCTGGGAGAAGCGCGCGGGGCGTCGGAACGGGCGGGCGGCATCCGTCAATGGGGTTTGGGGGCGCGGGAGAGCCATGGGCGTGTCGCGGTCGAGAATACCAGACGCTGACTCGGCGCTTTCGGCATACAGCTTGCTGAGGCGTGGCCGAAATGCCCGAGCGCTTCGGCTCGTTCCGCGGCTGGGTGACGTTCGCTGGGTGTGTGCTGGTGGTCGCCGTCCTTTACTGGGCCCAGGACATCCTCGTACCCGTGGCCTTGGCGGTTTTGGTCAGCTTTGTGCTGACCCCGCCGGTCCTGTCCCTGCAACGGCGCATCGGTCGCCTCCCCGCGATCCTTCTGGTGGTGACGCTGGTCTTCTCGGGCCTCGGTCTCGCCACCTACGGGATCGTCCGGCAGATGGGGAGCCTCAGCACCGACCTCGTGAGATATCGCGCGAACATCCGCGCCAAGGTGCAAGACGTTCGGGGCGCCAGCCGGGGCGGATCGGTCGAGCGCCTGCAATCGACGCTCGAGGACATCAAGAAGGACATGGGCGTGCCGACCGCGCCGCAGGGCACGGCCACTCAGCCGGTGGTGGTGTCGCACGACGAGTCAGCCGTCCCGGGATTGAGCTGGCTCGGCCCCTTCGTGGCGCCCGCTGGCACGGCGGGCTTCGTCGTGGTGCTGGTGCTGTTCATGCTGCTCGAGCGTGAAGACCTCCGCAATCGACTGATTGGGTTGATCGGACATGGCCACCTGGCGATCACGACGAAAGCTTTCGACGAGGCCGGCCGGCGCGTCAGCAAGCAGCTGCTGCTGCAGACCCTAGTGAACGCCATCTATGGCGCGTTGAGCGCTTTCGGCCTGTGGATGTTCGGCGTTCCGTACGCCCTTTTCTGGGGCGCGGCCGGCGCCGGCTTGCGTTACATCCCATACCTCGGTCCGATCATCGCGTCAGCGGGCCCGTTTGTGATCGCGCTCGCGGCCCTGCCCGGATGGACACGACCGTTCGAGGTCGCCGGGTTCTACGTCCTGTTGGAGCTCTTCACAAACTTAGTGCTCGAGACCGTGCTCTATGCCGGCGCGGCGGGTGTCTCCCAGGTGGCGCTCCTGATCGCGGTCGCCTTCTGGACCTGGCTTTGGGGACCGCTCGGCCTCCTCATGGCCACCCCGCTCACCGTCTGCCTGGTCGTGCTCGGCAAGTTCGTGCCCGGGCTGAACTTCGTGGCCACGCTGCT
>DATLBL010000074.1:0-18396 GCA_035526925.1 Gemmatimonadales bacterium
GATCACGGGCACCGTCATCGAGAAGGACGTCGAGCGGGGCACCGTCATCGCCTCGGCGACCTCGAACGTGTGCGGCGGCACGACGCTCCTCAAGATGGCGGAGCTCAACCTGGTGCAGGTCCGGACGCTGGTCGACGAGACCGACGTGGGCAAGATCCAGCCCGGGCAGCAGGCCTCCGTCACCGTGGACGCGTTCCCCAACCGCACCTTCGACGGCACCGTGCTCAAGATCGAGCCGCAGGCCCAGACGGAGCAGAACGTCACCGTCTTTCCGGTCCTGGTCCGGATCGACAACAAGGAAGGCTTGCTCCGTCCCGGCATGAACACGGAGGTCGAAGTCCACGTCGGCCGGCGCGAGCATGTGGCCGCGGTGCCCAACGCCGCGCTCCGGACGCAGCGGGACGTCGCGTCGGCTGCACAGGTGCTGGGCCTCTCGAGCGAAGATGTGCAGCGGCAGCTCGCCGCGACGAGCGGCACCGCGGGGAGAGACACCGCGGGCCGGGGATCCGCCGGGGGGTCGGCCAGCTCGGGCGCGACACCGCGAGGGACCGACGGCGGCGCCACCCGACCCGATTCGGCGACGGCACGCCGGTCCGATGCCGCCCGCTCGCGGCAAGGCGCGGGCGGCGACGGGGGCGGACAAGGCACCGCGGCACAGTCCGGGGCGGCTCAAGCCGCGCCGAGGCAGTTCGGCGGACGAAACCGCGCGACCCGTGGCACCGACGCCGGAGGTGGGCGCTACATCGTTTTTGCCAAGCGCAACGGCGCCCCGACCCCGGTATGGATCCGGACCGGCCTGACCGACCTCGACTACAGCGAGGTGCTGCACGGGCTCGAACCGGGCGATTCGGTCTATGTGCTCCCCAGCGCGAGCCTGGTCCAGTCGCAGGAGGACATGCGCCAGCGCATGAACCAGATGACCGGCGGGGGCGCGGTCCCGGGCATGCAGCAGCAGGGCGGCGCGCGGGCGGGCGGCGCCGCCACGCAGGCACGGTAGCGCGATGCTCCTCGGCGAGACGTTCGCGGTCGCGATTTCGTCGATCCGGTCGAATGCGCTGCGCTCGATGCTCACCATGCTCGGGATCATCATCGGCGTCGGCGCCGTGATCACCATGGTGGCGCTCGGCTCGGGAGCGCAGAAGGCGGTCGAGGAGCGGATCGCGGCGCTCGGCGCCAACGTATTCACCGTCTTCGCCGGCCAGGGCCGAAGCGGCGCCATCATGATCACCGACCGGACCGTGCTGAGCACCGATGACTACGAGGCGCTTCGCCAGGGCGCCACGCTGTTGAGCGCCGTGGTGCCCGAGGCCCAGCAGGCGCAGCAGGTCGTGTTCGGCAATCAGAATCGGAACCTTCAGCTCATCGGCACGACGGCCAACTACACCGACGTCCGCAACTACACCGTCCCGTACGGCCGGATGTTCACCGACGGCGACGATGCCGCGCGCCAGCGCTACGCGGTGCTCGGCTCGTCGGTGCCCGAGATGCTCGGCGGCAACCCGGCCGCCATGATTCACCAGACCATCTTCATCCGCGGCATCCCGTTCGAGATCCTCGGTGTCCTGAGCCCCAAGGGAGCCTCCGGCGGATTCCAGAACCCCGACGAGCAGATCCTGATCCCGCTGCAGACCGCGCAGTACCGGGTGTTCGGCACCAAGCGGCTGCGCTCGATGTCGATTGAGGTGCAGGAAGGCATCCCTATCGAGCAGGGGATGGTCGACCTGGAGCGCATCCTTCGACGCGAGCATCATATCCGCCCCGGCGACCCGAACGACTTCACCATTCGCAATCAGCAGGACGTGCTGCAGACGCAGCAGCAGGCCACGCAGGTCTTCACCACCCTGCTGGCCAGCATCGCGGCGGTCAGCCTCGTCGTCGGCGGCATCGGCATCATGAACATCATGCTGGTGTCCGTCACCGAGCGTACGCGCGAGATCGGCGTCCGCAAGGCGCTCGGCGCGACCCGCGGCAACATCCTGCTGCAGTTCCTGATCGAGGCGCTCACACTCTGCATACTCGGCGGCATGATCGGCGTCATGGTGGGCGTCGCGACCACGATCGTCCTCGCCCGGGTGATGCAGTGGAACACGCTCATCTCGCCGACGTCAGTCGTGGTCGCCTTCGGGTTCAGCGCGCTCGTCGGGCTGTTCTTCGGCATCTGGCCCGCGCGTCGGGCCGCGCGCCTCGATCCCATCGTCGCGCTCCGGTACGAGTAGCCGGACGAGGTCGTGTCTTCAGACGTTCTGGTCCTGGGCGCGGGCATGGCCGGGCTCGCGGCCGCCGAACGGCTGGCCGCGGCCGGGCAACGCGTCGTGGTGCTGGAGGCGCGGGAGCGCGTGGGCGGTCGGATCCGAACAGTCCATGACCCGCGCGTCCGCCATCCGATCGAGCTCGGACCCGAGTTCGTGCACGGCCAGCCCGCGGAGCTGCTCGAGCTGATCAGGACCGCCGGTCTCCACGTCGACGATGTTCCCGAGTACCACCAGCGCGGCGCCAGTCCGGACGCCGCATTCCCGACCGATCTCCGCGCCACCCTGGGCACGCTGCTCGCGCGCAGCGCGGCGTCGCCCGACCGTCCCGTCGCTGAGCTGCTGGGCGGATGGCGCGCCGAGCTGCGTCGTCCGGGCGAGCTCGATGGACTCGTCAGATACCTCGAGGGATTCCACGCGGCCGACATGGCCAAGCTCGGCACCCGTTCGCTCGCCGAAAACGAAGCGGCCGAGGATGAGGACGGCGGCGACCTGCACCGGGTGCGCGAGGGCTATGGCGCACTGGTGCACTGGATGTCGGAGCGCCTCGACCGAGCGCGGGTGGATCTCAGGCTGAGCGCGCCGGTGCGACACATCCGATGGAGGAACGGCCACGTCCGGATGTCCGTCGATTCGGGTGGAGGGACACTTACGGATATCATCGCGCCACGCGCCATCATCACGCTCCCGCTGGCAGTCCTCCAGCGGCGCGCGGGCGAGCCGGGTGCCGTGCCGATCGATCCGGAGCCACCCGGCTGGCGCGAGCCGCTTGCCGCGCTGCACATGGGCGCGGCCCACCACGTCGTGCTCGGCTTCGATACTCGATGGTGGGCCTCCGACGGGGTGGACGGCCCGAGCTTCGTGCACGGCGGCAGCGAGCCGTTCCCGGTCTGGTGGACTTCGCTGCCGGCCCACGTGCCCTTGATCACGGGATGGAGCGGCGGTCCTCGCGCCGCGACACTTGCCGGCCTCGACGTGGAAACGCTTCAGGGCTTGGCACTCGAGTCGCTCGCGTCCGTGTTCGGCCGGAGCGTGGACGAGCTGCGCTCGCGGCTCCGTCTGGCCTACCTGCACGACTGGATGGCCGATCCGTTCGCGGGCGGCGCGTACAGCTACGGTGGCGTGGGCGCGATCGCGGCCCGGGCCGCGCTCGCGAAGCCCGTGGCCGATACGATCTTCCTCGCCGGCGAGGCGGTGGCCCATGCCGGCCGGAACGCCACCGTTCATGGCGCCCTGGCTTCGGGGCGGGACGCAGCCGATCGGGTGCTTGGGGAAAGGAGACTGCGGTAAGCAGAGAACCGATCGAGCCTCGCCGGCGTTCCATCGCTAGATTCGCAGCACCATCCCACCATCGTGGAGGACGGCATGGAGGCAGACGACGCTCCGCGTCCGCCGGTCAAGCGACACCACGGTATTGTCCGCGTGGCCCATTGGCTCAACGCCATCGTGCTCGTGGGCATGATCGCGAGCGGGCTCCAGATCTACATGGCGTTCCGACACTTCGGCCCTCGCGGCGCGCCCTACCCCAATCCGTTCGATGGCACGTCGCTCCCGGCCTGGTCGCGGCTCGGCGGGTGGCTCGCGGGCGGACTCAACTGGCATTTCGCGCTTGCGTGGCCGTTCGTCCTCACGGGCCTGCTCTACCTCGGTTTCCTGGCGTTCACCGGGGAGTGGCGTTCTCTGCTTTTCCGGCCGCGAGACATCGGGCCCGCCGTGCAGATGCAGCTGTACTATCTGCGACTCCGACCCACCCACCCGACCCAGGGCAAGCACAATGCCCTGCAAAAAGGCGCCTACACCTTCATCGTGCTCCTCGGCGCGCTCTCGGCGCTCACGGGCTTCGCCATCTACAAGCCGGTGCAGCTTGCCTGGCTCACGTCGCTGTTCGGCGGGTACGAGCTCACCCGCTATTGGCACTTCTGGGCGGTGTGGATCTTCGTGGGCTTCACCCTTCTCCATGTGGCGCTCGTGTTTCTCGTGGATCCGGCGTCGCTAAGGGCGATGATCACCGGCTGGTATCACGGCAGGTTTCCGAGCCATGACTGACCGCGCACCCCGACTCAGCCGCCGCGATCTGCTCCGCCTCGGCCTCGTGGCACCCGTATCACTCGCAGCAGCATGCGGCTGGGACGGCGGTCCGGTCCTCGAGCCGCGCCTCCGTGCCATCAGCCGGCTCAACGACTGGGTGGGAGAGAAGCTGCTGCTCTCCCCGACCCGTCTGGCGCACCAGTACCCCGCGGCGGCACGCACTCCGGAGATTCAGTTCCCCGCGTACTCGATCACACGCAACCGGACGGGCCAGTTTCCCACCCCGCCGGAGAACCAGGGCTGGGCTCTCGAGGTTGGCGGGCTGGTGCGGAAAGCGACGCGCTTCACGCCGGCGATGCTTGAGTCGCTGCCGCGCGTGACGTACACGGTGAAGCATCACTGCGTGGAAGGGTGGACGGCGATCGGCACCTGGTCGGGCGTGCCGGTGTCGGCGGTGGCGGACCTGGTTCAGCCCACCTCCGAGGCGCGCTACCTGCGCTTCGACTCGTTCGACAGCCGATACTTCAATGGCTGGGATCTGACCAGCGCGATGCATCCACAGACCATCCTGGCCTACGCGTACAACGACCGGCCGCTGCGCGCCGACCACGGCGCGCCGCTCCGAGTGTACTCTCCCATCAAGTTGGGTTACAAGCTGACCAAATACCTGACCGCCATGACGTTCACACGGGAGCGTCCCGGAGGCTACTGGGAGGATCAGGGATACCCGTGGCTGGGTGGGATTTGAAAACCTTCGGCGGTGAGCGGTGAGCGGTATCTCCGGTGCACCGCTTACCTCCTATCGCTTACCGCTTACCGCTCCCCGCTTACCGCTCCCCCGCTAGTCGAGCGACTCGGCCTCGACCGAAACATCCGCCGCACCGTCCGGCAGGTAGGTGACCACCACCCGCCACGGGCGACAGCAGACCTGACAATCCTCGACGTATTCCTGGCGCGCGCCGCTGCCCGGATCCAGGCCGATCTCGTTGATCTCGCCGCAGTAAGGACAAAGGATGGTGGCCTCGGTCTCTACCGTGCCGTCACCAGCGGGGAACTCGGCGTCCAGCTCGTCGTCCTCGAACTCTTTCATTATGGGTCCATGCCCTCGGGTGTTTCCCCGGAAGCCCGGGTATATCTTGCAACATTCACTCCCCGCGCCCGTTCTTCCAGCGCCCGGCATATACCGGGATGGTTCTGCCGCTCGGCCTCACGGCGGCAATTCTTGTCGCGCGAATAGCGGCCGCACCGCCGCTGACCGACCCGCTCGGCGCGCCACTTCCGCCGTCGGTGCACCTCGCCTACCCAGGACTCTACGTCGCGCTCGCGCCGTTGTTCACGCTGTGGGATGGCGTGTCGATGTTGAGCATGAGCCGGCTCCGAGCCTTCCTCAGCGGCCTGCTGATCATGTATGTCGTATGGCGAGGCGGCCGCGCACTCTGGTGGCGCCTGGCCTGGAGCGACTCGCCGCCGCCGAAAGCACCGGTCCGGCGCGAAATCAGCCTGTTTCTCGGCTCGCTGGCCGGACTGACGCTCTTCGTGGCCGGCGGGCTGCTCTGGCATCGCCCCATGGCGGCGCTGGCCGGCACCGGATCCGGCACGCTGGTGTTCGACACCCACAGTCACACCAATGTGTCGCACGATGTTCGCGGCACGCTCATGCGCGGGTTCGATGCCGAGGCCGACCGGCGCTGGCATGGCCGCGCCGGTTTCGACGCGTTCTTCGTCACCGACCATAATACGGTCGAAGGGTTGGCGCGCGGGACAGGCTATCCGGTGGCCTGCCCTGGGATCGAGATCAGCGCCTGGAAGGCACACGTCCTCCTGCTTGGCGACTCCGTCCCCGTGGACCGCACGCAGTACAATGGCTCGCTCGCCGCCCTGCTCACGCTGCTTCGGGTGAGCGACTCGGCTTACGCCTCGCTGAGCGTCCTGTCGATTCCCGAATTTGAACGTAACCATTGGGAGCGGCTCGACTCACTCGTCGAGGCGGGCGCGGACGGGTTCGAGATCGTCAACGCCTCACCCAAGGCCAACGAGCTCTCCCGCGTGCGCCGCGACTCGGTAGTCGCGCTGGCCAGGCGGACCGACCGCATCGTCGTCGGCGCGAGCGACAGCCATGGCTGGGGCGCGACGAGCATGGTCTGGAATCTCATGTCGCTGCCGATCGACAGCGTCCGGCCGATCACGGGGACGATGATCTGTTTCGGCATCGTGCGGACGCTCCGGCAGGGCTTCGGCTCATCGCGCATCGTGGAACGCCACCGGCTCCGCCCGGACAGCGGCTGGCCCTCCTGGCTCACGCCCGTCGGCATGGTGTGGGAGAGCTGGCGCGGGATGGAGGTGCGGCTCACCGTTGCATGGCTGGCGTGGATCTGGCTTCTGTGGGCCTCACGCCGCCGCCGGTATACTTAGCCCTGCGTCTCACCACCCGGACGGAGCATGACACGAGCCCAATTTCTTGGCACCGGCTTCGCAGTGCCTGACCGAGTCGTCACCAACGACGATCTGTCAGCGCTCATGGACACCAGCGACGAGTGGATCAGAACTCGGACGGGCATCCAGGAGCGGCGGTGGGTACGGGAGGGAGAGACAGGGGCCGACCTGGCCCATGCCGCCACGTCGCGGGCGCTCGAAGCAGCCGGCCTGGACCCCGGCGACATCGACGCTATCGTCTACGCCACCTCCACACCTGACCATTTCGCGCCCGGCAACGGCGTCTTCCTGCAGCGACTTCTCGGCCTGGGCACCATTCCGTCGATCGACATCCGCAACCAGTGCAGTGGCTTCGTCTACGCACTATCGGTGGCGGATGCGTTCATCCGCTGCGGAGAGTTCCGCCACGTGCTGGTCGTCGGCGCGGAGGTCCAGTCGACCGGGATGGATGTGACGACCCGAGGCCGCAACACAGCGGTCCTGTTTGCGGACGGCGCCGGAGCAGCCGTACTGGGTCCCGGGAAGGGCGAGCGCGGGATCCTCGCCTTCGACCTGCACGGCGAGGGAACGCATGCCGAGAAGCTCTGGGTCGACAGTCCGGGCTCGATGTACCACCCACGTGCCTCGCACGAGCAGCTCGACCAGGGACGCCACTTTCTCGCGATGGACGGCAAGGAGGTGTTCCGACACGCCGTGGTCCGCATGCCGGAGTCGGTGCGCACGGCGCTGGCAAAAACCGGCCATGCGACCGCCGACCTCAAGCTGCTGGTGGCACACCAGGCGAACCTTCGCATCGCCGAGATGATGCAGAAGACGCTCGGCCTGCGCGACGACCAGGTCTACAACAACATCATGTCGTACGGGAACACCACGGCGGCGACGATCCCGATCGCGCTGGACGAATGTGTGAGGTCGGGTCGGATCGGGGAGGGCGACCTGGTGGCGCTGACGGCGTTCGGGTCGGGATTTCTGTGGGGAAGCGCGGTGGTGAGGTGGTGAGCGGGAGGTGAGACGGGCACAGGCGTGTGCTCTCACCGCTTGCCGCTCACCGATTACCACTCACCGCTCACACCTCCATGGGATACTTTCGCAGGTAGTACTCCTGCGTCCGCACGGCGCGCGCGCGGTAGAGCTGCTCTTCGTCGTCGTCGGCGTCACTCACGAACAGGTGCAACGAGCCGGGCCACATCGTGGCCTGCAGCGACCAGTTGGTCGAAGGCGCGTGCAGTACCCATTGCAACGCTCCACCGCCTGCGTCCGTCAGGTGAATTTCACTCGCCCGCTCAAGCGGGACGGTCGACGGGATGCCCGCGATCGCGGCTTCCACCGGGTCGAGCATCAACTCCGCGTCGGTCCACGAGCGGAAGGTCACCTTTCCATGGACCGGCGACTCGGTCTCCGGCAACTCGAACTCGGCCTGCCATTCACCCAAGAGGTCCCACGCATGGTCCATCGGGCCGATGTTGGGCACCTGCACCGTCGGATGTCGATTCATCAGTGGCCTCCTTCCCGGATAGTGACTGGGGCAAGGACACGATCACTTCCACCCGCGATACGTACCGCACAGTAGCGATTCCAATGCCCGGCGGTACAACCACCGGTGAATCTTTCTCTCGTATGTTCCGTACTGTAACGCGGCCTGTATGTCCTTAACCGGGGTTATCTCTATGTTGCAACTACTCTTCACTGTCGCCGCCGGGCTGGCCGGCTACGTATTCGCCAGAAATTTCGTCAGCAACCGGCTGCGATTCGTAGACGCCATTCACTCGCCCTGGGTCCCGCTCAGCGCCGGAATTCTTGCATTCGCCTTCGCTTGGCCACTGGCGCTGCTCCCTGTGCTGAGCGTCGCGCCAGCCGTGGTATTCGGAATCGGGATCGGGCTCGGCACCGCCACCGGGGCCAGAATAGTCCGCCGTGCGGATGGCTGGCAGCGTCAGATCTCGCCTTGAGTGCAAGCTAACGCACTACGGTTCTCAAGCCCGTACACTGGATCACACTTCACAGGAGTTCTATCTTGCCCGCATGACGAGCGTGCATTGCGTGCGGTGCGGCCAGGACCGCGAACGAATGGCATTCCAGCCCTTTCAGAACGAACTGGGCAAGAGAGCCTATGAAGAGATCTGCAGCGTGTGCTGGGCGGAGTGGCTCAAGATGCAGCAGCAGCTCATCAACCACTACGGGTTGATCCTGCGCGAGCCCAAGGCGAAGGAGTTCCTCTTCAAGAACATGGCGCAGTTCCTGTTCAAGGAAGGTGAAGTCGGCGCCTGAGCGTCAGCGCGTCACGCCCAGTCTAAAGATTAGGTCGATCCCGGGACCTCCCGGCTCCAGATCCTCGGTCAGTCCTACCCGCCACTCCCGCCCGCCCCGCGTCGCCAGAATCCAGCCGAAGTCGAAGTCCAGCTCCCGCCGATCGAGCGAGCGCACCCCCGTGCCGTGGTAGTAGGAACTGTGCACGAACAGGTTGCCGTACAGCGATTGCCTTCCCCAGAACCGCCATCGCAACCCCGAGCTGCCGGACACGAAGGCGCGCCGCTGATACTCACTGAGGTCGCCGTGCGCCGGCGTATAGCCCAACCCAAGGCTTCCCTCGTAGACCAGCGGCCCCGTGAGCGGAAGCCGGAGCGTCGTCTCCACCCCGGCGGCCACTACGCCGCGACCGTACCCGGCTGGCGCCGTCGAGGTCGGCAGGGAGATCGAGGCGACGGTCTGCAGGGATCCGTTGAGACGGAACCCGGCCGCCACGCGGAGATCGCCCAGGTAGAGCGCGCGCGCCGGCCGGTCGAGGACTTTGCCGCTGGGCAGCTCGAGCCGGTACAGAAATGCGTTGGGTGGGCGGCGGTCGCGCTCGTCGAGCGTAATGCCGAGCAGTCCGTGGTACCAGTCCAGAAAACCGTCGAGGAACCCCGGATAGCTGCCGCCGATGCCCCCGTCCAGCTCGACGAATGTGTTCGGGCCCAGGTCGCGCGCGACCCGGACCCGAAGCCGGAGGAGCTCGGCGTCCAGATCGTAGCGGGCGACCGTCTCGTCCACCGACTCGATGGCGCTGCCGTAGTCGAGCGCAAGCGCGGCGGTCCAACGACCGGGGCGCGGCGGACGGAACGGCTCGAAGCCGAGCGGCGTGCGGGACGCGGCGAGCGGATTGATGGGAGAGAAGGCCGGCAGCCCCTGTCCGTGGCCCGGGCTCGGGGCGACCAGGAGCAGGAGCACGAGACCGGTGAGCAGGGCGGCGGTTCGACGGTTCACTGTGGCTGAAAAAGATAAGCTCGCTTGACAAACCCGCGGACCCGTTCGTACGTTGAGGCCATGATCCGGTCCAATAGCGGGTGGTTCTTTTTCTACTTTACCAGTCCCGGCGCGGCTCGACTCGCGTCCGGCCCGGTAGCGTAGAGTAGCGCTCACCGACCGGACTCAACTCGACGCCTCGCCGGAATGATCCGGCGGGGCGTTTTGCTTTTACCTTCGCGGAGCTGATCATGCGCGTAGCGATTCAGGGCACTCACGGCTCGTTCAGCGAAGCGGCGGCGCGTCGGCGCTGGCCCGATCTCGCGACGCTTCCCTGCCGCGAGGCCAAGGACGTGGTGGCCGCCGTGCGCGCGGGCGAAGCGGAGGCCGGCTGCCTCCCGATCGAAAACTCCCTGATCGGCTCGGTCACGACGACATACGACCTGCTAGAAGAGGCGTTCGGCGACGGCTCGCTCCGCCTGACCCACGAGATCCTCTACCCCGTCCACCACACCATCATGGCGGTGCCGGGCGCGCGGCTTGACGGCATCAAGCGGGTGCTCTCCCATCCGGTGGCACTCGGCCAGTGTCGCATCTGGCTGTCGGAAAAGCTGCCTCAGGTCGAGCTGGTGAGCGCGTGGGACACGGCCGGGAGCGCGGAGCTGGTGGCGCGGGAAGGGAACCCCGCGCTCGCGGCCATCGCCGCGCGGCACGCGGCGGATGCCCACGGGCTTGTGCCGCTGGCGGAGCGGATCGAGGACGATCCGAGCAACCAGACGCGCTTTCTCACCTTCACGCGCGCCGACGCGGCCGCCCTTCCCGCCGGGAGCGCGGGCACCAGCCGGTACAAGACTTCGCTCATCGTGCTCATCGACCACAAGCCGGGCATGCTCGCACTCACCCTGCAGGCGTTCGGTGTGCGCGGCGTGAACCTCATGGCGCTGCAGTCGCGCCCCGAGCGCGCGGCGCCCTGGACCTACCGGTTCTATGTGGACATCGACGGCTCGACCACCGATCCCCGGGTCGCCGAGGCGCTCGAGGAAGTCGAGGCGCTCGCTGCCCGGCTGGTGGTGCTCGGCAGCTACGAGGCCTGGATCGAGGGCTCCCGACTCTCGGCGCCGCCGCCGACCCCGGCGCATCACACCAAGAAGCCCGACATCCCGCTGATCGATCGCCGCCGGGTGCCGGAGGGCTCGAGAGTGCAGGTCGGCGCACTCACGTTCGGCGGTGGGGAGCGAGTGCTGATCGCCGGCCCGTGCTCGGTCGAGAGCGAGGCGATGATTCTCGAGACGGCGGACGCCGTCGTGCAGGCGGGTGGCGACATGCTGCGCGGGGGCGCGTACAAGCCGCGCACCTCGCCCTACGATTTCCAGGGTCTCGGCGTGAAGGGGCTGCGCTACCTCGCCGATGCGCGGGAGCGCACCGGATTGCCGGTGGTGACGGAGGTGCTGAGCTGGGAGGAAGTGGCGGTCGTCGGGCACTTCGCCGACATGCTGCAGATCGGCGCCAGGAACATGCAGAACTTCACGCTGCTGAGGGCGGCCAGCCGGAGCGGCAAGCCGATCCTCCTCAAGCGAGGCGCCGGGGCGCTGATCGAGGAATGGCTGATGGCGGCCGAGTACATCCTGGCTGAGGGGAACCCCAACGTGGTGCTCTGCGAGCGTGGCATCCGCACCTTCGAGCGGGCGACCCGGCACACCCTCGACCTGAACGCCGTGGCGATGGTACTCGAGCGCACCCACCTGCCGGTCATCGTGGACCCGAGCCACGCGGCGGGTGTCCGATCCCTGGTGACACCGCTCAGCCTGGGCGCGCTCGCGGTGGGCGCCTGCGGTCTCATCGTCGAGGTACACCCAGATCCATCGAAGGCGATGAGCGACGGCGCGCAGAGCCTCGACATCCCGATGTTCGCGGAGCTCGCCCGCCACGTGCATCCGGGACGCCCGACACGCGCCAGGGTGGCGCTCGCCTAGGCCGCGCTCACGGGGCGCGACCTAGGGGCCCGCTGCACGTCGAAGGGGGCATGCTTTCTCGCATGCCCCCTTCGACGTGCAGGGTAACCCTACCGTACCACTCGGCCTCGCGTTATGGGACCGTGGTCCCCCGGCGGCCGGTGAACATCCGGTACAGCAGGAGCAGGAGCATCGCACCGATGATCGAGGCGATGATGCCAGGCCCCGTACCCGGATCGTTGTACCAGCCCAGCGCCCGACCCAGGAACCCCGCCAGCAGGGCACCCGCCACGCCGATCAGCATAGTAACGATGAAACCACCCGGATCTTTTCCGGGCATCAACAGCTTGGCAATCGCGCCGACTACCAACCCGATGATCAAGGTCCACAGGAATCCCATAGTACCCTCCAAGGTGGGCCGAACATATACGATTGTCCGGTGCGGACATCTGTGAGGCGGCGCACACCCCTATCGCTCACGCTCGCCGAGACGGGCGGTGACCGTCTCCCGCTTCCGATTCCGCAGGATGTCCAGCTTGAAGGTTTCTCCCCTATCGTAACTCCGCAAGATCCTCATGAGATGCGCGGGACCGGCCGGTTTCCGGCCATCCACCGCCTGCACGACGTCTCCCCCCTTCAGCCCGAGCGAGCCGTCTTTCGGCGCCTGGATCACCAGGACGCCGTCGTTGGCGCCAAAGTACTGGCCCAGATCGGGGTTGAGCGGGGCCAGCTCGAGGTCGCCCAGGGGCGAGCCCGCCATGAACTCAAATCGGTCGGGGCCGATGTCCATGAAGTCGCCCGCGGGGTGGGGCATGTGGTCTCCGCCGGGACCGGGCCTGAAGAACCGCATCGTGAATGGACGCTCGCCACGGGGGCCCTCCGAGAACGAATCGGGCTCGTCCTCGGTCACGACCGAGACCGTCCGGCGAGCTTTGCCATGGAGGAACTCGACCGGAACCGTGTCGGCCGGCTCGAGCCGGGCGGCGAGCTCGATGAGCCGAAGGCCGGGCAGCGACTGCGCCCGATCCGCCTCCTGCTCCGCGCGGCCTCCGGCCAGGACCGACTTGCCGTCGAGTTTCGTGATCACGTCGCCCGAGCGGATTCCTGCCTTGGCCGCCGGCCCGTTGGGCAGGACCGACTCGACATAGGCCCCGAGCGAGTCGGTATCCCGCGCCTGGAGGTTGACCTTGATCCCGAGCCGGGCGCGCCGGTTCATCACGATCCGGACCAGCCGGTCGGGCTCCTCGAGCCGACGTTCCAGGCGGCGGGGGCGATCGGAGGCGCTGGTGTCCTGAGCGGACAGCCGCTGGCCGGTCAAGACAAGGCCGGCGGCGGCGACTGCCGCGGCCAGTAGCATCGAATGGCGCATCGAAACTCCTCTGGGTTACAGCCCCACGTTGCTGGCGCGGGTGACGTGAACATCGACGAGCGCGTCCATGAGGCCCACGCGCTCCCGCCAGAGCCTGAGAAGGCGATCGCCTCGCGACTGGCGCTCCTGCAGCTCCGCCATCTCGAGCTCCCGATCCACTCTCGCGATCCGGTCTTCGAGCTCCTGCGCGATGCCAGCGGTCCGCCCGTCGAGCACCCGCTCGTCCGGGCGGTACTCGCTCAGCGCATCCTCGAGGGCCTGGGAGCGAGCCATGGCCTGGTAGATCTCCTGCTCGCCGGCCGGGACAGCGCCCCCCGAGCCGCCCGCCAGCACGCCGAGGGCGATCGAGGCAGCCGCGGCGAAACCGACCAGCCCACCGACCCGGAGCCGGCGCTGCCGGCGAGCGGTCCGGACACGGGCTGCGGTCTCGGGCCACCGGTCGCGCGGAGGACGGAGCGCCGGCAGCGCCTTGATCCGAGCCACCCGCTGGTGCAGTCGCTCCAGCTCGACCCGGCAGCCCGCACATGCTTCCAGATGCTCGCGGGCGGCCGAGTCTCCCGGCTCCAGACCCGCCTCGCGGAGGCGCAACATCGCCTCCATTGACAGGTGCGTCATACCTCTACCTCCTCGCCGAGCCAGCGCCGGAGGCGCTGATGCGCTCGCGCGAGCTGCGACTTCGAGAAGCTCGGCGTCTTCCCCATCATCCCGGCGATCTCTTCATGAGTGTAGCCCTCGACGTCGTGCAGCCAGACCACCGCGCGCGCCGTTTCCGAGAGCCGCTCGAGCGCCGCCTCGAGATCCATGCGGAGCGCGGTATCCTCGCGCCGTTGCCCGATCAGCTCGTCCTGCAGCTCGTCGGTGTCGCGGTACTTGTTTCGACGCAGCCGCATGAGCGCCTTGCTGGCGGCGATGGTGCGAACCCAGCCCCACAGGCTGCCTTCCTCCCGATAGCGGCCGATGCTGCGGCACACCTCGAAGAAGGTCTCCTGCAGCACGTCCTCGGCGTCTTCGGTGGTTCGGCAGATGCGGCGGGCCAGATTGTAGACGGGCGACTCGAACGCCCGGTAGAGCTCCTCGAGGGCGGATTCGTCTCCGCCCCGGGCTCGGGCGACTACCGACTCCGCGTTGGCGAGGAGATACGAGTCCATCACTCGGGTCCCATTCATGGCTCCTGGAAGATGCCGTGCCCGGGCGGATCGTTGCAGGGCAGGCCCGGTTATACTGCACGCATGCCGACCACTCCCGCGCCGGAAATCTGGCTGCACCACCTGGAAGACGAGGCGGACGCGGCCTTCCTGTATCGCGAGCTGGCCAGCGCCGAACGGGACGCGGGCAAAGCCGAGCTGTACCTCAAGCTGGCCCGGGTCGAGGACCGCCATGTCGAAATGTGGCGAAAGCTCCTGGCCGACAATGGCCATACCGTGCAGGCCCCGCCGCCGTCCCGGGGCGCCCGACTCAGAGCGTGGGTGGCTCGCAAGATCGGCGCTGGAATTCTGCTGCCGATGCTGCTCAAGGAGGAGGGGCGAGAGGTCAAAGGGTACCTGAGCCTCTACCGGGAGGCTCCGGACGGGGTGGTGGGCCCGACCGCCTTGACCCTGGCCAAGGAGTCGAAGGAGCACGCGGAGACCTTGGCCGCGATGAGCGGGGCCGATGGCGAGCCTTGGCACAAGACCGGGGCCGGAGGTTTCCTCCGAAACGTCGTGTACGGCTTCAACGACGGCCTCACGGCCAACTTCGGCCTCGTGGCCGGCATGATCGGCGCGCAAGGAGACCTCCAGATGGCGAGCCACGCGGTGGTCGTGGCCGGACTCGCGGGCGCCGCCGCGGACGCGCTCTCGATGGGCTCATCAGGGTACCTGGCGGCCAAGAGCGAGCGCGAGGTGTTCGAGCACGAGATCGCCATGGAGAAGGAGGAGATCCGACTGATGCCCGAGCTGGAGGAGGAGGAGCTGAACCTCATCTACCAGACCAAGGGCATTCCGGAGCCGCAGGCGGCCGCGCTCGCCGCCCAGATCATGCAAGATCCTGCACGGGCGCTCGAGGAACAGGTCCGGGAGGAGCTCAAAATCGGCGAGGCGACGAGCACCCCGATGCGGGAGGCGTGGATCACGGGAACCGCCACGGCCCTCGGCGCCCTCATCCCCGTCGCTCCGCTCCTGTTGGACACCGGGCCGGTGGCGATCTGGACCTCGTTCGCGCTCGCCATGCTGTCGCACTTCGGGGTCGGAGCCGCCCGGAGCTTCTTCACCGGCCGGGGCGTCATCCGGAGCGGGATGGACATGTTCCTCGTCGGCCTGGGGGTGGCGATCGTCGGCTATCTGCTGGGCGACTGGATCGTGCGGCTGCTCTGAGGGTGAGCGGTGAGCGGAAGCTCGCACGCTGGGCCGAGTTTACCGCTTACCAGTTACCTTTTACCGCTCACTGCTTACCCCTCACCGCTTACCGCTCAGCGCTCACCGCTCACCGCAACCATGATCCGCTGGGGCCTCTGTTGTCAGTTTCTGGACGCGCCGATCAAGTTCCGGACGGCGACCCATCGCTACGTCGCGACGCTGACGCCAGACGCCAGGCGGGACTACCTCGCGTCGATCGCCGCGGATAACGCGGCGGCGCTCATCGCGGCGGTGACGCAGTGTCGTGCGCTGGGCATCGGCGCATTTCGGATCAACAGCCAGATTCTTCCGCTCGGCACGCACCCCGTGAGCGGGTATGCCCTCGACCACATCGATCGCGACGGCACGACGCGTGACCGCTTTCTCGAGGCCGGCACCCTGGCCCGCGAGCTGGATATCAGGCTGAGCTTCCATCCCGACCAGTTCGTGGTGCTGAACTCGGAGCGAGAGGCGGTGGTCGAGAGCTCGATCGCGGAGCTGGAGTTTCAGGCCGGGATCGCGGAACTGGTGGGCGCGGACGTGCTCGTGCTGCACGGTGGCGGCGCCACCGGTGGCGTGGTCGCCGCGCTCGCGCGGCTGGAACGAGCGGTGCGGCGCCTCACGCCGCGCGCGCGGAGCCGGCTCGCGCTGGAAAACGACGACCGCCTGTTCGCACCCGCGGATCTGCTGCCGTTCTGCGAGCGCCTCGACCTGCCGCTGGTGTACGATGTGCACCACCACCGGTGCAAACCCGACGGCCTGACCGTCGCGGAGGCTACGGCGCGGGCGGCGGCGAGCTGGGGAACGCGTGAGCCCTACTTCCACGTGTCCTCGCCTCGAGCGGGCTGGGACGACGGTGATCCCAGACCCCATGCCGACTTTCTCGACGTAGGAGATGTGCCGCCGGAATGGACGGAGATGCGGGTGACGGTGGATGTCGAAGCGAAAGCGAAGGAGCGCGCGGTGCTACGAGCCATGGAGGACGCGGCGGCACGGGCGCACGTCATGCCTGCAGCTCGAGCTCCATGAAGACCAGCCAGTTGCGGAGCGCTTCGGGTAGGTCGTAGTAGGGCGGAATGTCCCGGAATCCCTGCCGCCGATAGAGCGCCTGCGCCTCCGCCTGCCGGATGCTCGTGTCCAACACCATGCGCCGGTATCCGGCGGCGCGCGCATCCCGGATGATCGCCTCGGCGAGCGCCCGCCCGACGCCGCGACCGTGGTGCTCGGGGTAGACGAACATCCGCTTCATCTCGCAGCGGGACGCGTCGACTTCCCGAAGCGCCACGCAGCCGGCCGGCTCGTCGTCAACGGTCGCGAGCAGCAGACCGCCGCGCGGCGGCGAGTACTTGCCCGGCAGTCCGGCGAGCTCCGCCTCGAACGCGGCGGCATCGAAGTAGGAGTCGATCAGGGCGAGGTCCTGCTGGTGGCGCTCTCGATGCCATGCGATGAAGGCTCGCATGAGCGCGCGCACGTGGTCCAGTTGCGACGCGGTCCTCGGAACCAGCACCTGCACGGCGGCCATCCTACCCCTCGGGCCCGACCCGTCGCGCCTCGGAGCCTTGCGCCAGCACTCGCTCGGCAAAGTCGAGCCGCTCCTGCGTCTCCGTGAGCTCCCGCCGCAGGTCGCTCACATCGGCCTCGAGGTCATCGAGTCGCGCCTGGGGCTCGCTCACGGTGCCGGCCGCCCGCGCCCGCAGCCGCTGAGACCACAGCCCGAACGCCACGCCGAGGCCCACGTGACCGGCGGCATGCCAGGGCTCGGCCGACGCGGCCGCCAGGCCGACCGCGACGAAGTTGACGGCGCTCAGCACCACGGCGATCGGGTGCCAGATCGCAGGCTTGAAGGTCATGGCTAGATCCTCTCGAGTCTGCCAGACATGTGCGCATTCTGGTCAGGAAGAATGCGCCCGAGGTTGCCCACCTGGCAATCGGCTGCCAGCGTTCGGCCGACGCCTGACGAGGCCGAGGTGGCGGGGGTTTCCGCCGGCGCTCGTCCTGCATACTAACCGCGACGAGCCGCCTACCACGACGATCTGGCCGGAGCACCAGGCGACAGTGCTCCGGCCAGATTTTCGTCGTCAGGCCGCCTCTAGTCCCTACGGGTAAGCCCCTGCAGGGCGATGCGGTACTCACGCGCCGTCTCGTCCCATCGGATGGCGTAGCTCACCGGGTAATAACCGGCCGGCGCGTACCGCTGTGCCGCCGGAAGCGGGATCGAGTCGGCCGTCGCCGGCCCCGAGCGCTGAGCGAGGATGAAGGTGCGCGTCACCATCGGCTCGTCGAAGATGACCTGCCCGTTCCAGGACCCCACGATGAAGGTGCGGGTGAACGGCTGGTTCGACGGCGGCAGCTCGGGCGAGGCGGTATCGATCCAGTGCAGGCCCATCCGGGGAACGGTCATTCCGGCGGGCGTCGTGTTGAGGAGGACGTGGGTCGACGCGTATCGGGCCGGGATTTCCTCCTGGGCCGGCAGGCGGGCGGCTTTGGTCGCGAAATCGGGGTCCCGCAGGTCGATCTCGTTTCGGGTGGCCACCGGAACGCGATAAAAGTGGAAATCGAAGTGCGGCGCGGTATATGGGCCGCCGTGTCCGTGCGGATTCCAATCGATCTCGACGAACTTGTAGGGGGTCGGGTTGTCGACCGGCAGCTCGAGCAGGAATTCGCTGTACGGGCCGTGCGCCCCGGGGCCGTGATCCGGCGAGGTCTTCGGGAGCGAGTCCAATGCCTGCTCGCTAAGCGCGACACCGACCTCGACCGGGATGCCGGTCCGC
>DATLBL010000075.1:0-16250 GCA_035526925.1 Gemmatimonadales bacterium
CAACCTGATCGTCGGCGCCGAAGGCAGCGCCGACACGAGCTTCGCGCTGGCCAGAGAGCTCGCGAGCGGTGGGCCGGGTGCGCTCCTTCGGCCAGGCGGAACGTCGCTCGTCATCCACGCGGATCCCGACGACGAGCGAACGGACCCCAGCGGCAACTCGGGGGCGCGCGTGGCATGCGCGGTTCTCGAGCCCGGCTGAATGGCCTCCCCGCGCGTGCCGACCCCCGTGGAAGTACGCGCGCTGCTCGCCCGCGGGAGCGGGCGAAATTTTGGCGCCACGACTCCGGCGGCGAACGATGACCGTTTGCGACCGCGCGTGCTTCCCCTGCCGGTCGAGATCGCCGGCGAGCGCGTCGCCCAGGCCCTCGCGGGGGTGCGGGGCTGGCGCGTGGTGGGACGGCGCGATGGAGTCATCCAGGCTACCCGCACCACGCGGCTGTTCCGGTTCGTGGACGACGTGTCGATCCTCCTCGAGCCTGCGGCGGGTGGCACCGCCATCGCCGTCCGAAGCGCCTCGCGAGTGGGACGCGGAGATCTCGGCCAGAACCGCCGGAACATCGCCGAGATCTGGCGGGCCCTCGGCCTGGCGGAATGACCCTGCTCCGCGTCACCGATCGGGGATTGTATTGCGAAGTCGGTGACTTCTTCGTCGATCCGTGGGCGGCCGTCGATCGGGCGGTCATCACCCATGCGCACGGAGATCACGTCGCCTGGGGATGCCGTACCTATCTCACCTCGGCGCCCGGCGCGGGCGTGCTCCGGCAGAGGCTCGACCCCAGCGCCGCCATCCGCGGAGTACCCTACGGTGAGCCGGTGGCGGTGCAGGGCGTGCGCGTCTCGCTTCACCCCGCCGGTCACATCCTCGGCTCCGCGCAGGTACGGATCGAGCACGCGGGGGAGGTATGGGTCGTCTCGGGGGATTACAAGACCGAACCCGATCCCACCTGCGCGCCCTACGAATCGGTCCGCTGCCACACCTTCATCACCGAATGCACCTTCGGGCTGCCGGTCTACCGGTGGCCGGCCACCGTGGAAGTCCTGGCCGAGATCCACGCGTGGTGGCGGGCCAACCAGGAAGCCGGCAAAGCCTCGCTCCTCTTCGGCTACGCGCTCGGCAAGGCACAGCGACTCATCGCCGGACTCGACCCCTCGGTCGGTCCGATCCTGACGCACGGCGCCGTGGAGCGAATGAACGTGGTGTACCGCGCGGGCGGAGTTCCGCTTCCGCCGACCCTGCACGTCGCCTCCTCCGACCGAAGCTCGTGGGAGCGCGCCCTGGTGGTCGCGCCGCCATCCGTGGATGGGTCGACGTGGGCCCGCCGCTTCGGCCCGCAGTCCACCGCGTTCGCTTCCGGTTGGATGGCCGTACGCGGGGCTCGACGACGGCGGGCCGTCGATCGCGGCTTTACCGTGTCGGATCACGTTGACTGGCCCAGCCTGCTGGCGGCCATCGACGCGACCGGCGCCCAGCGGGTATGGGCCACCCATGGCTACACCTCGACCCTGGTGCGCTGGCTTACCGAACGGGGCATCGACGCGCTCGCGCTCGAGACCCGGTACGAGGGAGAACGTGACGACAGCCCGGACGAGACCGAGGAAGCGCCCGCGGCGCCATGAGAGCCTTCGCCCGGCTGTACACCGCGCTCGATGAAACCAATGCCACGGGCGAGAAAGTCGCGGCGCTCGCCGATTACTTTCGCGCCGCGCCGCCGCGCGATGCGGCCTGGGCGGTCCACTTTCTGAGCGGCCGCCGGCCCAAGCGGCTCGTCGGCACCTCGAAGCTGCGGCTCTGGGCCGCCGCCGAGGCCGGCATCCCCGACTGGCTGTTCGAGGAGAGCTACCATGCGGTCGGGGATCTCGCCGAAACGATCACCCTGCTCCTTCCCGACACGGGCCAGTCGAGCGATCTGCCGCTCTGGCACTGGGTCGAAGAGCGGTTGCTTCCGCTTCGCGGACAGGAGGACGAGGTGCAGCGCGCGGAGCTGGTCGGTGCATGGCGCGAGCTCGGACGACGGGAGCGCTACGTCTGGAACAAGCTGATCACCGGCAGCTTTCGCGTGGGGGCATCGGCACGCCTGGTCGTCCGGGCACTTGCGGACACCAGCGAAGTCGACGAGGGCACGATCGCCCACCGCCTCATGGGTGCGTGGGACCCGTCGCCCGAATTCTTCGAGCGCCTCGTCGCTCCGGACACCCGCGACGCCGATATCAGCCGTCCCTACCCCTTTTATCTGGCCTACCCGCTCGAACAGCCGCTCGATGTGCTGGGCGACCCGACCGATTGGATGGTCGAGTGGAAATGGGATGGCATCCGGTCGCAGCTCATCCGGCGCGCGGGACGGACCTTTCTCTGGTCGCGCGGCGAGGAGCTCCTGACCGGGCGATTCCCGGAGGTCGAGGAGGCCGGCGCGCTTCTTCCCGACGGCACCGTGATCGACGGCGAGCTGCTCCCCTGGGCCGACGGTTCGCCGCTGCCGTTCGCGCAGCTGCAGCGCCGGATCGGACGGAAGTCGCTCGGCAGAAAGATCCTGGACGAGGTGCCGGTGGTCCTGGTGGCGTACGACCTTCTCGAGGAGCGCGGTATCGACCTGCGCGACCGGCCGATGGCCGAGCGGCGGGAGCGCCTCGAGGGACTGCTCGCCGCCACGGCGTCGAGCGGCCGGCTCGTGCTGTCGCCGACGGTCGAAAGCCCCGACTGGACGGCGGTCGAGGCCGCCCGTGCATCGGCTCGGGAGACCGGCGCCGAAGGTCTCATGCTCAAACGCCGCGCCAGCGGCTACGGCGTGGGACGGCGGCGCGGAGACTGGTGGAAGTGGAAGGTGGAGCCCCATACCGTCGACGCCGTCCTGATCTATGCGCAGCCGGGGAGCGGACGGCGCGCGGGACTGTACACCGACTATACCTTCGGTGTCTGGGACGGCGATCGTCTGGTGCCGTTCGCAAAGGCGTATTCCGGGCTGACGGACAGCGAGATCCGTAAGGTCGACGCGTTCATCCGCCGGCACACACTGGAGAAGTTCGGCCCGGTACGGACGGTCAAGCCCGAGCTGGTCTTCGAGCTCGCCTTCGAGGGCATTCAGCGCTCCACTCGTCACAAGTCGGGCATCGCGGTCCGATTTCCGAGGATGGCGCGGTGGCGTACGGACAAGCGCCCCGAGGAGGCGGACACGCTGGACACGGTGCGGAGGTTGATCGCCGAGGCGGGAGAGCCGCCGCCGCCCTGATCGCTCCGCGGACTACTTTCATGAACATCGTCGCGCACCTCACCACCCCCTTGCTCCGCATGCCCGAGTTCATCTGCGTCACCTGCGGGACCCAGTATCCGGAGACCCCGGATCCCCGGGACCAGTGCGTCATCTGTACCGAGGAGCGGCAGTACGTGGGGTGGGAAGGTCAGCGGTGGACCACGATGGAGGAGCTTCGGGCCGGCCACGTCAACCGCGTGGTGCCTGAAGCTCCGGGTCTGGTCGGCATCGGTACCGACCCGCGATTCGCCATCGGCCAGCGCGCGCTCCGCATTGCTGGCGCCGGGGGTGGATTCCTATGGGACTGTATCAGCCTCGTGGACGAGGCCACGGTGACCGCGCTCGGCAAGCTCGGTGGCATCCACGGCATGGCCATATCCCACCCGCACTACTACGCCTCGATGACCGCCTGGAGCCGCGCCCTGGGCGGGGTGCCGATCTACCTGCACGCCGAGGACAGCCAGTGGGTGGTTCAGCACGACCGGGCCATCGTCTTCTGGGATGGGGACACTCGCGAGGTCGCGCCGGGTATCACCCTCATCCGCTGCGGCGGCCATTTCCCCGGGGGTACGGTCCTGCACTGGGCGGACGGAGCGGACGGGGGCGGTGCGCTCCTGACCGGCGACATCATCATGGTCGGTGAAGACCGACGCACGACGAGCTTCATGTACAGCTATCCGAATTACATCCCGCTCGATCCGGCGACGGTGGAGCGCATCGGGGCGACGGTGGAACCGTTCGAGTTCGATCACGTCTTCGGCGCCTGGTTCGGCCGCAACATTCTCGCCGACGGAAAGCAGGCGGTCCGGTACTCGGTCCGGCGCTACCTGCACGCGATCACGGATCGTGGACGGCGCTGAAGAGGAGCCGCCGCGGCGGCGGGGCGGCGGGGCGCTCGCCGTCGATCTGCGCCGCGCCCGCGCCGCGCAGCGTCGGGCCGACCGCGCCGCCCAGCGGGCCGCCTCCCCGGAGACTCCGCCGTCCCGCTCGCGCGGCCATCGTGTGGCATGCGAGAACCGGGAGCCGCTCGAATGCGTGCGCGAGTGGTTCCGGCTGCATGATTGGACGCCCTTCGCATTTCAGGAACAGGTCTGGACGGCGTACCTGGCCGGGGAGAGCGGCTTGATTCACGCGGCCACCGGCACAGGCAAGACCTACGCGGCGTGGCTGGGACCGATCCTCGAGTGGCTTCGCGATTATCCATCGCGTCCTCGCCCGAAACCCGAAGCGCCTCCGCCCCTCAGGGTGCTGTGGATCACGCCGCTCCGCGCGCTCGCCGGTGATACCGAGGCCGCCCTCCGGGCACCGATCGAGGATTTCGGGCTGCCGTGGACGGTGCAGTCTCGCACCGGCGACACGCCGGCCCGAGTGCGGGCGCGGCAGCGCGAGCGGCTGCCGACCGCCCTCGTCACGACCCCCGAGAGCCTGTCACTGCTCCTCACGCGCGAGGACGCCTCCGAGCTGTTCGGGCATCTCGAGCTCGTGGTCGTGGACGAGTGGCACGAGCTCCTGGCTTCCAAGCGGGGCGTGCAGACCGAGCTCGCCCTCGCCAGGCTCAGGCAGTTCCGCCCATCACTCCGCACCCTGGGGCTCTCTGCCACGCTCGGGAATCTCGACGTCGCGCGCGATGCCCTGCTCGGACTCGACGCCGCCGGCGTCGCGCGACCAGGGCGCATTATGCCGGGCCTGGTGCCGAAGGCGCTCGAAGTCGACGCGCTGATTCCCGAGACGATGGAACGGTTTCCGTGGTCCGGTCAGATCGGACTCAGGCTGCTGCCCGAGGTGATCGCCGCGATCGAGGAGGGGCAGACCTCTCTGGTCTTCACCAACACCCGGGCCACGGCCGAGATCTGGTACCAGGCGCTGCTCGCCGCCCGTCCCGATTGGGCCGGGATTATGGCGCTGCATCACGGCTCGCTGGACCGCGCCACGCGGGAGTGGGTCGAGGATGGACTGCGGGAGGGCAGGCTGCGCTGCGTGGTCTGCACCTCGACGCTCGATCTCGGCGTGGATTTCACCCCGGTCGACCGGGTGCTCCAGGTGGGCAGTCCCAAGGGCATCGGACGGCTCATCCAGCGGGCCGGGCGCAGCGGCCACCGGCCCGGCGCGGTCAGCCGGCTCACCTGCGTGCCGACCAATGCGCTCGAGCTCGTCGACGTCGCCGCCGCCCGTGACGCGCTCGACACCGGCCGGATCGAGGCACGACGCCCCGTGGAACGGCCTCTCGACCTGCTCGCGCAGCACGCCGTCACCGTGGCGCTCGGCGGTGGGTTCGTGGCCGGCGAGCTGTTCGCGGAAGTCCGGAGAACGAATGCGTTCCGCGATCTGACGGCCGCAGAGTGGGCATGGGTGCTCGACTTCATCACCTACGGCGGCAACGCCCTGCGGGCGTACCCCGAGTACAGCAAGGTGGAGGTGCGGGACGGTCGCTACGTCGTGACCAGCCGGATGGTGGCGATGCGGCACCGCCTGTCCATCGGCACCATCGTGAGCGAAACCTCGATGAAGGTGCAGTTCCTGCGCGGACGCACCCTCGGCTCCGTGGAAGAGAACTTCATCGCGCGCCTCCGGCCCGGCGATCACTTTACGTTCGCAGGACGCACCCTCGAGTTCGTCCGGGTGCGCGGCCTCGTGGCCTACGTGCGGAAGTCCACGAAGGTCACGTCGGTCGTGCCGCACTGGTCGGGCGTGCGAATGCCGATCTCGCCCGAGCTGGCCATCGGGATTCGGGCCAAGCTCGACGAGGCGCGGCGCGGCATCTATGCCGGGCGTGAGATGGCGGCGGTCCGACCTATCCTCGAGCTTCAGGCCGCGTGGTCCCGGCTTCCCGCGCCGGACGAGCTGCTCGTCGAGCGTGTGCGCACGCGCGAAGGCTACCATCTTTTCTTCTTCCCGATCGAGGGCCGGCTCGTGCACGAAGGGCTGGCCGCGCTCTTCGCCTATCGCATGGCTCAGCTTGGACCCATCTCGTTCACGCTCGCGGCCAACGACTATGGGCTCGAGCTGCTGTCCGCGGAGCCCGCGCCGATCCACGAAGCCATCGAGGCCGGCCTCTTCTCCGCGGCTCATCTGCTGCACGACATTCCTGCGAGCCTCAACGCCGCGGAGCTGGCCCGCCGGCAGTTTCGCGAGATCGCGCGCGTGGCCGGCCTGATCTTCCAGGGCTACCCGGGCGTGAACAAGTCGGTCAAGCAGGTGCAAGCGTCCAGCGAGCTGCTCTACGACGTCTTCGAGCGCTACGATCCCGACAACCTGCTGCTTTTCCAGGCGCATCGTGAGGTGCTCGAGCGACAGCTGGAGCAGAGCCGCCTGGGCCGTGCGCTCGACCGGATCGCAGGAGGGCGGGTCACGGTGGTGGACGTCGAGCGGCCGACCCCGCTTGCGTTCGGGCTGCTGGTCGATCGGGCACGCGAGCAGGTGACCTCGGAAAAACTGTCCGACCGCATCCGGCGCATGGTGGCGCCGCTCGAGAAAGCGGCCGACGCCCCGCGTTTCGCGCGCGGACGCAGCCGCGGCTTCCGGAGCGGCTCGTGACGGATGCTCGGGTGCGCCTGGCGGGAGAGGACGTGCTGCTGTTGCCCGAACGGGCGCTGTTCTGGCCGCGCGCGGGCACGCTCATCGCCGCCGACTTCCACTGGGGCAAAGGGGCCACGTTCCGGGCGGCCGGCATCCCGATTCCGGGAGGCGCCACGCGCGACGATCTCGAGCGCCTCGATGCGGCGCTGCTTCGGACCTGCGCGCGGCGCCTCATCGTGCTCGGCGATCTCTTCCACGCCCGCGCAGGACGCATCGCGACCCGTACGCTCTCCGAGCTGCGGCGCTGGCGCAACGAGCGCGCCGAGCTCGAGATCATGCTGGTGCGCGGCAATCATGACCGGCACGCCGGCGATCCACCGGACGACCTGCGCATCAACTGCATCAACGCGCCGTCATTCGTTCCCCCATTCGTCCTGCGACACGAGCCGGATGGCACGGCCGGGAGGTACACCCTCTCGGGGCATTTGCACCCCGGCGTCGTGCTGGCCGGCCCCGGGCTGCAGCGGGAGCGCCTGCCGTGCTTCTGGCTCACGCCACGCACCACGATCTTGCCCGCCTTCGGAGGCTTCACTGGCCTGGCGATCGTGACCCCCGCCCCCGAGGACCGGGTGTTCGTGATCGCCGACGACGAGGTGGTGCCGGTCGTCCTCAGGGGCTAGCCGGCCTTGCAGCAGCACCTGTTTGTGAATAATTTCACAAACTCTTCAGCCACGAGTCACTGAGACATGTCCGACCTGCTCGCCGCCCGATCCCAGATGGCCGTCTCGCTGGGATTTCACATCCTCTTCGCCGTCGTCGGCATCGGCATGCCGGTGCTCATGGTCGTCGCCGAGCAGCGCTACCGAAAGACCGGGGAGCGGCTCTGTCTCGACCTGGCCAAGCGGTGGGCCAAGGGCACCGCCATCCTGTTCGCGGTGGGCGCGGTGTCCGGCACCGTGCTCTCGTTCGAGCTCGGGCTGTTGTGGCCGGGATTCATGGAGTTCGCCGGCCCCGTCATCGGCATGCCGTTCTCGCTCGAAGGGTTCGCCTTTTTCACGGAGGCGATCTTCCTCGGTATCTACCTCTACGGGTGGGATCGGATTTCGGCGCGGGCCCACCTGTTCGCCGGTGTCATGGTGGCGGTGAGCGGTGCGGCCTCCGGCATCTTCGTCGTGATCGCCAACGCGTGGATGAACGCGCCGACGGGTTTCGACGTCGTGGGCGGAAAGATCGCCGACGTCGACCCGGTGGCCGGGATGCTCAATCCGATGGCGTTTCAGCAGACGCTGCACATGACGTTGGCGTCGTACGCCGCGACCGGGTTCGCCGTCGCCGGCATTCACGCCTTCCTGCTCCTCTTCGACCGGCAGAACGCGTTCCATCGGCGCGCGCTCGTCATCGCGCTCCTCGTGGGCGCGCCCGCCGCCGTCCTGCAGCCCCTCTCGGGCGACCTGAGCGCGCGTGCCGTGGCCGAATACCAACCCGCCAAGCTGGCGGCGATGGAAGCGCACTTCGAGACCGGGACCCGCGCGCCGCTCGTGCTGGGGGGATGGCCCGACATGGAGACGCGGGAAACGAGATTCGCGCTCAAGATCCCCGGTGGCCTCTCGTTTCTCGCGCACCACGACTTCAATGCCGAGGTGCAGGGCCTCGACCGTACGCCGCGCGCGGACTGGCCGCATGTCCCCATCGTGCACACCGCCTTTCAGATCATGGTTGCGCTCGGCACCTGCATGGCGCTCATCGCCCTGTGGGCCGCGCTGCTCGCCATCCGTCGGCAGGATGTCTGCTCGAATGTCTGGCTGCTTCGCGCGCTCACTGTCGCGGCGCCGATGGGCTTCATCGCCATCGAGGCCGGCTGGACGGTCACCGAAGTGGGACGCCAGCCCTGGATCGTGTACGGCGTGCTTCGGACCGCCGACGCGGTGACGCCCATGCCCGGTCTCGTGGTCCCATTCCTCGGCTTCACTCTGCTCTACTGCTTCCTCGGTGTCATCGTCGCCTGGCTGCTCTACCGCCAGATCATTCGGAGTCCGCGGCCGACCGAATGGTCGCGGACCTACGCGCCGGTCGGCGTACGACATGCCTGAGGTGACGCTTCCGGTGGTGCTCGCCGCCATCCTCGCGCTGTCGCTCAACGCCTACGTGCTGTTCGGCGGCGCCGACTTCGGTGGGGGCGTCTGGGATCTCCTCGCCACCGGACCTCGGCGCGCTCGGCAGCGCGAGGTCATCAGCCACGCGATCGGCCCGATCTGGGAGGCCAATCACGTCTGGCTGATTCTCGCGATCGTGCTCACGTTCACCTGCTTTCCGCCGGTCTTCGCCCGGCTGGGCACCGTGCTTCACATCCCGCTCACGCTGATGCTCGTCGGCATCGTGCTGCGGGGGTCGGCGTTCACGTTTCGCTCCTACGATGACGAGCGCGATTCGGTGCAGCGGCGCTGGGGTCGCGTCTTTGCCGGTGCCAGCCTGGTCACGCCCGTGCTGCTCGGCGTGTGCATCGGTGCCGTCGCCGCAGGCCGGGTGGGGCCGCTCCGTCGGGGAGCCACGTTCGTCCAGTCGTTCGTCGACCCCTGGCTCACGCCGTTCAGCCTGGCGGTGGGCCTGATGACGCTGGCGCTCTTCGCGCATCTGGCGGCCGTGTTTCTCACGCTCGAGACCGATGAGCCGGCACTGGTCGAGGATTTCCGCGCGCGAGCGCTCTGGTCCGGCCTGGCGGTCTTCGCGTCCGCATTCGGTGCCCTCCTCATCGCGCCCGAGCAGGCGCCGCTGGTCGGCGTCGGCCTGCTCGCCTCGACCTGGTCGCTGCCCTTCCACCTCGCCACCGGTGTCGCGGCGCTCGCGGCACTGGCGGCGCTCTGGGGCAGGCGGTACCATCTGGCGCGGGTGGCGGTCGGAGCGCAGGTGTCGCTGATCATCTGGGGCTGGGCGATCGCGCAGTACCCGTTCCTGGTGCCGCCCGACTTCACGATCGACGGCGTGGCCGCGCCCGCGGTGACGTTACGACTGGTGCTCATCACCCTCGGGCTGGGGATCGTGGTGCTAGTGCCGTCACTCCTCTATATGTTCCGGGTATTCAAGGCCGGCCCCTCGCACTCGGCGCGGCGCCTACCCAAAGGAGGGCTGGAGCTATGATGGACATCCGGGTGCGCACCGAGCGTCTCGACCTCGCGCCGCTTACGCTCGAGGAGATCGAGGCCCTGCTGGCAGGAGACGGCGCGCGCCTTCGCGAGCTGACGGGGGTGCTTTTCCCCCGGCCCGCCGCTCCGCCCCCCTACATGACGGATCCCCTGCCCGTCGTCCGGGAGCGGCTGCGCGCGCGCCCGGCCGAGGCGCCGTGGTGGAACTGGTTGGTATTCGAGCGCGAGACCAAGCGGGCGGTGGGATCGGTGTCGTTCGGCGGTCCGGCCGATGTGTCCGGGGCCGTGCTGATCGGCTACGCGATGTACGAGCAGTTCGAAGGCCACGGCTACGCCACCGAGGCGGTCAAGGCGATGATCGGGTGGGCCTTCCAGCAGTCGGGCGTAAAGCAGGTGCGCACGCTGGCGCCGGTCTGGAACACGCCGGCCGTGCGCGTGGCGGAGAACGTCGGCATGCGTCCCGTCGCCTCCGACGAGGACGATGACGTGGGCGAAGTGCTGGTCTACGCCGTCACTGCTCCAGCATCCGTCGGATCGGTTTGACGAGCAGCGCGAGCGCCACGGCGGTGATGGCGGATGTCGCCACCACCAGGCCGAACAGCGTCGGCAGCGGCACCGTCTCGTAGAAGCTCGACGCCATCCCCGCAAGGTAGTTGCCCACCGAGATCGACAGATACCACACGCCCATGATGAGCCCGGCAATCCGCATCGGGGCCAGCTTGCTCATGGCGCTCAAGCCGACCGGGCTCAGGCAGAGCTCGCCCATCGTCTGGAGCAAGTAGGAGAGCACCAGCCACCAGGGGCTCACCTTCGCCCCGCCGACCGCGGCCGTGGACGCCCCCACCATCACCGAGAAGCCCAGTGCGAGCAGCCCGAGCGCGATCGCGAACTTGATGGGGCTGGACGGATCGCGGCGGCCGAGCCGGACCCAGAGCGCGGCGAATGCCGGAGCCAGCGTAATGATGAAGAACGGGGTGAGGGCCTGGAACCAGCTCGCTGGGAACGGTCGGCCAAACGCGCGCGTGTCGACGCTTCGCTCGGCAAAGAGGTTGAGCGTGGACCCCGCCTGCTCGTAGGCCATCCAGAAGATGGTGGACGCGACGAACAGAATGCCGATGAGCACCAGCCGCTTCCGCTCTTCCGCCGTCCACTTGGCCACGAAGAACAGCCACCCGAAGAATCCGAGCGTCACCGCGAGCAACGCCCACTTGAAGTTGCGTGAGATCGCCTCGGGATCGAGGGACGCCGCGCCGGTCGCCACCAGGACGATCCCGAGCGCCAGCGTGGCCGCGGTCGCCAGGCCCACGGTGCGCACCTGTCGCGCGGCCTGGGCCGCCTGCACAGGATCTTCAGGGCGCACCGGCCGCAAGCCCTCCACCGCCAGATATTTGCCACCCAGCGTGTACTGCACCAGGCCCAGGAACATGCCGACCGCAGCGGCACCGAAGCCCCAGTGCCAGGCGGCTTCGGGAGCGATGTCCATCCGTGTCAGCACGCCGCGGAACGTCTCGCTCTGGGCCAGCCAGCCGGTGATCAGCGGCGCGATGAAGGCCCCGGTGTTGATGCCGATGTAGTAGATGGAAAAGCCGGCATCGCGCCGGACGTCGTCGGCCCGATAGAGCTGGCCTACCAGCGCCGCGACGTTGCCCTTGAGGAGGCCCGTGCCCAGCGCGATCAGCACGAGGCCGACGTAGAAGGTGGCGAGCGACGGGATTGCCAGGCAGATGTGGCCCACCATGATGACTACGCCGCCCACGAACACGGTGCGCCGGAGCCCGAGCACCCGGTCCGCCACCCATCCGCCGGGCAGCGAGAGCAGGTACACGGAGCTCACATACAGGGCGTAGATCGGCCCGGCTTTGGCCGTGTCGAAGCCGAGACCGCCCGCGGCCACCGGCGCCGTCATGAACAGGATGAGGAGCGCGCGCATGCCGTAATAACTGAAGCGCTCCCACATCTCCGTGAAGAAGAGCGTCGAGAGCCCGCGGGGATGTCCGAAGAAGCGGGTGTCGTCCGGACGCTGGGGGGCGGCGGGCCGGACTGGGGCGGCGGTGGCCATTGTCCTAGCGCTTTCGTTTCTTCAGAATATCGTCGAGCACGACGCGATCGATCTTGCCGTCCATCCGGACGCGCACGTCGTAGTTCTCCCAGTACATGAAATTCTTGAGCGCCTCGAGAAAGACGGGCGTAGGCGAACCCTGCGGCCGGCTGAGCCACTTCTCCGTCTGCTTCGCCGGCTCCGCGAGCAGAATGGGCTCGAGCTGGGCGACGATGGCCGGCGTGATCGGAAGCAGGTCGCGCGGCTCGCTCGGGAAGAAATGCAGCTTGTGCAGCGCGAGCAGCCGCTCCAGCTCGGCGATCGGATCCACGGCGTCGTACACGCGGATGTCGACGAACCGGTCGTTCGCGCCGAGGTAGCCGCCGTTCTTCCGGACGACCAGAAGCGCCGCGCTCTGCATACCGCGCTTGTCGCCCCCGCCGGCTTGTCCCGCCTTGAGGGCGGCCATGAGCCGGTCGGCCAGGTTCCCCCGGCTCCGCTCGAACGACTCCGCCAGGTTTTTCACGGTCTGGTCCGAGACCATGATGTTCGCCTGCGCCGCGTACCCGCGCCCGACGATCACGGCCCCCTTGCCGCCGGCGATATTGGGCCCACCCGCGGCCGCCCCGACTCGCCCGCCGGCCCAGTCGAAGGTGGTCTTGCCGGTGAAACTGGCCGCGTTGCCGCGCACGTCCACCATTCCGACCTGCCGGTCCTGCAGCATCGTATCGCTCCGCATCACGATCCGAAGCGCCTCCTCGGCCGTGGCGCCCTGCGCGATGAGATCGAGGCCCCGCTCGCCGTACGCCGTATTGCCAAGGCTCTGGGTGGCGACCGCACCGACGCCGGCGCGCCCCCAGGGAACGATGCCGCCCACGTTCGGAAACTTCGATTGCACGGCCACGCCCAGATCTCCGGTGGCCGAGTCGTAGGCGACGATGCTGTACGTGTGGGCGAGCTTCTGCAGATGGGAAGGCGGAGTGATCGGTTGCTGCGCGGCCAGGAACACCGTGGGGATCCAGCAGAGCGCGAACGTCGGGGTCGCCGCCCTGAGCACAGCTTCCCAGCACTCCGCTCTGCGCATTCGCCGCTCCCGGGTCACTGTTTGCCGAGCTTCTTCTTGAGGTACGCGAGCTGCGCTTCGATCGCGCTCTCTCGCCGTTCGCGATCCACATCGGCCTGCACGCGCTCGTCGGTTCCCGCGCGGGTCGCGCCGGCGGATTCGAGGTCACGCCATGCGGCGGCGATCGACTCCGAGGGCTGGCCCTTGGTGGCCTGCCGGGCCTCGGCGGTCATCTCGGCGAGCTCCCGCTCTCCCAGCGCCAGCTCGTCCCGCTGCACCATCAGCTTGCGCTCGAGCACGCCGACCCGATCCCGATGGCGCGCGGCATAGCGCTCGGCGATGGCGACGGTCTCCGGGTCCGGCACGCCGGCCGCAAGTCTTCCGCGGCGCTCGGCCGCCTCGAGCTGCGTGCGTTCGGCATCGAGCTCCCGCTCCGTCGCCGCCAGGGCGTCCCGCATCGTCGCGATGCCCAGCCGGGCCTCGAGCAACGCCTCGCGGAGCCCGGCCGCGTAGGCCCGCGGGTCGCTTCGCGCGCCCTCGCGCAGCAGTTGGTCGAGTCGCGCCTTCAGACCTTCGAGCACGGCCGGATCAGCCTCGCCATCAATGGGAGCTCGGGGACCACGGCCACCGGACAGCGGCCGCGACAATCGGGAGATCGAATGGTAGGAGCGCCGTCGGAGACCGTCAAGCGAGCGGCACTTCCTCCACGCGGGGGCAGGGCGCTACCGTACCGGGGTTACGCCACACCGAAGGAGAGGCGACGATGGCCCCTGAAACCTGTAGCGTCTGCGCGGAGCTCGCCGGCCGCATTCCCGCCCCCGGTGGCATCGTGTTCCAGAACGCCTGGTGGGAGGTGGCGCACCACACGGGCCCCTGGACCGACCCCGGGGAGATGATCGTCAAGGCGAGACGCCACGTCGAGTCGGTCGCCCAGTTGACCGATGCGGAGTCGGCTTCGATCGGCCCGGTGCTTCGCGCCGCCGTCGCCGCCGTCACCCGGGTCGTGCGGCCAGAGCGCGTCTACGTCGCCTCGTATGGTGAGCGGGTGCGCCACGTCCATTTCTTTCTGCTGCCTCGAACGGCCAGCCTCCCCGCCGGTCATATCCTCTCGGACATCTACCGGCGAGGACGAAGCCTGCTTCGCCAATGGGGTGTTGCGAGCAACCCGTCGACGGCTGCGCGCGCGGAGGCGGCAGGTCGTATCAGGAGCGACGAAGCGTGGAAGACGTTGAGCATCTGATCATCGGGGCCGGTCCCGCGGGGCTGCGGGCGGCTCAGGTTCTGGCCGACGCGGGACGAGAGGTGGTGGTACTCGAGAAGCGGGCCGAGATCGGCCCCAAGACCTGCGCCGGCGGCCTCACCCGAAAGACGATGCTGGAGCTGCAGCCGCTCGGGCTGCCCTCGGATGCGGCCCTCCCGAACGTTGGACACATCGCATTCGCGTATGGCCGGCCGGTGTCTCTGGATGCCCGGGTGACAGTCGTTCATACCATCGCCCGGCCGGCCCTCGGCCGCCTCCAGCTCGGCTGGGCGCGCGCGGCAGGGGCGGAGGTGCGGGCGGGCGTGCCGGCGACGGAAATCGATCTGGCATCGCGCACGGTCCGAGTCGGCGATCGACGGATCCGCTGGCGGCACCTGGTGGGCGCCGATGGGGCGGACTCCGCCGTGCGCCGCGCGCTCGGTCTCCCCTCCCCGCGCGAGTACTTCGCCGCCGAGTACAATGTGCCCGGCATCCGACTCGGCCCGCTGCGAGTCGAGTGCGACCCTGGCGCCCTGGCCAACGGCTATTTCTGGGTCTTTCCCCACGCCGACTACACCTCCTTCGGGGCCGTCGCGCCCAAACACCTCGTGCCGCCCGCGCTGCTCAGACGTTATCTCGGCGAGCGAATCGACGCCTTGGGCGTGGCCAGGAACGGTGTGCCGTTCGAGGCGGCTACCCTGGAGGTCCTCTACCCAGGCTGTCATTTCGATGGCGGCGTTCACCTGGCGGGTGACGCGGCTGGGGTCGTCTCGTCGCTCACCGCCGAAGGGATTTATGCCGCGCTCGTCACCGGCGAGGAGGTCGCCCTTCGAATCCTCGACGCGAGTACCCCTGCCCCGAAGACGGCAAGGTGGCTGCGAACGAAGCGTCGGCACGATCGCCTGGCGCGCTGGCTCGCGCGGCCCCGTCAGCGCGCGCTGACGCTCGCGGCGATGGCGAGCCTGGCCCGCAGGGCACCGCTTCGGGGCCCGATCGCGAGCTGGTTTCTCCGCGGATGACCATGCTGCGGGCGCGATTCACGTCGCTCGTAGAACGTCTCGGCGGTACGGCGGAGGCGGGCCTTCGCGCCGACGAGCTTCTCGCGGCCTGGGCCGAGCCTGCGCGCGCCTACCATGGCACGTCACACCTGATCGATTGCCTCGAACGCCTCGATGAGACCGTGCAGGGACGTCCGGCGCCGCTGGTCGAAGCCGCCCTGTGGTACCACGATGCCATCTACGACCCACGCGCCTCGAACAATGAGGAGCGAAGCGCCAGGTGGGCCGCGCGGGCCCTGGGCGGATTGGGCGTGCCAGGGCACGCAATCGACCAGGTTGTGCGACTCATACTGCTCACGCGCCACACATCTCCCCCCAAGGATTCTGACGGGCAGCTCGTGTGCGATATCGATCTCTCGATCCTCGGTCGCCCGTGGCACGAGTTCCACGCGTACGAGACGGCGATCAGGTCGGAGTATGCGTGGGTACCGGACCCGGCCTATCGTGCGGCCAGGAGCGAGGTGCTTCGGGCGCTGCTCGAGCGTGCGGCCTTGTACGGCACCAGATGGTATCGAGAGCGCTACGAGGCGCGGGCGCATGAGAACCTCGCGCGCTCGCTCGTGGCGCTCGCAGCGGAGCCGTGACCGGGCTCACCTCCGGGGCCTCCCGCCCCACCTAGGTTGGGCGCGCTGTCCGCTTTGGACAGTACGGATACCTATGTCAGGGCGGTGCCCGCGTGGCGCTGCCGAAAAGGGAGACACCATGAGACGTTCATCGAAATCCATCCTCGCCGCCCTCGCGGCCGTGTCGGTTGCCGCGTGCAACCCGCCCCGAAACGATACTACGACCGGCGGCACCGGCTCGGAGTCGGGCTCAATGAGCGGCGGCGCTGCGGACACGACCATGAGCGGCGGGACCGGAACGCTCTCCGATACCGGTCGCGCCGGCATGGATACGACTTCCCGCTAAGGTCTTCAGTCTCAATCCCCACGGCGGTTCGGGCTGAGCGC
>DATLBL010000076.1:0-6571 GCA_035526925.1 Gemmatimonadales bacterium
AGCAAGCAGGGGTTTTTCGAGGGTGAGTTCCTGGCGGTCGAATTCTCGCTCAAGGACAGCGAGCGCTATCCCGGGAGCTGGGCCTATTTCAATTTCGGCAAAGGCGCTCCCGGCGCCCGCGCGGTCGCCGCACCTCGGCAGGGCTGCCAGTCGTGCCATGCGCAGAACGCCGCCGACGACAACGTCTTCGTGCAATTCTATCCGACTCTCCGGGCGGTGAGCACCAAATTCGATCGGAAATCCGCCAGCAGATCGGGCACCGCCACCAGGGAGCACCCGTGACCGCGGAGCTCGGGCGCCGGGCTTTTCTCGGAGCGGCGGCGACCTGCGGCGCCTGGACGCTGGCGGCCCTAGGCGGGGCCACCCTCGAGACCCGCCGCCTCTTCGCCGCCGAACCGCGCGGTGTCCCGGTGCGCACCGAGCCGTGGGGTCGGCTGGAGCGGGTGGCCGACGGGGTCTGGATGCTCGTCTCGACACCGCTCGGCGGAGATCACGCCAGTGGGGCGATGCGGACCTTCTCCAATGGCGGCATCGTCGCGGGCCGCGACGGCGTCCTGGCCATCGAAGGCTTCGCGACCGTCGACGGATCCCGCTGGATGGCCGAACAGTCGAGGCGGCTCACCGGACGGTGGCCCACGCACGTCGCGCTGACCCATTACCATGGCGACCACGCTGCCGGTCTCGGTGGCTACCACGAGAACGGGGCGGTTGTCGAGATTCTCGGTACTGCGGCCACGAGGGACCTCCTCCGGCAGAAGCGGCCCGAGGCGGTGCTGCCGGACTCGATCCTTGCTCCGGATCAACCCACGGAGCTCGATCTCGGTGGTCGACGCGTGCGGATCACGCCGCGTGAAGGACACACGGCCAGTGACCTCACCATCGAGGTCGTAGACCCACGCGTGGTGTGGTGCGGAGATCTGGTCTGGATCGGGCTGTTTCCGAACTTTGTGGATGCGACGCCGAGCCGGCAGACCGCCCACGTGCGAAAGCTGCTCGCCGAGCCTGCAAGCCTGTGGATCCCCGGCCATGGATCGGCCGCCCGCCGGACCGACCTGCGCGGGTTCCTCGCGCTGCTCGAAAGCGTCGAGGCCGGTGCGCGGGATGCGGTGCGCCGCGGCGATCCGGCGGCGGCAGCCGCCCGCCAGTGGCGTCCACCTGGTGCACTCGGGGAGTGGGTGCGCTTCTCCGACAACTACTACGAAATCGCATTTCAGGCCTGGGAGCGGGAGTTGCGCGCATGAGGAATCGAGAAGTGGTGTTCGTGCTCGTGCTTGCGGCCATGAGTGCGTCCTTCTCCGCCTCCGCACTGGGGCAGAGCTCTCCGCACCGGGCCGTCGTGGACGGCATCACCGGCGACGGCATCGGCCGTCACATCGGCGTGCTCGCGCATGATTCGCTTCGCGGACGTCCGACGCCATCCCGTGAGCTCGACCTGGCCGCCGCGTACGTGGCCGCCGAGCTCACGCGCGCGGGGGTACGGCCGCTGGCCGGCACCGATCTCGTGACGCGTTGGCCGCTCGTCGACACGCGGCCGAAGGTCGAGGTCATCGGCCTCGAGGTGTCCAGCGCCGGCCGCACGCTCAGGTTCCGCTACGGGACGGAGTTTGCCGTCATGCCGGGCGGACACACACCGGTGACGGGGACACTCGTCGAGCTGCCCGACCTGGCTGATACGGCGGCGGTGCGGGGTCGGATTCCCGTGATCCGTCTTGCACCGGGACCATGGAGCGGCCCGGCGCATACCGCGATGGCGGCGGCGCGGCAGGCCCACGCGCGAGCGCTCGTCCTGGTGCTCGATCCCTCACAGACGGTAGGCTCGGTGGCCGCCGCCGGATCGAAGATGAATCATGCATCCACGGGCGTGCCGACGATGCTGGTCACGCCCACGGCGGCCCGGAGGATTCGTGGCGCGGCCGGCGGAGCGACTGGGGATTTGACGCTGACCATCCCGGAATCCACCGACACGGCGTACGCGCCCTACGTGATGGGCGTCATCCCTGGCGCGGATCCCCGCCTCCGGCACGAGTATGTGGCTCTCTCCGCGCACCTCGATCACCTCGGCGTAGGTGCGCCCGATGAGCGCGGCGACAGCATCTACAACGGCGCCGACGACAATGCGTCCGGCGTCGCGGCCGTGCTCGAGATCGCCCGCGCGCTGGCCGCCCTGCGACCCGCGCTTCGGCGCTCGGTGCTCTTCCTGATCCTCACCGGTGAAGAGGTGGGCATCCGGGGCAGCGAATGGTTCACCGCGCACTCGCCGGTCCCGATGAAGGACGTGGTCGCGGACATCAACCTGGATGGCATAGGCCGGAGCTGGCAGGCGGACACCGTGTCAGCGGAGGGGAGCGGCTTCTCGACCCTAGGCCGCACGGCGCGGGAGGCCAACGGTGAGCATCCCGATCTGGGATTGACGGTCGTCGACGATCAGTGGCCGGATCGCACGTACTTCCTCACCTCGGATCAGATCTGGTTCGCACGTCGGGGGGTTCCGAGCCTGTTCTTTTCCAGCAGCGGACCGGATACACACTACCACCGCCCGAGCGACGAAGCCTCGACGATCGAGACGGCGTTCACCGCTCGGATCGCGCGGCTGGCGGCGTACACGGCCCTGCGCGTGGCCGATGCGGCGGAGCGGCCGCGATGGGACGAGGCGGCGCAGCGAAAGCTTCGCATCGAGTAGCATTGAGTGGAGGGGCTGACGGGGCACGCACCTTCGGGCGTGCGGGAGCGGGATCTCCGGCGGCCCGCTCCCGCCGCTCACGTTTCACGCTAGCGCCGACGCTGGCCATCGCCGGAACGGTGTGGGACACCGGCTGCCCTAAGGGTCGGGTGCGTCCGGCGATCAATCGTTCCGGAGAATGCTGAGCGGGTCGGCGCGCGACGCCCGGCGCGCCGGCACATAGCACGCCGCGAGCGCCACCATCGTCAGCGCGAGCGAGACACCCACGAACGTCAACGGATCGCTCGGACTGACCCCATACAACAGCCCCGAGAGCAGCCTCGTCGCGGCCAGCGCGCCCACGAGCCCCACGACGATGCTGATGCCGACCAGCCGCGCACCCTGGAGCACTACGGTGCGAGTGAGGCGGGTCGGCGTCTCCCCCAGCGCGATCCGCACGCCGAACTCCCGCTGGCGCTGATTCACGCTGTACGAGATCACTCCGTAGATGCCGATCGTGGCGAGCAGCAGGGCCAGACCGCCGACCGCCTGCATGAGGAGGAGGCTTAGCCGCGGCCCGGCCAGCGCATCCTCCACGTACTCGTGCATCGGCCGAAGATCCGCGACCGGCAGGCTCGGGTCCAGCGCAGCCACCTCGCGACGCACCGCCGGAATCAGCGATGCGGGATCGCCGGCGGTGCGCACCGCGTACGATGCGGTCAGCCAGGGTGGATACGGGCTGTAGATCGCGGGCAGTCCGTAGCCGTCGAGGCCGAGCATGCGGGTGGCCTCCACCACGCCGACGACCGTGGCGTTCATGTTCGGCGCGCCGGTCGGCTCGAGCTGGAGCGGCTTTCCGATCGGGCTCTCGCTTCCCCAGACTCGCTTGGCCAGCCGGTCATCCACGATGATGGTCCGATTCGGGCCGAAGCCCTTGTCGTCCACGGTGAACGGGCGTCCGGCGATCAGACGGGTGCCGAGCGTCTGGAAGTAATTGGGCGAAACCCAGCGAGCCTCGGCGGTGACGCTCTCGAAATTCCGGGCGGTTTCCTCGTCATACGCGTACGGCTGGAGCGCACCACTGCCGGTGAGCGGCAGCTGATTGGTGCGCGCGGCCGACTCGACGCCGGGTAGCGCCAGGAGCCGCCGCTCCAGCTCCTCGTAGAATTGCTTTCGCTTGCTTCCTTCCGGGTACGCGCCGAGCGGCAGCGAGACCCGGAAAGTCAGCACGCCCGCGGGCTCGAACCCGGGACGGACGCGCTGGAGCGCGAGAAAGCTGCGCACCAGCAATCCCCCACCGACCAGCAGCACCAGCGACAGCGCGATCTCGGCGGCGATGAGCGCGTTCCTGATGCGCCCCTGCCGTCCCGCGTTGGCCACGCGCCCGCCGCTTCGCAGCACCTCGCTTCCGCCGGGTTCGGCAGCATGGAGGGCAGGCGCGAGCCCGAAGAGGACCGCTGTCGCGGCGCAGAGGACGACCGTGAAGGTCGCCACGGTCCAGTCCACCTGCACGTCGGTCATGCGCGGGAGCGTCGCGGGGGCGAGCCGAGCGAGCGCCGCGAGCGCGGCATACGTGAGACCGATGCCCAGCACGCCCGCGAACGATGCGAGCAGCAGGCTCTCGACGAGAAGCTGGCGGACGATCTGCCCGCGGCTCGCGCCGAGCGCCTGGCGGATGGCCAGCTCGCGCTCCCTGACGGTCGCGCGGGCCAGCAGCAGATTGGCCACGTTGGCGCAGGCGATGAGCACCAGCAGCCCCACGGCGGCGAGCAGGATGAGCAGCGTGGGCTCCACGTCCTTGACTACGTCGTGATGCAGCGGCACGGCGCGGATCCGGACCTGCGACATTTTGTGCTCCGGATAGGCCTCGCGAAACCGGGCGGCCACGCGATCCATGTCCCCCTGAGCCTGGGCGAGCGACACGCCGGGCTTGATCCGGCCGAACACGGTAAGGGTCGTGAGATTCCGCGGCGGGAGGTTGGCCCGATCGATCTGCAGGGGCGTGTAGATGTCACCCTCCCTGATGGCATACACCTCGGCCGGCAGAAACAGGCGGAACTCGGGTGGCAGCACGCCCACCACGGTATGCGAGACCGCGTCGACCTGAATCGTCTTTCCGACAATGTCGCGGTCGGCGCCATATCGCCGCCGCCAGAGCCCGTACGTAAGGATTGCCACCTTGGGCCCCTGGAGCGCTTCTTCGTCGGCGGTGAACGTGCGGCCAAGCATCGGCTGCACGCCGAGCAGGGGGAGGAGATTGGCGGAGATGGGCGTCAGCTCGACCCGCTCGGAGGCGCCGTCGCCGCTGAGCACGCCGGTCGCCCCGACCTCCGAGCCGCCGGTGCCGGCCGCGAAGCCTTCGAACAGCGTCGTCTCTCGCTCGTAATCCAGATAGTCGGTGGCAGATGTCGCCGGCAGCGACTGCGCACCCTGGCCAAAATCGTTCCAGATCATGACCAGCCGATCCGGCTCGCGATACGGGAGTGGGCGCAGGAGCACTCCGTTCACCACGCTGAAAATGGCGGTGGCGGCACCGAGCCCGGCGCCCAAAGTGAGCACCACGATGAGCGCGAAGACCGGCGCGTGGCGAAGGCCGCGCATGGCGTAGGCGACGTCTCGGCGAAGGGCATCACGCATGGCGATCTCGACGTGGGGCGGTAGCTGGCGGGGCCGGACGGGTGCGCGGCCGATGCAGAAGGTACGGCCGGAAGCACGGTGGGGTTTCGTGCGATGGGGCCCCGGCGGACGGGGCACCCGGGGCCGACAGGCTGCTGGACTCGCCACGCCCGGGTATGATTGCGATGGGTGTTTCTGTTCGCAGGTTTCAGGCATCTCAGGAGGCTGCTTGGCTTCTACGATTGGATCGCTGCTCCTTGTTGCGTCGATCATGCTCGGGACGGCTCCGGAACGTGCCGAGGCGGTGCAAGCCTCCGGGTATGAGCGCCGCGAGCTCACCGTGCCGGTGCGGGATGGCACGCGACTCTTCGCGGTCGCGCTCATACCGACGGCCGCGGGTCGGCCACTTCCGATCATGCTGATTCGAACGCCGTTCTCGGCCGCGGGGGCCTTCCGAACCACCGAGCTGCCGCTCGAGTACCGCGAGCTCGCCCAGGACGGGTACATCTTCGTGGTCCAGGATGTCCGTGGGCGCTTCGGGTCTGGCGGTGAGTTCGTCATCAACCGCGCACAGGATGATCCACGCAACCCGCCGGGAACGAACGAGTCGACCGACGCCTACGACACCATCGACTGGCTGGTGAAGAACCTGCCGGGCAACAACGGGCGAGTGGGAGTCATGGGCATCTCGTACGGCGGCTGGTTGGCGGGGCTTGCCGGGGTCGGTGCCCACCCGGCGCTCAAGGCCATTTCCCCCCAGGCGCCGACGACGGACACCTGGCTCGGCGACGACTTCTTTCATCAGGGCGCGTTTCGCCAGTCGCAGGGACTGGAGTTCGCGGCGCTGATGGAGGTCGAACCGAAAGGGTTCCACGTTCTGCCGATCCCCGAGTACGACCACTACGAATTCTACCTGAAGTATCCCACGCTGGATTCGCTCGCGAAGGCGACCGGCGTCTTCCGCCTCCCGTCCTGGGTCGGCTACCGTACTCACCCGACACGAGATGCCTACTGGCAGGCCAAGGCGATGCAGAATGTGCTCACCAAGCCCGAGGTCCCCATCCTGTTCGTGGGCGGGTGGTGGGACCAGGAGGATATCCTCGGGCCCCAGCTCGCGTACCGGACGGTGGAGCAGGCGGACACGGCGAACCTGAACCGCATCGTGCTCGGTCCGTGGTACCATCGGGGCTGGGCGCAGGCAGGTGGCGATTCGCTCGGACCGATCCGGCTCGGGCGCAACACGGCGGACTACTTTCGCGAGCGGATCCAGCGGCCGTGGTTCGCCCACTATCTGCA
>DATLBL010000077.1:0-2127 GCA_035526925.1 Gemmatimonadales bacterium
TTGTCCGCCAGCGCGGCGCGCGCGAGCTGGTCGGCCGGGAAGCGCGCGGTGACGGCGCGCCACCGTTCCATCCGCTCGCGGGGATCGGACTCCGCGAGCGCCCAGAGGTGCCAGGCACCCCGGTTCGCGGAGTCCACGCGCTTGGCCCGTTCGGCGAGCTCCCCGACCACATCCGCGCCGCGTCCCGTGAGCCAGTAAGCGTTGGCCAGCACCACCATCGGCTGGGCCTCGTCGGGGCGGGCTTCGACCAGGCGCTCGTACACCGGAATGACCACCTCGGGCAAGTCCATGTAGGGTGCGGCCGCCGAGGGGAGCGACTCGGGCTCGGCATCGCGCGCGATCGCCTTCACCCGATCGAGCAGGGCGCCAACGTCACCATGCTGGCGATACTCGTGCACGGCGGCCGCGAGCGCGGCGCCGACGTCGGTGGGGGAGGAGGAGATCATGCGCGAAAGCTACTCGGGGAGGGACCGGGTGGCAGGCGCGCAGCGCGCGTCCGAGATGCCTCGCGCAGTCCTATCCGTCTGGCTCCGGCGGACCCCCGTGGGCAGCGTGGAAGCTCACGGGCACGAAGTTCGCAGCCCGCACGAGTGGGTTGCGCGAATCGAAGGAGTTGGCCATACTCGTTGCGTCCGTCGGTCCGACAGCGCTCCGCGTCGACCGACCGAGCATCGATGCGCGGCCGGACCAGTGTCCCCGTCGTTGGGGGTACACGAGGCGAGATGAAGCGCCGCGCCCCCTTGTAGGACCGTCACCTGACCCCGCGTGTGGTATCCGCGCCGGCAGGTGATCGAGGCACAGCACCAGTCGCGTCGCTCTATTTCCGTCATCGACCGATCAGCCCACGGCGTATGCTGTGCGGCATCCCCGCGAGACACCGTTCCATCCGCGACGCCGCGACTGGAGCAATCGCATTGAGTTGGACGCGAGCACGCCGAGGCGTGGCTCGCGCGCATTCACCCTGACCGACAGTAACTGCATGAACGAACGCCGGCGTCCCCCCCGTCGCGGCCGTGGACCCCGCCCCAACGCCCGCCCAGCAGCCGAGCAGGGCGAGCCGAATCCCTACCGCGAAGGTCCGCCCGAGACGGGCGACGCACCACCGATCGAGCGCGCACCACGAGCGAGCGAGCGTGCGGAACCAGCCGCTCCTCCCGCTCCGGCGCCGCCTCCGATGGAGGTGGCCCCCATCGTAGAGGCCGTGACGCCGCCGATCGTTGCATCCGCACCGGCACTCCCGGCGGCGGTCCCGGCGCCACGGGTCGACAACGGGACGTATGCGCCGTCGCGCGAAGGCGGCGGATTCCAGGAGCGGCAGAACGGCAGGCGCGGTCGGCGAAATCGTGGACGAGGGCGCCGCGAGCCCGGGCAGGCTCCTGTTCAGGGTGAGCGCCCGCCGGTCAACGCACAGCCGATGCAGCTCGTCGCCACGGGCGAGACTACCGGCTGGTTCGATGTGGCGCGCGACGGCGGCTTCGTCCGACGTGCACAGGCGAGCTACCTGGCCGACGCGGGCGATGCATACGTGGCCCCATTCCTGGTTCGCCAGCATGGATTGCGAAAGAGCGATCTGATCACGGGAACGACGGGCCGCGATCCGCGTGGCCGCACCGCCCTGATCGAGATCACTTCGATCAACGGCGGTCCGCCAGAGGCGGCGGTCCGACGTCCGGAGTTCAACACGCTCATCGCGACATACCCCGAGCGGAAGCTCTACCTCGAGACGGGACGGCCGGCGAAAGGGGGCCCGGAGCTCATCCGCCGGGCGATCGACCTCATCGCGCCGATCGGGTACGGCCAGCGCGGTCTGATCGTCGCTCCGGCGCGAGCGGGCAAAACCACGCTGCTGCACGCGGTCACCGAAGGGATCGCGATCAACCACCCCGAGGCCTCGCTGCTGATCCTGCTGGTGGACGAGCGTCCCGAGGAAGTGAGTGAGGCGATCTCGTGGGGGGTCGGCGAGGTGATCGCATCGAGCTTCGACCAGCCGGCGGCGCGCCACGTCGAGGTCACGGAGATGGTGCTCGAGCGCGCACGGCGACTCGTCGAGCAGGGACGCGACGTGGTGATCGTGCTCGATTCGCTCACGCGCATGGCGCGGGCGCACAACACCGCGGAGCGCGGCAC
>DATLBL010000078.1:0-12110 GCA_035526925.1 Gemmatimonadales bacterium
GGCGCGGCGAACCTTGCCGACCCCGAGCGAGCGCGTCCGCGGCCGCCTCCGAGGGTACGAGACCGCGTACGCATACATGGTGGACGCCATCGGGGCCGCGGTGGACCGCTGGGAGCGGCGCGCGCGACCCGGTCGCCGCGCCATCGTATCGGCGCGGAGGGGAAAGCGGTGAGCGCTCCACACGCGGACGCGTCATCCCGGGCGCTCGGTGCGCTCCTTGTCGCTGGCACGCTCCTCACCGCGTGCGTGGGGACGCCGAAGGTCTCGGGCGTGCCGGGCGCTTCCCCGGCGCCACAGGTGGCCTGGACGCCGCCGGCCGGCGCGCTCCGCGAGGTCGAGTCGGCCGACACCGCCACCTTCGCGCAGGTACCGACCGATCTGGCCGACCGCATCCGCCGCCTGACCCTGGCGGAGATCGTGGACATCGGCCTCCGCAACAACGCGAACACCCGGCTGGCCTGGGCCAACGCGCAGGCGGCCGCGGCCGCCTACGGCTCCGAACGTGGCGCCTGGCTGCCGACCATCGACGGCGACGTCTCGGCTTCGCGCATCAAGACCGTGGCGAGTCAGGGTCGCACGGCCGTGCAGCAGTCGGTCCTCACCCCGAGCGTGACGCTGTCCTATCTGGTGTTCGACTTCGGCGGCCGGACCGGGCGGATCGAGGGCGCGCGCCAGCAGCTCCTGGCCGCCGGCTTCACGCACAACGCGGCCATCCAGGACGTGGTGCTGCAGATTCAGGTGGCCTATTTCCAGTACCTGGCCAACCGCTCGCTGCTGGTGGCGCAACGCACCACCCTGGCCGAAGCCCAGGCCAACCTCGAGGCGGCGGAGGAGCGTCGGCGGGTGGGACTGGCCACCATCGCCGACGTGCTGCAGGCCCGTACCGCCGCCAGTCAGACCCAGCTCGACCTGCAGGCCACCGAGGGGAACCTCCAGACCACGCGCGGCGCGCTTGCGCTTGCCCTTGGTTTGCCCGCCAACCTGCCCTACGACGTGGATTCCAGCGCGGCGGCCGTCCCGGTCGGGGCCCTGGCCGACAGCGTCGATGCGCTGATCGCGTCGGCGCTCCACGGCCGCCCCGATCTCGCGGCCGCGAGATCCGAGGCGGAAGCGGCCCGCGCCGGCATTGGCGAAGCGCGGGCGAATCTGCTCCCGTCACTGAACCTGAGCGCTACCGGTGGCCGCACCTACGCGACGACCATTCCCGACGGCGCCAACAGCTACAACCTCTCGCTCGGATTGGCCATCCCGCTGTTCAACGGCTTTTCCCGCCAGTACGACCTGCGCGCCGCCAGGTATCAGGCGGAGGCCGCCTTGGCCCGAAGCGAGTCCTTCCGCCAGCAGGTCGTGTACGAGGTGTTCAGCGCGTACTATGCGCTGCAGACCTCCACCCGCCGGGTGCGGACGGCCGAGGACCTGCTCGCCAGCGCGACCCAGTCGAGCGAGGTGGCGCTGGCCCGGTACAAGGCCGGTGTCGGCAGTGTGCTGGACCTCCTGGCCGCGCAGAGCGCGCTGGCGAGCGCCCGTGCGCAGCAGGTGGACGCCCGGCTGGCCTGGAGCGTCTCGCTGGCGCAGCTGGCCCATGACGCGGGCGTGCTGGATCCCAAAGGCGGCACGTCGCTGCGCCTCACTTCAGACTCCACGACGGCGGTGCCACCCCGATGATCGCGACGCGTTCCCGTTCCCTGCTGTCACTCGGGATCCTGCTGTTCACCAGCTGCGCCAAGAAGGACCCGCCGCCCGCCCCGCCGGTGCCCGTCACCGTCGGCACGGCGGAACGTCGCGCGGTGCCGTTCGAGCTGGCCGCCACGGGAACGGTCGAGCCGGTCCAGACGGTGGCGATCCAGCCGCAGGTGAGCGGTCCCATCGTTCGGATCGCATTCCGCGAGGGACAGGACGTGCGGAAAGGCCAGGTGCTCTTCCAGCTGGATCCGCGTCCGTTTCAGGCGGCGCTGGCCCAGGCCGAGGGCCTCCTGCAGCGCGACCTCGCCCAGGCGACGAACGCCGAGCAGGAAGCCAAGCGGTATGCCGCGCTGGCGGACAAGGAGTATGTCACCGCGCAGCAGAACGATGCCGCGCGGACGACCGCGGCCGCCTCGAGCGCGACCCTCGCGTCGAGCGAGGCCGCCGTCGAGCAGGCGCGCCTCAACCTGCAGTACGCCACGATCAGGGCGCCGATCTCGGGCCGGACTGGCAGTCTGCGTGTGCGCGAAGGCAATCTGGTCCGATCGGCCGACGCGGCGCCGCTCGTGACCATCAATCAGATTCAGCCGATCCTGGTCCGGTTCGCGGTGCCGGCGGCCAACCTGCCGACCATCCAGCGTTATCGAAGCGACCAGATCGCCGTGACCGCCGCGCCGACCAGCGGCGGCTCGGCGAGCGAGGGCACGCTGGCGTTCGTGGACAACGCGGTGGACACCACGACGGGGACGATCCTCCTCAAAGGCACGTTCCCCAACCGCGACGGGGCTCTCTGGCCTGGCGAGTTCGTGAACGTGAGACTTCGGTTGTATGTCGATCAGGAAGCGCTGGTGGTGCCCGGCTCGGCGGTCGTGTCGGGCCAGCAGGGCAGCTTCGTGTTTGTCATCCAGCCCGACAGCTCGGCCGTCACCCGCCCGGTCACGGTGGACCGGACCGCGGGGGATCTCGCGGTGGTCAGGGGCGAGCTGCAACCGGGTGAGCGGGTGGTGACCGACGGCCAGCTCCGGCTGCGTCAGGGGGTCAAGGTCCAGATCAAGGCTCCGGGCGACAGCGCCCGGGCGAGGGCATCATGAATTTTACCGGTCTCTTCATCCGCCGCCCCGTCATGACGACGCTGCTCATGGCGGGCATCCTGATCTTCGGCCTCGTTGCCTACCGACAGCTGCCGGTGAGCGACCTGCCCGCGGTCGACTACCCGACGATCTCCGTCAGCGCCAGCCTGCCGGGCGCGAGCCCCGAGACGATGGCCGCCTCGGTCGCGACGCCGCTGGAGAAGCAGTTCTCGACGATCCCGGGCATCGAGACGATGACCTCGACGAGCAGCCAGGGGAGTACGCAGGTCTCGCTCCAGTTCGCGCTGAGCCGGGACATCGACGCGGCCGCGCAGGACGTGCAGGCTGCCATCTCCCAGGCCCAGCGTCAGCTCCCGCAGGACGTGCTGCCGCCCAGCTTCCGGAAGGTGGATCCCTCGTCCCAGCCGATTCTCTACTTCGCGCTCCGGACCACCACCCTGCCGCTGCCCCAGCTCAACGAGTTCGCGGAAACCTTCCTGAGCCAGCGGCTCTCGACCATCGACGGCGTCGCGCAGGTGCAGATCTACGGCTCGCAGAAGTACGCGGTGCGGATCCAGCTCGATCCGCAGCAGCTGGCCGCCCGGAGCATCGGCGTGGACGAGGTGGCCACCGCGGTGCAGAACGGAAACGTCAACCTGCCGACCGGCATCCTCTGGGGCACGGACAAGGCGTATTCGGTGGAAAGTCAGGGTCAGCTCACCGATGCGGCCGGCTTCGGCGCGCTGGTGGTGGCCTATCGCGACGGCGCGCCGGTCCGGCTGGGCGACCTGGGCCGCGTGATCGACAGCGTGCAGGATACCAAGCAGGCCAGCTGGTACAACGGCCAACGGGCCATCGTGCTCGCCATTCAGCGACAGCCCGGAACCAACACCGTGGCGGTGGCCGAGCGGGTGAAGGCCGAGGTGGACCGGCTCCGGCCCGAGCTGCCCGCGTCGGTCGAAATGGCCACGCTCTACGATCGCTCGGAGACGGTGAAGGCCTCGGTGGCCGACGTGAAGTTCACCCTCTTCCTGGCGCTGTGTCTGGTGGTGATGGTGATCTTCCTCTTTCTCCGGAACCTGCGCGCCACGATGATTCCGGCGCTCGCGCTGCCGATGTCCCTGGTCGGCACGTTCGCAGTGATGTACGTGCTCGGCTACAGCCTCGACAACCTGTCGCTCATGGCGCTCACGCTCGCCGTCGGCTTCGTGGTGGACGACGCGATCGTGGTGCTCGAGAACGTGGTGCGCCACATGGAGCACGGCGAGCCGGTGCTCGAGGCCGCGGTGAACGGCAGCCGGGAGATCAGCTTCACCGTCATCTCGATGACCCTCTCGCTGGTCGCGGTGTTCATCCCCGTGCTCTTCCTCGGCGGACTCATCGGCCGGCTGTTCCAGGAATTCGCGGTGACGATCGGCGTCGCCATCCTGGTGTCGGGCGTCGTGTCGCTCACGCTCACGCCGATGCTGTGCAGCCGCTGGCTCCGCCCCGAGCCGAAGGACGCCGACCGCGGGCGGTTCTACCGCGTCACCGAGCGGGCCTGGGAAAGGTCGCTCTCGTGGTACGAGCGAAGCCTCGCCTGGGTCATGGACCGGCGCGGGCTGGCCATGGTGTTCAGCGCTCTCATCCTGGCGGGGACCATCGTCCTCGGCCGGATCGTGCCGAAGGGATTTATCCCGAGCGAGGATACGAGCCAGCTGAACGGCACCAGCGAGACGCAGGAGGGCACCAGCTACGACGCCATGGTGGCGCACCAGCGCGCGGCCGCGGCCATCGTGCAGGAGGATCCCAACGTCGAGGGGTTCATGTCGGCGGTGGGCGGCGGGGGCCGGAGCAATACGGTCAACCAGGGCCGGTTCTTCATCCATCTCAAACCGCGGGATCAGCGCGAGCTGGGCGCCGACGAGGTGGCCCAGTCGCTCACGCGCAAGCTGGCGGCAGTGCCGGGGATGCGGGTGTTCATCACCAATCCTCCCGTCATCAACATCGGCGGCCGGCAGTCGAAGAGCCTCTACCAGTTCACACTGCAGGGATCGGACATCGAGGCGCTGTACGACGGCGCGGCGGCGCTCGAGCGTCGGTTGCGCGACGTGCCGGGGCTGACCGACATCACGAGCGACCTGCAGATCAAGAACCCGCAGGTGCAGGTGCGGATCGACCGCGACCGCGCGTCCGCGCTGGGCATCGACGTCAACCAGATCGAGAGCTCGCTGTACAATGCCTACGGCGCCCGGCAGGTCAGCACGATCTACACGCCGAACGACCAGTACTGGGTCGTCATGGAGCTGCTCCCCCAGTACCAGCGCGACCTCTCGGCAATGAACCTGCTGCACATCACCGGCCGCGCCGGCACCTCGGTGCCGCTGGGCAGCCTGGCGCAGGTGACCCCGTCGACCGGCCCGCTGACCGTGAACCACTCGGGACAGCTGCCGTCGGTCACGCTCTCGTTCAATCTGCTCCCGGGGACCTCCATCGGTGCGGCGGTAGAAGCCGTGCAGGCGGCGGCGCGGGAGACCCTGCCCTCCACGATCAGCACCAGCTTCGCGGGCACGGCGGCGGCGTTCCAGCAGGCGCAGCAGGGCCTGCTCGTGCTGCTGGTGCTCGCCATACTGGTCATCTACCTGGTGCTGGGCATCCTGTACGAGAGCTTCGTGCATCCGCTGACGATCCTGTCCGGCCTGCCGTTCGCCGGCTTCGGCGCGCTGCTGGCGCTGGTCCTCTTCCAGGAGGACCTCAGCATCTACGCGTTCGTCGGCATCATCATGCTGATCGGCATCGTGAAGAAAAACGCGATCATGATGATCGACTTCGCCATCGATGCGGAGCGGAATCACGGCAAGAGTGCGCGGGAATCGATTCTGGAAGCGGCGAGCGTGCGGTTCCGTCCGATCATGATGACCACGATGGCGGCGCTGGTGGGCACGCTGCCGATCGCGCTCGGCCACGGCGCCGGCGCCGAGTCGCGCCGGCCGCTGGGCATCGCCGTGGTGGGTGGGCTGGCCTTCTCGCAGATCGTGACGCTCTACATCACGCCCGTCATCTACACGTATCTCGACGGCCTGCAGCGGCGGTTGGGACGGCGGGCGCATGCGCGGGAGCAGGAACGGGAGCGCGCACCCGAGTTGACGCCTGAGGCGGCGAGGGTGCGGACCGTCTAGGCGGCCTGGAAAGGGCTCAGGGAGTGATCGAGAAGAGCGTCGTCCCGACCGTCTTCACCAGCTCGCCGTCCAGGAAGTGGAATTCGCCCGCACCGCCGACCGGAACCGACGGCGCATCATACGGCGGGCGGGAGAGCTGGAGCTCCGAAGCCGCCGCCGCCGAGGCGAACAGCACTTCGCCCGCAGGGCCGATGCCGCGGAGCTCACTGGACGTACCGAAGGTGGTGACCTGCCGCTCTTCCCCGGCCGGGGAGCGGGTCCAGATCTGGAGCTGGCCACCCGACCCGGCCCGCCGGAACGCCGCCCAGCCGCCGTTGACCGCGTAGTCCGCCCCGGGGATGGGCTCCGCCGGGATGCCGGCGGCGAGGACCGTCGCTCCCGCTCCGTCCTGGCGTATGATCTCCCAGGGCCCCGCGTCGCCCAGTTGCGGCGCTCGGCGGTAGATCACCTGCTCGCCGTCGGTGACCGGGTAGGTGTTCACCCCGTCCGGCGGGCTGATCTGCTCCGCCCCCGTGCCGTCTTGATACCACCACACCCCAAAAGTGTTCGTCCAGTAGGCCACGTCGCCGTCGGCGGCCACCGACTGCTGCGTGTTACCGGCGTCGTCGGCAATCAGCATGGTGCTGCCCGATCCGAGATCCCGCCGCATCAGCGGACTGACGAAGACGTTCCCCAGGTCGCCCACTTCCCAGATGGCGAATTGTCCCGCCACCCGCACCTCGAAGACTCCGCCCAGGTTCGTGGTGACCCCATTCCGCCATTCGCTCAGCCGGGCGAACGGGTACACGTCGGTACGCTCGACGTAGAGCACCACGCCGGACGGGCCGAGGAACGCAGGCCCGAAGCGCGGCACCTCGGCGATGGTCACGTTGGTCCCGTCGGTTCGCGCGCGGCGGACCAGGGCCGAGCCCTCCGCCGTCGAGTCGACGAACAGCACGAAATCGGCGCTCACATCGAGAATCTTACCGGGCACGTGGAGGATGGGCTGAACGGCGGCGGCGACGGGCTCTTCAAGGATCTCACGGAAGACGCTGTCCGCCTGCCCGCCACGGTCGAATGCCGTGATTCGAATGAGCCCGCTCCTCGGACCTGTGAGCGGCACGTCCACATCGAGCGACGAGGCGTCGGTGGAGAAGAGCTGTGCGACCTGCCGGCCGGTCGCGTCCACGGCGTCGATGCTGATGCCGGCACAGCCGGTGGCGTCGTCGTCCGTGCAGCTCGCGGTCACGTGCAGGTCCGGGCGGGCCACGTCGAAATTCAGGGGCGCCTGCACGGTGAGCACCGGCGGGGTGTCGTATCGGAACGGGATCTCGGCCTCGACGTGATGGCCCTGGACGTCGGTCACGACCAGCCGGAGCCGCTGCGGCCCATGCGGCAGCTCTCGCAGGTCGACAGTCGCGCGCCAGCCCGAGGCGCTGCCGACGAGCGGCGCCTGACGATCCGCCACGCTCGCCACCGCACTGGCGATCTCGAAGTCCGACGTGATCACCAGCTCGACGGCCAAGGCGTCGCCTCCCGGGCCGCCGGGCACCGGCCGAACGAGGCTCAAGCCGATCGCATCATCGGTCACGACTCTAGTCTCCTCCGACGGCGCGCTTTCCTGACCTTCGCTGATCTGGGTGACGATGTAGTAGTAGGTGTTGGGCGCCAAGCCGCTCTCGACGTGGCCGCTGACCACCGGTCCGATGAGGGCACCGGTGCCCGGCGTTACCCCGGGCGCGGTGCCCCGGTAGACTCTGAACTGGAGCGAGTTGGAGCTGGGCAGCCAGCTCAGCGTCACCTGGCCCGCGACCGGTCCCGGCACGGCGACAAGGTTGCTCGGCGCCGCGGGAGGTGTGGGCGGGGGCGGTGGCTGGACCGGATCCTCATCGTGGCAGGCCAATGCGAGCAACGTGGCGGCGGCGGCACGCAGGACACCGCTACGGAGACCGCGCGCAGACCTGGAGGAGGATGGCATGACTCCAGATAGTATATGCCCGCGGCGGCGTTCCGTTAGAACGACCGCTAACCTCCGCCCAGGTAGATCCCCTCGCCGCCCAGCGGCTCGGGGTGCTCGTCGAGCCAGGTGTGGATTCTGGTGCGAAGCGCCGCGCGGGTTTCGCGTTCGACCGCCGGGAGGCTGGTCACGGCCGCGAGGTTGAACGTGATGTACCAGCGGTCCGTGCCCACCGGTGCGCCGCCGCCGCTCGCGGCCTCACGGCGAGGCTCGCCGCGCTCGATCTCGTAGCGGCGTCCACGGTGCTCGAGCGTGAACTTCTCTGCCATCGACAACCTCGTCGGCGCGCCTCGCGCCCATCAGAGTCCGTACAGCGTCTCGTACTTGTGGCGGAGCATCCATACCAGCGGCCTGTGATCCGGCGGCGAGCCGGTCACCACCTCGATCAACCGTGCCGAGGGATACCGCCCGCCCTCCTGATAGACCCGCCGTCCCAGCCAGCCCACCAGCGGGCCGAACTCTCCGCGCGCGAACTGCTCACCCAGATGTCCGAGCTCGAGCTCCGCGCAGGCGTAGAGCTGGGCCGCGAACACGTCGCCGAGCGTGTACGTGGGAAAGTAGCCGATCATCCCGTCGGCCCAGTGCCCGTCCTGCAGGCAGCCCTCGGCGTCGTTCCTCGGCGCGAGGCCGAACGCGGCCCGGCAGGCGGCGTTCCAGGCGTCGGGCAGGTCGGCGACCTCTAGTGACCCCGACACGAGCGCGCGCTCGATGTCGAACCGGATCATCACATGCAGGTTGTACGTCACCTCGTCCGCCTGCACCCGGATGAGCGACGGCGCGACGCGATTGACGGCGAAGTGAAACTCCTCGAGCGCCACGTCGCCCAGGCTCTCGGGGAACAGCTCGCGTGCGCGGGGATAGAAGTGCTGCCAGAAGTCGAAATCCCGGCCAACGTGGTTCTCCCAGAATCGCGCCTGCGCCTCATCCATCCCGACCGACGCCGCCTCACCCAACGGCGTACCGTAGTGCTCGGGATGCAGGCCCTGCTCGTAGAGCCCGTGGCCGACTTCGTGGAGGATCGTGAACAGGCCGCCCGCGAAGTCGCGCTCGTCGAAGCGCACGCTGATCCGGCAGTCCCCCGGGCCGACCGCGGTGCAGGAGGGGTGGACGCCCAGGTCCATCCGCCCGCGGCCGAAGTCGAACCCGACCGCGGCGGCGACGGCCTCGCCGAAGTGCCGCTGGCGGTCGCGTGGAAAGTGGCGACGCAGCACCGACCGATCGGGACGACGGGTGGCGGCCTCGATGCGACCGGCGAGCGGCACCAGCTCGCGGCGAAGGGCATCGAACAGCCGCGCTACGACCGCGCTCCGGAGACCCGGCTCGTAGTCTTCGAGCAGGGCGTCGTACGGCTCGCCCTCGTACCCGACGCATTCGGCCTCGTCCCGCTTCAGCGTGACGATGCGCTCGAGCCACGGCTGAAAGCGCCCGAACTCTCCCGCGCTTCGCGCTCCGGCCCAGGCTTTTTGGGCGAGCGCCGTGGTGCGCGCCACCTCCTCGACGAGCTTCCGCGGGAGCCGGACGAAGCGGTCGTACTCCCGGCGCAGCGAGCGCACGTTGACCGCGGCGGCGGACGTGGGATCACTCAGCAGATCGGACCCCTCGAGCTCGCCGAGCAGCTCGCCGACCCGCGGATCGGTGCCCCGGTCGTGCAGCAGCCCGGCCACCAGCGCGAGCTGCTCGCTCCGGTTCTCGACCCCGCCGGGCGGCATGAACGTCTCCTCGTCCCACTCGAGCAGCGCCTCGACCGTGGTCAGGAGGGTTTCTTCCCGCACCCGCCGCATGAGCTCGTGGTAGGCCTGGTCCGCGCGCATGATCTCGATCGGTGATGGTAGCGGTCGTTGCGCCGGTGTCGCGCGGACGTAACATACACATGGGATCCCCACCCGGCCCATGCCACGGAGCGCTCGATGCTGACCCCCGCCGAGGAGCAGGGACTGGCCGGACTGGCGCTGGCCAGCCGCGTTCAGCACGCTCTCTACCGGCTCGCTCCCGCCGATCTGGCCGCGCTGATCGAGCGCCTGCGCGCGGGCGCGCTCTCGCGGCACGTCGTCTACCTGCACGAGGGCACGGTGGAGCCGATCCGGATCCTGCCCGCCCCGATCACCGTCCTTCCCGATCAGCTCGCGTACGTGCATCACGTCACCCTCACCGTCCAGCAAGCGCTCAAGCGGCTGCCCTCGCTCTATCTGCACGATTTCACGGTGCGCGAGATCCTGCGCCTTCCCGATGCCGAGGAGCGCTGGTTGCGGGAGTGCTGGGGGCCGAGCCAGGAGGCGCACAACCCGGTGTTCGGACGGCTGGACGCGCTGATCGACTTCACCAGTCCGATGTGGCGCGATACGCTGCGGTTCGTCGAGCCCAACATGATGGGGATCGGCGGCCTGCACATGGTGCCGACGTGCGAGCAGTTGATCGCGGACATCGTGGTGCCGGTCCTCCAAGCGGGCGATGGCGAGCTCGAGCTGGCCGTCGGACACGACATGCGGGAGCTCCTCACCCGCGAGCTGCTCGCGCACATGGCGGCCATCGGCAGCGGACCCCAAGTCTGCTTCATCGAGCCCAAGTACGCCGGGAACGGTCCGGACGAGCAGGAACAGCTCGCCCGCTACCTGCGCGAACGGCACGGGCTGACCGTCATGCACGCCGACCCGTCCGAGCTGGAGCTGCGGGGCGGCGTGGTCTGGCACCAGGGCCAGCGGGTGGACCTGGCGTATCGGGATTACGGGGTAGTGGACCTGCTCGACCTTGAGGAGGAAGGCGTCGACGTCGAGCCGATGCGGGTGCTGCTGCGCGAGAATCGCGTCATCTCGTCGATCACGGCCGATCTCGACCAGAAGGCGTGCTGGGAAGTGCTGACCGATCCGCGCCTGTGCCAGCAGTACTTCACCTCCGAGGAGCGCCAGCTTTTCCAGCGCCATATCCTCTGGACCCGCGTCCTCTCCGACCGGCGCACGATGCTTCCGGACGGTCGGGTCGGCAACCTGCTCGATTTCGCGCGCGCCAACCACGAGAGCCTGGTCCTCAAGCCCAATCGGGCTTACGGCGGCGACGGGATCGTCATCGGCCCCGCGGTCTCACGCGACGCATGGGACGTCGCCATGATGGCGGCGCTGGGCGACCCGGACGATCGCTGGGTGGTGCAGCAGCTCGCGACGATCCCGGTACGCGAGTTCCCGGTGATCGGGCCCGACGGGGGCGTGCACATCGAGCCGTTCTATACCGTGATGGGCTTCGCGGCCAGCGAGGATGGCGTCGCCATCCTCGCGCGAGCGTCACAGAAGCAGGTGGTCAACGTGGCGCAACACGGCGGCATCTGCGGCGTTCTGGTGAGCCGATCACGGCCGATGGTCGGGGCGGTGACGGAGCTGCACTGACGGAACCGGTGCCGAAACAGCGCCGGGCCGGCCGCCTACGTCACGCCGACCGGCGCGACTCCCCCCGGAAGCCGGGCCCGCCGCCGGCCGACCTGCAGCGCGAGCACCGACGCCAGCAGGCACAGGGCGCCGGATCCCCAGAATGCGACCTGGTAGTCGCCCAGGGAGGTGCGAATCCACCCTGCGCCGAAGGCGGTCAGCGCGGCACCGACCTGGTGCCCGGTGGCGATCCATCCGAAAACGATCGGCGCCCGCTCCGTCCCGAACGCATCGGTGGCGAGCCGAAGCGTCGGCGGGACGGTGGCGATCCAATCGAGCCCATACCAGACGGCGAAGATCCACAGTCCCGCCTGTGACCCACCGAGCGCGAACGGCAGGAAGAACAGCGACAGCCCGCGAAGTCCGTAGTACCAGGCCAGCAGATGGCGGCTGCTCCACCGGTCGGAGAGATAGCCCGCACCAGTCGTTCCGATCAGATCGAACACGCCCATCATCGCGAGCAGGCTGGCCGCGCGGACCTCGGGAATGCCGTGGTCGTGCGCGGCCGGAATCAGGTGCGTTCCGATGAGGCCGTTGGTCGAGGCGCCGCAGATGAAGAACGTCGCCGCCAGCAGCCAGAAATTGCGGTTGCCGCTGGCCAAGGTCAGCCCGCGAAAGGCCATCACGACCGGGTTGCCCCGCTCTGGCGCCGGCGGGTCATCTTCGCTGGCTCCGTAGGCTCTGATTCCGGCGTCCTCCGGCCGGTCACGCAGGAAGACCAAGACCAGCGGCACGACTGCCAAGGTGCAGATCGCGACGGTTAGCGAGACGTAGCGCCAACCTCGCTCCT
>DATLBL010000079.1:0-3999 GCA_035526925.1 Gemmatimonadales bacterium
TGGGCTCGTGGCTTCGTTCGCGCTGAGCCGGTTCGCGCAAACACTGCTCTTCCACATCAGCCCGGTCGATCCGATCGCGCTGTCTGGTGCTGCGGTCCTCATGCTCACGGTCGCCGCGGCGGCTGCGCTGCTCCCTGCACATCGCGCCGCCAGCGTCGATCCCATCGCTGCGCTGCGGGCAGACTGACGAGGCTGGATATGCAGTCTTTGATTCGGCGGCTCCTCTACTGGATCAATCGGGGCCAGGAAGCCCGGGATCTCGAGGACGAGATCGAGCATCACCGGGCACTGCGACAAGAGGCCCTGGAGCGCGCCGGGATGTCGCCAGAGCGGGCGGCACGGGACAGCCGGCGTGCACTGGGCAACCGAACGCTCGCCCTGGAGGACGCCCGCACGGTATGGACGTGGGTGCTCGTCGAGCACGTGCTGCGGGACGTGCGCTACGCCGCTCGAACCCTCGCACGGGAACGTACCTTCGCCGTCACCGCCATCGTCACGCTCGCACTCGCGATTGCCGTGACGGCGACCGTCTTCGCGGTGGTCGACGCGGCGCTGTGGCGCCCGCTGCCCTTCCCGCAACCCGACCGGCTCGTCGCCATCTACACCAGCAGCACCACCGCTCGACCACAGTACGATCCCGCCTCTCCCCGAGATCTGCTGGCGTGGCGTGGTGCGCAGAGTCTCCGCGGCGTCGCTGCCAGCACGGATTCGCGCCGGCGTGTGGTGCTCGCACCCGCGGCTCCGGAGTCGATCACCGTACGCGCCGTCACCACCGACTTCTTCGACGTTCTGGAGGTGCAGCCGGCGCGGGGACGAGGATTCGTGCCGGGCTCGGCGGCGGCTGGCGAGGCCGTCCTGAGCCACGACTCCTGGGTCCGCCTGTTTGGTAGCGACCCGCAGATCCTCGGCCGGCACATCGAGATCGATGGCGAAGCGGTCACCATCGTCGGCATGACCGCCGCGTCGTTCCGTCCAGAGATCTTCGAGACGCCGGAGTTGTACGTTGCGTTCGACCCGGCGCGGTCTGACGCGGGACGTCGCAACCTGATCACGATCGGAAGGCTGGGCGAGAAGGTCAGTGTGGCCTCGGCAGCGCACGAGCTGGAGGCAATCGCGACACGGGTTGCGGGCGAGTTCCCGGACAGCAACGCCGGGCGGACCGTGCGGGTCGAAGATCTCCGGACGTCCAGCAGCGGGGCCGACTGGCGGCCGATGACGTTCTTCCTGTCCGCGTCAGGGTTCGTTCTCCTGCTGGCGTGCATCAATGTCGCCGGGCTGCTGCTCGCGCGCGCGCAGCGGCGTCAGCGTGAGCTGGCGATCCGCCGCGCCCTTGGTGGCGGACCCACCGCGATCGCGCGACAGCTGGTCGTCGAGGGGGCCGTGCTGGCCGCCGCCGGCGCGACGCTGGGCGTGGTGCTCGCGATCTGGATGACCGAGGCGCTCCCGGCCGTACTTCCCGCCGACTATCTCGGGCGCGAGACCGTTGCCCGGATCGACGCTCGCGCGTTGCTGGGCGCGATCGTCGTGACCGCGGCGACAGCGCTGCTGTTCGGACTGGCGCCCGCCGTGATCACTCGACGCGGAACCGGCCGCGAGTTGCTCGGGCACGGCGGACGCACCGCCGGTGCGAGCCGTGCCCACGTACGAGCCCGCAACAGCCTGGTGGTGATCGAGATCACCCTCGCCCTCGTGCTGCTCTTCAGTGCCGGGCTCTTTCTCAACAGCTTCGTTCGCCTGACCCAGGTGCCGATCGGCTTCGAGCCCCGTGACGTCCTGACTTTTCAGGTGGCCACGCCGGGACCTCGGTACGCGGCGCGGGGCGCCACTGACCTCCTCGCTGGCGAGATCCTCGACCGGATTTCCGCGCTGCCGGGCGTGCGATCCGCCGCGCTCACCACCAGCGCGCCGTTGGGCAGCGGACCAGTCGCATACTTCCGCACGTCGGGCAGCCCCTCCCCTGCGGACGGACGCGAGCCACGAGCCATTCTCCGGGCTGTGTCGCCCGGCTACTTCTCGACATTGGGGATTCAACTGCTGGCGGGGCGCTCCTTCGATCAGGGCGACGGCAGCGGTGGGACGCGGGTGGCAATCGTCAACGAGCGACTCGCCCGGCTATACGGCGGCCGTGCCGCAATCGGGCGCCCGCTGGAGCTGCTGCCCGGCCGATCACCCTGGGTTCCGTCCGGCACCGTGACAATCGTCGGCATCGCCACGGCCGTGAAGGAACTTGGCTTCAACGAGGTCGAGTTCAACGGGATCTACCTGCCGGCCGCACAGGTCAGCCGGGAACCGATCCAGGTCGTCGTGAAAACGTCGGCAGCACCCGGCGCACTCGCAGCCGCCGTCCGCCGTGAGATCCGCGCGCTCGACCCGGTCATGCCGGTCCTGGCGCTCCGGACCATGGACGATGCGGTGGCGGCGGCACTGCAGCAGGATCGCTTCAACCTGCTCCTCAGCGCCACCTTTGCACTCCTCGCGACGATCATGGCCGCGCTGGGCCTTTACGGCGTGATGACCTACGCCGTCGAGCAACGGACCCGCGAGTTCGGGGTCCGGCTCGCGCTCGGCTCGTCGGTCCGCGGGCTGCTCGGCCTCGCATTGCGTCAAGGCCTCACGCTGGCCGCCGCTGGAGTCGCGCTCGGGATCGCGATAGCGCTGGTCATCGCGCACATCGCCGGGAGCGCCCTCTACCTCGTCGAGGGCCAGCACAACGGAATCCTGTTCGAGGTGTCGTCCACCGATCCGGTCACGCTCCTCGGCACGGCCAGCCTGCTGCTCGGTATCGCGTTCATGGCGTCGCTCGGCCCGGCAATACGGGCTACGCGCGTCGATCCAGTGACCGCGCTTCGCGCCGAGTAGTCTCACCCACCCTTGAACCGTCCACGTTGACGGCTCGAGACCTCGAGACCCCACACCAGGCGATATAGTTTGACCATGAAACGTTCCGCCGTGGCCACCGGCCTGCTCGCCCTCGGCCTGTCCGTCGTCAGCCACACCCAGGCACCGCCACCGATTCGCGGTTTTGCTGGCAGCTCCGCCGCCGCCGAGCGTGAGGCGGAACAGAAGTTCCAGGCGGTTCCGAAACCGGAGAACCTGCGCGAGTACATGCGGACGATCACCGCGGAACCGCACCATGCCGGGAGTCCCAACAGCAAGAAGGTCGCGGACTACGTGCTGGAGAAATTCACGTGGTGGGGGCTGGACGCACGGATCGAGGAATTCGAAGCGCTGATGCCCTTCCCGACCGAGCGGATCGTGGAGCTGATTGGGCCGGACCGCTACGTGGCAAGGCTGCAAGAGCCGCCGGTGGATGCGGACCCGGACTCCGCGGATGCCGGGCAGCTTCCGAGCTTCAACGCCTATTCAGCGGACGGGGACGTTACCGCGGATCTCGTCTACGTGAACTACGGCATCCCCGAGGACTACGAGCAGCTGGCCAAGCTGAAGATCGACGTCAAGGGCAAGATCGTGATCGCCCGCTACGGCCGCAGCTGGCGCGGGATCAAGCCGAAGGTGGCGTGGGAGCACGGTGCGGTCGGTTGCATCATCTACTCCGATCCGCGAGACGACGGCTACTTCCCGGGTGACGTGTTCCCGACCGGCGCCTTCCGGCCCGAGCAGGGCGTCCAGCGCGGCAGCGTGATGGACATGCCTATCTATCCGGGTGATCCGCTGACGCCGGGGTGGGCGTCCGAAGCGGGTGGGAAGAAGCTCGCGCGCGAGGAGAGCAAAACGCTCCTCAAGATCCCAGTCCTGCCGATCTCGTACGGCGATGCGTTGCCGCTGCTGCGCAGCCTGCGCGGTCCGCTCGCACCGGAGGCGTGGCGCGGCGCCCTGCCGATCACCTATCACGTCGGGCCCGGCGCATCGAAGCTGCATCTGAAGCTCGCATTCGAGTGGCGTCAGCGGCCGCTCTACAACGTCATCGCCCGCATCCCCGGCGCGCAGTACCCGGACGAGTGGATCATCCACGGCAACCATCACGATGCCTGGGTCAAC
>DATLBL010000080.1:0-2493 GCA_035526925.1 Gemmatimonadales bacterium
GCTCGACGGCTATCTCGCGCGGCGCCGACACCAGATCACCACCCTCGGCCAGTTGATGGATCCGCTGGCCGACAAGCTCCTCATCACCGCAGCGCTGGTGTCGCTGGTCTCGATGGATCTGGCGCCAGCGTGGATGGTGGCGGTGATTCTCGGCCGCGAGTTCGCGATCACCGTGCTGCGGAGCATCGCGCACGCCCGCGGCGTGGTGATTGCCGCCTCGCCGCTCGGCAAGTTCAAGATGATTTCGCAGGTGGTGGCGATCCTGCTGCTGATTCTGGGCCGCGATCACCTCCACCAGTTCTTCGTCCTGGGGAAGGTCGCGTTGTGGGTGGCGGTGCTGACCGCGGTCGGTTCGGGAGTGGACTACTACCTGCGCTTCAATCACGTGCTGACCGGCGGCCGCAAGTCCGAGGCGCCGGTCCCGGCCGCCGCTCAACAGCCGGGCGGGGCGCCGCCGTCGCCTCAGTCGAACCTCTCCGCCCGGGCCAGCCTTCCGACCCGCCCTCGCCTATAGCGAGTCCTTGCCGGGCGTCCCCGTCCCCTTGGCGATCTCCGCCTTCAACAGCTCGACGCGCTTGTTCGTCTCGACCAGGTATTCGCTGGTCTCGAACTCCTTGATCAGCCGCTCGTAGAAGGGCAGCGCTTCGGCGGGGCGCTGAATCTTGGTCAGCGCGTCAGCGAGGTGAAAATACAGCGCGTCGCGGTTGGAGAACTGGGGATCGTTCGCCAGGATGGCCTTGAACCGATCGATCGCGCCCGGATACCAGCGCGAGCGCCAGTAGAAATAGCCGACGCGATACTCGGACTGGCTGAGGCGATCGCGCGCGTCACGGAGCCGCGCCTGCCCCTCGGCGAGCAGCTCGCTGCGCGGGTAGTTCTCCACGAACAGCGACAGCTCCTTGATCGCTTCCTTGGTCTCGGTCTGGTCCCGCTCGGGGCCGTGCATCTGATAGAAGGAGGTCATCCCGAGCTTGAACTGCGCGTAGTCCGCACGCCGGTGGGTCGGGTAGTAGGTCAGGAACTCGCGGAACTCGTTGGCCGCGAGGACGAACGACTCGGGCGACTTCTCGCCGATGTAGGTGTCGCCGACCCCGAGCTTCGCGTCGGCCCGGAACGGGCTCTGCGGGTAGCTGTCGACCAGCTGCCGGAAATACTCGCGCGCGGTGAGCCAGTGCTTCGAGGCGAGTTGTTCCGAGCCGCGTTCGAAGAGGAACTTATCGGGTTCCGCGGTGCCGGTCGGGGGGCGCTTGAACGACCCCGAGCAGGCGGCGAGGGTGGCCAGGACCGCCACCGCGATCAGACAAGTGAACACCGGACGCCGCGACGCCATCAGGCGCCTGCCGGCAATGTCGAAAGCCATCGATACTCCGCTTCGAGACCCTGTTCGAGCGACACCTTCGGGGCGAAGCCCAGTTCGGCGCGCGCCAGCGAGGTGTCGGCATACGTGTCGCGCACGTCCCCCTTTTGCGCCGCCTCCCGCGCCACGTTCAATGGATGCCCGACCAGGCGCTCGATGATCTCGAGCACCCGGTTGACCGACACCCGCGAGCCACCACCGATGTTGTAGGCGGCACCAGGCGCGCCGCGGTCGGCAGCCGCGATGGTCGCCGCCACTGCATCGGTGACGAACGTGAAATCCCGCGTCTGGTCGCCGTCCCCGTAGAGCGTGATCGGCTGCCGTGCGATGGCCGCCCGGATGAAGCGATTGAACGCCATGTCCGGACGCTGGCGCGGCCCGTAGACCGTGAAATAGCGCACCGAGGTCGTCGGCACGCGATGATTCGCCCAGTACAGATGACACAGTTGCTCCGCCGCGAGCTTCGTCACGCCGTAGGGCGACAACGGGCGGGGCAGGGCGTCTTCGACCACCGGGATGCTGACCGCGTCGCCATACAGCGACGAGCTCGAGGCATACACGAACTTCTCGATCGGCCGCCCCACGCAGGCTTCGAGCAGCCGTTGCGAGGCGTCGACGTTGTTCTCCGTGTAGGTCTGAAAATCCTTGCCCCAACTCTTGCGGACGCCCGCTTGCGCCGCGAGATGGAAGACATGGGTCACACCGTCGAGCAGGGATCCCAGGTCCGCGGACTGGATCGCCGATTCGACGAACGTGAAGCCGGGCGCCTTCGCGTTGACCGCGAGATTCTGTTCCTTGATCGCGCGCGGGTAGTAGTCCGTGAAGCAGTCGAGGCCGACGACCTGCGCGCCCCGGGCGAGCAGCGCTTCGGTCAGGTGCGAGCCGATGAACCCGGCGGTCCCGGTGACGAGGGCCTTCACGCGAACACCTCCCGCACCCGCTGCGGCAGCCGGCACGGCTTGCCCTTCACGTCCATCGCCGCGTGGACGGTCCGCCCGGTCGCGGCGACCAGGCCGTCCTCCAGGCGGTGCACCTCGTAGGAGAACTCCATTCGCACCGGCGACAACACCCGGCCCAGCGTCCTGATCTCCAACTCGTCGTCATACCTGGCGGCGCGACGATAGTCACAATGCGCT
>DATLBL010000081.1:0-14850 GCA_035526925.1 Gemmatimonadales bacterium
GGCCGCACGCCCGACCGGATCAGCCACGACACCAGCGGATCGACCGTGGCGTAGAACGGCTTCTCCAGCGCACCCAGCAGCTTCACCGTCGTCCGTGTCCTCAGCAGAAGGGCGAGCGTGCGCGCGCCCAATGCCCGGGCGTCGCAGGGCCAAAGGATAACGGGGAGAACTGGTTAGAGCAATCGGTCAGGCGTAGCGTCCGACCAGCCAGGCGCTGATCCGCCAGACCGCGATCGTGCCCAGAATCGCGACGTATCCGTCGACGGCATAGTGCCAGTTCAGGTGCACCGACCCGACCAGAATGAGCAACGCGTATGCCCAGGCGACGAGCCCGAGCCGACGGTCTCTTTCCCAGCACGCCAACGCCATGATCGTCGCCACCGCCACGTGCATGCTCGGCATCGCCGAGATGCTGCCGAACGGGATGTAGTGATCCGTCAGGAGCCACTGCCAGATGAGATGTTGGATCTCGACGGCATGGAGCCCCGGAATCGTGGCCAGGTACGCCGTCTGCGCGGCGTACGGACTCGGGCCGCTGATCAGGCGGTCGTAATAGACCGGCCCCCCGGAGCTCAGCAGTACCGCCGCCAAGTTGCCCAGAAGCACGTACGCCAGCACCATGGCCAGCAGGGTGCGAGTCCGACTGGCCGATGGCCGGCGAAAGGACTGCCAGACCACGAACAGGGCAAGCAGTCGGAACCAGAGATAGTACAGCCGGTCCAGGAAGATGGTAGCATCCCGACCCAGCCACCGACGCGTCAGGTCCTGCGGCACCTGCCCGCCGTGCAGCGCGCGCTCGATCCCGACCAGCGTCACATCCCAGTGCCACGGGGAGAGATAGGGAATACTGGCCTTCCAGATGGCGAACACGCTCAGCAGCACCGCCATCAGCACGCAGGTGGCCCCGGCGAGCACCAGGCGTGCGGTCAGCTCGTCCCGTTGAAGCGCGCCCAGTGCGGCCCGCCAGGGACGAGCGTCGGCGGACGAAGACCCGGAGCCGCGGGCGAGTGTGCGGCGCTGCCGCACCAGCGCCAACCCGGCCATCACCATGCCCAGCACCAGGGCGTATCGGAGGACCTTGAGCATGCGGTCGGGGACTGTGATGCGGGTGAGCGGTATGGGGTAGTCGAGTACGTACCGCACGACGATGGCGAGCCCGAGCGAGAGTGCGCCGATGTAGACGAGGAGCCGCAGTTCGCGCCAGACGTACAGGCCGAGCGTCGATCCTCCGCGGCCGGCGGCCCCGGCGGGGCTCGAGAGCTCGACCGTGTCCGGGACCGAATCCACTGCTCCCCCCGCCCTGCTCACCGGAGTCTTACGGTCACCGGCGAACCCGTCCGTCCGCTCGGCAGGAAGCGATCGAGCAGCCGCGGAGCCACCGCCCAGCAGAGCCAGGCGATGGCGATCCCGCCGATCAGGTCCGCCACGTAGTGTTCGCCGGTATACACCAGTGAGAAGCCCATGCCGAGCGCGTACAACACGCCCACCGTGCCCGCCGCACGCCCGATCTTCGAAGCGCCGAGCGCCACGAGGTACGACGTCGCCATGTGGAGGGAGGGCATCGCCGCCACGTCGTTCCCTCCGGCGAGCAGGTGTCCGAAGGCGTAGAACTGCGGCCACGCCACGCTGATCCGATCGTACAGCACTCGCGAGATGGGCTCCGTGTAGCCCTGATCCCCGGCCATCCACGGGGGCACGGTCGGGAGCGCGAAGTGAACGAGGAGCCCGACGAGGTACGTGGCCGAGATGGTCACGAGGTAGCGCTCGAAGACGGAGCGGTCCGCCGACCACAAGAGCATCGCCGCGATCGGCGGCACGAGGTAGTAGCTGAGATGGAAGCCCACGGTGGCGGCGTCGAGCAGGGAGGGCGCAGCAGGCGAGTACCACAGTCGCTGCACGATCACCGTCGGAAGCGTGCCGAGGCCGATCGCACGGTCGACGTCGATCACATAGCCATGCAGCCACGGCATGCCCGCCTCGTCGGCCAGCCGGCGGAGCACGACGAAGGTCGCGAAGCTGATGGCGTATGTCGTCCACAGCAGGAATGCTCGCTCCGCGTCGCGGCGGATCGCAGCGTAGACCAGCGGGACACCGAACAGGAGTGGATAGGCGAACGGCGAGATGCGATTCCGCGGCATGAACACCATCACGAGCGCCATGCCGAGCAACGTTGCCTTCACCCAGGTTCGGATGCCGGAGCGCGCGGACTGCAGTGGGGCAGTATGGGACATCGGGTCGCGGCTCGGCGGCTCGGGATGACGTATCGGTCGGAACACGACCGAGTAACATTCATCACGCGAGCGCCGGCGCATAGATCACAGCGCACCGTGCGGCCGGCGGGGAACTTACATCAGAGCATTCAGGCGCGGCGGTGTGGGCGCGACTCAACGATATAAGAGGAAGGGTTCTACTCGGCGGCGGAACCGCTCGAGGTCACCGCTCCACCCGCGCACGATCGCCTCCGGGCGGAACCCTGCATCCAGCTGCTGCCGCAGCGCCGGGCCACCGGCCAACCGATCGAAGTGCGGAGGGATCCAGGCGAACCGGCCCCGATGTTCGGCAAGGACCGCCGCGAGGAGATGAATGGCCGCGACCGTCGGATCGTACCGCGCACGATCGGCGAGCTCCAACCGGATGCCGGCCACGGTGGTGTCGGCGTACTTGCCATCGCCCGGACGCTCGGGCGTGAAGCGGACGCCGCGAAACCGCACTCCCGGCAGGTCGGCCTTTCGCAGTCGCGCGAGCGTTGCCGCGGTATCGAGCCACGGCGCGCCGATCTGCATGAATGCCGCGTCCGTCCCGCGCCCAACCGACAGATTCGTTCCCTCGAAGAGACACACGCCGGGATAGTGGAACAGGCTCTCGAGCGTGCGCAGATTCGGACTCGGCGCGACGAACGGCAGCCCCGCGTCGTCCAGCGCCATCGTGCGCCGCCAGCCGTCCGTCGGGATGACGCCGAGTGTTCCACCCAGCCGCAGGTCCGCCTGCGCCAGCCGCGCCAGCTCGCCCAGTGTGAGTCCATGACGCATCGGCACGGACAGCCGTCCGATCGACGACGTGTGCGCCGGATCCAGCACGTTTCCCTGCACCACGCCGCCGATCGGATCGGGACGATCGAGCACCACTACCGGGATCGCGCGCCGTGCAGCGGCGCGCATGACCTCGACGGTCGTGGCGAGGTAGGTGTAGTAGCGCGCGCCTGCATCCTGAAGATCGACGAGCAGCACGTCGACACCCTGCAACATCGCGTCGGTGGGGGCGGTATTCCGGCCGTAAAGACTATAGATTGGTAGGCCGGTGGTCGAATCTATGGACGACGCAACCGAGGCGCCGGGATCGGCTGCGCCACGGAAGCCGTGTTCGGGGCTGAACAGCGCCACGAGCTTCACCCCGGCCGCCTGCAATCGCACGACGTCGCTGATTCCCTGGGCATCCACGCCCGATTGATTGGTTACCAGACCGACCCGCCGCCCGCGGACCACCGCGGAGCTGTCGGTCAGCAGGACGTCGATGCCGGGCCGAACCGCGCCCGGTACCGTGGCCTGGGCCGCTGGTCCGCGCGACCCGCAGCCGAGCGCCCATCCGCAGAGTCCCAGCACGACGAGAGTCCTGTGCACGCCAAGTTCCTCACACTGGTGGTGGTGCTGCTCCTGGTGGTGGCCTGTGGACCGTCGCGGCCCCCGGCCACGCCGGCTCCGATTCCGTCCGCGGATGTGGTCGGCGCCGAGACCGACGTCGAGACGCTGCTCGCCGGACTCTCGGTCCGCGACAAGATCGCCCAGCTCGTCATGCCCTGGATCCCGGGCACCTACGCGGCGTACGACGACGACGGCTTCGAGCGTGCGGAGCGCTGGGTCGATTCGCTGCACGTGGGCGGCATCATCGTGTCGATCGGCTCGCCGCTCGACGTGGCCGCCAAGCTCAACCGGCTGCAGCGGCGCTCCCCGCTCCCGCTGCTCGTCGGATCGGACTTCGAGGGCGGGACCAGCCTTCGGCTGAACGGCGGCACCCTATTCCCTCCCAATATGGGCGTGGGCGCCACCGGGAGCGACAGCGCGGCGTACGACATCGGGCGGATCACGGCCCTCGAAGGACGCGCGGTCGGCGTCCACCTGGCCTTCGCTCCGGTGGCCGACGTCAACAACAATCCCGCCAACCCGATCATCAACACCCGTGCATTCGGCGAGGATCCCGCGGAGGTGGGCCGCATGGTGGCGGCCGAAGTGCGCGGTCTCCAGGACTACGGAATGCTCGCCACGGCCAAGCACTTCCCCGGCCATGGCGACACCGGCACCGACTCACACCTGGCGCTGCCCGTGATCGTATCCAACTGGGCCAGGCTCGATTCGGTGGAGCTGGTTCCGTTCCGGGCGGCGATCGCCGCGGGCGTGGACGTCGTAATGTCGGCGCACATTGCCCTGCCCGGGATCGATCCAGGCCAGCTTCGTCCCGGTACCGTCGTCCCTGCCATCCTCTCCGGCATCCTCCGCGACTCGCTCAAGTTCGCCGGCATGATCGTGACCGACGCGCTCAACATGGCGGGGGTGGCCGATGCGTACGGAGCGGAGGCGGGTGTGCGCGCCTTCATGGCCGGCGCCGACATCCTGCTGCAGCCGGCCGACCCGCGCACGGCCATCGATGCGATGTTTCGCGCGGTGGAGCGCGGGGAGATCAGCGGCGAGCGGCTCGACCGCTCGGTACGCCGCGTGCTCGAGGCCAAGCGCCGGCTCGGTCTGTTCGGCCGCCGGACGGTGGCGCTGGACAGCGTTCCGGCCGTCGTCGGCAGCACCGCCTTTCAGGCGGACGCCGCTGAGATCGCCGCGCGGTCGATCGTGTTGGTCAAGGACTCGGCGGGCGTCGTGTACGGGATGCCACGCAGCCGCCCGGCGCTCACCTTGGTGACCTACGCCGAAGAGGACAACCGCGCCGTCGGCATCGCGCTCGCCGCAGAGCTTCGGGCTCAGGGGTTCGCGGTCTCCTTGGCCCGGCTCTGGCCTGCCAGCGGCGGTGCCAGCTTCGACTCCGCGAGCGCCGCGCTTCGCCGGACCGGACTGGCCGTGTTCGCCACCGCCGACCGGCCGACCGCCGGTCGGGGCAGCATCGGTCTGCCGGATCTGTTGTCGACGCTCATCGAGCGAAGCGCGGCGGAGCGGCCGACGGTGGTAGTCTCGCTGGGCAATCCGTACGTGATCGGCGGGCTGCCGCGGGTAGGATCGTATCTGATCGGCTGGCGGTCCAACGCCGTCACCGAGCGGGCGGTCGGCCGAGCGCTCGCGGGCGCCGCATCGATCACGGGGCGGCTCCCCATCGGCCTGCCGTCGGGGTATCCGCGCGGCTGGGGCCTGCAGCGCCGAGTGCCGTGACGCGCCGACCTTCCTCCTGAACCCGAGGTTCCTCGATGCACCTCGAACTCTCCGACTGGCTGATCATCGTCCTGTACTTCGTGGCGTCCGCGGCGATCGGCCTGGCGTATACGCGCAAAGCGAGCCAGTCGCTGGCGGACTACTTCGTGTCGGGACGTTCGCTCCCCTGGTGGCTCGCCGGAACGTCCATGGTGGCGACCACCTTCGCGGCCGATACTCCGCTGGTCGTCGCCGGGCTCGTCGCCAAGTATGGCGTCGCCGGCAACTGGCTGTGGTGGAACGGCGCGTTCTCGGGGGTGCTGACCGTCTTCTTCTTCTCGCGTCTGTGGCGTCGGGCCGGCGTGCTGACCGACGTCGAGTTCGCCGAGCTGCGCTACGGCGGTCGGCCGGCCGCGGTGCTGCGCGGGTTCCGCGCCATCTATCTGGCACTTCCCATCAATCTCATCATCATGGGCTGGGTAACCCGAGCCATGGTCACCATCCTCCAGATCAGCCTCAACATCGATCCGTGGAAGGCAGCCATCTTCCTGTTCGGCGTCACGGCGCTGTACAGCGTGTTCGCGGGGCTGTGGGGAGTCATCGTCACCGACCTGTTCCAGTTCGTCTTCGCCATGGGCGGTTCGATCCTGCTCGCCGTACTGGCGGTAGAGTCCGTGGGCGGGCTCGACGCGCTCACGGCCATGGCGTCCGCGCACTTCGGCTCCACCGAGGCTGCCTTCGGCGTGATACCGCCGCTCGATGCCGCCTGGCTTCCGGTCACGACGTTGCTCATCTGGCTCAGCGTACAGTGGTGGGCAGCGTGGTACCCGGGGCAGGAGCCGGGGGGCGGCGGCTACGTCGTGCAGCGCATTCTGTCGGCCAAGGACGAGCGCCACGGGCTGCTGGCCACCCTCTGGTTCACGATCGCCCACTACGCGCTTCGGCCGTGGCCGTGGATCCTCGTCGGCTTCGTTGGCTTGCTCCGTTACCCTGGGCTGGCCAACCCCGAAGAGGGATACGTGCGGGTGATGGTGGACATCCTTCCATCGCCCTACAAAGGCCTGCTGCTCGCGGCCTTCGCCGCGGCGTACATGAGCACCATCAGCACCCATCTGAACTGGGGTGCTTCCTACCTCGTCAATGACGTCTATCTCCGCTTCATCAAGCCCGATGCCACTCCGCGGGCTCAAGTTCTCGCGTCTCGGGCGGCCACTGCGGTCCTCATGGTATCGTCCCTCGTCGTCATGGGATTCCTGAGCAGCGTCGAGCAGGGCTGGAAGATTCTGCTGGCCCTCGGCGCGGGCACGGGACTGGTCTTCATCCTCCGGTGGTACTGGTGGCGCGTGAACGCCTGGTCGGAGATCAGCGCCATGGTCGCCTCCTTCGTGACCTCGCTGGCCCTGGCTGCCGGAGGCCATTCCATGAGCGACACCGGAACGCGAGACTACGCCTTCACCATGCTCACGACGGTCGGGGTGACGACGGTCGTCTGGTTGACGGTGACCCTGCTGACCTCGCCGGAGTCGGATGCCACCCTCGACCGGTTCTACCGGCGGGTCCGGCCTGGGGGGCCGGGATGGAGAGGGGTAGCTCGTCGCTTGGGGTACGGGGACGATCCCATTCCGGGCGGGGCCCTGTCGTGGCTCAACTGGCTGGCCGGGATCGTGGCGGTCTATGCGGCGGTTTTCGCGGTGGGCGCCTTCGTGACCGGTTCTCCTGGCCGCGGACTGGTCTACAGCGTCCTCGCGACAGGGTCTTTCTTGTTGATCCAGCGCAACTTGCGAGCTGATGAGCGGCTGGCGGCCAGCGTTGACACGGCCCTCGACTCCGGGTTAGGTTTGGACCCAAGGAAGTGAGATCACGGCCGATTCGGAGGAGCAACGCATGAGCATCGACCAGCAGGCCCCGGCCACCGGGTTCCAGATGACCCTGACCGAACGGGCGGCTGAAGAGGTGCAGAAGTTCATCGCCTCGGAGCAGGTCCCGGTCGAAACCGCCGGCCTTCGGGTGAGCGTGATGCCGGGCGGGTGCTCGGGCTTCAAGTACACCCTGAATATCGAGGAGCGGTCGCTCGAGGACGATCTGGTGAGCGAAATCAACGGCGTCCGGGTGTTCGTGGATGGGTTCAGCGCGCAGTATCTCGCCGGCGTCACCGTCGATTACGTCAGCTCCATGCAGGGCTCGGGGTTCACCTTCAGCAACCCGAACGCGACCGGCGGCTGCGGGTGCGGAAGCAGCTTCACCGCCTGAGCACGTATTCTCGCTGAAGTTCCGGGGTCCACCGCCGTATCGGCGTGTGGACCCCGTTGTTGTTGAGACCGTCGGCCCCCGCCCCGCGAGGAATTCAGCCCTGCATACGCTCGATCTTACGGTCGTCGGCCTCTATTTCGTGTTCACCCTGGGCGTCGGCCTCTGGGTGTCGCGGCATCAGCGCAGCGCGTCCGACTACTTCCTGGGCGCCCGCGACCTGCCCGCCTGGGCCATTCTGCTGTCGATCGTGGCGACCGAAACCTCGGCGCTCACCGTCATCTCCATTCCCGGCATCGGCGCGCGCGGTGACCTGACGTTCCTGCAGCTCACCGTCGGGTATCTGATCGGGCGCATCGCGGTGGCGCGGTGGCTCCTTCCCGGCTATTTCCGGGGCGAGCAGGAGACCGCGTACGCGCGGCTCGAAAGCCGGTTTGGCGTCGGCACCCGGCGGCTCACCTCGCTGATCTTTCTCGCCTCGCGTTTCCTCGGCGACGCGGTGCGGGTGTTCGCGAGCGCCATCCCCCTCGCGCTGATCACCGGTTGGAGCGTGCCGATCGCCATCGTGGTCATGGGCGTGGTCACGATGATCTACACATGGTTCGGCGGCTTCAAGGCGGTGGTCTGGACCGACGTGCTCCAGCTCTCGGTGTACCTGGCCGGCGGCATGGGCGCGCTGCTCATCGCATGGCATCTGGCCGGCGGCGCCGAGCACGCGCTGGCCCAGGCCGCGGCCGCCGGGAAGCTCCGTCTGGTCGAGCTCGAGCCCAGCTTCACGAAGACGTACACGCTCTTGAGCGGCATCGTGGGTGGCGCGCTGCTCTCGGCGGCCTCGCACGGGGCGGATCACCTGATCGTGCAGCGTCTCCTGGCCACACGCTCGCTTCGGGACGCCCGCGTGGCGCTGGTCGGCTCCGGAGTCATGGTGATGATGCAGTTCACCCTGTTCCTGCTGGTCGGCTCGGCCATCTGGTCGGCCGGTCTGGCGCCCGCCGGAGCCCCGAGCGACGAGCTGTTTCCCGCCTTCGTGGTGCATCACCTGCCGGCCGGACTCGCCGGCCTCGTCATCGCGGGTATTCTCGCGGCCGCCATGGGCACCCACAGCTCCGCGATCAACTCCCTCGCCTCGTCGGCCACCCACGATCTCTACGCGTCGTGGACCGGCCGTCGGGATCCGCAGCACCTGCTCCGCGTGGGACGGCTGATCTCGGCAGGATGGGCGATCGGGCTCATCGGCGGCGCTCTCTTCTTCCATGCGACCGCCGGCGGTGGGCAGACCCCCGTGGTCGTGCTCGCGCTGTCGATCGCGTCGGTGACCTATGGCCCGCTGCTCGGCACCTACTTCCTCGCCGGCCGTTGGCCACGCGCGCGGGGACGCGATGTGGTCGGTGCGGTCGCCGTGACGGTGACCGTGATGCTGGTCGTCATCTTCGCCAAGCGGCTCGCCACCGTGGCCGGCTTGATGTGGCTCGAGCCTCTGGGCCAGCTGGCGTGGCCGTGGTACGTCCCGCTCGGGACCCTGCTCGCGGTCGGGACCGGCGTGCTGCTCAGCTATCTTCCGGATCGAGGCAGCCTTCCCGCTTTCCGCGCGAGCGACCGGTGACACGCATCCTGATCGGGGCCGATGTGGGTGGCAGCAAGACCGCCGTCGGCGTGTCGGATGGCCGTGCGATCCTGGCCAGAGCCGAAGGTGCGGGAGCCGCGCTGCGACCCGGTCGCGCCCTGGCGTCCGCCTCGATCATCTCGGGCACGGTCCGGGAGGCCCTGGCGGGTGCCGGTCGGTTGACCGGCGACGTGTTGTATGTGGGTGCCGCGGGCGCCGGCCGTGCGCCCGAACGCGCGGAGCTTCGCAAGCTCCTCCGGTCCGAGAATCTCGCGGGGACGGTCGTCGTCGCGACGGACATCGAGATCGCCCTCGCCGCCGCCTTCGACGAGAGCCCGGGTATCGTGGTGAGCGCGGGCACGGGAAGCGTGGCGGTCGGGCGTGACCGCGCCGGCGCCCAGCACCGGATCGGCGGCTACGGTTGGCAGATGGGGGACGAAGGGAGCGGCTACGCGATCGGACGCGCGGCCCTCGGCGCCGTCAGCCGCGCGGTGGACGGCCGAAGCCCGCGCACCGCGCTGAGCGATCGGGTGCTCACCGCGTCCCGCTGCGAAAACTTCGATGCACTGGTCCGGTGGGCGGCCGGCGCGTCGCCCGCGGAGGTGGCGGCACTGGCACCGCACGTGCTCGACGTCGCGGCCCACGGCGATCCGCTCGCGCAGGGAATCGCGGACTACGCGGCGCGCGAGCTGAGCCAGCTCGCCATCTGTCTGCTGCCCAAGCTCGAAGGCGGCACGCCCGTCGGCGTGGCCATCACCGGGGGCCTGCTCTCCACCGATGGTTCGCTCCGACGGAGTGTCCTGGCACGCCTGCGGGAGCAGCCTGGGCTCGCTCCAGTGGAGGCGCCGGTGGACGCGGTGGTCGGGGCGATTCGTCTGGCCGCCAGGGTGGATTAGACCACGACCGGAAAGGGTTTATCTGGAAGGCAGCAGCGGGGGGCATGACCCGGGGTCATGCCCCCCTCTGCTGCCTCAGAACCGTGGAGCGCGCCGCCGGCTATTTCCCGCCGCCCGCACGCGCCGCCAGCCGGCTGTGCCGCGCACCGTAGAAGAAGTAGATCCCGAGGCCCAGGAGCAGCCACACGCCGAACCGGAGCCAGGTCAGCGCCGGCAGCTGCAGCATGAGATAGAGGCAGGTGACGATGGAGATGATCGGCGTGATGGGCACCAGCGGCGCCCGGAACGGCCGGGGGCGATCCGGCTCGACGCGGCGCAGCACGATCACGCCGGCGGACACGAGCACGAACGCGAACAGCGTGCCGATATTCGTGAGGTCGACCACCTCGGCGATGTTCGCGAAGGCGGCGAAGGTGGCGACGAACAGCCCGGTGATGATCGTGCCGATGTACGGGGTCTTGAAGCGCGGATGCACGCGCGCCAGGAACGGCGGCAGCAGCCCGTCGCGCGACATCGACATGAAGATGCGCGGCTGCCCGAGCTGAAAGACGAGGAGCACGCTGCTCATGGCGATCACGGCGCCCAGGGAGACGATGAAGCGCGAGATCATGAGCAGCCGCGGCGACCCGTCGGCCAGCGCCAGCGCGGTAATCATCGGCTCGGGCGTTCCCAGCTTCTGCCACGGCGCCATCCCCGTCATCACTAGCGCGAGCACGATGTACAGCACGGTGCACACCACGAGACTCATGATGATGCCGAACGGCATGTCGCGCGCGGGGTCGCGCGCCTCTTCGGCCGCCGTGCTGGTGGCGTCGAATCCGATGTAGCTGAAGAAGATGATGGCCGCGCCAGCGCTGATCCCCGCGAACCCGTTCGGCGCGAAGCCTCCGGTGGCGGGATTGTTCCAGTTCTCCGGACGGATCAGGGTGACGCCCACGGCGCAGAAGAACAGGATGATGGCGATTTTGAGGATCACCATCGCATTGTTCGAGTTGGCGCTCTCCCGGATGCCGAGCACGAGCACCACGGTGATGAGGGCGACGATGAGAAATGCCGGCAGGTTGGCCACCACCGGAAATCCGAACAGCTGTGGCGCGCTGGTCAGGGCGGAGGCCAGATACCGGCTGGTGGCGTCCGTGGCCCCACCGGCCAGCGCCTCCGCCGCGAGGGACGCCGACCGGTAGTCGGTCGCCAGCCAGGCGGGCATGGTGGCGCCGAAATGACTCAGCAGCTCGCGGAAATATCCCGACCAGCCGATCGCCACGCCGATGTTGCCGACCGCATACTCGATGATCAGGTCCCAGCCGATGATCCACGCCACCAGCTCCCCCAGTGACGCGTACGCGTAGGTGTACGCCGACCCCGAGATCGGCACCATCGCGGCGAACTCCGCGTAGCAGAGCGCCGCGAAGCCGCAGGTGAGCGCGGTGAGCAGGAACGACAGCACGATGGCGGGACCCGCGCCCGGGCGGAGCGGATCGCCCACGATGGCCGTGCCGGTCGTGGCGAAGATGCCGGCCCCGATGGTGGCGCCGACGCCGAGCGCGGTCAGATGCCACCGGCCGAGCGAGCGCTTGAGCCCGCCGCGCTCGAGGATGTCGTTCTCGCAGTCCTGGACCGATTTCCGGAGGACGAGCCGGTTCATGAATTCCTCGAAGAGGGTTCGTCGCTACGTGCTGCGTTTGCCGGGGAGCGTGAAGGTGACCGTCGTCGTTCCGGCCACCCGGGTTCCGTCGGGCGCCCGGGCGGGCGTGAATCGGAAGGCACGGATCACCTCGTCGAACTTCCTGGCGTAATCCCGATCGCCGATTGCCGGGGCTACCTCGTACCGATCCACCTGCCCGTCCACCCGGACCCAGAACGTGACGGCCAGCGACGCACCCCTGAGCTCCTTCGGTGGGGTGTCGAACGGAAAGGCGAGGTCGCGCAGCTCCGGCGGCCGAACGGCACCACCGTGCCCTCCACCGCCCTCTCCGGGGCCGGCGCCCGTGCCGGTTCCCGGCCCAATACCGCGCCCGGCGCCCCCACCGTTTCCGCCGCCGGTGCCCGGCCCGGCGCCGGCGGCGCTCGCGCTGTCCGGCCCGACAGCGCCGGCGGCGACCGCTGAAGTCTGGCTATCGACCTGCTGCGGGGGTGGAGCTGGATCCTCCGGAACGGGGGTCGGCGGCGGTACCGTCGGCGGAGGTGTCGGATCAGGCTCGACGCGCCTGGGGATGGGTGCCGTGACCGTCGTCTGCCGGAGCATCGCCGGCTCGCGGGCAGGCGGCAGGGTAATATAGGCCACGCGAGGTCCCCCGCCACCGCCGCCTCCGCCCCCGGGCTCGAGCGCCGGATCACCGGGCGCGAGAGTGCGCGACCAGAGCCGCTCACCACTTCGAATCGCCAGCGCGACGATCAGGGCGTGCACCACCACGGACAGCAGCAGCCCGCCGTAGCGGCGCTTCGAGTCGGGCAGCGACAGGTGCGGAGGAGCAGGCGGACGCGTAGGACCCTCGGCGGCACGAGTGCTTGGGTGGCGAAAGATAACGAGCGGCCGCGACCGATCCCTGGCAAGGACGCGTCGATGGCGCCCGAACGCACGCGCGGGGACCGGTGGAGGTCCCCGCGCGGCTGGTGCCCGGCTGGCGCACGCCTACTTCGTATTGTTCGCTTCCTGCGGCGTGAAGCCGATGATCTGTACCCCGGCGCCGCGAGCCACGTCCATCGCCTCCACGACGTCCTGATAAATCCGGTTCGGCCCGGCCTTAATGAACAGCAGCTTGGCCGGACGCTGGTCGTAGATCGCATGGATTTGCGTGTCGAGCTGATCCTTCGGGACCGGCTGACCGTTGATGGTGTATCCGCCGTTGTCGGCCAGCTCCAGCACGATCTGGCTGGGCGGCGTCTTCGTGGCGGTCGTCTCGTCGGGCGGCGGCACCTGCACGTCCAGCGCCATCCGGGAGAGCGGCTGCGTGATCATGAAGATGATCAGCAGCACGAGGAGTACGTCGATCATCGGCGTCACGTTGATATCCGACTGGACGCCTCCGCTGGATGCTCCTGCGCTCATCGCCATTTACTTCTTCTCCTTCTCGTCGCCCTGGAACAGGCCCGTGTTCTGGGGCTCCGTGATGGCGGCCATGACGCGCACGCCGCTGCGGCGGGCGGTCTCGACGGCTTCCTGGATCTTCGAGTACTTCAGCTGGTTGTCCGCCTTGAAGTACAGGATCTTGTCCTCGGTCCGCGCGCTGAAGGTGGAGCGGAGCTGATCTTCCAGCGTGCCGTTCGGCAAGGGGCGGCCGTTCAGAAAGTAGCGGCCGGCCTGGTCGATGCCGAGGATCACTTCGTTGTCGCCCTCGGGCCGCGGGTCCAGGTGCTTGCCCTTCGGCAGCGTGGCCTTGAACCCGGCGGCGATCAGCGGCGTCACGATCATGAAGATGATCAACAGCACCAGCATGACGTCGATCATCGGCGTCACGTTGATGTCCGCCTTGACGTCCGACGACCCGGCGCTGGCGCTACCCGTGGATATGGCCACTGCCGGTCACCGCCTTCTGGGCCTGGAAGTCCTTCGTGAAGATCGAACGCCCGAACTCGCTCCCCACGCTCTTGATCAGGTAGTCGATCAGCTCCTTGGACGTGTAGGTCATCTCGACGGTCAGGTTTTCGATCTTCGTCGTGAAGTAGTTGTACGCCCACACCGCCGGAATGGCGACCATCAGACCGAAGGCGGTGGTGATGAGGGCTTCGGCGATACCGGCCGAGATGCCAGCCAGGCCGCCGGAGGCGCCCTGAGAGGCCATGCCGGTGAAGGCGTTCACGATACCCATGGTGGTACCGAGCAACCCGACGAACGGTGCCGTCGAGCCGACGGTTGCCAGAATGCCGATGCCGCGCTTGAAGTCGGCCAGCGTGATCAGCATCTGCCGCTCGACCGCACGCTCCGCGGAGTTGATGTCTGCTGCCGTGATGGTCGCCCGGTCGCGCAGCAGCGGCTTCACCTCAGCCAGTGCTTCGCCCACCACCCGCGCCACATGGCTCTTCTTGTTCTTTTCGGCCAGCGAGATCGCCTGATCCAGATTCTCTTCCTGAATGGCGCGAGAGAACTGCGGTGCGAACTTCCGCGTTTCCGCCTGCGCCCGCTGGAACTGAATGAACTTCTGAATCATGATCGTGAGTGACCAGATAGACATGATCGCCAGGACTACTACGATACCCTTGGCGAAGTACCCCATCTGACCCCAGAGGTGAAGAAGATCTACGCCCATGTTGTAATGTCTCCCGGGTGAACGAAGCTATTGCTGCTTGAATGCGACGGCCTGCTGAACCAGCTGACGAACGGGTCTGCCCTTGAACTTCGCCGGCTTGAAGACGCTCTTGAGGATCGCCTCACGGGCGGGTTCGCCGAATGCCGGGTGACTCGTCTTGAGGAGCTTGAAGGACGGCGCCTCGACATGGCCCGTGGTGTCGACAATGAACTGCATCTCGACCCGGCCGGTGATTCCCGCACTCGCCAGAACGGGCGGGTACCGCGGTTGCGGCTGCGAGATCACCTGGACGGGATCGTCCAGCTGTGCCTCGAGGAACACCTCGCCCGTCACCGGGCCCGTGCCGCCAGCGATACCGGTACCGAGGCCGCCCTCCACACCCTTACCGGTGAAGTCCCGGGGGTCGAAGGGCTTCTGGTCCAGGTCTACCGGCGGAATGTCCTTCGGGATGTCGGTTGGCGCCACCACTGTCTGAAATCCCTTTGGAGGGGGGTTGGCGGCAACCACAACATCTG
>DATLBL010000082.1:0-27238 GCA_035526925.1 Gemmatimonadales bacterium
CGCGGTGGAAGGTGCGACACGAAGTCTCCAGAAATGCCCGAGGCGAGAGTCGAACTCGCACGGGGTTGCCCCCGGTGGATTTTGAGTCCACTGCGTCTGCCATTCCGCCACTCGGGCCAGCGGTATCATCGCGGAAGCGGGGAATGATCGCAAGCGGAGGCGAGACCAAGAAAACGGGGGGAATCCTGCGTCATCTTCGGAATGCGTGCCCCATTACATGCATCCACTACGTGAACTGGCGGCTGTTGGCTATTGTAGGCCAATGAGTTGCGAGCATCGCTTCAAGCTGTATGTAGGTTCGGCTCGGGTCAGCTCACAAGCGTCTTCACGGCCGACAACCGGTAACGACGCCTCCTCGGCCCACGGCGGTATATATTGCCTGCCCGTCGGCACCGGTCCACGATTCCGGCATCCCACCCGATTGCGAGGCCTCGACGCAGTGCCCCACGCCCTCCAGCGCCATTTCCACCCTTGGCATGACATCCCGACCGGGACGAACCCGCCGATCGAAGTCACCGCCGTCGTGGAGATTCCGACCAACGAGCGCAACAAGTACGAGCTCGACAAGGAGCTCGGCGTGTTCCGGCTCGATCGTGTCCTCCACAGCGCCGTGCATTACCCCGGCGACTACGGATTTCTTCCGCGCACGCTCGGCGACGACGGCGATCCGCTCGACGTGCTCGTCCTGATGACCATCCCGGTGTTCACCGGGTGCCTGGTCAGCACCCGCCCCATCGGGCTGTTTCACCTGGTCGACCGGGGAGCCGCAGACGAGAAGGTGCTGGCCGTGCCGCTGGGTGACCCGTATTCGGACGGGCTCAATGACCTCAAAGACATCCCTCAGCACTACCTGAAGGAGATCGAGCACTTCTTCCAAGTGTACAAGGACCTCGAGGGGACCAGAACGGAGACGCGCGGCTTCGAGGGGGCCCAGGCCGCGCGCGAGGCGATCATCCGCTCGATGGCGGCGTACGACGAGAAGTTCGCGGACCGATAGGGTGTAGTGCGTCGCGCCCCGGCGGGCGCCCGGTCACTCGCCGGCCTGATCATCCCGGCGGAGCGACACCGGCTGGCCAAGGATCTCCCGCCAGACGACGGCCTCCCGCAACCGCCTCAAGCTGTACTCACGCGTGGCGGTGTGGTCCGCGGACTCCTGGCGGATGCGCTTGTCGAACGTCCGGTGGTCGGCGGCCGTCCGCGGCGCAGCAATGGCCTCCGCGGACTTGAGCCGCTGCGCAATGACACGCTCCGCCTGATCGTCCTGATCCACCACCGCGCGCTGCGGCCGATTCGGAATCGTCTCGAGACTTCGCACCTCGGGCTGCACCTCGAGCGTGGCGAGTTCTTCTTCTTCCTCGGCTGAAGGAAGCCGGAGATCGGCGGGCCGGCCGAGCGGCCCGGACGCCTGGTCCAGCGTCCGGCCGAGCTCGCGGAGCAGCTGCTCGAGCCGAAGGCCTTCCCGTTGCGTCGCGTCACTACCTGGTGACGGGACCGCTGTCGTACCGGACCGAATCTCCGGACGTCGTACTGGCCCAGGCGCCCGGGTCCCGGGCGCGCGCGGTGCTGTGGGCAGTTGACTGCGGGGTTTGCTCGGCGGGCGGGTTCCCTCGGGCGGACCTTTGCCCGCCTTCCGGAGGGCGTTGACCACCATCCACATGAAACCCATCAACAGCAGCGGACCGGCGTCCACGTTTAGCTTCCGCTGGCCGGCGCGCTGTCGCCACCGCCCGCGATCGCGGTGCGCATCGTGGTATCGGCCTGCACGTTTCGGTAGCGCTGGTAGTCCATCACTCCGAGGTTGCCGTTGCGGAACGCCTCCGCCATGGCGAGCGGTATCTGGGCTTCGGCAGCGATGACCTTCGAGCGCTGGTTCTGCGCTTCGGCCTTGAATTCCTGTTCGACCGCCACCGCGAGCGCGCGCCGCTCCTCGGCCTTGGCCTGTGCGATGCGTTTGTCGGCTTCCGCCTGGTCGGTCTGCAGCTCGGCGCCGATGTTCTTCCCGACGTCCACGTCGGCAATATCGATCGAAAGGATCTCGAAGGCGGTGCCCGCGTCCAGGCCCTTCGCAAGCACCGTCTTCGAGATCAGATCCGGGTTCTCCAGCACGGCCTTGTGCGACACAGCCGAGCCGATCGTGCTGACGATGCCTTCGCCCACGCGGGCGAGGATCGTCTCCTCGCCGGCGCCACCGACCAGGCGGTTGATGTTGGCCCGCACCGTGACGCGCGCCAGCGCGAGCAGCTGGATGCCGTCCTTGGCCATCGCCGCGACCTTCGGCGTGGTGATGACCTTCGGATTCACGCTCACCTGCACCGCCTCGAACACATCCCGCCCGGCCAGGTCGATGGCCGTCGCCTGCTTGTAGGTGAGCGCAATGCCTGCCTTGTCCGCCGAGATCAGGGCGTTCACGACCCGCTGCACGTTGCCGCCGGCGAGGTAATGTCCCTCGAGATCGTTGACGCTCAGGGCGATGCCCGCCTTGTGCGCGCTGATGAGCGGAAACACGATGGCTTTCGGATCCACCCGCCGGAACCGCATTCCGAACAAGGTGAAGAACGATACCCGCACCCCGGAGAAGAGCGCCGTCAGCCAGAGCCCGAACGGGATGAACTGGAAGAACACCACCAGGACGATGATGGCGATGAACACCAGGGCCAGCACGACCCCTAGACTCAGCATCGATTCATCCACGGTCATGGCCTCGAAGAAAAAGGAGTGCAGCCTCTACTGGATGCCGCGCACGATGTGCCGGTATCCCTCGCTGCGAACAACGCGCACGGCCTGCCCCTGCGGCACGTAGTCACCCTCCGTCACCACGTCGACGCGCTCCTGACCGATCTGGGCAGTCCCCGACGGACGAAGGTCGGTCACGGCCACGCCGTCCTGCCCCACCAGGTCCCGGCGTGGAAGCGCCGCGATGTATCCGTCGGCCTGATCGGCGCCACCCCGCAGAAACAGCCCCGCGAACCGTCCGCTGTTCGGCAAATGCCGAAGCCAGGCGTAGGCGATGGCGACGGTGATCGCGAGGCTGGCGCCGAGAACGATCAATGCCTGCGTGACGTCGCCCGTCGAGGGCGAGCCTCCGATCATGGCCAGCAGCACCGCCGTGGCCACGGCGGCGGCGCCCAGCACGCCGGCGGCGCCGAATCCCGGAAGGATGAACACTTCGACCGCCAGGGCGAGCAGCCCCAGTCCGAGCAGAATGACCTCTTCCCACCCGGCAAGGCCGATCAGGAAGCTCGATCCGAAGAACAGGCCGAGGGAGCCCAGGCTGATCAGCCCGCCAAGTCCGAACGCGCCCGTCTTGATCTCGAAGACGAGTCCGAGCACGCCGAGCGACAGCAGCAGCGGGGAGACCAGCGGATTGGTCAGAAAGCGGACTACCAGCTCGGCCCAGTTCGGTTCGACGGTCACCACGCGCGCACCGGGCGCCCCAATGGCGGCAAGCAATTCGGCTTCGCCGGCCACCGCGGCCTTGGCGAATCCCACCCGCAGCGCCTCTTGTGTACTCAAGGTGAGCAATCGGCCCGCCGAGTTGACCCCGGGCACGTCCACACGTTCGTCCACCATCGCCTCGGCGACCCGTGGGTCGAGTCCGCGTGCTTCCGCGAGGGCCCGGAACTCGGCGCGCATGGCCGAAACCATCTTCTCGGACGCCTTCACCCCCTGACCATCCACCGGCGTGGCCGCGCCGAGCACGCCGCCAGGGCGCATGTAAATGGCCTTCGTGGACAGGGCGATCAGCGCGCCGGCGCTGTAAGCCCGAGGATTCACGAACGCGTACACGGGCACCGCCGAGGCCCCGACGGCATCGACGATGCGCTCGGCCGCATCGATTCGCCCGCCCGGTGTATCGATGTCGAGGTAGACGGCAGCGGCCCCGGCAAGGCCCGCCTCACGGAGTCCGCGCGCGATGTAGGGCGCCAGGCCGTTCTCGACCACGCCGGAGACGGCGAGGCGATACACCGTCTGGGAATGAGCGGGCGCGGAGAGCGCACCGAGGAGGAGCAGGCCAAGCGTCAGTAGAAGCCCGCGGCGCATCAGCAACCCTTGTCGGGGATGCCGGAATCTACCCCCATCGGGCTCGGCGTTCCATTCGGCGCGCTGAGGGCCAGCACGTCGCGGGTGCGGGCCACGCGGCATGCAGGCGCCGGCGGTGGTGGCCCTCAGTGGTGGCGCCGGCATCGGAGAGATCGGACAGTATGGTTGGACGGCTCCGATTCGCGGGACTACCTTTACGACGATGCCACGGCCAAATGTGATCGCCCATCGAGGCGCGTCCGGATACGAGTACGAAAACTCCCGCGCGGCGTTCCGTCGCGCCGTCATGCTGGACGCCGATGGAGTCGAGCTCGACGTGCACGCGGCCCGGGACGGTACGATCGTGGTGCACCACGACCCCGAGGTGCCGGGGTACGGACCGATCGCGCTCCTCACGCTCGACCAAATCCGGCAGGTGCGCATCCGGAACGGTGAAACCGTCCCGCTGCTCCAGGAGGTGCTGGATCTGGTCGGCGACTATGACGTCTGGATCGAAGTGAAGGGTCTTCCCGCCGTTCACGACGGCGCCCTGCTGGCGGTCCTGGATGCGGGGCCCGCACCCGCGCGGTATGCGGTCCACAGCTTCGACCACCGCATCGTGCGCAGGTTGGGTGAGGCGCGCCCCGCGCTCCGACGCGGTGTGCTGCTCTCGGCCTACCTCGACGATCCGGTGGCAGCGTTGCAGTCCGTTGGCGCGACGACGTTGTGGCAGGAGTGGCAGCAGGTCGACACCGAGCTGGTGCAGCGGGTCCACGAGGCGGGCGCTCGGCTGATCGCCTGGACGGTCAACGAGGTCGGCGACCTCGAACGGCTCGTGCGCCTCGGCGTCGACGGGCTGTGCGGCAACTACCCGGACCGGATCCGGGTTGCCCTGGCGGCACGAGACGGCTCCGCCGTCCGCGCCTGAGGCAGCCTCACGCGCTCGTCGGGGCCGTAGTGGCGGGCGGCTGTTGCCGGCGTGCTTCCACGACTTGCCGGTCCAGCCGCGCGATCTCGGCCTCGAGTTCGTCCAGCCGGACGAGCAGCGCCTCGACCCGCCGCGGTTCGACTTCCCCGCCCCGTTCACGCCGGAAGACGAGCATCCCGAGGTCCCGGGCCGTATTGTCCCGCTTGCGCTTCGTCCGAAGCAGCTCGATCTGCACCTTCCCTTCGTCCAGCGCTGCCTGGGCCTTCTTGCCGAAGGCCTCCAGCTCGTGATTGAGACGATCGAACAGATTGGACTTCGTCATGCTGTCCTCCCGGGACCGTGAACGAGCGGGCCAGTCCGCGCTCGATGGTGAATGATACACGTACAAAAGGGGCGCGGCTCAATGCCGCGCCCCTGCTGCAAAGGCCAGTCTGGGCCTGCCGGTGCCTTATCGAGCAGCTTCCGCCACGGGAGGATAGACCGACACCTTCTGCCGATCCTTGTCCTTGAATTCGAACTTCACCACGCCATCGACCAGCGCGAACAGCGTGTCGTCATTGGCGCGACGGACATTCTTGCCGGCGTGGAACTTGGTGCCCCGTTGACGGACCAGAATATTCCCGGCGACGACCTGCTCGCCCCCGTAGCGCTTGATGCCGAGATATTGAGGGTTGCTGGTCCGGCCGTTGCGGCTGGAGCCGACGCCCTTCTTGTGTGCCATGTGTGCCTCAGCCGAGCGTGACGTCAGTGATGCGGACCTCGGTGTACTTCTGCCGATGTCCCGTCTTACGGCGATAATTCTTGCGCCGCTTGAACTTGAACACGTAGATCTTGGGCTCCTTACCCATGCCGACCACCTCGGCTTCGACGCGCGCCCCTGTCACCAGCGGCGTGCCCGCACGAATGGTCTCGCCGTCGGACGACAGGAGGACCTCATCGAAGGTGATCTTCGATCCGGCCTCGGCGTCCATGAGCGGAACGCGGATGGTTTTGCCCTTCTCGGCCCGGAACTGCTTGCCCAAGGCCCGGAAAATCGCGTACATGGGATGCCCGCTTGCTGGGTTAGCTACGAAGTTAGCCTGTAAACATAGACAGCGACATCGGTTGAGGCAAGGGGCGTCAGGCCACCGCGTACAGCTCCGTCACGTCCCTTCCCGCGGGCCGGCTCATCAGCCGGAACTCGTCGAGCCGCATCATGGGGTCGTCCCGCAGCTCGAGATCGAGGCCCGTCAGCTTGGAGAGCGTCTGGAGCAGCTTCGGCTCTTCCTCCAGCAGGTAGAGGGCGACCTCGGGGTGCAGGCGCACGGTGAGCTGCCGCTCGCGGTGCTCGTGGCCGGCTCGCTTGAGTGAGCGCTCCAATCGGCGTGACACCACTTCAGGCGTAAACACTCTGCCGCTGCCGCCGCAGGTGGGGCAGTCGGTCGTCATGGAGTGCCAGAGCGACGGCCGGACACGCTGGCGGGTCATCTCCACCAGCCCGAGCTCCGACACGGCGAGCGCCTTGGTTCGCGCCCGATCCCGGCCGAGGTGGGTGCGCAGCTCCTGGAGCACCTTGTCGCGATTGGACCGGGTTTCCATGTCGATGAAGTCGCACACGATGATGCCACCGATATCCCGGAGGCGGATCTGTCGAGCGATCTCGCGTGCGGCTTCCAGATTGGTCCGCAGAATCGTCTTCTCCGGATCCTTCTTGCCGGTATAGCGCCCGGTGTTCACATCGATGCTGATGAGTGCTTCGGTGGGCTGGACGATGATGGAGCCGCCCGTGGGGAGCTCGACCCGCGCTTTGAACAGGTCGCGGATCTCGGACTCGATGTCGAACTTGTCGAACAGCGGCGTCGCTTCGGTATACATGTGCACGCGGCCGATCAGGTCCGGATCGATCTGGCCGAGATACTGCTCGATCTCGTTGTACAGCTCGCGCGAGTCGACGTGGAGCGCGTCGACCTTGGCGCTGAACAGATCGCGGATGATTCCCCGCGTGAGGCTGGTCTCCCGCTGAAGCAGCGCCGGCGCGCGGCGGACAAACGTCTTCTTGCGATTGATCTTCTTCCAGAGGGCGAGCAGCGATTCGATTTCTCGGCGGAAATGGTCTTCCGTGACTCCCTCCGCCACCGTCCGCACGATCACCCCACCGGCGTCCTTCGGCAGCAGCTTGGTGACCATCTCCCGAAGCTTGGCGCGCTGCTCACGGCTCTCGATTTTGCGGCTGACGCCCACCTTCGAGGCGTAGGGCATGTAGACGAGGAAACGGCCGGGGAGGGAGATCTGCGCGGTGACACGGCAGCCCTTTGTGCTGATCGGCTCCTTGGTGACCTGCACCGGGAGCGTCTGTCCCTTCTTGAGGATGTCCTGGATATTGGGAACGGCACGCCGTGACGAGATCTCTCGCTGCCGGCCCTCGCCGCTCTGGACGGGCCGCTCTCCCGTACGCTCCATTGCAGCTGCGCCGTTGGCGCGACCGCGACGGCGCCGGTCCCGCCCGCGCCAGCCGGCCTTCCGCTCACCCGGCGCTTCCTCCGCCGCCGCCTCGGTCCCTTCGGCGGGTGTGCCCTCGACAACCTCTTCCTCCGCCTCCTCAACGGGATCCTCATCCTCGTCGGGCTCGAGCAGGTCAGAGGCATGGAGGAACGCGCTCTTTTCGTGGCCGATGTCGACGAACGCCGCCTGGATGCCGGGGAGGACCGCTTCGACGCGGCCGAGGTAGATGTCGCCGACCGTACGCCTGTGGTCGGGGCGGTCCACCAGCAACTCCGCCAGGCGGTCGTCTTCGAGGATAGCCACGCGGGTTTCCCGCTGGCTCCCGTTGATCAGGATCTCGCGCTTCAAATCATGACCTCAGCCGCGGAGCGGAAGGCCGACACGCGCTCCCGCACTTGACTGCCGCAGCACGATGGGAATTGGAACTCAGCCTGCAGAAACGCGCCGACCCGGGGACGTGCCCGACCAGGAACACACGTAAGCCCGCGAGGCGGCGCGTCAGCACTTGCGCCAATTATATGTGACGATGGAGCTTAGGGCAACTCAGTCGACCACCTGTCCCAGGATCTGCCGGGCGATCACCAGCCGCTGGATTTCACTGGTGCCCTCTCCGATCTCGCATACCTTTGCATCCCGCATCATGCGTTCGACCGGATAGTCCGTGGTGTACCCGTATCCCCCGAAGATTTGAACGGCCTTGGTGGTGTTCCGCATGGCGAGCTCGGAGCAGTAGAGCTTGGCCATGGCTGCCTCTTTCTTGAACGGGCGCCCATTCTGCTTGAGCCAGGCCGCGTGGTACAGCAGGTGGGTACCGGCCTCGATCTCGAGCGCCATGTCCGCGAGCTGGAAGTTGATGCCCTGGAAGCTGCCGATCGGCCGCCCGAACTGCTTCCGAACACCGGCATACCGAAGCGCTTCGTCGTAGGCTCCCTCGGCAATGCCGAGCGATAGCGCGGCAATCCCGATGCGACCGGCGTCGAGCGTTTTCAGAAAGTTGATGAAGCCATAGCCCACCTGCCCCAGCACATTCTCCTTGGGTACGACGGCATCCTCGAAAATCAGCTCGCGCGTATCGCTCGCGCGCCAGCCCATCTTGTCCTCTTTCTTGCCGGCCCGGACTCCTCGAACCTTCGGCAGCTCCTCGACGTGACCCACCCCGAGTGCCGCCGCCTGGTCGAGATCCACGGTGTCTTTCGTCACGATGAAGCTGGTAATGCCCTTGTTGCCCCGGCCCCCATCGGTCCGCGCCGTGACCGAGAAGATCTCGCCGACGCCCGCATGGGTGATGAAGATCTTGGAGCCGTTGAGCAGGTAATGGTCGCCCTTGTCGATGGCGGTGGTCGCGGTGCCGCCCGCGTCGCTGCCCGCGCCGGGCTCCGTCAAGCCGAATCCGCCGAGGACTCGGCCCGACGCGAGCAGCGGCACGTAGTGACGCTTCTGCTCCTCCGTCCCGAACTCGACGATGGGTGAGGTGCCCAGGTTGGTGTGGGCGCTGATGGTGAGCGCATGGCTGGCGTCTACCTTGGCCATCTCGTGGACGGTGATGTAGTACGACAGCTGGTCCATGCCCGCGCCACCGAGCTCCTCGCTCCATGGTACGCCGAGCAGGCCGAGCTCGCCCATGGCCTTGATGTTCTCCCAGGGAAACGTCGAGTTGCGATCGTGCTCCCGGGCGACCGGAGCGATCTGCGTGCGCGAGAAGTCCCGTACCATCTCCCGGACCTGGTGATGGTGCTCGGTGAAATAGAGGGAATCATCCATGGGAAGCCGCGAGAGTATGAGTGGACACGCGACCGACGGCGGGTTTAGGTCGGCGAGCGGAAGCGTGGCAGAGCCTGTAGGGCCGATGCGCGCGTCACCTGCCGGATGCGCAACGGTTCACATCAGCTTCACTGCCCGTGTGCTCAAGCATCCCGGCGCCGCCGCCGTTCGTGGGCTCAAGATAACCCGCGGAGGGCGCCTCCGCGATCAGCGCCAGCAGCTCGGTACCGTGCTTGGCCAGAGCGCGTGGTCCCATCCCGGGGATATCGGCTAACGCGCGCAAATCCTTGGGGTCCGCATGGAGGAGCGCCGCGATCGTCTCGTCGCCGATGATGACATAGGCCGGCACGCCCGCCGCCCGAGCGACGCGAGCCCGCCAATTTTCCAATGCCTGGCGGCGCGGGTGCGCCGCTTCCCCGCTTGGTGCAGCCGGCCCTGCATCGAGCGCTCCGAGGATGACCCTGCCCCACCGTTCGGCCAGCGCGCAGCCGATGCCGGGAACGGCTGCCAGCGCGGCCGCGCTCGAGGGCGGCGTACGCGCCAGCGTGAGCATGGTCTCGGGCTCGATCAGCGCCGCGCCCCACGGTCCGGGTCGGGACGAGAGCGCGGCCCGTAGCCGGACCATGCGGGCCGCAACCATCGGATCCAGCGGTGCATCGACGACCCGCCGGCGGCACCGATCGCACCCGCTGCAGCGCTCCAGACGCTCTCCGAAGTATCCGACCAGCGCCTTCCGGCGGCACCCGCGGCCTCGTGCGTACGCCTCCACGGCGACGATGCGCGCCTCGGCCCGGCGCCGGCGTTCGAGAACTCCCGACCAGTCGACCTCACCTCGCTCCGGTCGCAGCTCCCGGCGAAGCCGCTCCGCGGACTCCCGCACGTTGGCGGCGACGCCGGGGTCCGCCTGGCCGCCGCGCCAGATCCGCTCGAGCAGGCTCCGAGCGGGGAACGTGACATCGAGCTGGCGCCGGTGGAGCGCAGCATCACCCTCGCGCCAGAGCAGGACGCACCTCGAGAACTCCCCGTCTCGACCGGCGCGGCCGGCCTCCTGGTAGTAGGCCTCGGGAGTCGGCGGGAGCGTCCAGTGGACCACGAGCCGGATCTGCGGCTTGTCGATGCCCATCCCAAACGCGCAGGTGGCGACGATGACATCGAGCTGGTCACCGAGGAACGCCTCGAGGGTTTGGACGCGGCGCTCGCGCGACAGCCCCGCATGATAGGGCGCGGCGCGATGCCCCACCTGCGCGAGGGTCCGGGCGATGGCCTCCACGACGCTTCGAGTCGGCGCATACACGATGACCATGCGATCGTCCGCGGCGAGCAACCGCACGAGCGCGGCGAGACGTTCCTGCTCGCTCGCAACCCTGACCACCCCGAACCACAGATTGGCGCGGTCGAACGAGCCGACGTGCTCGCTGAACCGTCCGGGCACGAACCGCAGTATCCGCGCGATATCCGCCCTGACTTCCGGGGTTGCGCTGCCCGTCAACGCCACGGCGGGAGGCCGGCCGAGTCGGTACCGGGCACTGCCGAGCGCGCGATAGCTGGGCCTGAAGTCATGCCCCCACTCTGCGATGCAGTGCGCCTCATCGATGGCGAGAAGCGACGGCCGCAGCGCCTGATCAGCGAGCTCGGGCACGAGGGAGACGAGACGTTCGGGCGAGACGTAGAGCAGGCGGAGCGATCGCTCCCGGAGCTCGGCCGCGATGCGGCGCCGTTCGGCGCCGTCGAGCGCGCTGTGCAGCGCCGCCGCCGTGATGCCCCTGGCTCGTGCCGCTGCCACCTGGTCCTGCATCAGCGCGATGAGCGGCGAGACGACCAGCGTGAGCCCGCCCGAGACCAGGGCCGGCACCTGAAAGCATACCGACTTGCCGCCCCCGGTAGGCAGAACGGCGAGGGTGTCACGGCCGGCGAGGACCGAGCGGATGACCGGCACCTGCGCCGGCCGGAAGTCCGGATGGCCAAAATGGTGGCGGAGCAGTCGGCGGGCCTCGTCCATTGCCTGGGGCATGCGCCAAGCTCGCCGCACGCAGTGCGACGTGGCTTACCAGGCTGGCGCGGGTCGATTCCCGGAAATGCAACAGGCCGCCCGAACGGGGCGGCCTGAAGCAAATTATCGGGCCAGCTTAGTGACCGCCGAGCCGGATGCCGAGCGTGATGGGAATGAACCGGAGATCGGGGCTGTCGCTGAACAGCACGTCGTGGAACCGTCCCTCGACGAACAGCCCGACGCTCCCCGCCTTGAAGTCGAAGCCGGCGCCGGCGTTGAAGCCGAACTTGGTCTCCGAGTTGTCCGTGTCGATGACACCGCCGACATCATCCTGGCCGGTGGTCTTGACGTTGTACACGCCGCCGCCGCCGATCAGGTACGGGCGGAACTTTGAATCTTCCGAGGTCTTGAACTTGTAGACCAGATTCGCGGTTCCCAGAAGGAAGCGATTCTTGAGGTCATCGGAGCCGACGACGTCCTCATCCAGCTTGAACTGGTGGAACTGGCCGTCAACCTGAATGCCGACCGGCCAACCGGTCGGAACGAACGACACTGCCGCCAGTCCGTGCCACCCCGTCTTCGAGAAATCGTCGAAGTCGCTTAACGGCAGTCCTACGCCACCGCCGAGCGAGAACTCAGCGCCCTGCGCACGCAATGGTGAAGCACTCGCCAGCAGCCCCAGCGCCAGCGCCGCCACTGTCTTCATACCGCGCATACCACCCCTCCTTGCCATGATGGCGTCTCTCAACTGCTGGATGCAACCCTCTCCGTGCCGGATGAGAGGCGGCGCAGATCTCCTCGCCGCCCGGCGGGAAAAGTAGCGAGGACTGGCAGCGGCTCAAGTGAGTTGGGTCACATAGTGGGGCGAGACCGGCGGGTCGAGCGGAGATGAGAGCGGCCTCAATCCCGGCGCCGGCGGCCGGCAAGCCGGACCAGCAGCGACGCGACGAGGAAGCCGATGGCGATCCAGCCGAACCGCCGATCCTCGAAGGCGATGGCCAGGAGCGCCGCCGCGAACCCGGCGAGCGCGATACCGAGTCGGATTGCGGCCGCCATCGGTCAGCGTTCGAGAAACTTGGCGATCGCCTCCCGGAAATCCGGCGTTTCGCGCGCGACCGCGTTCACCCGGGCACCCAAGGCGACTCCGTCCTCGAGGGATCGCCCATCGAGCTGGTAGAAGAGCTGCTTCGTGAGCGCCAGAGCCGACGGGCTGGCCCCGGCTATCCGCCTGGCCAGGTCGTCGGCCTCGCGGTCGAGATCGGCGTCCGGCACCACTCGGGACACCAGCCCCACCGCCTGGGCTTCGACCGCGCTCATCTTTCGACCGGTGAGCACCAGATCCATCGCCACCTTTTCACCTACCGCACGCCGCAGCATGGTCATCACCATGGCCGGTACGAAGCCTCGCTGGATTTCCGGATATCCGATCTGGGCGCCAGCACCAACCAGCGCCAGGTCGCACGCCGTGACGAGCCCGGCTCCGCCCGCCAGCGCCCGCCCCTGCACCACGGCCAGCACCGGCTTCGGCAAGGCCCGGATCCTGGTGAACACCGCGCCCAGCCGAAGCGCGGCCGCCTCGTTTTCGTCGAGCGTCGCGTCCGCCGACGCGAGCAGCTCGTCGAGATCGGCTCCGGCACAGAAGTCCGGTCCGGCGCCGCGGACTACGAGGACTCGCACGTCGGCATCGAGGTCTGCGCGCTCAAGCGCGGCGTGCAGTGCGTCGACCATCCTGGCGCTCAGCGCATTCCGTTTGCCCGGTCGGTCGAGCGTGAGCGTGAGCACGCCTTCCGCGAACGTGGTTCGGACCGGCGCCACGCCGTCGGTCATGTGCGGGCGACCCGACGCGCCAGGGCCGTGGGCACAGGCACCTCCAGCCGAAGCAGCGCGGTCGAGTAGACCTTACCCTGGGCGTCCGTCTTGAGCGAGATGGTACCACCGCCGTCCAGGGCGTCGTGCAGGAGGAAGTTCAGCGCGTTCAAATTGGGCAGGTCGAAGCGCTCCACACGGCTCACCATCCCCCGGAAGTGACGGGCGACGCGCGCGGTGGTGACCTCGCGGACGAGGATCGGGTAGTACTCCGGTTCGAGGGCAATCAGGCCGACGTTGGCCGTGTTGCCCTTGTCGCCCGACCGGGCATGCGCCAGATACCGAAGCTGCACCAGCCGTGTGCCCGGCCGGCGCACGGCTTTCTTCGCGGTCTTGGCCACGCTCATGCCTCCAGGATGTCCACCCGCACGTGCGGCTCGATCTCACGCCGGTCGATCAGCGCCGGCCAGTACGCCACCACTTCTTCGACGGCGGGCCGGCCCCCCGCAAAACCCGTCACGCTCGGCGGTCCCGTGAGCACGAGCGGAGCGATCTCCCGGGTGAACCGCTCGACCGCCGAGCGCTCGCGGGCGCGGACACCGATCCGGAGCTGCACCTCGGGTAGCTCGGGGCTGGGCGCGCCGCTCAGCCGGCCGTGGGTCGCGTCCACGCCGACGAATTCGGTCAGGATCTGATCGTACTCGAGGCCCAGGTCCGCGAGCCTGCGGCGAAGCACCTGATCGGCGGCCTTGGCCTTGTCGTAGGCTTCGGGCCAGGCATACACGAGCGTCCCGACGGCTTTGTAGCCCCAGAAGTAGGCGATCGACACCTTCAGCATCGGCGTGCGGGGACCGCCCCGGATGCCGCTGACCCGCACCCGGTCGCGGCCTGCCGCTCTCAGCCGGATGGACGTGAAATCCGCGACGCCGTCCGGGGTGATGTAGCTTCGCGGGTCGCCCATCTCGTAGACGAGCTGTTCGGTGACCGACGCAATCGACACCACCCCGCCCGTGCCTGCGTGCTTGGTGACCACGAAGCTGCCGTCGGCCGCCGCCTCGACGATGGGAAACCCCGGATCGGCGAGCCCACGGACGCCACGCCAGCCTTTCAGGAGATTCCCGCCGGATGCTTGCGCGCCGCACTCGATGATGTGCCCGGCCACCGTCCCCGCCGCTACTTTGTCCCAGTCCTCGGGCGACCAGCCGAATTCGTGAAAGATCGGACCGAGTGTGAGCCCGGTGTCGGTGACACGTCCGGTCACCACGACGTCGGCGCCGCCGCGCAATGCCTCGACGATCGGGGCCATGCCCAGATAGGCGTTGGCCGAGAGCACCTTGTCGCGGATCTCGGCCAGCGGCCGTCCCGTTTCCATGTCGCTCAGAGTATGCCCGCGCGCGATGAGCTCATCCAGCCGCCCCAGGATGTCGTCGCCCGCCACCAGGCCGACGCGCAGCTTTCGAGGCAGCTGCAGCTTGCGCGCGACGGCGAGGACGGCCTCCGCGCAGCCTCGCGGGTTGACGCCGCCCGCGTTGGACGTCACCCGCACGCCGCGGTCGATGATATCGGGAAGGATCCGCTCCATCAGCGGCACGAAGTCGCGGGCGTACCCCGCAGCGGGATCGCGAGACTTCTGCTTCTGCATGATGGACATCGTCACTTCGGCGAGGTAGTCCATCATGAGATAGTCGATCGGTCCGCCACGAACCTGCCGGACCGGGGCTTCGAGCCAATCGCCCCAGAACCCCTGACCGGCGGCGATCCTGACCGTCCCGCGATCGGTCCCGCCGTTGCGCGGGCTCATGGGACCAGCGCCGTGCCCTGCGGCGGCAGCTCGATCTCGCGGGTCCAGCTTCGCCCATCCGCACGCGCCACGAGCAGGCCCAGCGGAACGAATTTGGGCGCGAGCTGCCAGGGGCTCTGCGGCAGCGCGAAGCTGGCCGTCGCGCTGCCCCTGGGCGGGATGGGCGTCCCGATGCTGTCGGTCCGCGCGAGCACCACCGACGTGTCGCCGTAGACGCGGATCGACGTCCGCAGCGCCCAGCGCTGGTCACCGGCCGCATCCGCGAAGCCCGGGTACAGTCCCAGGGTGACCGGCTGGTCGCCATGGCCCTCGGGCAGCTCGACCTGCAATCGCCCGAACGCGTAGTTGAGCGGCTGTTTGCCGAGTTGCCGTCCGAGAGAGTCGAACAGGGTGACTCCGAAATCCGTGAACCGGCTCCACTGGCGCGGATCCATGGTCACGTCGACGACGACACCGCGCGACCAGCTCGGCACCACGAACGGAATGCGCTGCGGCGCGGATCCGGACGCCGCCACACTCTCGGTCATCGAGGCTCCGGCGAGATGCAGACCGATCTCGGCGTCCACCGGTGCGTCGGTGACGTTGGTGACCGTCGTGCGGACCGCTGCGCCCTGACGCACCGCGTGGAGCGTGACCGGGGACTGGCTGATGCTGACCGTTGCGCTGAGCGCCTGATTCGGAGGCGCCACCACGATGGACTCGTAGGCGCCGCCGATCACGTCGCGCGAGTCCGCCTCGTACTCGGCCGACTGCGGCCCGAAGCCTGCCGTGCGCGCGCTCTCGTCGCGCGAGGGCATGCCGTGCGGCTCGTGCAGAAACGCCAAGGCGCGCTCCGCCCGGGAGCCCGTCTCCACCGTCAGCGCGAACGGCCGGCCGCTGTCCGCCTGGAAAAACGTGCGCAGCGTGCCTCCGGCCGGGATGGCGACCCGGTCCCGGAGCTTGTGCGTGCCCGCCAGCACCGGCGATGACACGACGACGGTCGTCACGAGGCGGAACGCCGGCCCGGCGAGCGTGTCCTGCGTCCAGCCGGTCACCGTACCGACGGCTGCGCCGCCAGGAGGCAGATCGCGCCTGCCGACGCGCAGCTTGATGCCCGTGCGCGGACCGCTCAGCACGACGGTGGCCGGGGCGATCAGCCATGGCGCGTCGCTCCGCAGCGTGAACGTCGCAGGCGCGGCGCCCTCGGGCCGCACCAGCTCGAATGCCTGCGTCGTATCCGACGCCCCGGCCAGCCCGCGGATGACGGCGCCCGTTGCGTCTCCCGGCCCCACCGCCCGCACCCGAATGTCCGACACAGGCCGGGACTGGCCGAGCCAGGCGTAGGCACGCTCGACATCGGCGAGTCCGGTTCCCTCGTCAATGATGGTGCCGCCGGGCATGGGCTGAGCCGTGACCATCAGCGCCTGCCGGATATCTCGCGCGGTGTAGGTTCGCTTCTCCTGCACGAGGCCGGAGACCAGCAATGCCGTCAGGCCCGCCGCGTAGGGCGACGCCATGCTCGTTCCCTGGGCGACTTCGTCTCCCGCGCGCCACAGCGGCACCGTACTGTACGCCACGCCGGGCGTGACGAGGTCCGGGCGCGCGACCTCGCCGCCACGAGCACTGAAGTACGCGAGCAGGTCGGACGACGGCGACCCGTTGCTCCGCGGCGGGAGGAACGTGCCGGGCATCGTCGCCCCCACGCTGATCGCGCGCGCGGCGCTGCCGGGGAATCCGATCGTCGAGAGGCCTGGACCATCGTTGCCCGCGCTGATGGTCATGATCACCGTGGGATGCGCCGACAGCACGGAGTCGACCAGCCGATCGATCCGTGCCTGTCCCTCCACTTCGTTGCCGACGCCGAAGCTCAGATTCAGCACGAGCGGCAGCCGGCGTGCTTCCGCGAAGCGTATCGCGTAGTCGAGCGCTTGCAGCATGCTGCCGGAGGTCGAGATTCCCCCCTGTGCGCTGTTGGCGATCTTAAGCCCGAGCAAATGGGCCCCCGGCGCGACGCCATCGAAGCCGGACACCCCGTAGATGTCGTGACCGGCGGCGATCCCGGACACGTGAGAGCCGTGGGAACCGGTATCGAAGAAGAGGTCCAGCCGCGGCGCACCGCCGCTGCCGGAATCCGCCGCGCTGAAGTTTGCCGCGACATTCACCTTCGGTGCTCGTCCCTGGGACGCCCACCCGAAGCTCTCGCGTGCGGTCAGGTAGTCGTGAATCGGACGCTCACCGGCCAGCGAGCGATCGCCATCGGTATCGGCCAGCAGCACCCAGCCGTCAGTGGCGCGGACGACGAGGACGGGGAGCGTGTCACCGACCGCGCCGTTTCCGTTCAGGTCGGCGGCCGGCGGCTCGCCGAGCGGCATCTCGGCGATGGTCCCCGCGTAGTACGGGCCGCCCGTGCTGAGCGCGACCACCCGGCCGAAGCCGCCGAGCCGCCGCCCGGCAACATCGACCGAGTCTCCCACCGGCCGGACGGCGGCGAGCGGTACCGCACCCTCGCCGGAGAAATCTCGAAGATCCAGAATCTTGGGGCTGCCGGTCGACGTGGTCAGGAGCCCCGGGATGCCGGGATCGATGCCGGTGTCGAGCACACCGATCAGCACACCGCGGCCGTCGTAGTCCGGATGGGCTTTGAGGAAGCGATCGACCCGGGTGCTCGCGAGCGGCATCCAGCCGTGGGTGTAGGCCATTGCCGGCGGAGCCATCCGGCGCACCGAGTCGACTGCGGGCGCCGCGGGCGCGGCGGGCGAGGGAGCCGTCGGGGAGCTCGGGGTGGTCGGAGCGCTCGCGGCCGTTGGAGTCGGATCCGGAGCGGGGGTCTGAGGTGCACGCCGCCCTGGGGAGCAGGCGATCACCAGGCCGAGCAGGGACGAGAGGTACACGTGGTTTAACCGAGACGGCAGGCGCATTCGCTTCCTAGCGGGCAGTGGCCGCGTCGAGCGGTGGGAGAACGAAGGGGCCGAGGTGTGGCCCCGCATAGTTGGCGGTGACGCGAAGCGCGAAGGCGAGCTGGGCGCGCGTTTCCTCCGGCGCCAGGATGGCGTCGACCTGACCCCGTGCCGCGGCGAAGCGGGCGTCGAGCTGCGCCTCGTAATCGGCGCGCATGGAGTCGACCGAGGCTTTGACCTCGGCCGGAAGCTCGCGGTGCTCGCGCTGGGCGCGCTCGATCTCGGGTCCGTGCACCGCCATGATGGCCGACTCCCCTTCCATTACGCCCATGCGGCCGGTGGGCCACGACAGGATGAAATCGGGATCGAAACCCTGGCCCGCCATGGCGTAGTAGCCGGCGCCGGAGGCGTGATTCACGGTCAGCACGAGCTTGGGCACTGCCGCCGTGGCCATCGCCTCCACGAAACGCGCGCCGGCCCGAATGATGCCGCTGTGCTCGGCCTCGGGGCCCACCATGAAGCCGCTGACGTCCTGGACGAACAGGATGGGCAGACGCTCGCGGTTGGCGGTCTCGATGAAATAGGCCACCTTCTCCGCGCTTCCAGTGTAGACGATGCCGCCGAAGCGAGGGCGCTCCCCCGCCCTCCCCTTGATCACGCCGCGCTGGTTCGCGATCACGGCCACCGGCCAGCCCTCGATGTGGGCGTGCCCGCAGATCATCTCGCGCGCCACGCCGGGCTGAAATTCGTCGAGGGCGCCGCCGTCGAGGAGCGTCTCCAGCACGTGGCGCATGTCGTACGAGAGCCGATGGTCCTGCGGCAGGATCTCGTAGAGCGCTTCGGCCGAGCGCGCCGGCGGGGTGGCGGTCCGCACCCGATGCCGCACGCCGTCCACCCGCGGCAGCCGCGCGACGTACTCCCTAATCTTCGTGAGGCAGTCGGCGTCGTTCGCGGCGCGGTAGTGGGCCACGGCGCTCAACTCCGTATGGGTGACGGCGCCGCCCAGGGTTTCGGCGTCGATCGTCTGACCGGTGGCCCCTTTCACCAGGTTCGGACCGCCCAGGCCCATGAAGGTGGTGCCCTCGACCATGAAGATCACGTCGGAGAGTGCGGGCAGATACGCTCCGCCCGCAATGCAGCTCCCCATGACCGCGCTGATCTGCGGGACGTGGAGATACCGGCGCATGATGGAGTTGTAGTAGAAGATGCGGGCGGCGCCGTACTGACCCGGAAAGACGCCTCCCTGGTACGGCAGGTTCACGCCGGCGCTGTCCACGAGATAGACGATGGGGGTCCGCTGGCGCATGGCCACTTCCTGCGCGCGGAGAATCTTGCGGATCGTCTCCGGCCACCACGAGCCGGCCTTCACCGTGGCGTCATTCGCGACGACGACCGTCTCGCGGCCCTCGACCACGCCTACACCGGTGATCACCCCCGCGCCGGGTGCCTGGCCGTCGTACTGATCGTACGCCACCAGGAGCCCGAGCTCGAGCCAGGGCGCGTCGGCATCGAGGAGCTTGGCCACGCGCTCTCGGGGCGCGAGCTTGCCCTGCTGATGCATCTTGGCGACGCGCGCGGCACCGCCGCCTGCCCGCAGTCGCTCCGCGAGCTGCAGGTATTCGTCGGTGAGCCCGCGCAGGCGGCTCACGACTCCAGGTGTTCGGACGCCCACGAGTTGATGTAGGTGATGAGATCGGTCGTCGGCGTGCCCGGCCCGAACAGTCGGCCGATACCGCGGGCCCGGAGTGCCTCCATGTCGTCGGCGGGGATGATGCCGCCGCCGGTGACGAGCACGTCCGGCCGACCCATCTCGTCGAGGAGCTGCCGGACCCGCGGGAACAACGTCATGTGCGCGCCGGAGAGGATCGACAGGCCCACCACATCGACGTCCTCCTGGACGGCCGCGGTCGCGATCATTTCCGGCGTCTGATGCAGGCCGGTGTACACCACCTCCATGCCGGCATCGCGCAGGGCGGCCGCAACCACCTTGGCGCCGCGATCATGGCCGTCGAGCCCCGGCTTTGCGACGAGGACCCGGATGGGACGGGAAGCCGCGGTCATGGCGCGATCGTCATGAGGCGAGTCTCTCCTTGAGCAGATCGTCGACCAGCGCACCGAGCGAGCTTACGCTCGCGCAGCCAGGTTGCGGGGTGGCATTGGCCGGCACCAGGAGCACCGCCGGGATGCCCGCGGCGCGCGCGCCCACGACGTCGACGTCGTACAGGTCGCCCACGTACAGCGCTTCTTCGGGCAGGACGCCGAGCCGCTGCAGCGCGGGGAGGAAGATAGCCGGATCGGGCTTCTCGACCCCGGCCAGGGTCGAGTCCACGACTACGTCGAAGTACTTCCGCAAACCCGCCGCCGCCAGCGCCTCCTCCACCCGGCCGTCGCTGTTGGAGACGACGCCGAGGCGGAGACCCGCCGCACGGAGCCGGGCCAGCGCATCGTGCGTATCGGCGGCGATCCCGCTCCACAGGTGACGCTCGAGGTGAAGCTGCTCCAACGTCGCACGGACATCGGCCAGCCGATCGGCGGGGACGCCGGCCTCGAGAAACAGCGCTTCCAGAAACGCGGTGGCCCGCTCGCGGTCCGTGGCGCGGGCCTGCTCCATGCTGCGGGCCGCCGCGCCCACGCCGCTGGCGAGCCGGGGCCCGGTGAGCGGCAGCCCCACTGCCGCGCCGACGGCCTCGGCCATCCGGACGTAATCGAGAAACAGGAGCGTGTTTCCCGCGTCGAAGAGCACGGCGCGGAGCCTCACGCGCTCACGAGCCGCGCTCAGCGGAAACGGAGCAGCCCCGCGAGCCCGTCGACCGAGCCGAGCGCCTCGGCGTCGTACACCACGTTCACGTCCACGTGTTGGCGAAGCGCCTCTTCGATGGCGTCGTCCACCACGTCCAGCACCGGTACGGGATTGCCTTCCTCGCGGCACTCGCGCTCGGTGCGTGCCAGGCGTCCGGAGTCGCCGCACCGGAAGCCCGGCTCGCTCGCGTCCGCGTGCACCAGCAGCGCCCGCACCTGCCCCCGGGAGAGTGCGCGGAGCGTCTCGTCGATGCCGTTCACGCTCCAACGGCTCCCCAATCCCTCGAGCATCTCGGCCACCTGGGCGCGTTCCGACTCGCGCTCCCACGCTTCGCGCACCGCCAGGGTGGCGGCATGCACCGCGGCCGGCGTCGCGCCCTTGGGATTCAGCCGGGCGGTGCCGATCACCCGTTCGACGAGATAGTTGTGCAGGAACGGTTCGACCGCGCCGGCTTCGGTGCCGGTACCCGCGATCACGATGCCGTGCGCCGGCTGCCGCCGGTCGATCGTGAAGAGCTCGCGGGCGATCGCCTCGTAGTGCCGTTGTTTCTCGGTGCGGATGCGGTTGTGGTAGGTGTGCTCCCCCCACATCGTCCCGCTCTGATCGCCGTGGAACCGCTTCCCGCGCGTGCTGTCGGCCCGGAGCCCGGACAGCTCGCGCGTGTCATACGCGGTCACCTCGAAAAACCGGGCCCCCATCCGATCGAGCACGACCGTGAGCAATCGACCGAACTCGTCCTCCACGGAGGCGAGCTCGCGGACCAGCGGCGTCATGTCCACCGCCAGGCGCGAGCGGTAGACGACGGGCAGCGGCACCGCCTCGAACAATCCCAGCGGTGCGCAGGCGAAGATGGCGAGCCCCTGGGTCGATGGCAGATTGGCCGGCGTCCGGAGATACTGCTGGACGCGGTCCAGGTCATGGCTCACCTCGTCCTGCACGTCGCGATCCAGGCCGAGCCGGGGCAGACCCTGCACCGCGGCCCGGACCCGGTTCTTCAGCTTGATCAGGTACTTCCCGCGGCTCCGGTCGCGCGGCTCGAGCTTGATGTAGCAACTGACGACCCGATGCCTGCCCGCGTCCAAGGTGGTGAGCCGTCCGAGGCGTTCCCCCACCGCCGGCGCCGTCTCGCGGGCGCGCCCTCGCCCGTTGCCCCCCGTGATCCTGGTCCGTCTGCCGTCAGAAGAAGATCGGCTCCCGGTAACTGCCATAGATGTCCTCGAGCACATGCCGGATCTCGAACAGCGTGCAATAGGCACGCGCGCAATCGAGCATGGCGGGAATAATGTTTCGGTCTTCAGCCGCCGCTCGGCGGAGCTCGGCGAGGCGGGACTCGACCAGCGCACCATCGCGTTCCCTGCGCACTCGGGCGAGCCGGTCCCGCTGGGTCTGCTCCGCGGCATCGCCGACCTTGAGGATCTCGACCGGGCCTTCCGCCTCCTCGACGAAATCGTTCAGGCCGACGACCGTCCGTCGGCCCTGCTCGACTTCACCCTGGAATCGCATCGAGCTGCCGGCGATCTGCCGCTGGAACCAGCCCGACTCGATGGCCCGGACGACTCCTCCCTGCGCCTCGATCTCGGCGAACAGCCCTTCGGCCTCGCGCTCCAGGTTGTCCGTGAGCGCTTCGACATAGTAGGAGCCGCCGAGTGGGTCGGCCACGTTCGGCACGCCGGTCTCATAGGCCAGGATCTGCTGGGTCCGGAGCGCGATGCGGACGGACCCCTCGGTCGGGAGTGCCAGCGTCTCGTCGAGCGCGTTCGTGTGCAGCGACTGCGTGCCTCCCAGCACGGCCGCGAGCGCCTGATACGCCACCCGGACCACGTTGTTGTGCGGCTGCTGGGCCGTGAGGGTGACCCCTGCCGTCTGACAATGGAAGCGCATGCGCCAGCTGCGCGGGTCGCGGGCGGCGTAGCGTTCCCGCATGTGCCGGGCCCAGATCCGCCGGGCCGCGCGCAGCTTGGCGATCTCCTCGAAAAAATCGTTGTGCACGTCCCAGAAGAACGACAGCCGGGGGGCGAAGAGGTCCACCGCGAGGCCGCGCGCCACACCGTGCTCCACGTAGCAGAAGCCGTTGGCGAGCGTGAAGGCGAGCTCCTGCGCGGCGGTGGCGCCCGCCTCCCGGATGTGATACCCGGAGATGGAGATGGTATTCCACTTCGGCGTATGCTCGGCCGCCCATTCGAACAGGTCGACGATGATCTTGAGCGCGGGCTCCGCCGGAAAGATCCAGGCGTGCTGCGCCATGTATTCCTTGAGGATGTCGTTCTGAATGGTGCCCTGCAACTCGCCAATCGGAACGCCCTGTCGCTCGGCGGCGGCGACGTAGAAGCAGAACAGCATGGCCGCGGGCCCGTTGATCGTCATCGACGTCGACACCCGATCGAGCGGGATGCCCGCGAACAGCGTTTCCATGTCGGCCAGGCTCGAAATGGCGACCCCGCACTTCCCCACCTCTCCTTCGGAGCGCGGATGATCGGAGTCGTACCCCATCAGCGTGGGGAAATCGAAGGCGACCGACAATCCCGTCTGCCCCCGTTCGAGCAGAAACTTGTACCGCTCGTTGGTGTCCTCCGCCGTACCGAAGCCGGCGAACTGGCGCATGGTCCAGAGGCGGCCGCGATACATGGTCGGATGGATGCCACGCGTGAACGGGAAGTCGCCGGGCAGCCCCGTCGCGGCGCTCAGATCGGCAGGGAGATCCAGCGGCGTGTACACAGGCTCCACGGTGCGGCCGGACACCGACGTGAAATCGCTGTCGGTCCGGTTCGGCAGCGCGGCGGCCGCGGCGCGCCAGGCCGCCACCTCCGTGCGCAGGCGATCGAGCTCGCGCTCCTGCTCAACCAGGCGGCGTGCCGTCTTCGAGTTGCGCTCGCTGCTCCGCGCCGTCATATCCGCTCACCCTGTTTGAGACCTTCGAGCACTTCGGCGGCAACTTCGTAGGGGCTCACCCTGCCGTCCGCGATGTCGTCGAGTCGCCCGGCGATGTGCCGATCCGCCCTCGTCTCCTCCCACACCCAGCGGCGGGTGGCCCGCTCGACGACTTCGCGGGTGCGGTCGAGCAACCGCCGGCGGCGGCGCTCGGTGAGCGTGCCGCTGTCGACCAGCCACTCGTGATGGCGATCGAGACCCTCGATGAGCTCCGGGATTCCGTCGCCCTTGGCCGCGACCGCGAGCACCACCGGCTGCTGCCACGGCGCCTCCGCGAGAGCGTCGGTCTGCCGCGCCTGAGTGTGCCGACCGCCCCGCAGCCCGTGATGCGCCGGCACGTTCCGAAAGGCATTGCCGCGGCGGATGCCCAGCGTCACCTCGACCTCCTGCCGCAGCTTCTCGGCGCCCGGACGGTCGGCCTTGTTCACGACGAACAGGTCGGCGATCTCCATGACCCCGGACTTGAGGGTCTGGATTCCGTCGCCCGATTCCGGCACGAGCACGAGGACGGTCGCATCGGCCATGCGGGCGACATCGAGCTCGGACTGGCCGACGCCCACCGTTTCCACCAGGATCCGGTCGAAGCCCGCGGCATCGAGCAGGTCGCACACTTCGCGCGTCGTGGTGGCCAGGCCGCCGAGCGAGCCGCGGGTTCCCATCGACCGGATGTAGACCCCCTCGTCGAGCGCGACTGATTCCATGCGGATGCGGTCGCCAAGCAGCGCGCCGCCGGTGAATGGGCTGGTGGGGTCCACGGCGACCACGGCCACTCGAAGTCCCGCGTGCCTGTAGGCGGTGACCAGGCGTTCGACGAGGGTCGACTTCCCGGCCCCGGGAGGGCCGGTGATGCCGATGCGCCGTGCACGTCCCAGCGACCGATGCACTTCCGCGAGCAGACGTTCGAAGCCGGCGCGACCATTCTCGACCACCGAAATCGCGCGGGCCAAAACGGCGGTGTTACCGGCCTGCAGGCCCGCGAGCAGGAGGTCGGGATCCATACCGAAAGGTCGCCTGCCCTCGGAGCGGAGGCAAGCGAGACGCCATCAGCCCGGCTCGTCGGGCGTGTCGTCCATGTGCAACTCCCGCTTGGCCGTCCAGTGAATGACGACCACCACCACCGCCCCGACGAGCAGCGCGCCCAGGAGCCACAACTGAATCCGCCGCACGTGGCCGAGCACGACCGTGGCGCTGCCGCTGACGGCATACCCGAGCGTCGTGAAGACCAGCGAGCCGAGGATGCAGCCGAGCGCGTCCACGAGCATGAAGCGGGGGAGAGTCATCCCGTGCAGTCCCCAGAACACCATGCTCGCAGCCTTGATTCCGTAGACGAACCTCGAGGCGACGATTTGGGCGGGACCGAGCCGCCGGGCCAGCCGCTCGATGCGGGGGCCCACCCGGCGGTACAATCGACCTGCACGGAACCGTGGACCGCGCGACCTGCCCAGGAAGTACCAGGCGAGGTCGCCAAGGAAGCTGCCCAGCGCCCCCGCGGCGACGGCGAGAGGGAACGGGAAATAGCCCAGGTGCGCGAAGACGCCGGCCAGAATGAGGGTAAAATCTCCCTCGAAGGCCGACCCCACGAACACGGCCGCGAGGCCGTAGCGGAACACCAGCTGCTCGAGATCCATGCCGGGCGTCAGCGGGGGTGCCGCCGACGCTCCTCCCTGGCCACGGTGGGCACGCGGACCTCCGCTCGCGGCGCGGGCGCGATCCCGAGGTGCGTCCGGGCATTGTCGAGCGCGTCGTCGATGTGGCCGACCAGGTCATCCTCGGGCAGCTCCTCGGCCAGCGCCGACCGCTGGAGCGCAATCATCGGCTGCGCGTGCACGTCCGAGAGAATGACGCGCGTGCCGGCGCGCCGGAAGCGTGTGACGACGTCGCGCAGCGCGTGAAGGCCGGTGGAGTCGATAGCCGGAACGTTGCGCATCCGGAGGATGAGCACCTTGGGATTGCCGCGGAGCTGGGTCATCGTCTCCTTGAATTTCTCCGCCGCGCCGAAGAAGAACGGGCCGTTGATCTCGTAGACTTCCACCCCGGGCGGGACCGATCGGCGCACCATCGAATTCGGGTCGCTTTCGCCTTCCTCCCCACCGTCTTTGAATTCGCGCGTGAGGACGCTGACGTTGGTCACCTCCGACATCCGGCGCATGAACAGGAAGGCGGCCAGGACCATGCCGACCTCTACCGCCACCGTCAGGTCCACCAGCACAGTGAGGAAGAACGTGGTGAGGAGTACGATCAGGTCGCTCCTGGGCGCGCGGAACTCGCTTCGGAAGGTACGCCACTCGCTCATGTGGTACGACACGACGACCAGAATGCCCGCGAGCGTCGCCATGGGGATGAGGCTCGCCCATCGGCCGAAACAGAGCGTGATTAGGAGCAGCGTGAGCGCATGCACGATGCCGGCCACGGGCGTGCGCCCGCCGTTCTTCACGTTGGTCGCGGTCCGGGCGATGGCGCCGGTGGCCGGAATGCCGCCGAACACGGGCGAGACGATGTTCGCGATGCCCTGCGCGACCAGCTCCATGTTCGACCGATGCTTGCCCCCGATCATCCCGTCCGCGACGACCGCCGAGAGGAGTGACTCGATGCCCGCGAGCAGCGCGATCGTAAACGCGGGGCCCACCAGCGCCGTGGCGGTGGCGTACGACACGTGCGGCCACGCCGGACGTGGCAACCCTGCATCGATGCTCCCGAACCGGCTGCCGATCGTCTCGACCGGAAGCTGAAGCCAGTGGACCAGCGCGGTGGTGACGAGGAGGGCCACGAAGGGCGCCGGCACGCGCAGGTCGAGGCGAGGCCAGAGACCGAGGATGGCCAGAGTCAGCACGCCGACCACGACGGCGGGCGGATGCACCTCCCCTGCGTGCCGGGCGTAGGCCACCCACTTCCCCACGAAGTCCGCCGGCAGCCCCGCTATCGGCAAGCCGAGGAGATCCTTGACCTGGCCGGAGAAGATGATGAGAGCGATCCCGCTCGTGAATCCGGTGACGACGGGAAATGGAATGAACTTGATTGCTCCACCCATGCGCGCGAGGCCGAAGGCGACCAGCATCACGCCGCCCATCATGGTCGCCACCAGGAGTCCGTCGAGTCCGTACCGCTGCACGATCCCGTAGACGATCACCACGAACGCGCCCGTGGGGCCGCCGATCTGTACCCGCGACCCGCCCAGCACCGAAATCAGGAACCCGGCGATGACCGCCGTATAGAGCCCGCGGTCCGGGGTGACCCCGCTGGCGATCGCGAAGGCGATCGCCAGCGGCAATGCGACGATCCCCACGATCACGCCCGCGCCGAGGTCGGCCGCGAACTGCGCGCGATCGTAGGTCCGCAGTGTGGTGAGGAGCTTGGGTACGAGCACTCCATGCCTCCGCTACATTTGGCCGAGCGCACCGATGGCGTTCCTACTTCGTCCTGCCATTCCCTCTGGAGAACCGCTCCGTCATGCTGTTCGTCGCCACCCTCATGTTCCCAGGGACTACGTGAAACGGCGCTGGTGGGTCTGGGCGCTCGCCCTCGTCGTGGTCGTCGCCGGAGTGCGCTACGCGGCCCGGTTCCCGTGGTACGATACCTGGACGACGCTCACCGGCGCCGATTGGGCCCTCCTGGCCGCTGCCTCGGCGATCAACCTGCTCTCGATAGCGCTCAAGGGCTGGGCGTGGCAGCTGCTGCTGCAGGTGCTGGCTCCGGCCCGCTTCCGCTCAGCCCAGGCCGCCACCTTCGCGGGCACCGCGGTCAATGCGGTGGGCGTCGCGATGAGCGGTGAGGCCGCCCGAGTGGCCTTGATCGGTGCGTGGGACGGAGTGCCTCCCGGCGTGGCCACACGGTCCATCGTGGCCAGCCG
>DATLBL010000083.1:0-6546 GCA_035526925.1 Gemmatimonadales bacterium
GCGCGACACCCGCCCGCCCAGCAGGATGTACGCGGCCCAGCAGGCGCCCGCCCCCGCCGCCAGCAACACGCCGACGGGGTCGACGCCCCCGGAGCCGCTCCACGGCGTGATCAGCGCGATGCCGGCGCCGGCCAGCACCACCCACAGGAGGTCGACCGCCTTGCGTGAGCCGAACACCGCCACCGCCAGCGGGCCTCCGAACTCCACCGTCACCGCCAGCCCGAGCGGTATGCGCGCGAGCGAGAAGTAGAAGAGCATGTTCATCATCCCCAGCACGACGCCGTAGGGGATGATGGCGCGCCACTGCGCCGCGGTCAGGCGGGTGAGCCGCGGCCGGAACGCCGCCAGGAGGATCAGCGCCGAGAGGCCGATGCGGAGCCCCACCGTGCCCGCGGGCCCGAGCGCCGGGAACAGCCCCTTGGCCAGCGCGGCGCCGCCCTGCACGCTGATCATCGCGAGGACGGCGGCTGGGATCGGCGGGATCACCGGACTCCTACGGCTGGGTTTCATCCGGTCCGCTGGTGCAAAGATGCGGAAATTTGCGCCAACCTGCTCATCGAAGCGCACTCCAGCGATCGGAGGGCCGCGGCGCTCCGCTCGACCGCGACAGCAAGCCCCATGGACGCCTACCCGGCCTCACCTGCAGCTGAACCGAGCCTTCTCGAACTCCACGACGACCTTCCCGCTTGGCCCGACGGTGAGATGGTAGGTGACATGCCCCCGGGCCGACGGCGCGCCGCCGGTGCCGATCACCTGGGTCGTCGAGACGAAGGTCTGCACCTCGTCGATCCTGGCCGAGATGAAGAACGAGCTCTTCTGGGCTCCCACCTGACGGTAGCGGGCTCCGGTGGTGAGCCCGACCCCGTTCGAGCCGCGATCCATCTGAATTAACTGGGCATGGAACTGCCGCCCTTCGATCTCGAGCTCGTGGGCGACCATCAGCTCGTTGAAGTGGAATCGCATCAGCTCGCCGCTGCATTCGTTCAGGAAGACATCGTCCACGATGATCTCGGTGAGTCCGGATGAGGTGGGCACGATGGGTGAGCGTCTGACTTATGGTGCGTGGCTCGGGCTGTCAATGCGTCCGCTGGCACTTCGCCTGGGCCGAACACATATTGTGGCTCCTCTTCTTCCATGCGACCCCACTCGCTCGGCTCCGAGCGCTCCCATCGCGAGATTCGCCTCGCCGCACGGCTGCAGCACCCCTGTATCCTGACCCTCCTCGATCCGGCTGAGGCGGGTACCCGCAAAGCGTGTGGTGGCCGCCTCCGGTCCCCACTGCCGAACTTAGGAGTTGACCATGCAGACCAATTGGCGCCCCCGGCTGGCGGCGATGGCCGCCGCGGCGCTGGCGATCGGAATGACGAATTGCGGCGGCAACGACGCGGACGCCCCCAGTGCCCCACGGGCCGGCACCTCCGGTACGGCCGCGGCCGACCTGGACGCCGACCGGCACGGCTCGCACGCCAACGGAGAAGAGGCCCGGACGCTGTACGTCTGGGCCAGCGACGAGGACGGAACCGCACCTGATTTTCTCGCGGTCCTCGACTTCGACCGGAAGTCGTCCACGTACGGCAAGGTGCTGAGCACGGTCCCGGTTCCGGACCCGGGCAACTTCGGCAACGAGCCCCACCACTGCCACACGTCGTTCGATGGCCAGGTGCTCGCCTGCGGCGGGTTGCTGAGCCTCCTCAAGGGACAGAACAGCTTCTTCTTTTTCGACATCAGCGACGCCCGCCGGCCCAAGTTCATGTTCTCGAGCGGCGCGACGAGCTCGAGCATCACCGACGACTTCGTCGCTCTGCCCGGCGGCGGGTTCCTGGTGACCAACATGGGCTCAGCCGCCGGCGGAGCCGGCGGGCGCGTCGTAGAGCTGGACCGCTCGCTTCGAGTGGTCGCGGAGTATCCCGAGACCAGTCCGGCGGACGGCGGATTCAATCCCCACGGCATCGATGTGGACTTCAAGCGCAACCGGATGGTCACGAGCGACTTCGTGAACCCGGTCACCACCCTCAACGCGTGGCCCGGCCCGATCGAGTTTCGCGGCTCGCTCCGGTTCTGGAATCTGCGCGAGCGCCGGATTGTCCGCTCGGTCTTTCTGCCTGACGCGGCGGGAACGATGGACGTCAGGCTGATCCCGGGCGACCGCCGCGGCCGCGCCGTGACGGCCAACATGCTCACCGGACTGCTCTACACCGTGGACCCGACCGACGGCAGCTACGTCCAGTCGTTCGATACGAGGACGATCGTGCCGCACGTGGAGACCCCGGTGCCGGGCGGGATGCCCCAGCTCCTGGCCATGCCCAGGCATGGTCGCCGGCTGATCGTGGGAATGATGATGGCGGGGCAGGTGGCCATGCTGGACATCACCAACCCCGATCGCTTCGAGCAGATGTCGGTCGTGAGCTTCGGGCCGGAGGCCGGGCCGCACTCGATCCATCTGACCCATGACGACAAGCGTCTCGTGGTCACCGACTATTTCCTGGATGAAGGCGGTGCGGGCAAGGTCCACCTCGACGGTGACCACAAGGTGCGGGTGCTGGACGTGAGCAACCATGGGCTCGAGGTGTCGCCCAATTTCCAGGTGCCGGACTTCAACACCGCCTTCGCGACCGGGCCTGCGCGGCCGCACGGTGTCGGGATGAAGTGAGAAGCAGTGGCGCTGCCTGGCCTTCCGAACTCAGTTCGTTGTGGCGGTGAGCCGCTCGAACCGCGGGTTGCCGCGGAGCGGTGCGAACTCGGGGTCGATCCGGAGCCAGGCGGCGGTGAGAAAATAGGGCAGCTTCAGAATCCGCTCGAGCTGGTCGATGGCTTTCTCGGGCTGCCCCGTGCGCACGTAGATCCGCGCGAGCTGCTGCAGCAGGTACGGTCCGGTCTCGGCGTCCTTTTCGACCGGCAGCAGCGCCACCCCGCGCTCCCCCTCGGCGATCGCCTCGTTCCGGCGGCCGGCATACGCCAGGGCCAGACCCCGGAGCACGTGCCGCTGAGGGTCGTTCGGCGCCTCCCGGAGCTGCACGGCGAACGCCCGCTGAGCCGAGTCGCCCCAGGCGCGGCTCGCCGCCAGGTCGCCGCGCCAGCCAAGGATCTGCGCCCGCACGATGGCTACCGAGGCGGGATCGCCGTCGAAAGCATCAGGGCCCAGCGTCAGCACCTGCCGCTGAGCCGCGTCCTCGAGCACCCATCCCAGGTCATAGTAGACCGCCACGAACGCGGCCAGATCCACGGCGGGGATGTCGGTGGCCGAGCGGGCGATCACCTGGCGGGCGCCGGCGAGATTGCCTTCACCCAGCTCGATCATGATCAGCCGCTCGACCGCGGTGGGGTTGCCAGGAGTGAGCGCGATCGCCCGCTCGGCCACCGGCTTCGCTTCCTTGAGCCGCCGGAGCCACTGGAGCGTCAGCGCCAGGGCGCCTGCCCGGCCGCCGGAGCGTGGATCGAGGTCGTAGAGCTGGCGGGAGTACCGCAGCGCCTCCTCGAAACGACCTTGACTGCGGGCCACTGCGCTCTGCAGGCTGAGCGAGCCCGGATCGCCCGGAGCGGCCTTGAGAGCCGCCTCGATCGCAGGTGCGGCGCGCGCCGGGTCCGCCTCGATGAAGAGAAAGTACTGACTGAGCGCCCGGTGGCCGTCAGCCAGCCGCGGATCGATCGCGATCGCTCGCTCGGCCGCCGCCCGGGCTCGCCGGGCTGTTTCCGTAGTAGGGGTGCTGTTGGCGTACAGCCCGGAATAGCTGTTCGACAGCTCCGCCCAGGCCCGCGCAAAGGTCGAGTCCAGCCGCACCGCGTCTTCATAGTACGCAATGGCCCGCCGGAGATCGGCCGGGGCGGTGCTGCCGCTAACGGCGCGTCCCCTGAGGTAGGCGTCGTAGGCGGCCGAATTGTGTGTCGGCGCTTCGGCCAGCCGCTCCTGCGCCGCGCCCGGGAGCGCCACCCGCATCGCCTGCGCCACCTGTCCGGCGATGTCCGCCTGCACCTTGAACACGTCGCTCAGCGGCGCCTCGAACGACTGCTGCCATTTGCTCGCCGCCGCGCCGTCGCCGCCCACCTGCACCAGCTCGGGGCTCACCTGCACCCGGCTCGTGCCGTCGGCCGCCTTGGCCCAGCGCACCGTGCCGGTGAGGAGATACTGTACGCCGAGGTCCGCCGCGATCTGTCCGGGCGTCCGGGTCGAGCCGGTGTACTGCACGGAGCTGCCGCGGGCGATCACCTGAAGCTGCGACAGCTCGGTGAGCTTGCCGCGCACGGCGTCGGAGACGCCGCTCGCGAAGTAGGCGTCGGCCGAATCGCCGAGGTTCTCGAACGGCAGCACGACGAGCCGCGCGGGGCCGCCCGGCGCCGGCGTGGCGGGCCCGACGCCGTGCCGCCAGGCGAACAGCACGCCGAGGCCGATGAGCACGCCGAGCACGAGCGCCGTCGCCGCGACGGGCATCTTCCGACGGCCTGCCGGTGCGTCGGCCGCCCGGACGGTCGGTCCCGGCGCGGGCGACGCGACGGTCGAAGCCGTGGTGAGGGTCGGGGCCGCCTGCGTCACGGTCGTTGACGCCGCCTGGAGCGCCTGCCCGAGCTGCGCCATCGTTCCGAACCGGTCCGCCGCCACCGGCGAGAGCGATTTCCGGATCGCCTGATCGATCGCCTCCGGCACGTTCTGCCGCGTCGAGCGCACGCTCGGCGCCGGCTCGGTAAGCCGGCGGACCAGCATCGCCTGCGTCGTCGCGCCGGTGAACGGCGGCTCGCCGGCGAGCATCTCATACAGCACCGACGCGAGCGAGTAGACGTCCGTGCGCGCGTCCAGCGCCCGGTCGCCCGCGGCCTGCTCCGGGCTCATGTAGGCCGGCGTCCCCACGACGAGACCGGTCTCGGTCAGCTTGTCGTCGCCCGCCGGCCCGAGCGCCCGCGCGATGCCGAAGTCGGCCACCAGCGTGTTGCCGTCGCGGGTCAGCAGCATGTTCTCGGGCTTGATGTCCCGGTGGATCACGCCGTGGTCGTGCGCGTACTGCAGCGCCTGCGCCGCCTCCCGCGCGATCCGGAGCGCGTCCTCCACCGGCAGCTGCCGCTCCCGGCGGATCCGCTCGCGGAGCGATTCCCCCTCGACGAACGGCATCGTGAACCAGAGCCGGCCGCCCGCGTTGCCGGAGTCGAGCACGGTGAGGATGTGGGGATGCTGCAGCCGGGCGGCGAGTTTGATCTCCCGGAGAAATCGGTCGGGTCCGAGCGAGGCGGCCAGCTCCGGGTGCAGCACCTTGAGCGCCACCGGGCGATCGTGCTTCACGTCCTGCGCCAGGAAGACGGTGGCCATGCCGCCGCGCCCGAGCTCCCGCTCGAGCGTGTAGCTGCCGCTCAACCCTTCGAGGAGCTGTGCTCGCAGATCTGTCATGGGGAACCGGTGGAAGAACGGCTGAAAGCCTGCTCTAAGGTAGAGGGCCCTGGGGACAGGGGGAAGGTGAGGTGGGCGGCTGCCGTCGCATGGGCATTGACGCCGGTCGCGCCACCGGCTCGGAGCCCTTCGTGCTAATCGCTCGCTTCGACCAGCTTCCGAAACCGCGGATTCGCGCGCAGCGGGTCGAACGTCGGGTCCACCTGAAGCCACCCCGGCGAGAGGATATACGGCACCCGGAGCAGCGGCTCGAGCGCGTCCAGCGCCCGCTCCGGCTCGCCCACCAATAGATAGATCCGCGCGAGCTGGTGCTGCAGGTACGGCCCGCCGTACGCGTTCCGGCTCGTCGGCAGCAGCTCGACCGCGCGCCGGCCCTCGCGGATCGCCTCGGCCTTTCGTCCCAGGTAGGCCAGCGACACCCCCAGCAGCGCGTGCAGTTGTCCGTTCTCCGGCGCCTCGTGCACGTAGGCCTCGCCGGCGATCCGCGCCGAGTCGGCGTACGCGCGGCCGCGTGCGCTGTCGCCGCGCAGCAGGAAAGTGCCGGCCAGCGCCAGGCCCCAGCTCTGACGGTCGTCGTCGAACGGTCCCGGCGGCAGGCGCAGCAGCAGTTGCTGCTGCTCGTCGTTCAGCACCCAGAACAGGTCGTAGAAGGTCGCCACCCACTGCACCAGCGCGGTCGGCTCGACCTCCCGCTCCGCTTCCCCAATGACCCGGCGCGCGCCGGCCAGGTCGCCCTGCGCCAGCAGGACCATTGCCCGGGTCTCGTAGACGTCCGGCGCGTGCCGGTCGAGCGCGCGCGCCCGGTCGCTCGACGCGAGCGCATCGGGGTAGCGGCGCAGCCGCAGGAGATTGTAGGTCAGCCGCCGCTCGACCGCGATCGAGCGCGGATCGAGCACCCGAGCCTGGGTGAGCGACGCCTGGCTCAGCTCCCAGTCGCCCTGCATCCGCGCCACCAGGCCGATGCCCTTGAGCAGGTCGGCATCGTTCGGCGCCAGCGCGCGGCCGCGGCGATACTCCCGGAGCGCGGCCTCGGCGTCCGCCCGGACCTGGAGGTAGTAGTCGCCGAGCGCGAGGTGCCCCGCGGCCAGGCCGGGCGAGAGCGCCAGCGCGCGCTCCGCGGCCGTCTTCGCCCGTTCGGCATCCGCGGACGTAGGCAGGCTGATCTGGTAGAGATG
>DATLBL010000084.1:0-2553 GCA_035526925.1 Gemmatimonadales bacterium
CGCGCCCGCATCGAGCAGGTCTGGATCGGCCCGCTCGCGGGCAATCCGTTTCCGGATGCCACTGCCGAGTTCTTCAGCGCGTTCGCGCGCGCGCTGTCGATCGGTGTCGCGGCACCAATCGAAGTGGTTGCACCCTTCGCCGCGCTCCACAAGGCAGACGTGATTCAGCGTGGCCGGGATCTCGGCGTTGCGCTGGAGCTGACGCTGTCGTGCATGCAGCCGCAGCACGGGCTGCATTGTGGACGCTGCAGCAAGTGCCGCGAGCGGCGCGACGCTTTTGCCGAGGCCGGAGTGCCGGACCCGACGATCTACGCGGAAGTGCCGGTCAGATAGGGACGCTCAGGAGGCGCGGAGGCGGATCGAGCCGTCGCCGGTGCGAATCTTCAGGACCTTGCCGCCGTTCCCCAGCTGCGCCCTGAGCGCGCGGCGGCTGGATTCGTCCTGGTCCGGCCGCGGACCGCGGTTTGCGCGATCGCTCTCGTCAGCTTCGGCGCGTGCCGGACCGACGCGGAGGTCATTGCGGATGCCGCCGTCGTTGGTGCGGGCGTCGAGCTCGGCGGAGAAATCGTCGGGCAGGTAGAGGGTGACGCTGCCGTCGCCAGTCGTGAAGCTCCAGTCCTCACTCATGGCGGTGCTGGCCGACGCGCGATAGACGATCGAGCCGTCGCCGGTGCGCAGCTTGACCACGCTCAGCGCGCCGGACACCTCGACGCTGCCGTCGCCGGTGTCGACATCGAGCGTACCCTCCGCATTGTCCACGTGCACCGACCCGTCGGCGGTGTGGAGCGTCAGCTCGCCGCTGACGTCGGCGGCGCGGATGCTCCCGTCGCCCGTCCCGAGATCGAGCTGGCCGGTGACCCGCTCGATCCGGATGGACCCGTCGCCGCTGCGCGCGACGACGTCGGTTTTGTCGGGGACCGAGACCACCAGTTTGGCGGAGGCCGATTGGTGGATACCGAAGCCGGTGAAGCTCTCGGATTTGGGACGCTTCACGTCGACCGTGACGCGGTTACCGTCCTGTTTGGCCTCGATGACCAGGGCGTCGACCGCTTCCTTGGTGCCGCCGCGCTTCTCGATCTCGATCAGCACTTCCGGCCGGTCCCAGGAGCGAATCTCGATCGCGCCGTCGAAGGTGGTGACGCTGAGCACCGGCGTCCCCTTGACGGTGAAGCGTTTCTCCTCACGCTCGATGAGAGCCTGGGAGTCCACGCTCACCATGCAGGCCGTCGCGGTCAGCGAGGAAGCCAGCACGCCGCAGGCGACGGCAAATCTCATACCGGCATAGACGGCCTGAACTGTCCGGGCGTTCCAGAAAAGAACAGTCAAGGTCCGGCGGTCCAGGCCAGCTCCCCCCCGATGTACGTGGAACGAACCTCGAACGCCTCGTCCAGGATGGCCAGGTCGGCGATCCACCCCTCGGCGATCCGGCCGGCCTGAACCAAACCGAGGGCCTCCGCCGGTGTGGTCGCGCAGCTCCGGGCTGCGTCCAGCACGCTCAGCCGCCATTTACGGACGAGGTTACGAAACGCCTGGTCCATCGTCAAGGTGCTGCCGGCAATGGTCCCGTCGTCCAGACGGGCGACATCGCCAACCGTGATCGGGCGGTCGCCGATGAAACTGCGCGTGCCGACCGCGAGGCCGGAGCCGGCGGTTCCGTCGGTGATCGCCATGATCTTGTCCGGCCCCTTCGCCGCGAGCGCGATGCGGAGCATCGCCGGGTGCACGTGGACACCGTCGCAAATGATCTCGGCCGTGACCCGCTCGCTGTCGAGCACTGCCGCCGCGAGTCCCGGGGCTCGATGCCCCAGCGGCGTCATCCGGTTGAACAGGTGGGTGGCCTGCGTAGCGCCCGCTTCGATTCCGGCAAAGGCCTGTTCGTAGGTCGCCCCGGAGTGTCCGAGCGACACGTAGATGCCAGCCGCAACCAGGTCCGCGATCAGATCGATCGCCCCATCCAACTCGGGGGCCACGGTCATGATCCCGACATCCCCCTTGGCCGCATGGATCGCGGTCAGGATGTCGGCGCCGGTGAAGGCGCCCTCGACGACGCCGCCACGCGGCAGGCGCAGGCAATCGACTGGCTGGGCGCCGCAATAGTCAGGGTTGATGAAGTTGCTCTCGAGGTGCGCCGGCAGGACGCGAGCCCCAGTCGTCGCATGCCGCTCGGCGCGGAGCGCCGCCAGCATCGTCCGGAGCGGCCCCGGGGCGCAGGCAATCGAGGTCGGGCAGAACGCGGTGACACCGTAGCGCGGCAGGCGTGCGGCGATCGTCGACACGCCGTCCGGGCCGTCGAGCGCGTCGGCGCCTTCAACCCCGTGGACGTGGACGTCGATGAATCCCGGCAGGATGAAGTGGCTGCGACAGTCGACGAGTCCGGGATCCGAGCCGGCCGGCCGGTCGCCCGGCTCGATACTCGCGATACGGCCCTCCTCGATGACGACCGTGCCCGGATGAAGAATGCGGTCGGGCAGGACGACGGCGGCGCCGGAGAGGATGGTGCGTGGGGCGCGGCGGCCGCGCGCAGTGTCGATCACAGCCGATCGCCGATGTGCC
>DATLBL010000085.1:0-8868 GCA_035526925.1 Gemmatimonadales bacterium
ATCCCGCCGGCGCCCCGAGGCATGCCGCAGGTGGAGGTCGGGTTCGACATCGACGCCAACGGCATTCTGCACGTAGCGGCCAAAGACAAGACCACGGGGAAGGAGCAGAAAATCCGGATCGAAGCCTCGAGCGGCCTGAGCGAGAGCGAGATCGATCGAATGGTCAAGGCCGCCGAGCAACACGCCCAGGAGGACCAGGCGCGCCGGGAGCAGATCGAGGCTCGCAACCAGCTCGACAGCCTGGTGTACCGGGTCGAGAAGGACAGCAAGGAGTGGGCGGACCGGCTGCCACCGGATGCCAAGTCACGGCTGGAGTCCGCACTGGAGGCCGGAAGACAGGCTCTCCGCACGGGCGAGACCGAGGCAATCCGCCGCGCCCTGGACGAGCTCAACCAGGCGTACTCAGCTGCCGGCGCCTCCCTGTATCAGGCGGCCGGTGCCGGCGCGGGAACCGCAGGGACGGGAGGGACCGGGGAGCCGGATGGCGGCCCGGGCCAGCCGGGGCCAGGGCCGGGCGGCCCAGGGGCAGAGTCCGGGGCACCGGCGGACGATGTTGTTGAGGCCGATTACGAGATAGTGGACGACAAGAAGTGAGCGGAGGGTACCTCCGCTCACCCTGAGGGCAACAAGCCCGAAGGGGCCGAAGCTTGAGCGAAGGGGCCACAGCGTCGGTGAAGGGGCCGGAGTCCAGTTCCGGCCTCTTCGCGTGCCCAGGGCAGGCTCTTCAGGGGTGACCAGCGTCCGGTCGAAACTCACTCTTGTCCAATGTGGTACTATTAAATTGCTTCAGTGCAGTATGACCCCAACGCCTTCCTGAAGGGCCGCTCGATGTCCGCACGTTCGTTAAACTGGCTCAAATTCGGCGGTTTGGTCGCTCTCGCCTTCGCGCTTGGCTTGCTGTTCGCCGGGCTGCTGGACCTGCCCAACCGCTCCTCGGCCCAGCAGCAAGGCCGCCAGGCTTCGGCCATCGCCCAAGTCACAGCTCCCTCGATTCCGGAGGCCCGGGCTCTTCAACAACTGAGCGAGGCCTTCGCCGCCGTGGCGGAGCACGTGAAGCCCAGCGTGGTCTACATCAGGTCGCAACGGACCGAGACTGCCTCGAAGCAGCGGGTTCCGCCCGGAATGGAACGGTTCTTTCCCCGTTTCCGGCAGCAACCCGAGATCGAACAGGGCAGCGGCTCCGGGTTTGTGGTATCGGCCGACGGATACATCCTCACCAACAACCACGTGGTCGAAGGTGCGGAGCAGGTGACCGTCCGGCTGCTGGACCGGCGTGAGTTCAAAGCCAAGGTTATCGGCACCGACCCCAACACCGACGTCGCCGTGGTGAAGATTGATGCCAAGGGCCTGCCGCCGATGGCGTTGGGCAACAGCGACGACGCTCGCGTTGGCGAGTGGGTGCTTGCCATCGGCAATCCACTTGGGGAGGGGCTCACGTTCACCGTCACCTCTGGCATCGTCAGCGCCAAGGGCCGCGCCTTACAGGGGTTGCCGGGACGGGGCCAGGGAAGTATTCAAGACTTCATCCAGACCGATGCGGCCATCAATCCCGGCAACTCAGGCGGCCCGCTGGTGAGCGTGCGGGGAGAGGTCATCGGCATCAACTCCGCCATTGCCAGCGAGACCGGGTTCTACTCGGGGTACGGGTTTGCGATTCCCATCAACCTGGCGCGAACCGTCATGAACCAGCTGATCGAGACCGGAACGGTCCACCGCGCGGCACTGGGGGTCTCGATCGACAACGTCACCCTGAATGATGCGGCCTATGTTGGCCTCCCCGAAATCCGGGGCGTGGTAGTGAAGGACATTCCCAACGATGACTCGCCGGCCAAGGCGGCGGGCATTCAGCCGGGCGACGTCATCATCGCCGTGGACAGCAAGCCAGTGGAACGGGTGGGTCAACTTCAGCAGGTGATCGGCTTCAGGAAGCCGGGGGATGTGGTGAAGGTCGAGGTTGCCCGTAAGGGTGGAATCCGGAAGACGTTCGATGTCAAGCTCCAGGCATTGAACGATCAGCCACAGTTGGCCGGCGCGGACGAGGGAGACACCGACAATGCAGCCGCACCCGGCGGTTCGGTCATGAACCGGCTGGGCATCAGCGTCGAGCCGGTCACACCCGACGTGGCCCAGCAGCTCCAGCTGCCGGCCAACATGCGCGGTCTGTTGGTCACCGACGTCACCCCCGGCGGCCCATCCTGGGAGACCCTGTACGACGACCCGCAGCGCAATGGACCGGACATCATCCTCTCGGTCGAGGGAAAGCTAGTGAAGACCGAGGCGGATCTCAGGAACGCGCTGAAGGCCGAGAAGCCCGGCAGTATCGTCTCGGTAGGGGTCTACAATCCCCGGGCCCAGGGACGGCGGGTGGAACGGATCAAGCTGGCTGAGTAGAGCCTGCCCTGAGCGCAGCGAAGGGACGGGAAAGGCGGGAAAGACGGGAAGGGAAACTAGGCATGGCGTTTGGCCCTCCGGCTGTACTGGAGGGCTTTTCGCTGCTCTCCTTAGTTCCCGTCCCTCCCGCCTTTCCCGTTCCTTCCCGACTTTCCCGACCTGCTCGCCTTTCCCGGCTTCCCCGCCGTGCTAACTTGGACCATGGCCTTGCGCGGAATCATCTTCGACATCGACGGGACGCTGGTCGACACCAACCCCTCGCACGTCAAGGCCTGGCGCCGCGCGTTCAAGGGCCTCGGCTTGGACATCCCGGCCGCGCGGATCAAGATCGAGATCGGAAAAGGCGGGGACCAGCTGGTCCCTTCCATCCTGGGGCAGGAAGCTGAGGAGCGATACGGCGAGGCCTTGCGGCGGGCGCAGAAGGAGGAGTTCCTGAAGATTGCCGAACGGGAGCACTTTCGGGTGTTTCCCTGCGTCCCCGAGATCTTCCAAGCCTTGCGGGAGCGGGAAATCCGGACCGCCCTGGCCACTTCGAGCGACAAGAAGCACCTCCAGGCCACGATGGCAAGCGCCGGCATCGACCTACCCAGCCTGGCCGATGTGCTGGTGACGAAGGACGACGCCGAGGCGAGCAAGCCCGCGCCTGATTTGATCATTGTCGCCTGGGAGAGGCTGGCGGTAAGCCCGACTGATTGTGCCATGGTGGGCGACACGGTGTACGACGGGCAGGCGTGCCAGGCGGCAGGCATCGTCTTCCTCGGGGTATTGTCCGGCTGCAGCACCGAGTCCGAGTGGCTCCAAGCCGGCGCCTGCGGCGTCTGGCGCGACACCGGCCACCTCTACGCCGATCTGGATCGAGCGCTCGAGATCGCAGCCCTCGCCGCAACAGCCAGCGAACAGCACATTACTCCCTCCTCCAGTTCAGGAGCTCCGCCCCGATGACGACCAGCGAAGAGACCGATTGGATGAACCACCCCGCCATCCGGGCGCTGGTTGACCAAGCCAATACCCTCGCACTGGAGGAGCGGATCACGCTGGTGAAGGGGCTGATTCCGGCGATCGCGGATGCGCTGTCGGAGGACGAGTACGAGCAGTTCGTCACCTTCGTCCGGCTCAAGGGTGAGCGGTTCCTGGAAGCCAAATCGCACCCAGGCACGGGCCGGGCCGGGCGGCACACGCCAGGCGACCGCGAGCTGGAAGGACGTTAGCGATGCGGCGACTTCCACGTTGCAGCAGGATCTGGTGCGGCTCGGATCGAAGGGCGTACCAGTGGATATCGTGTTCGAGCAGGGTCCCGAGGTGCTGCGGTGAGCTCGGTGATGGATGGAATCATGTAGATGGATGAATCGAGTGAGATGGAGGTGGAAGTTCGGGTTCACCGGGTGCGCAGGCGCCGAGCGGACCCTCCACTCTCGGACACGCCTCGCCCGCCGAATGTCAGGAACTGGCTGATCTATACAGGACTGACGGGGTTGGTTGCGGCCCTCATGTTCGAAGGATATCTGAGTCATAAGCGGCGAGATCCTGCCCTTCCGAAGCGGTCGGAAGCGACGGACGTAGCGTCGGTCATCTCCCCCACCGCCGATTCCCTCCAGGTCGTAGTCTCCTGGGATCTCACTTTGTCCACTCCGGAGGGGCAGCCGGACTCCGTCCGTATCAAGGTGGCCCTCGCCCCGGGGAACGACAGCCTTATCGCGATGCAGCCCGCCACTGTATTCGCCGATACCGCCTATCTGGCGGCGCCGGCGCCGGGCCAAACGCTGACCGGCTCCTCCTGTGTCGTGGCGCTGCACCGTGTCGAGCCGGTCACCGAAATGTGTACCCCGTGGCAGTACGTTCACCCCGCTGCCATCGCCCAGGCGAGCGTTGTAGCGCCCGAAAGGATCGTCATTGAGCCGAGCGGGCTTCAGGTGGACCCGGATGTGGGGGGAAGGTGCGCCGAGTGGCAGCGGACCCATCCCGGCGAGTCGGTCTGGATCGCCGTGAACCGCGCGGCAGTATGGCAATGTACCGGAGTGAACGGAAAGCCCACCGTGGCTCAGTTCTGCGCGTTCATGGTGTTGTCGGATGGACGGAAGGTCAAGACCGCCAATTCGGCCAACAGCACTTACTGCGATGAGCTCTTCGTGGAGTGGACGCGCGAGAGGAATTCCTGAGGGTCGCCCGTACGTTTCGTTCCGGTGACGTCCCGCCGCGTCCCCCAAGCTCCAACCAGGTGCCCCACTCGAAGATTCCCACCAGGTTGTTTGCGAGGTATTTCGCGTTGCCATAGGGGCACAACTCAGAGAGATGCTTGACTTGGGATGCAGTCGCAGAGTCACCGTGTGACGACTCTGCCACGTGGAGGGGCACGATGCCGTGGAGAAGGAGCGGACTATATTCCGACGTACGCGAACGTGGCGGAACTGGCAGACGCGCAGGACTTAGGATCCTGTCCCGCAAGGGGTCCGGGTTCAACTCCCGGCGTTCGCATCTTCTTCTAACATCAACCACTTGCGCGACCACTTCGCCGGCTGGAGGAGCGGTCGCCATCAATGCCCACGCTTCGTCCTCTGGAGCCGCTACGAGCTGCTGTTCAGCCCAGCAGCTTACTCAGCTCCGTCACCGCCACGTACACCGACATCGCCGCCATCACCAGCGTCACCAGCCAGCCGAAGACGATCAGCCATGCCGGGTGGCGGTACGAGCCGAGCACGTCGCGGCGGCGGGCGGCGAGGAGCATCGCGCCGAGCGCGAGGGGCAGGATGAAGCCGTTGATCGTCCCCACCACCACGAGCGTCTTCGCCGGGCGGCCGAGGACGAGGAAGAGCAGCGTGCTCGCCACGATGAGCGCGACGATCGCCGCGCGCTCGCGCCGCGCCACCGTCGTCGAGACGCTGCGCAGGAAGCTCACCGACGTGTAGCTCGCGCCGACGACCGACGTCACGGCCGCGGCCCACATCACGATGCCGAACAGGCGGCGCCCCACCTCGCCCGCGGCGGCCCCGAAGACCGACGCTGGCGGGTTCGCCGGGTCGAGCGTCACGCCCGCCGTGACCACGCCGAGCGCGGCGAGGAAGAGCAGCACGCGCATCGCGGCCGTGACGAGGATGCCCGTCACCGCGCTCCGGTCGACCGTCGGCAGGCTCGTGACGCCCGAGACGCCGGCGTCGAGCAGCCGATGTCCGCCCGCGAACGTGATGTACCCGCCCACCGTACCGCCGACGAGCGTCACGATCGGCAGCAGCCGCACGTCGCTCGGCCACACGCTGCGCAGCGCCGCGTCGGCGAGCGGCGGCCTGGCGCGGAACGTCACGTACAGCGTGAGCGCGATCATCACGAAGCCGAGCGCCTGCGCGAAGCGGTCCATCGCGCGGCCGGCCTCGCGCACGAGGAAGAGCGCGATCGCGATCGCCGCGCTCAGCGCGGCGCCGGCGACGACCGCGAGGCCGAGCAGCACCTGCAGCCCGAGCGCGCACCCGGCGACGTTCCCGATGTTGAAGGCGAGCCCGCCGAGGGCGACGGCGGCCGCGAGCGCCTTGCCGAGCCCCGGCGCCACACGGTCGGCGACGTCGGGCGCGCGGCGCTCCGCGACGGCGAGGATACGCCAGACGTTGAGCTGCGCCCCGATGTCGAGCACGATGCTCGCGAGGATCGCGAAGCCGAAGCTCGCGCCGAGCTGCGACGTGAAGACCGCGGTCTGCGTGAGGAACCCGGGCCCGATGGCCGACGTGGCCATGAGGAACGCGGCGCCGAGGAGCGCCGAGCGTGCCGCCGGGCGCGCGGCGCCCGTCATGCGCCCACGCGCCGCGGCGCGCGCACGGTCACGCCTTCGCGCTCGAGCGCCGCGCGCAGCCCGCGCGCGAACGGCACCGCGTGCGGCCCGTCGCCGTGGATGCAGATCGTGTCGGCGCGCACCGCGACGTCGGTGCCGTCGACCGCCGTCACGCGCCCTTCCCTCGCCATGCGCACCGCGCGCGCGATCGCCTGCGCCTCGTCGGTCACCATCGCGTCCGGCCGCGAGCGCGGCACGAGCAAGCCGTCGGGCATGTACCCGCGGTCGGCGAACACCTCCGACGCGGTGGCGAGGCCGCGCGCCTCCGCGGCGCGCAGCAGCTCGCTGCCGGCGAGCCCGAACAGCACGAGCCCGGCGTCGTAGTCGTGTACGGCGCGCGCGATCGCGTCGGCGAGGTCGGCGCTGCGCGCGGCCATGTTGTAGAGCGCGCCGTGCGGCTTCACGTGCGCGAGCGTCGCCCCGTGGGCGCGGGCCACGCCGCCGATCGCCGCCACCTGGTACAGCACCATGTCGTAGACCTCGTCGCGGCTCACGTCCATGTTGCGGCGCCCGAAGCCCACGAGGTCCGGCAGCCCGGGATGCGCGCCGATCGCGACCCCGTTGCGCATCGCCTCCCTGATGGTGTGCGCCATCGTCGTCGGGTCGCCCGCGTGGAAGCCGCAGGCGATGTTCGCCGACGTCACGTGCGGCAGCACCGCCGCGTCGTCGCCCATGCGCCAGGGGCCGAAGCTCTCGCCCATGTCGCAGTTGAGGTCCACGCTCGCCATGAGTGCGTCGAGTGAATGGTCAGGCGCCGGCGCCGAGCACGCGCGCGAGCAGCGCCAGCTCGCGCTCGCGCGCAAGGTACAGCCGCTGCGCCTCCACGAGCGAGACCGGCGCGAAGCGCACGCGGTCACCCGGGCGCAGCTGCGCGACGACGGGCAGGTCCACCGTCGCCACCTCGCCGAGGCGCGGGTAGCCGCCGGTCGTCTGGCGGTCGGCCATGAGGATGATCGGCGCGCCGCCCGCGGGCAGCTGCACGGTGCCCATCGCAACGCCGGCGCTCAGCGGCTCGAGCCGCGTCTCGAGCGCGAGCGGCGCGCCCTCGGTCTCGAGCCGCACGCCCATGCGGTCGGAGTGCGCCGACACGCGGAACGGCGCGTCGAGGAGCCGCGCGCGGGACGATGCCGAGAGCAGCTCGGCGTGCCGCGCGAGCACGAGCCGCACGACGTCGCCGTACGCCGGCCGCGCCGACGGCGCGACGATGCGGCCGGCGCCGCACGGCTGGCTCGTGTCCCGCACCAGCAGCAGCACGTCGCCCGCGCGCAGCGAGCGGCCGTGCAGCCCGCCCATCGTCGCCGGCGCGTACGTGGCGCGGCTGCCCATCACGACGGGCACGTCGAGGCCACCCACCACGGCGAGGTAGCCGCGGCACCCCGCGCGCGTCTGCCCCGCCGCGACCACGCCCCCGGCGGGCACCACGACCGAGCGCCACGGCGCCACCGGCCGGCCGTCGACGGTCCACCCGAGGTCGGCGCCGGCGAGCGCGATGCGCGTCGTGCGCTCGAAGCGCAGCACCGGACCGCTGAGCGTCGCCTCGAGCGCCGCCGCGCCCGGTGCGTTGCCGGCGAGCAGGTTGGCGACGCGCAGCGCGACGTCGTCCATCGCGCCGCCCACGGGCACGCCCTCGTGCTGGTGCCCCGGGCGGCCGAGGTCCTGCACGGTCGTGTGCAGCCCGGGACGCTCGACGACGATCGTCATGGCACCGCGCCGAAGCGCACGCGGTCGCCCGCCGCGAGCAGCGACGCGGGCTCGCGCGACGGGTCGAACAGCGGCACGTCGGTGCGGCCTATCAGCTGCCACCCGCCCGGCGACGCGACGGGATAGACGCCGGTCTGCGCGCCGCCGATGCCGACGCTACCCGCGGGGACGCTCGTGCGCGGCACCTCGCGCCGCGGCGTCGCGAGCCGCGGGTCGAGCCCCCCGAGGTAGGCGAATCCCGGCATGAAGCCGACGAAATGCACCACGTACTCGGGCGCCGTGTGAAGCGCGACGACCTCCTCGATCGCGAGGTCGCGCGCCTCGGCCAGCGACGCGAGGTCAGGCCCGTGCTCGCCGCCGTAGCGCACCGGGATCTCGACGAGGCGGCCCTGCTCCGCGCCCGCGTCGCCGAGGCGCTCGAGCCGCGCGGCGACCCAGCGCGCGAGGGCGTCGTGCGGCGGCTCCTCGTGGCGGCAGCGCACGCGCGCCGGGTCGTAGTGCACGGCGACGCTCGCGTAGGCGGGCACGACGTCGGTCAGCGCCTCGTGCGCGCCGCGCAGCCGCGCCGCCGCGGCGCGCACGCGCGCGCTGGTCGCGGCGTCGATGCGGGCGCCGTCGTCGGCGAGCGTGACGAGCAGGGCCCGGTCGCCGAGCGGCTCGATGCGGATCATGGACGGGGGACTTCCACCTGCATTTCCCAGCGGCACAAGCTCGCGCCCCGCAACCCGGCCCGCTCCACCTACCGGCCGATTTTCGTGAAGGGGGGGCTATCTGGGACCTTTGACGGACCTATGACGGAACAGGAGAGAACTGTGGACTACAGAAGACAACCGACCCGGGGCGTAAGTCCAACAACCCCAACCCCCACGTGGTCTGCTGTGATCTGCCGTTTACCCCACCATTAGGACTTAGGATCCTGTCCCGTAAGGGGTGCGGGTTCAACTCCCGCCGTTCGCACTCGT
>DATLBL010000086.1:0-2380 GCA_035526925.1 Gemmatimonadales bacterium
GCGATTGCCGCCTACGCGACGCAGCTCGGATTCCACGAGCGGCTGGCGCGGTTCGGGCTGTCACTGATTCTCGGCGGGGCGTTCGGCAACCTGATCGACCGCGCGGTGGCCGGCTACGTCGTCGACTTCGTCGACGTCTACTGGGGCAGCTCGCACTTCTGGGCCTTCAACGTCGCCGACGCGGCGATCACGGTCGGGGCCATTCTCGTACTGCTCGACATGATCGGCCTCGGACGCCAGCATGCATCCCATTCTGTTTGAGATCCGGGGTTTCCCGGTCTACACCTACGGGCTGCTGCTGGCCGCGGCGTACCTGCTCGGCCTGCAGTTCGCGCTCGTTCGGGCGCGCTCGCGCGGCCTCGATCCCAATCGGGTGATGGACCTCGGCATCTGGATCATCATCAGCGCGCTGGTCGGGGCCAAGCTGCTTCTGCTGGTGGTCGATCGCGACAAGTTCCCCATGACCAGCGCCGGGATGATGGACCTGGTGCGCTCCGCCGGCGTGTTCTACGGCGGCCTGATCGCCGCGGTCGTCGTCGCGCTGGGGTACCTGTGGCGGCACCGCATGCCGATCTGGACCGTCACCGACGTCTTCGCGCCGGGCATCGCGCTCGGGCATGTGATCGGCCGGTTCGGCTGCCTGTTCGCCGGCTGCTGCTTCGGCCGGCCGACGACCGTCCCGTGGGCAATTACGTTTCACAACGAGTTCGCGGCCCAGAACGTCGGCACCACGCTGAACGTCCCACTGCACCCGACGCAGCTGTATGAAGCGGGCGCGGAGCTGCTGATCCTTGGATTCCTGCTGCTGTTCGAGCGCAAGGGCCGGCCGTACCCGGGGCGGACCTTCTGGGCCTACATGCTGCTGTATGCGGTCTCCCGCTTCGTCATCGAGTTCTATCGCGGCGACCCGCGCGGCATGGTCGGAACGCTGACGACCTCGCAGTTCGTCTCGGTCCTGCTGGTGCCGATCGCGGTGATCATGCTGGTGGTGCTCGCCAGAGGCGCCGGCTCCCAGGCGGCCCCCTTGGCGCGGCCGCGGACGGCCTGACCCCGTGCCCTCCGATCCCATCCAGCCCCGCACGCTCGTCGTCGAGCCCGAGTACGACGGCATGCGTCTCGACCATTTCCTGACGGCGCTCCTGCCCGAACAGTCGCGAGCGCAGATCCAGCGGCTGATCAAAGAAGGCCGCGTCGTTGCGGGGAGCGGCGCGACAGTGCGATCGAGCACCGCAGTCCGCGCCGATCAGACCTTCATGGTGGACGTGCCCGAACCCGCACCCTCCGCCGTCCAGGCCGAGCCGCTCCCCCTCCTGATCGTCTACGAGGACTCCGACATCGTCGTCCTCGACAAGCCGGCCGGGATGGTCGTGCATCCGGCGGCTGGACACAGCTCGGGAACGCTCGTCAACGCGTTGCTCCATCACGTCAAGGATCTGAGTGGGGTGGGGGGCGAGCTGCGGCCGGGGATCGTTCACCGGCTGGATCGCGGGACCTCAGGCTTGATGGTCGTGGCGAAGCACGATGCGGCGCATCAGGAGCTGTCGCGTCAGTTCGCCGACCGTGAAGTCGAGAAGGAGTACATCGCACTGGTGTGGGGCCTGGTGCATGCGGGCAAGCGAATCGATGCCCCGATCGGCCGCGACCCGCAGCAGCGGCAGAAGATGTCCACGCGGGCGCGCCGCGCCAGAAGCGCGGTGACACGGGTCACGTGGGCACGTCATTTCCCGGGCGTCTCGCTGCTCAAGGTGGCGATTGCCACCGGCCGGACCCACCAGATCCGCGTGCACCTGAATGCGATCGGTCATCCGATCGTTGGCGACTCCCTCTACGGCGGCGTGCATCGCCGGACGACTTCGGACCTGCGCGCTGTGCAGCGGCTCGAACGTCCGTTCCTCCACTCGGCTCGTCTGTCCTTCACGCATCCCGGCGACGGCCGCCGGGTCGACTTCGACGCACCGCTGCCGCCCGATCTGCAGTGGGTGATCGACGACATCGAGGCCCGTACCGAACCGCCCGTGGAGGAGTAACCGGCTTTCTAACGCCGCGGTCGTGAGTACATCGCGCCGACCCACTTCCCCGACGCAGACCCGATCGGCATAACCGCGACGTAGGCCCGACCTGCGAGACCGCCACGTAGGCCCGATCGGCATAACTGCGACGTTGGCCCGACCTTCAGGTCGGGCGTTCAGGAGTTCAACCATGACCGAACCCGAGACCCTCTCGACCGAGCAGATCTTCCAGGGCAAAGTGTTCAACGTCGAGCGCGACCGCCTCCGCCTGCCGAATGGCCGCGAAGTGACGATGGATCTGGTGAGGCATCCGAAGTCGGTGGTGCTGCTGCCGATGCCCGACTCGCATCACGTCATCCTCATTCGCCAGT
>DATLBL010000087.1:0-23970 GCA_035526925.1 Gemmatimonadales bacterium
GTTTCTCACCTGGCCGGTCAGGTTGCCCGCCATCGAGTTGACGCTGTCCGTCAGGTCCTTCCACGTGCCGCCCACGCCTCGCACCTGCGCCTGACCGCCGAGCTTGCCTTCGGTGCCGACCTCACGCGCCACCCGCGTCACCTCGGAGGCGAACGAGTTGAGCTGGTCCACCATGGTGTTGATGGTGTTCTTGAGCTCCAGGATCTCGCCCTTCACGTCCACCGTGATCTTCTTGTTGAGCTCGCCGCGGGCGACAGCCGTCGTCACTTCGGCGATGTTCCGGACCTGGGCGGTGAGGTTGCCGGCCATGCTGTTGACGTTGTCCGTCAGGTCCTTCCAGGTGCCCGCCACGCCCTTCACCTTGGCCTGCCCGCCCAGCTTGCCCTCGGTGCCGACCTCGCGCGCGACCCGGGTCACCTCGGAGGCGAACGAGCTCAGCTGGTCAACCATCGAATTCACGGTCTTGCCGATCCGAAGGAATTCGCCCATGAGCGGACGGCCCTCGATGTCGAGCGCCATCGTCTGGGACAGGTCTCCCTTGGCTACGGCTCCGATGACGCGCGCGACTTCGCTGGTCGGCTGGACCAGGTCGCCGATCAGCGTGTTGACGGAGTTGACCGACGCGGCCCACGAGCCCCCGGCGCCGGCGAGCGTGGCGCGTTGGGTGATCCTGCCCTCCTTGCCGACCGCGAGACTCACCCGCTCGAACTCCTTCGCCATCTCCTCGTTGAGCTCGGCGATCTCGTTCAAGGTGTCGGCGATCTTCCCCGCCAGCCCCGTCTTGGCGACCGGCATGCGCATCGAGAAGTCACCCTTTCGGATGGCCGTCAATACGCTCAGCAGCTGTTCGAGGTCGATGACGTCGGATGTGGGAGCAGCTCGCCCGGACGGGGTGCGCTTCGCAGGTCGACCGTTGCCGGTCGTCGGTGCGTTCGACATGAGGACTCCAGCGGGGAATTCGCGATGTGGCGGACGGGGACAAATTATGCTACGCTGCGCAGTGTATATACACTGTGAGGCGGATCACAGCCCCAACCGCCCACTAATCCACAACTTGTGGGCTAGATCACCTTCTGATTCGATCTGGACCCGACGCCCGGCCCGCGGGCGGTGGGTGTGCTGTGAGATAGGGGAACCATGGCGCCTGAGCGCTTGCGGATTCTCATCCTCGAAGACGTTCCCATGGATGCGGAGCTCGTCGAGTACGAGCTGCAACGCACGAGCATCAACTTCGATGCCCGCCGGGTTGACACGCGCGACGAGTTTCTCCGCGAGCTCGACGAGTTCCGGCCCGACCTCATCCTTTCCGATTACACGCTTCCCCGCTTCGACGGTATGGCGGCACTGTCGCTCGCGCGGGAGCGTGCCCCCTCCGTTCCGTTCCTGATCGTGACCGGCTCGGTCAACGAAGAGACCGCCGTCGGATGCATGAAGGCCGGAGCGACCGACTACCTGCTCAAGAGCAATCTGGCCCGGATCGGCCCGGCCATCGAAGGCGCGTTGGCCCGCGTCGAGGCCCGCGCGGAAAAAGCGCGCGCCGAAGCGGCGCTCAGGCGCTCGGAAGCGAACCTTCGCGCCATCTTCAATACCAGTCTCCAGGCGTTCGTGCTGGTGGACGGGGACGGGACCATCCTCGCCCTCAACCCGACGGCGGAGGAGTGGGCGGTTCAGCTCGTGGGCCATCTCCTCGGTGAGGGTGATTGCATCCACGACTTCATCCCCGAGGCCACCGAAAGCTTCCAGGCGGCGCTGAATGGCGACGCCCGGACCGTCGAGCGGTATATCCGGGGAAAAGACGGCGTCGACCGCTGGTACGAAACCACCCACGCACCGGTGGTCGACGACCGCGGAGGCGTGATCGGCGTCTGCCTCAACGCCCGGGACGTGAGCGAGCGCAAGAGCGCGGAGCAGGCGTTGCAGGAGAGCGAGGCCCGCTATCGCGATCTGTTCGACAACGCGAGCGACCTGGTCTGCACCACCCGCCTCGACGGAACGTTTCTCTACGCGAACCCGGCGTGGAGCGATGCCATGGGCTACACCGACGAGGCCCTCGCCGCGCGGAAATTCGTCGATCTCGTCCATCCGGACAGCCGCGAGCGCTACTACGACGTCGTCGCGCGCGCCGAAGCCGGAGAGCACGTGGGCCATGTCGACCTGGTGCTCGTGACCGCCGCGGGCGTCCCGCTGACGCTCGAGGGCAACCTGAGCTGTACCAGCAGCGACGGCAGCCCGTCACGCCTGCGCGGGATCTATCGGGACGTGACCGAGCGGAAACGGGTGGAGGACCAGCTCCGGCGCGCGGAGCGCATGCAGGCGGCGGGGCGGCTGGCGGGCGGGGTGGCCCACGAAGTGAACAACATGATGACGGGCGTGATCGGATTCAGCGAGTTCCTGCTGCGCGGGCTCGAGGTGGACGACCCCCGGCGCGGCGAGGTCCGCGAGATCATCAAGGCGGGGACGCGGGCGGCGGACGTGACGCGCCAGCTCCTGGCCTTTACGCGCCAGCAGTTCCTCCGGCCCGAAGTCCTCCCCATCAACGCCGTGGTTCGGGACCTCGAGATGATGCTGCGGCGCTCGCTGGGCGAGGATCACCGCTTCGAGTTGGCGCTCGCGCCGGACGCGGGCGAAATCCGAGCCGATCGCGGACAGCTGGAGCAGGTGCTCGTCAATTTGATGCTCAACGCGCGGGATGCGATGTCGAGCGCCGGCCGCGTCACCGTCTCCACTCGGGTCACCGAGCTCGACGAGCACTACGCGCAGCAGCATGACGAGGCCGCCATCCCGTTCGGCCAGTACGTCCAGCTCGCCGTGAGCGACACCGGGGCGGGGATGGATCGTGAGGTCCAGGCGCGCATCTTCGAGCCGTTCTTCACCACGAAACCCGTCGGGCAAGGGACCGGCCTCGGCCTCTCCACCGTGTACGGCATCGTCAAGCAGAGTGGCGGCTTCATCTGGGTGTACAGCGAGCCCGGGCTCGGCACCACCTTCAAGATCTACCTGCCGCGGGTCGGCGGCGGGGTCGCGTTGCCGGAAAGCGGTGAGCGGCCGAGCATGGCCGAGGGTGGGAGCGAGACGATCCTGGTGGTCGAGGATGAGGAGATGGTCCGCGGGCTCGCCACCCGCGGGCTGCGCGAGCACGGCTATACCGTCCTCGAGGCGCTCCATGGCGCCGACGCGATTCGTCAGCTGCAGAGCCGGCCCTCGGGCGTCGATCTCGTGATTACCGACGTCGTGATGCCGGAGATGGGCGGTCGCGAGCTCGGCCGCCGGCTCAGGGCCATGCGACCGTCGCTGCCGGTGCTCTTCATGTCGGGGTATACGGGAGAAGACGTCATCCAGCGCGGCTTGATGGACCCCGACGCGCCGTTTCAGCAGAAGCCGTTCGCGCCCGACGGGCTGGCCCGCAAAGTCCGGGAAATGCTCGACGAGGCCCGGAGCCGCCTGCAGGATGCCTAGGCGGTGGATCCGGCTCCGGCGTGCGGGCTCTCTCGCGGCACCGGCCGGAACTCGAGATGATCGGCCCGAAGGATGAGGAAGCCGCGCGGGGTGGACAGCCGCGTCAGCCGTTCGCCCGCCATGTTGACCATCCGCTGCGTGACCCCGGGGAAGATCGGCGCGACGTCGTACCAGACGGCCGCGCTCAGGTCGGGGTACTTCCGCTGATGCTCGGACCGCAGACGTGCCTGGACCGCCGCCATCTGCTCTCCTTGCCGGCGCGCGCCAGCGACGTAGTGGGATGAGGACGAAGGTGAGGCGCTTCGGTCGACCGGCCGGAATTTACATCTTGGGAGGTCGCCATGGCAGCACCCCGATGGACATTCGGCGGGCGCCCGTATACTCTGCAGGCGAATGGATGTTCGTGGCATCCATCCCCCACCTCCGACTGACCACTACTCATGCCGCAATCCCAGAGCGCCCCGGCGATCGTAGCCGGCAGCGTCAACTGCCTGGTGGTCGATGACGAGCCGACGGTCCGCCGCTCCCTCGTCCGTATGCTCCAGGCGCAGGGTTTCAACTGCTACGAGGCCGGGAGCGGACGCGAAGCCCTCGGCGTACTCGAGCGCATCGGCGAGGCACCGCTCGTCATCTCGGACATGCGGATGCCCGAGCTCGACGGCGTCGGATTGCTCGAGGAGGTCCGGACGAGGTACCCCGACACCTCGGTCATCATGCTCACGGGCATGACCGAGACCACGACCGCCGTCGACTGCCTGCACATGGGCGCCGCCGACTTCCTCCTCAAGCCGATCTCGGTCGGCGAGCTCCAGGCGCGCGTCGCGCGCGTGCTCGAGAAACGCGCGCTCGTCCTGCAGAACCGCTTCTATCAGCAGAACCTCGAGCGACAGGTGAACGAGCAGGCGCAGCGCATCCAGGAGCTCTTCCTTCAGGGCGTGCAGATGCTCGCCCGCGCGCTGGAGGCCAAGGACGCCTACACCCGCGGCCACTCGATCCGCGTGAGTCAGTACGCGGTCGGCACGGCACAGCGCCTCGGCTTCGAAGGTCCGAGCCTGGACGGCATCCGTCTCGGGGGCGAGCTGCACGACATCGGGAAGATCGGGACGCGGGAGGCGGTGCTGCACAAGCCGGGCACGCTGACGGCCGACGAGTTCCGCCAGATCACCGAGCACCCGGCCCTCGGGGAGCGGATGCTGATGCCGCTGGCCCAGGATTCACCGGACGTGCTGCGAATCGTCCGGTCGCACCATGAGCGGCTCGACGGCCGCGGTTTTCCGGACGGCCTCCGTGGCGAGAAGATCCCCATCGAGGCCCGCATCGTGGCCGTGGCCGACGCGTTCGACGCGATGACCACCGAGCGGCCCTACCGCGATTCACGCCCGCCGGACGTCGCGGTGGCTGAGCTGCGGCGGGTGGCCGGGACCCAGCTCGACCCGGACGCGGTGGAAGCGTTCGTCGATGCGTTTCCCCACCCTGGCGATCTGCCGGTGTCCGCCTAGCGAGGCCGGCTGCGGCGCAGTCGGTCGCGCTGCGAATTTGTTCTGCCGTCTTCACCGTCCTGCGCCGCGACGGCTCCGGCCAGCTACAGCAGTCCGCGCCGCTTGAGCTGGTGATACCGCGCCACGACGGCGTCTCCCGCTCCCGCCGGCGCGACATCCAGCACCATGACCCCCCGCCCGCGCATGTCCGCCAGTGCGCCCTCCCGCGCCCCCAGCAGCTCCTCCGCCGCGGCGCGCTCGAAGGCGGCGCTCACGCCTGCCGGCCGCGATGCGGCGAGCGCCTCCAACGCCGGATCCCGCAGCGTGACGGCGAGCGGCAGGTGCCGCGGGCGCAGCGTGGCCGCGTGCGATACGAGCGCTTCGCTGGCAGTCCGGTCGATGACATCCGTGAACAGCACGGTGAGGGCGCGCTTGCGATTGTGCGCCGCGAGATGCCGAAAGGCGCCCGGGTAGTCCGACTCGACCAGCCGGCCCTCCGCGTGCGCCAGCCCATCGAGCACCGCACGAAGCGCTCGCCGGCCGCGCGCCGGTGCCAGGAAGCGCTGGACCGTATCGGCGAAGATCATCAATCCGACGTTGTCGTCATGCTCCACGGCCGCGCGCGCGAGCTGCAGCGCGGCCGACACGACCGACTCGAGACGGGCGACACCATCCACCTCGGCCGTGAGCAGCCGGCCCGCGTCGATCACGATGAGCACGTGCTGCCGTCGCTCGTCCTCGTACTGCCGGGCGATCGGCTTGCCGCGGCGCGCGGTGGCCTTCCAGTCGATGATACGCGTCTCATCGCCTGGCACCCACTCGCGAAGTCCTTCGAAGAGTCGTCCTTCACCGGGCCGTCGGACGGTGCGAAGGCCCGCCTCGCGCCGGCGCATCAGCTGGAGCGGCAGGGCGCGGAGCGGAGAGTCGGGTACGGTCGGATAGACGGTGGGATTCCATGGAAGCGTGAGGGTGCCCTGGCGCCAGGCGAGTCGCAGCGGGCCGAGGATCCGGACCGCGATATCACCGCCTGCGCCTCCGCCTCTGCGCACCGGCACGAGCTCCAGGCGTTCGTCCAGTCCCTGGCCCGGCGGGACCAGCAGCATGCGGGTGGGCGCGTCCGCGCCGCCCAGCGGCTCGGGCAGCCGCTCGCGCGCCTCGACCACGAGCCGGCGCGTGGCGGCGTGCCGCCAGCGGTACCGCACGCTCGCGAGGCGCCCGACCCCGAAGGCCGGCGGCGCCTCGCGGCTCACGTCGAGCGAGCGCGGGGCCGAGGTGCGCACGGCATCGAGCGCCAGGGCCGCCAGCCAGAGCAGATCGAGCGCCGGCAGCAGCCCGCCTGCTGCCGGCCATACGAGCGTCAACGGAGCGGCCACAGCCAGCATGGCCGCGCCGATGAGCCATCGCCTGGCCGGGATGACCATCAACGCGGCGCCTCGATCTTTTCGATGATCCCACGGAGCGCCGTGTCCGCGGTGACCCCTTCGAGCTCGAGCTCGGGAGCCACCGTGACCCGGTGACGCAGCACCGCCGGCGCGAGCGCCTTGACGTCGTCAGGCACCGCGAAGGCTCGCCCGTCCAGCAGCGCCACCGCCTGCGCGATCTTGAGGAGCGCCACGCTGCCGCGGGGCGATGCGCCGAGCGTGAGCACCGGAGCCGTGCGCGTGGCCCGCACGATGGCCGTGATATAGGCGACGAGGGACGGCTCCACGCGAACCCGCCGAGTAGCCTGCCGCAGCCGGCCGAGTGCCTCGGCGTCGAGCACGCGCCCGATCCCGTAGCTCGGCGGGATATCGGCCTCGAATCCGCCCAAGACGCGCCCGAGTATGCCCTGCTCCACCGCCTCGGCCGGATAGCCGATCAGCACCTTCACCAGGAAGCGATCGAGCTCCGCCTCGGGCAGCGGGTAGGTGCCCTCGAATTCGATCGGGTTCTGGGTGGCGAAGACCGTAAAGCTCTCGGGTAGGTCGTGGGACGTGCCGTCCACCGTGACCCGCCGCTCCTGCATCGCTTCGAGGAGCGCGGCCTGCGTTTTGGCCGGTGCCCTGTTGATCTCGTCCCCGAGCACGAGGTCGCCAAAAATCGGACCCGGCCGGAACGTGAACGTGCCCTGCGATGTCAGCAGGCTCACACCGGTGATATCCGACGGCATCAGATCGGGCGTGAACTGAATTCGCCGGAACTCCAGGCCAAGCGCGAGTCCCAGGGCACGCACCAGGAGTGTCTTGGCCGTCCCCGGCACACCTTCGAGCAGCACATGCCCTCGCGCCAGGAGCCCCGCCACCGTCTCCCTCACTGCGGCGGATTGGCCGAGCACCACGCCGTCGAGCGCCTCGACCAAGCGAAGGGCGCCGGCGGCGTGAGATGCCGCCTCCTCGGTGCTGAGCGGAGTCAGATCGGCGGTCATGTCGGCGTGAGCTCCTCCCAGAGCGTTTCGACGGCGTGCGCGGCCTGGAGCACCTCCTGGGCGCTCGCGGGCCGAGTCGTGATGAGCGTCAGCGTGTCGAGCGCTTCGCGTCCGCCGGGGGTGCGGAGTGCGGGGGCAAGCCCGTGGAGCCACGGACCGATGTCGCCGCGGCCGGGGCGGCCCGCCCGAGAGAGCCGCCGGCGGAGGCCCTGGACGAGCAGTCCTACGGCCACGTCGTGGCCGCGCGCCGCGGCGAGTGCCGTGGCGAGCGCACGCACATGCTCCAGCGGCGATCGGCGACGGCGCTCGATTCCCGATCGGACGGGGCCAAAACGTATGCCGGCGACGAGCAGGGCGAGCGCCCCCACGCCGACGAGCTGCAGGGCCGCCCATCCCCACGGCGAGCGAAGCGTCCAGCTCCACGTGGCGCCGGCCAAGCTTCGCGAGGCATCGAAGCCGTGGTGATACTCGTCGACGATCACGCGACTGTATCGCGGCACCACCAGGGCTAGCGCGAACGGCCCGGCGGCCGTCTCTCGCAGCGCGCGGTTGGTGAACACTCGGTCGTCGGCCACGAGCGTCACGGCCCGGCCGCCATCCATGGTGACGCGGAGCGCGACGGGGAGATTGCCCCGGGTCCGCAGCAGCGTGTCGACCAGCCGTGCGGCCGGGGCCGTACAACTCAGGGGCGCGCCGTCCTCCCTGCTCGTGGAATCGCGCCACAAATCCGACGGGCGGCGGAACAGCACCGCGCGTGCGCTCGGAAAGCTGCGTTCGTCCCCCTCCGGTGCCCGGACGAGAAGCGAGTCGCGGCGGAGGGGCCGCACGTCGTAGCCGAAGCATCGCATCGCGGCTTCGGCCCGCGGCCCGGCCAGCAGCAGATCTGCGCGAAGGCGCGCGAAGGCGAGCCCCTCGTGCGGCGCGAGCTCTTGGGACGGCCCGAGCACCGCGAGCACCGTCCCTGGCGCCGCCGCCGAGTCGACGGTTGCCGGCGGACGCCGAAGCGTCTCGACTCGGATACCCAGACGCGTGAGCGCCTCCGCATAGCCCTGTGCACCAAGCGGGCCGACGAGGAATGTCGAGCGGCGGGCATCGGCATCGGTCGTGCGCGCGCGCCGCGCCCCGGCGACTCCGGCGGCGACCGCGAGCGCGAGCACCAGCCCGGTGCCCAGTGCCAGCTCAGTGCGCGGGTGCATGCCAGGACCGGCCCACGTCCTCGCGCCAGCGGCGGTAGTCGTCCGCGCCGAACGGGCTGCCGCCGAACACGTGGCCATACAGGGTGCGCACCATCGCGCGCAACCGCTCGCGGTCCGGTTGCACCAGCCGGGCTTCCCCGGCGCACTCCGCCGGGGTCTTGCTGGGATGGTATCTGAGGATGCCCTGCGCATCGAGGGTCAGCGCGAGTCCGACGAAGCCGAGTTGCAGGGCCTCCGACATGCGACCCATCGCCGCCGCCCGGTCGGCTTCGCGCAGGTACCACGCGGCGTCCCGGGCCCCCGCCGCGGCCGGGGCCCGGTCCCCTTCGTCTGGGGCGCGAGCGTTCCGCACCGTCCGCCACACCACCCATGCCCCGTGCGCCAGCACCACGACCACGGCGATCAGCAGCGCGAACACCAGCAGCCGGAACGCGGCGGGATTGTCGGCGCGGAGACTCGCGAGCCAGTCGCCCACGCGCTGCCACCACTCGCGCAGCCACCGGAGCGGCGCAGGCGTCTCCCCCCAGCGATACGTCGGCGCGGCGAAGACGCTGTCGAGCACCGCGCGGAGCGCGGCTGGGGAGACGTCGCCCTGGGCGGCGGCGATCACGCGGTCTGGAGCGTGGACGCCAGCAGCTCCAGGTCGAATCCCTCCTTGCGTACGCGCAGATCGTAGTAGGTGACGGTGAGCACGCAGTAGAACAATGGATAGATGAACATCTGCACGATCCCACCGACGGCCAGGACTCCGATCATCGGAACCGACGACGTGCCGAGGCCCTGCCCCGACGGGATGAGGAGCGCGAGCACCCCGGTGATCGCGACGAACGGGATGTAGATCAGCACGAGGAGCGTCAAGCCCAGGCCGAACATTCGCCAGCGCGCCCCCCGCGTCAGCTCCCACGAGCGGGAGAGCGCGGCGCTCGGACTCGTGCCCGGCTCGAGCACCACGGCAGGGATGGCGAGCGCGAGCCCCACCGCGAGGATAATGCCCGGCAGGATGAGCAGCAGGAAACCGAGCCCAGCCACGAGCGACAGCAGGAGCGAGCAGACCAGGATCCGGCCGACGTGCGGCGTGGCGCGACCGAGTGCCTCGCGGGCGGAGAGCGGCCGGCCGAGGTAGCTCTCCGAGACGATGAAGACCGTGGCGCCGGTGGCGACCAGGTTCAGCACCACCAGGCTGATGGCGTACAGCAGGCCCAAGGTGAGATTGCTGAAAATCCCCCCTGCGGCCTCGAGAAAAAGCCTGAGCACCAGCGGGACGCCGGTACAGATGAGCGCCACCGTCGCGAGGGCGGCGAAGTGCCGGCGGTAGAGCGTGAACGACGTGTCGAGGATTTCGCCCGCCGTCAGCGGACGAAGCATGGGAGGCGTCATGGCCGAAAAGATATTACAATCGCAGCATGCCCGCCCTGCGTCCGCCGCCCGCCGACTACCGCCAGCACCTGGAGATCGAAACCCCCGAGCACGTGACGCTCGACCTTGAGATCGCCGGCGTCGGCTCGCGCGCGCTCGCCGCACTCGTCGACACGCTGCTCCTGGTGGGGGGAACGCTCGGCACGATGCTGGTGGTCGGCATTCTCGCCGGGTATGGCTTCACGCTGGGTCGGGTGGCCCCGGTTTTCCTGGCGCTCGGCGGCTTCGCCGCCTGGAACGGATATTTCATCCTGTTCGAGGGGATGCGGCGCGGACAGACACCCGGCAAGCGCCTCGCGGGCATCCGGGTCGTCATGGACACGGGCCACGCGGTGACGTTGGGGGCCGCCGCAGCGCGGAATCTGCTTCGGGTGGCCGACTTTCTACCGCCGCCCTATCTCATCGGGTTGGTGCTGGTTGCCTTCCATCCGCGCGGTAAGCGGCTGGGCGATCTCGTCGCCGGCACGGTCGTGGCGCGGGACCGGCCCCATGCAGTCGAGGCGTCCTCCCGCCAGGTGGAGGAGCCGGAAGCGGCGACGTCGATTCCCGAGCTCGATGACGAGGAATATCGATTGCTCTCCCAGTTCGCGGAGCGGCAGGCGCATCTCGCTCCGGCCGCGCGTTCGCGGGTGGCCGCGGGGCTCGTCACGCGGCTGGCCGCTCACCCGGCGGCCCCCGGACAGAGCGACCTGGGTCACCTGCTGGCGCTCCACGAAGCGGAGCGCAGCCGACGCCAGGGACGGCTGTCGGCCCGCGGAGCGGCAGGCGCGGGCACCCGGTTTGCCGCGCAGAAACGATCGCGATGGGACGAGTTCGAGCGATTGGCGGAGCGTGCGGCTCGGAGCGGACTCGACAGCTTCGCGTCCGCCGAGTTGCCGGACTTCGCCGCGCGCTACCGGGAGATCGCGGCGGACCTCGCCAGGGCGCGGACCTACCGAGCCGATGCCGCAACCCAGGCCAGATTGGAACGGCTTGCCGCGGCCGGGCACAACGCGCTGTATCGCGATGCGCGCGGCACCTGGCAGCGGCTGTGGGTGGTGCTCGCGCGAGAGTGTCCGGCCGCGATCGTCGAGGCCCGCGGCTACGTACTCGTCGCCTTCCTGACCTTCGCGGCGCCGGCGGTGTCCGGATTCATGGTGCTGCACGAGCGGCCGGCGCTCGCGGCGGAGCTGTTGCCGGACGTCATGCTTCGCCGCGCGGAAGCCGGCGCAGCGCGCAAGGCGGCGGGACGCGGCTATGTGGACGTGGCCGCCGAGGATCGCCCGCTGATGGCGTCCGGGATCATCACCAACAACGTGCGCGTCGCCATCGCCTGCTTCGCGGGTGGCATCTTCCTGGGCATCGGGTCACTCGTGCTGCTGGCCTACAACGGGCTCGCCATCGGCGCGTTTGCGGGCCACTTCGCCAATGCGGGACTGCTCGATTACCTGATGACCTTCATTCTCGGGCACGGCGCGCTGGAGCTGTTCTCGATCTGGGTGGCCGGAGCCGCGGGCTTCCTGCTGGGCCGCTCGGTGGTGGCCCCCGGGCGGCTCAGCCGGTCCGACGCACTCGTCCTCAGCGGCCGGGTTGCCGTGCGTATGCTCGGTGCGACGGCGGTGATGCTCGTGGTGGCGGGGATGATCGAGGGATTCATTTCGGCAGGAGGGTTCAGCGTGCCGACGCGGCTGACGGCCAGCGCGATGAGTCTCGGGCTGCTGGCCGCGTACCTGCTGAACGGCGTCAGATTTCGCGCAGCATCGCCCGCATCCGGATCGCCAGCGCCTCGATTTCGCGCAGGCCCGTCACGACTGCCGGGTCGATCTGAGCCTCATTGAGCAGCATCAGTTGGGTCTCGGCCAGCAAGGCCGAAAGCGGATTCGACAGGTCGTGCCGCAGTTTGCTCAGGCGCTCGGCGTCGGACAAGGAGGTTACACCAGCGACAGGAACAGGGCGCGGACGTGATGCTCCGGCAGCTGCCGCACCGACTGCCACAACTCCGCTTCCGACCGCCCGCGGAAAATCTCGGCAGTCGCCAGGACCGGTCGGTCGGGGGCGTGGAAGAGCAATCGGGCGTACCAGTCGCCGTCGTCGTCCTGTCGGACGCTGAGGAGGAGCGCGATCTGTTGGGTGGCCAAGCGGAGGGGTGAAAGCTCGTGGAGGACCGGCTCCCGAACGATCTGATCGGTGAACCGATGGGGCTGAGCCGTCATCGACGTCCCTCCCGGAAAAGGGGCCTGGTGATCAAAGATCGTACAGGGCTGCAGGTTACGCAATGCAATGCAGCCCTCTTGACTGGTATACCTGCGGGCTCTAAGTTGAATTGCTTCTCGGGTCGGCAGGACACTCCCCGTCACAGCCAGCACCGCACGCTCCGATTCCCGGGGCTTTCAGACATCGCCCAGACATCGTTCATACATCGCCTGAACATCGTCCAACCTCTCAGGGTTTCGTTTCTTTTTCCCACCGCCCGCCGGTCACTCGGCCGGGCCCGCCCGTCTGGAGTCTAGTCCGTGGATATCGCCGAGTTGAAGCAGAAGTCGGTCGCCGAGCTGCATACGCTGGCTGAGCAGTTGAACATCACCAACTACTCGGGCCTCCGGAAGCAGGACCTGATCTTCCGCATCGAGCAGTCGCTGCTGGACTCGGACACCGTCATCCGGGGGGAAGGCGTCCTCGAAATTCTGCCGGAAGGCTACGGGTTCCTCCGCAGCCAGGACTGGAACTACCTGTACGGCCCGGACGACATCTACGTCTCGCCCAGCCAGATCAAGCGGTTCGATCTCCGGACCGGGGACACGGTCATGGGCCAGGTCCGCCCGCCGAAAGAGGGCGAGCGCTATCTGGCCCTCCTCAAGGTCGAGCAGGTCAACTTCGAGGAGCCGGAAAAGACCAAGCACCGGATCGCGTTCGACAACCTGCGGCCGCGCTACCCCGACGCCCGGATCCGCCTGGAGCGGAAGACCGGCGATCTCAGCATGCGCGTGGTGGACCTGCTCTCCCCGTTGGGCAAGGGGCAGCGCGCGTTGATCGTCGCCCCGCCGAAGGCCGGCAAGACCATCCTGATGCAGAAGCTGGCCAATGCCATCAGCGAGAATCACCCCGAGGTGGTCCTGATCGTGCTGCTCATCGACGAGCGGCCCGAGGAGGTCACCGACATGGAGGAAAACGTGAAGGCGGAGGTGATTTCCTCCACCTTCGACGAGCCGGCCGATCGCCACGTGCAGGTGGCGGACATGGTCATCGAGAAGTCGAAGCGCCTGGTGGAGCACGGACGGGACGTAGTCATCCTGCTCGATTCCATCACCCGCCTGGCGCGGGCCCACAACGTGGTGGTGCCGCACTCGGGCAAGATTCTGTCCGGCGGTGTGGACGCCAACGCGCTCCAGAAACCGAAGCGCTTCTTCGGTGCCGCGCGAAACATCGACAAGGGCGGCAGCCTCAGCATCATCGCGACGGCCCTGATCGACACCGGCAGCCGGATGGACGAAGTCATCTTCGAGGAGTTCAAAGGCACGGGCAACTCCGAGCTCGTGCTCGACCGGCGCCTGGCCGACCGCCGCATCTACCCCGCCATCGACATCCAGCGCACCTCGACCCGCAAGGAAGAGCTCCTGATGGACAAGGACGAGCTCAACCGGGTCTACCTGCTGCGGAATTTCCTGGCCGACATGCCGCCCGTCGAAGCGCTCGAGTTCCTGCTCGAGCGGATGAAGCGCACCAAGAACAACAAGGAATTCTTCGCGACGATGGCGCAATGATGGCCAGAGTGAGCGGTGAGCGGCTCACCGCTCACCGCTCACCCTCGTTCCCCTGATTCCAATCCCTCCCGCGCCATGCTTCCCTCCGTGGGCCGCCTCATCGCCGTCGACTGGGGCGACGTGCGCATCGGCCTCGCGTTGAGCGATGAGTCCCAGGTGCTCGCCACCCCGCTGGAAACCCTCGTGCGCCGCGCCGGCAAGCGCTTTCCGATGCCCCGCTTCCTCGAGCTGACGGCGGAGCATCGGCCGGTCGGCGTGCTGGTGGGATTGCCGCTCACCGGCGAAGGCACGGAGGAGGCCAGTGCCGTCGCGGCACGGGAGATGGCCGGGACCATCGCCCGGCGCAGCGGGCTGCCGGTGGAACTGTGGGACGAGCGGATGACCACGGCGCGCGCGCTGGCGGCGATCCGCGAGCAAGGCGGCACCACGCGAGGCCGGCGTGAGGACGTCGACGCCCTCGCGGCCGCCGTCCTGCTGCAGCATTTCATGGAAGCCCGGCGTCCGCGTCACACCGAGCCTGCGCGCCCATGACCAATCGCCGGATAGCGGGCCGCCTGCCCCGGACGCTCACCCTCCTCTCCTGCGTCGCGTGCGCCGGGACCAACGCGGAGCCGGAACGCGTGACCCTGCCCCCGGGAGCCACGTTCGCCGCGGTGACCGACACGCTCGCCGCGCACGGCGTCATCGCCAGCCCGCAGGTGTTCAAGCTCATCGCTCGCGCGCGCGGGGTCGATCGATCGGTCCAGGCCGGGGTCTACCAGTTTCCGCCGGGCACTACGCCGTGGAAGGTGCTGGACGTGCTGGCGCGGGGCGCGGCCGTCTCTCAGAAGTTCACCGTGCCGGAAGGGCTGACCATCCCGGAGGTGGCGGCGCTTGCCGCCGAGCGTCTGGCGGTGGCCGAGGACGCGGTGGTGGCCGCGGCGAGGGATGGGGCCGCCGCCACGGCGCTGCTCGGCTTTCCGGTCAAGTCATTCGAGGGATTTCTTCGTCCCGAGACCTATACGCTTCCGCTCGGCGTCCAGGGCGACGAGCTGGTGCGCATCATGGCAGAAGGGTTCAAGGAAGGGTGGCAGCCGGCCTGGACCGCGCGGCTCGACACCATCAACATGAGTCAGCTGCAGCTCGTGACCTTCGCGTCCATCGTCGAGGGTGAGGCGCGCGCGGACGACGAGCGGGAGACGATCGCCGGCGTCTACCACAATCGCGTCAAGATCGGGATGGCCCTGCAGGCCGATCCGACGGTGCAGTACGCCATCGCCCTGGCTACCGGAAAACGGAAGCCGCGGCTGTACGAAAAGGATTACCAGTTTTCGTCCCCGTACAACACCTACCTGCATCCGGGCCTGCCCCCGGGACCGGTCAATTCGCCCAGCCAGCGGAGCATCGAGGCCTCGCTCTACCCCGCCAAGGTCCCGTACCTCTATTTCGTCGCGGGCCCCGACGGCCGCCACGTCTTCGCCAGGACGTACGCCGAACACCTGCGCAACATCGCCAGGGTTCGCCGAGGCCGCTGACGCCGACGGCAGTCCATCAGGAGGACCGCGCCAGCGCCGCTGCGTACGCGGTTGCGGCGGCGCGCACATCGTCGGAAGCCAGAATGCCCGACGCGGCCGCCGCGCCCATCCCTCCGGCCCCCACGATCGCGTCCATGTCGCCTGGGAGCACGCCCCCGATCGCCAGGCATGGGCGGCCGCGCCCGAGCCGCACCAGCGCGGCGAAGCCGGCCGCGCCGAGAGCCGTGCCGGCGTCGGCCTTGGTGCCGGTCTGTCGCCACGGCCCGATGCCCCAATAGTCGGCTCCCGCCGCGACGGCCGCTTCTTCCGCCGATCCGACGGACGCGCCGATGACGAAATCCTCGTGCACAATCGGCCGAACTAGGTGCACCGGAAGGTCGTCGGCTCCGAGGTGCACGCCGGCGGCGCCGGCGGCCAGCGCGATGTCGGGCCGATCGTTGATCAGGAGCGGGATGTGGAGCGCGGCCACCAGTGCGCGGGCCAGCGCGACCTGGTCCCGCGCCGGCGCCGCCTTGAGCCGAAGCTGCACCGACGTGGCGCCTCCGGCTTCGGCTTCGCGCGCGAGGGCGATCAGATCGCGGCCCGCTACCAGACGATCGTCGGTCACCAGCATCAGCCGAACCAACGCCGCTACATTAGGTGCCATGACGATTCCTCCGCCTCGACTTCAGGGCATCCGCGGCGCCACGACCGCCGACCGCAATGACGCGGCCGAGATCCTGGCGGCGACGGACGAGCTGCTCCGCACGCTGATCGAGGCCAACAAGCTCACCCCGGACGACATCGTGAGCGGTCTGTTTACGGTCACGTCGGACCTGGACGCGGCGTTTCCGGCGCGGGCGGCGGAGGAGTTCGGGTGGAACATCGTCGCGCTGCTTCACGCGACCGAGATCCCGGTGCCCGGCTCGCTCCCGATGTGCATCCGACTGCTGGTCCACGCCTACACCCCCCGCCCCCGGGCGGAAATCAAGCACTGCTATCTGCGTGGAGCCACCGTCCTCCGACCCGATCGGGCATGACGCCCGTGCGCGTTACCGCGCGCGGGGCCGAGCGCTGGGTGCGCGGCCATCCCTGGATCTATCGGAGCGACGTCGTGGAGGAGGCGGCGGCCGCGGGTCTCGTGGACGTGCACGACCCGCGCGGCAAATTCGTCGGCCAGGCGCTCTACTCCCCATCGTCCGAGATCCGGCTCCGACTGCTCGAGCGATCCGAGCGACCGGTCGACCGGAGCTGGTGGCGCGACCGCCTGACCGCGAGCGCGGCGCGGCGCGCCGGGATCGACGCGACGGCCTACCGTGTGGTCCACGGCGAAGGCGACGGTCTCCCCTCGCTCGTGGTCGACCGCTATGACCGATGGCTCGTGGTCCAAATTCTCTCCGCCGGGCTCGAGACCATGCGACCCATGATCGTCGACGCACTCGAGGAGCTGTTCGGACCCGAGGGCATCCTGCTTCGCAACGATGCCGCGGTCCGCCGCCGCGAGGGGCTCGACGAGAGCGTCACCCTGGCCCACGGCGCGGTCCCGCGTCGGGTCGAAGTGCGCGAGGGCGACGTTCGCTATCTGGCGGCCCCCTGGGACGGACAGAAGACCGGCGCCTTCCTGGATCAGCGACCCAACCGGATGATCGCCGGCGCCCTGACCCCGCCCGCCGGCCGGGCCCTCGACTGTTTCGCCTATCACGGATCGTTCGCGGTCCACCTCGCCCGGCGAGCGGCCAGTGTGCTCGCCCTCGACGCGAGCGCCGACGCGCTGGCCCGCGGCGCGGAGAACGCCGCGCTCAACGGGCTCACCAACATCGAGTGGAGGGAGGCGGACGCGTTCGATGCGCTCCGCGCCTTCGCGCGCGAGCGGCAGCGGTTCGACATGATCGTGCTCGACCCGCCGGCCTTTGCCAAGAACCGGAGCGCGGTGAGCGGTGCGCTCCGCGGCTATCGGGAGATCAACTTGCGCGCGCTCCGGTCGCTGGCGCCGGCGGGAACGCTGCTGACCGCCAGCTGCTCATTCCACGTGCGACTGCCGGAGTTTCTCGCCATGCTCACCGATGCCGCCGCCGACAGCGGCCGCAGGGTTCATCTGCGACAGATCCTGGGCCAGAGTGAGGATCACCCGGAGATCCTGACGATCCCGGAGACCGGATACCTCAAGGGCGCCGTGCTGCAGGCGGAGTGACTTTCACGCCCGTATGCCCCCAGCCGTGGGCGCTTTTGCCTTTGTTCGCGTTGACACCGCCGGGCCGCTGTATGACTTTGTACGAGTGCCGTATGCCGATCTCTCCACGCCCTCCACTCCCGTTGAACCCGTGACACTGCGCGCCGGTGGCGCCGGGGTCGCATGCTGAGCGCCGCGCAGCTGCGCGGGACTCTGCAGCGCCGTCGCTCTCCGTATTCGGACAAGCAGTACTATCAGGAATACATCCTCCAGCGCATCGAAGGCTACAAGAATTCCATCGGCCGCGATGAGCTGCTGCGCCTCGGCGACGAGGCCGCGGCCGAGCTGCAGACCGCGGCGGAAGGGCAGTTCCTGCTCACCGAAGTGCTGATGCTGGAATCGGTCGACCGCCTCATCATGAAGCGGCTCTCCCTCCGCCCGTACAATCGATGGCGGCGGCAGTTCCTCAAGCTGAGAGAGGCGCAGCGCACGCCGACCCACTGGGGGCTCGAGCCCACATCCGCGCTCGCGCGCCTGCTGCCGCGCATCGAGCCTCGCGATATCACCCTCGTCATCGGGAGCGCCGCCGAGCCGGCGGCATACCTTCTCGCCGCGCACGACGCCGTCGTCACATTCCTCGCCGGCGATCTCGGCTGCGTGGAGCGCATCGAGTCGCGGATGGCCACCGAGGCCCTCGGCAGCCTGTTCGAGGGTTACGTGGCCCAGGCGGGACCCTGCCTTCCCGAGTTCGTGGACGTGCCAGGGCCCCTCGACCTGGTGGTGATCGACCCCGGCGCGCTCAGCGAACTCGGAGCGAGCTGCCGGCTGGAATTCGTCACCGACCTTCAGCGCTTGAGCCGGCCCGGCTGCATTCACGTGATTTTGCCGTCGTGCCCTTCGCTCGCCCCCGAGTCGTTGCTGTCCTTCTATGAAGGCTGGACGGTGGAAGTCGATGGACGCCGGCGTCGGCGAAGCTCGACTACACGGCGCCCCGACGGCCTCGTCCTCTCGGCCCCGACGTGTCCCCAGGACACGGCCGTCCGCCGCTCCTCTGCGTCATAAGGACGCGCGCAAGCGCTTAGGCGGCTCGTAAACCTAAAGAACATGAGCGTTTGCCCAGGCACTCCCCGCGGCACGGGGAGTGCCTTCGTCTTGGGTGTCCCTCGAGTCACTCAAGATCGCACGAGGATCAAATCATGAGCTCGCTTCCCCTGGTTGTCCCGGCCGCTGCGGTCGGCATCGTCATTAAGAGCGGAGCGCCGGCGCCCAAGCCGGTCCGCTTCTGGGCCTACATGTGGGCCGCCGACGAGGAAACAGGCGACGAGCACTGGCATCAGCGCGTACCAACCGAGCACGCCGCCTGATCGTGCAGGGCTGACCAGCCGACCGGCCGCCCGAAACGCCCCCGGATTTCGGTCCGGGGGTGTTTGTATTTTCGGGACCTTGCCCCTGCCCCGAGAGGGGTCTAAACTCGATTGGATCACTCCTCTCGACCGCAGAATCGACTCGCATGCCGACTCTTACGCTCAACGGCACCACCATCGCATTTGAACCGGGCGCCACGATTCTCGAGGCGGCTCGGACGGCTGGTGTCGACATCCCGACGTTGTGCTGGTACCCCAAGCTGCCGATCGCCGGCAACTGCCGGCTCTGTCTCGTGTCGGTTGAGGGGCAAGGGAAGCTCGCGGCGTCGTGCGCCACGCCTGCCACCGAAGGAATGGTGGTGGAGACGGAATCCGATGCGGCCGTCGAGAATCGGCGGGGAGTCCTCGGTTTTCTCCTCGAGCGCTACCCGGGTGAACACCTCGGCAACGGCGGCAGGGCACATCCCCGCAACGAGTTCGAGCGCTACGTCGTGGATTACGACGTGCCCGTGCGGGAGCATCATGAGCTGCCGCTGCGTGGGGGCGACGAGCGTCCGGGCGACGTGATGATCCAGCACGACATGAGCACCTGTATTCTCTGCACCCGCTGCGTGCGGGCCTGCGAGGATATCCAGGAGGTCGGGGTGCTCGAGGTCGGGATGCGGGGCGAGCACGCCCAGATCATCGTCGGCGGGGACGGCAACCCCGATCACGCCGGCTGCACCTGGTGCGGCGAGTGCGTCCGGGTCTGCCCGACGGGTGCCATCTTCGAGTTCATCCCCAAGCAGCGGTTCGGCTCGGAGGCCGTGCGCCACCCGGACAAGGTGGTTCGCTCGGTCTGCCCGTACTGCGGGGTCGGCTGCCAGCTCGATCTCCATGTAAAGGACGACGAGATCATGCGCGTCACGTCGCCTTCGATCGAGGAGTACACCCCGAACCAGGGCTCGACCTGCGTGAAGGGTCGGTTCGGTTACGACTTCCCGATGCATCGAGACCGGCTCATGGTCCCGCTGATCCGGAAGGGCTGGGCGCACGACGGGCAGAAGTGGGTCTGGACCGGCGAATGGCCGCGCCATCGCGAAGGACCGTGGCGGACCATCGAGGAGATGGGCGGGCGCGACAAACCGCGTCCCCCGCGACGGAGCGTCGGCAAGCCTCCGCAGACCGGCCTGCCCATGCTGGAGGACTACGACGTGCGCGACCGCGTCGCCACGCCCGCGGCCTGGTACAGTGCGTTCCGGGAAGCCACCTGGGAAGAAGCGATGAGCCTCACCGCCCAGGAGCTGCTCCGGATCCGCGAGACCCATGGGCCCAAGGCGTTGGCCGCGCTCAGCTCGGCCAAGTGCAGCAACGAAGACAACTACGCCTTCATGCGGATGGTCCGGGCCGCCTTCTTGACGAACAACGTGGACCACTGCACCAGGCTCTGTCATTCCAGCAGCGTGGCGGCGATGAGCCGCGCCCTCAACACCTCGGCCGCCTCCGGATCCATGCGCGAGCTCGAGGAGGCCACCGACGTCATCTTCATCTCCGGTGCCAACACCACCGAGACGCATCCGGTGTTCGGCGCGCTCATCAAGCGCGCCGTCAGCAAGGGCGCCAAGCTGATCGTGGCCGACGTGCGGCGCACCGAGCTCGCCGAGCTGGCGGACGTACACCTGCAGATGCTGCCCGGCACCGACGTGGCGCTGTACAACTCGATGCTCCATCACGTCATCGCGGCCGGCCTCTACGACCGAGAATTCGTCGCCGCGCGGACCCACGAGTTCGAGGCCGTGAAGGCGGCCGTGCAGGGCTATTCGCCAGAAGTGGGCGCCAAGATCACCGGCATCCCAGCGGACACGATCCGGCGCGCCGCCGAGCTCTACGCCCGTGGGCCCCGCACCTCGACGCTCTGGGCGATGGGGCTCACCCAGCACGACACCGGCACGGACATCGTCGCCAGCCTGCTCAATCTGATGCTGGCCTGCGGCATGATCGGCAAGTGGGGTGCCGCCATGATCCCGATCCGCGGCCAGAATAACGTGCAGGGGTCCAGCGACGTGGGCGCCATTCCGTTCGCGTACACCGACTACCGGCCGGTCACCGACCCCGCCGTTCGCGCCGAATATGCGGCGGCGTGGAACGTGCCCGCGGAATCGCTGTCGCTCGAGCGCGGGATGATGGTCACCGAGATGGTCCAGGAGAACAGCCCTATTCGCGGCATGTTCATCATGGGCGAGAATCCGGTCATCTCGGATCCCAACATCGCTCACGCCGAGCACTGGGTGCGGGGCCTCGAGTTCCTCGGCGTACAGGATCTCTTCCTTACCGAGACCGCGCGGTGGGCCGATGTCGTGCTTCCGGGATCGTCGTTTGCGGAAAAATCGGGAACCTTCGTCAATACCGACCGGCACATCCAGCTCACCGAAGCGGCATTGCCTCCGCCGGGCGAAGCGCGCCGCGATCTCGACATTCTGATCGACCTCAGCCGGCGGCTCGGCCTTCCGACGCCGTGGCGCGGACCGGCGGACGTCATGCGGGAAATCGCCTCGGTCACGCCCTCCTGGCGCGGCGTCAGTCACGAGCTGCTCCAGCGCCGACGCTCGATTCAGTACCCCGTCCCCACGCCCGACTCCGACGGCACGTCGTTCCTGTTTGCCGACGGTTTCCCGACGGCGGACGGTCGAGCCAAGTTCGTGCCGGTGGAATTCCTGCCGCCGAACGAGCTGCCGAACGATGACTACCCGTTCGTGCTGAACACCGGTCGCCAGATGTACCACTGGCACACCGGAACCATGACCCGCCGCTCGGAAGGCCTCGACTCACGGGAGCCGGTGCCGATCGTCGAGATGAACCCGCGCGACGCCCTCGACATGGGGGTCGGCGAAGGCGACCAGGTGCGCGTCAGCTCCCGTCGCGGGAGCATCCTGATCGGGGTACGGCTCTCCGAGCGTCAGGCTCGAGGCCAGATCTTCATCCCGATGCATTTCCGGGAAGCGGCCGCCAATCTGCTGACCAACCCGCAGCTCGATCCGTACGCGCGCATCGCGGCGTTCAAGGTGAGCGCGGTGCGAGTCGAGCCGGTCAACGTCGCGGCCGGCGTGGGCTGAGCGCCTCCGGGGCGTGCGCTGTCCGTGACGCGCTAACGCTCCTGTCGCCGCACGCACTAGCTGGAGCTCACTCCACGGGTACGACGCGGACCGAGCGGGGCTCTCTCGCACCGCGAGGGTAGCCGGCTTGTTCACGGATCGTTCATCGAGTCCTCGTCGGACGCCAGCCGAGTCTACCCGTCCCGCCTCCCCACCCGCCCACCGGCGCTTATATTCCGCCCCGACTTCATCCCGAGGCTCGATGCGTGCACTCGTGAAGGCAGGTCCGGGCCCCGGCATGACCCTGCGGGACGTGCCCATCCCGTCCTGCGGTCCCAACGACGTGCTCATCCGCGTCCACCACGCCGGCGTCTGCGGCACCGATCTCCACATCTGGGAATGGGACAGCTGGGCCAGCAGTCGGCTCAGACCGCCGGTCGTGGTCGGCCATGAGTTCGCCGGCGAGATCGTTCAGCTCGGCCCGACGGCCGAGTCCGCCGGGCTCCTCTCCGTCGGCGATCTGGTCACGGCTGAAGGTCACATCGTGTGCGGGCACTGCCTGCAGTGTCGCCTCGGCGCCGCGCACCTGTGCCAACGCACTCAGATCATCGGTGTGGACCGGGATGGGGCCTTCGCCGAGCTGATCTCGATGCCGGCCTCGAACGTGATGCGGCTCGACGGCATCCCGACGGAAGTCGGAGCGATCATGGACCCCATGGGCAACGCCGTCCACACCGTTCTCGAGGCGGAGGTGCCGGGCAGCAGCGTCCTCGTGCTCGGTTGCGGGCCGATCGGCTGCTTCGCCGTGGGCGTCGCGCGCGCGGCCGGTGCCTCGCTTGTGGTGGCGAGTGACTTCAACCCGATGCGGCTCAACCTGGCCCGGCGCATGGGCGCCCACGCCACGCTCAATCCCGCGGAGGACGACGTCCTCGCTCGCGTACGTGAGCTCACCGGCGGAGTCGGCGTCGACCTGGTCTGCGAGATGAGCGGTCACCCGAGCGGTCACGCCCAGGCATTCGCCGCGGCGCGCCTAGGCGGCCGCGTCAATCTGCTCGGCACGCCGAGCCGCACGACCGAGGTCGATTTCGCCCGGGATGTGATCTTCAAGGGCCTTACCCTGTACGGCGTCACCGGCCGCAAGATGTACGAAACCTGGGAGCGGATGATGCGATTTCTTCGCGCGGGGCAGCTCGATCCTCGACCCGTCATCACCCATCGCTTTCCGCTCGAATCGATCGCCGAGGCCATTCAGGTCATCAAGGACGGCCAGGCAGGGAAGGTGATCCTGGAGGTGGGGGCATGAACCGGCTGGAGGAACGGATCGAGCCGGAGCTGGAGCGGTTCATCAGCGATGGCACTTACAAACGCCTCAACTACATCGACACCCCGCAGGCGGCCCGCGTCCGTATGGAAGGACGCGGCGAGGTCATCATTCTCTCCTCGAACAACTATCTCGGCCTTTCCAACGAGCCCAGCGTGGTCGAGGCCGGCAAGGAGGCCCTGGACCGCTACGGCGCGGGCACCGCATCGGTGCGGTTCATCTGCGGTACGTTCACCATTCACCGCGCCCTGGAGGCGGCCTGTGCCCGCCTGGTCGGCACGGCCGCGTCCCTCAGCTTCGTGAGCGCCTGGAACGCCAATGAGGCGGTGCCCGGGACGCTGCTGACCGAGAACGACCTTATCATCAGCGATCAGCTCAACCACGCGTCCATCATTGACGGGGTCCGGCTGGCTAAGGCCATCACAAAGTGCCAGACCGCGGTCTACCAGCATGGCGACCTGGCCGACCTCAACGCCAAGCTGACGGCGGCCCGCGATCGGCGGGTGAAGATGGTGGTGACCGACGGCGTCTTCTCCATGGAGGGCGCCATCGCCAAGCTGCCCGACCTCATCGAGCTCTGCCGCCGGCACGAGGCGGTACTGGTGGTGGACGATTCGCACGCCACCGGTGTGCTGGGAGCGCACGGCCGGGGAACCGCCGAACACTTCGGCGTGGTAGGTGAAGTAGACATCATCACCTCTACTCTGGGTAAGGCGCTCGGGGGAGCGGCCGGTGGGTTCGTGGCTGCATCCGCCGCGGTGTGCGATTACCTGACCCAGCGGGCACGCCCTCAGCTCTTCTCCAACGCGCTGCCCCCAACCGTCGCGGCCAGCTCACTCGCCAGCATCAACTTTCTCGAGG
>DATLBL010000088.1:0-4902 GCA_035526925.1 Gemmatimonadales bacterium
ACCTGGAGCCAGGTGCTCTGGGTGATGCTCGGGGGCTATCTCATGGCCGGGGGCGCCAACGCGATCAACATGTGGTTCGACCGGGACATCGACACCCGGATGTCCCGGACCAAGCTGCGGCCGATCCCCTCCGGGCGCGTATCCGCCACGTTCGGACTGACCTTCGGCGTCTCGCTCGGCCTCGCGGCCTTCGCGGTGTTCTGGTACCGCGTCAATCCGCTCAGCGCGTGGCTGGCTCTCGGCGGGCTTCTGTTCTACGTCTTCGTCTATACGATCTGGCTCAAGCGCATCAGCCCGCAGAATATCGTCATCGGCGGAGCGGCAGGCGCCTTTCCGCCACTCGTCGGCTGGGCGGCGATGACCGGACGGCTGGATCTGGCCGCGGTGTACCTGTTCGCGATCATCTTTTACTGGACGCCCCCGCATTTCTGGGCGCTGGCCCTGATCAAGCAGGCCGACTATGCCCGGGCCGGCATCCCCATGATGCCGGTGGTGCGGGGCGAGGCGCGCACCAAATACGAGATGCTGGTGTACACTCTCATGCTGCTTCCGCTCACCATCATGCCCACGCTGTTCGGGGCGTTGGGGCTGTTCTATGGGATCGCCGCGGCCGTCCTGGGAGCTCGCCTGCTGTGGTACTGCATCCGCCTGTTGCGCGAGCAATCCATCACGCCCGTGGCGTGGCAGATGTACCGGTATTCCCTGCTCTACCTCGCGCTCCTGTTCGTGGCCATGGGCGTCGATCGGGCGCTGCCGTTCGGGCGCCGCGAAGCGCGCAACGTGATCATCCTCGATCGGCCGGGCGAGGCGGTGGCGATGCCTGCTGCGGCGCACGTGCATCCGTGAGGTGACGGCCGCCCGCATGCCTCCCTTCGGAGTACCTTTCCTGCCGTGACATCCATCTCAGCCAGCCTCAGCGATCCCGCCGAGTCCCCCAAACGCCGCATCCCGAAGCCGGGGCGCCTGGTCAGGCTATGGCCGCTCGTCCGACCGTATCGCGGCCTTCTGCTCGGCGCCACACTGGCGCTCATCCTGAGCAGTCTCGCCAGCCTGGCGTTTCCGATGGCTGTGCGGTATCTCCTCGACGCCGCGTTCGTGAACCGGGATCGCGCCCTGCTCGACCGCATCGCCCTCGGCCTCGTGGCTCTGTTCTGCGTGCAGGCGGGGCTCAACTACGTGCAGGCGTATCTGCTGAGCGCCGCGGGCGAGCAGGCGGTGGCGGGTCTCAGGCGCGAGGTGTTCGCTCGGCTGCTGGAGATGCCCCCGGGGTTCTTCGCCGAGCGTCGGACGGGCGAGCTGACAAGCCGCCTCACGGTGGACATCGGCCTGCTGCAGAGCGTCCTGAGCCATCAGATCTCGGAAATCTCGCGGCAGGTGCTCGCGCTGGTCGGCGGCATCGTGCTGCTCACCTACCTGCAGCCCAGGCTGACGCTCACCGCCCTGCTGGCGGCGCCCGTGGTAGTCGGAACGGCCCTGGTCTTCGGCCGCCGACTCCGCCGGATGACCACCGGCGTCCAGGACCGCGTCGCCGAGGCCACCGCGGTGGCGGAGGAGGCGTTCTCGCAGATCCGCACGGTGCAGAGCTTCGTGCAGGAGCGCGCCGAGCGAGGGCGGTATGGCGAACGGATCGCGGCCAGCGTGCGCACGGCCCTGCAGCGGGCTCGCGTGCGCGGCGTGTTCTTCGGCATGCTCACCTTTTCCACCTTCGCGGCCATCGTGTTCGTGCTCTGGCAGGGCGGCCTGCTGGTGCTGGATGGCCGGCTCACGGCCGGCGCCCTGGTGGGCTTCCTCCTGTACACGATCACCATCGCGGCGTCGATCGGAGCGCTCGCGACCTCATTCACCTCCTATCAGGAGGCCGTCGGCGCGGCGGAGCGGGTGTTCGAGATTCTCGAGATGAAGCCGTCGATCGCCGATCCCACGACGCCCGTGCCGCTGCCGAGCCCGGTCAAGGGGCGGGTGGCATTCGAGCGGGTAAGCTTCCGATATCACCCCGATCAGTCGTTGCCGTGGACGCTGCAGGAGATCACGCTCACGGTTTCACCCGGTGAGACCGTGGCCCTCGTCGGGCCCTCCGGCGGCGGCAAGACCACCCTCGTGTCGCTGCTGCCCAGGTTCTGGGACGTGGGCCAGGGTCGCATCACGCTGGACGACGCGGATATCCGATCGGTCCGGCTGGCGGAGCTGCGTAGCGCGATCGGGGTCGTGCCGCAGGAGCCGGCCTTGTTCAGCGGCTCGATCCGCGAGAACATCGCCTACGCGCGGCCGAAGGCGACCGATGCAGAGGTCCTCGCGGCGGCGCGCGCCGCCCACGCGCACGAGTTCATCGAGCGTCTGCCGGAGGGATACGATACGCCGGTCGGAGAGCGGGGCTTGAAGCTCTCGGGCGGCCAGCGTCAGCGGGTGGCGATCGCGCGCGCGATCCTCAAGGACCCGGCGGTGCTCATTCTCGACGAGGCGACGAGCAGCCTGGACACCGAGAGCGAACGGCTCATCGAGGATGCGCTGACGAAGCTGCTCGTCGGTCGCACGACGCTCATCATCGCGCACCGGTTGAGCACGGTGCAGCGAGCCGACCGGCTGGTCGTGCTGGATCGTGGACGGATCGTGGAGGAGGGTACCCACGGCGAGCTGCTGGCGCTCGGTGGGCTGTACGCGAGACTGTATCAGCGGCAATTCAGGGAGGTAGGGGTGGCTGCAGGCGAGGGTGGAGGCTCGCTGGTGTAGCCGGAAGGCACCTACTGGCCTCAGTCAGTTGCTGAAAGCCTAGATGCGTGTGCCCGGTCACCCGCCTCAAAGGTTGCGCTCCAACGGTGATTCGCCGTATTCCGCACCATGATGAAGAGCGCCCCCCGCCGGATAAGAACCGGCGGGGGGCGCTTTCCTGCTGTAGCTGTAAACCTTCGAAACTGCTAGCGCGCGACGGTGATGGACAGGGTCGAGGCGGTTCCAGCGTCCCCACCGAAGTCCTCGGCAACCAGATAGTAGGTTCCCGCAGTGAGACTGTATACGGCAGTTTCAGGCTGGGCACCCGTCGCCGCGGTGAAATCGCAATCGAACGTGGCGACACCGGCCGCAGGGCAGACGAACAAATCGATGTCCGAGCCGCTGGTCCAATCGAGGGATATCGTGTAGTCACCATCAGCCGGAACCACGAGCTTGTAGAACCGATCCGCGCTGGCCACAAAGTCGGCCGTATCGAAGAACGGCGCCGAGAAGCCCGGGTCCGGAACGGCCACGGACGGCGCCGTGCTCGGATCGTCGGTCCCGGCCGCAGTCCCCGCGGCACCCACTACGACGGTGTCGGTCTCGGCGTTGGACAGCGTTAGCGCAAACTGCGGGAGCGAGTCGATGACCGCCCCGTTGATGAACAGCAGCCCGGAGGACCCTGGCGCCGGGATGAGCGTAGCCGTGTTGGCCGTGGCGCCGATCAATGTCGCCGGCGCAGCGCCAACCTGGAAGGTGGCCGTGGCCGGATCAAACGTCGTGTTTGGATTCAGCGTAACGGTAATGGCCTCGTTGGCGACCGGAGCGAGGTTTGACACGGTGCCATCGAAGACCAGCAACTGAGGCGTCGTGAACCGGGCGGTGGTGGTCGGCGAGTATAGAACGCCCGGCGAACCCACCGAAGAAACGTCAGTGATGAGCGCCTGCGCGCCAGTGATGTTCGGAGGAGGCAGGAAGGTGAGACTCTGCCCGTCGGCAGCCACGGTCACCTCCGCCGGCTGCACGGCGGCGCCAACAAAGGTCACCGTGCTCGTCGGCGTGAAGGTGACGCCCGCCGGAGCAGTGATCGTCACCAACTCATTCAGCGCCGGCTCGGTGTCGCTGACCTCCGCCTGCAGCACGTTCTCGGCTACGACGTGCACCGGCACCGTAATATCGACCCCGCCTGACGACACCGTGAAGCTGGTGGTCGTATAGGCATTGGCGGTGACGATGTAGCGGAACACCGTGGCCTCGGGCTGCACCGTCAGCGTGGTGTCGTCGATGTACACGGGCAAGAACGTCGAATCCCGCCGGATGGAGATGCCGCTGCCCGGATCGGTCACTTCAAAGGCGGTCGAAATCCGGTTGCCCTGATCATCGAGCGCGCTGACATCCACGTTCTGCGATTCACCCAGCTGAAGGACGACCTGGGTCGGGGACGCGCCGAGACGCGAGATTCCGCCCCGGAAGTCTTCGGTCGCGTCGCCGCCGCAGCCGGCCACGAGCAGGAGGGCGAACAGTGGAGCCATACCAGATGTCAAGCGATTCATACCTCGCACCTCGTCTAAAGGGCATGTATAAGAAGCAGCGTCACACTCAGAACCTGTCGATGATTCCTGGCGACCTGAGGTCGATGCCGAGGAACCGGCCGATATCCTCAACCGCATCTTCCTTGTGCAGCAGCTCCTGCCAGTTCGGCTGACCGGTTTCCTTCACGTCGTTCGAATGGATCAGCTGGAAGTTGCCCAGCCCGTTCGCTCGATCGACGAACACATAATAGCGATCCTTGGGGCTTCGGAACCGCCAGACCTCGTACGGCGGCGAGCGACCTGCCTGCGGCCGCTGCAGCGTCTCCTCCGGCGCTCCGTTCCGCACGTAGATCCGGCCGCGGTCGGTCTTCCATCCGGGCACCGCCGCCCGTCCGCGCTCGCCGTAGGTCCGATCGGCGTAGGCCACGGCCTCGTAGAACCGCTGCCGCGTTTCGTTCACCGGCGTGGCCGGCGTCAGGTCGCGCTTGTGCCAGAACTCGGTCAGGAACCGCCGCTTGGCACGGAGGCTCAGGTCCTTGCTGTACTTGGACAGCTCTCCCGACTCGGCGATGAGCTGCAGCGGCTCCCTGGCGGCGTTGAGCTCGCGCTCGTTCATCACCTCGAAATAGCCTTCGTCCGTTCCCTTGTTGGCTTCGCGGCGTGC
>DATLBL010000089.1:0-36791 GCA_035526925.1 Gemmatimonadales bacterium
CCGATCTCCCGCAGCTGAAGCGAGGCGTCGACGTCCGTGGCGATCTGCTCGGTGAAGACCATCCGCTTGTACAGCCGAGAGGACTTGCCCGTGCTGAGCACCGACGCGGCGAGCGTCAGGTGATCCGCCTCGGCGGCGCCCCACTGCGGGACGTTCCACACCTTGTAGATCCGGGTCTGCGGCACCCGGTCCTGCATGATTCCGCGCTGGCTGCCCGTGCGCTTGGCGATCCAGGTGCCCTGCCGCGCCACCGGCGGGCCGGACGGGATGTTGCCGAAGTAGCGTTCGACCTTTTCGCGGGCGGACTTCACGTCGATGTCGCCGGCCAGGGCGAGAACCGCGTTGGCGGGGCCGTAGTAGGTCTGGAACCACTCCTTCACGTCCGGCAGCTTGGCGGCGTCGAGATCCTCCATCGAGCCGATGACCGTCCACGAGTACGGATGGTTCGGGGGATAGAGCCGCGGCGTGAGGAAGTCCCAGACCTTGCCGTACGGCTCGTTCTCGCCCTGGCGCTTCTCGTTCTGGACGACGCCGCGCTGCTCGTCGAGCTTGGCCTGGCTGATGGCGCCGACCAGGTGGCCCATGCGGTCGCTCTCGAGCCAGAGCGCCATGTCGAGCGCCGAGGTCGGCACGTTCTCGAAATAGTTGGTGCGGTCCTCGTTGGTGGTGCCGTTCAGGTCGGTGGCGCCTGCCCGCTCGAGCGGCGCCTGGAACTCGGTGTCGTGGTGCTCGCTGCCGTTGAACATCAGGTGCTCGAACAGGTGCGCGAAGCCGGTGCGCCCCGGACGCTCGTTCTTGGAGCCGACGTGATACCAGACGTTCACCGCCACGATCGGCGCCTTGTGATCCTCGTGCACCAGGACGGTCAGGCCGTTGGGCAGCACGAAGCGCTCGTACGGGATGTCCACGGCCGATTGGGCGGCGGCCGGCGTCGCCGGGTATGGAGCGCTGGTGAGCGCGAGGAGGACGAAGAGAGCGGTCGGGGCGGAGCGCACTGGCATCTCGGAGATTGGAGGGGCGGTGTGGGCGGAGACCGGACGGCGGAGCGGCGGGGAAAGTGTCAGGCGCGCTATCCGACGCTCACCCCGCCTGGCGCGGCCCGGTTGAGGCGGAGCCAGTAGCGGCCCAGCGCTCCCACGGTCTCGGTGAACTCGCGGAACTCGACCGGCTTCCTGACGCAGCTGTTGGCGCCGGCCTGGTAGCACTGCATCACCTCGCGCGGCTCCGCCGAGGAGGTGAGGACGACCACGGGAACAGTGGAGGTGCGGGGGCTGGCCCGCAGCGTCCGGAGGACCTCGACGCCATCGAGGCGCGGCAGCTTGAGCTCGAGCAGCACGAGCTGCGGCAGGGGCCCGCCGAGCCGGTGGCGGTAGAGGCCGCGGCCGAGCAGGTAGTCGAGCGCCTCCTCGCCGTCGCGGGCGATGCCGATGCGGGCCGGCTCGGCGAGCCCGCCGAGCGGACGCAGCAGCAGCTCCGCCTCGTGCGGGTTGTCCTCGACGAGCAGCAGGTCCAGCTCGTCGGGAAGCATCACGCGGCGGGCGCGCCGAGCGTCAGGTAGAAGGTGGCGCCGCCGTCCGGACCCGAGTCGGCCCAGACCCGGCCGCCGTGCTTCTGGGCCACTCGCTGCACCAGCGCAAGCCCGGCGCCATTGCCCTCGAACTCGTCGGCCCGGTGCAGCCGCTGGAACACGCCGAACAGCTTGCCCGCGTACGCCATCTTGAAGCCGACGCCGTTGTCCTGAACGGCGAAGCCCGCCTGCCCCTCGTGCTCGATCGGCCGGATCGTGACGACCGCGTGATCGCGCGGTCGGGTGAACTTGACGGCGTTCGACAGCAGGCTCTGCAGCGCGACGCGCACGAGCGCCGGGTCGCAGTCGATCGTGGGCAGCGGTTGCACGCGCCAGTCGATCTCGCGACCCTCCGACTGGAGCTGCACCTGGCCGACCACGTCCTCGGCGAGCGAGGTGAGGTCCACCGGCCGGCGCAGCAGGTCCTGGCGCGACACCCGGGCGAGGTGCACGAGGTCGTCCACCAGCGTGGACATCTGCTCCGCGCCGTCCCGGATCCGCCGCGCGTAGTGCTGCACCGCCGGATCGAGCGCGGGTCCGGCGTCGTCGAGCAGCAGCTGGGTGAACCCGCAGATGTGGCGCAGCGGGTCGCGCAGGTCGTGAGAGACCGCGTACAGCATCGTCTCGAGCTCGGCCGTGGCCGCCCGCAGCGCGGCGCCGCGCTCGGCCACGCGGCGCTCGAGCTCGCCCGTCTGGCGCCCGAGCTCCTCGCGGAGCCGCGCCTGCTGAATCGCGATGGCGAGCGGCGCGGCGACCTCGATGGCGATGTCGCGGTGCTCGTCGTTGAAGCCGCGCGGCGCGCTCGAGGCGAGGTTGATCTCGCCGATCGCCTCGGACTCGACGACGAGCGGCACGCTCAGCACGCTGCGCATCCCCTCGTCCCGGAGCTGCTGGAGCATCGGCACCGTGGACTCGACCGCGGCCAGGTCGTCGATCGCCCGGATGGTGCCGCGCCGCAGGGTCTCGCCGGGAGAGAGCCGGTCCAGCGGCATCGAGGCCGCCGGCAGCGGCGCACCCGCGGCATAGCCGGCGATGAGGCTGGCCTGCTCGCGCGGAAAATCGAACAGCACGACGCTGCAGCGGTGGCACGGCACCATCCGGCGCATGCGGCCCAGCGCCGCGCGGCCGATCTCCGCGGGGGAGCGCGCGGCCAGGATGGCCTGATCGAGATCGTGCAGCATCGCCAGCCGGTCGGCTGAGCGGCGGAGCCGATCCTCGGTGCGTTTCCGCTCGGTGATGTCGGTGACCATGCCGACGCTGCCGACCACGACGCCGTCGCGTCCGGTGAGCGGGCTGGCCGAGACGAGCCCCCAGAGCTCGGTGCCGTCCTGACGCCGGAAGCGCAGGTCGCGGCTCTCCCCGCCGGCCTCGGGGCGGCCGAGCGTGCGCTGCGCGCCGGCGCGGGCGGTGGCGTCCAGGAAGTCGAACACCGGGCGGCCGAGCATCGCACCGTTGTGGTAGCCGAGCAGCGCGGCCATCCGCTGGTTCACGTACGTGATCACGCCGCGATCGTCCGCCACCCAGATCCCCTCCTGGGCGGCATCGACCAGCTGCTTGAACCGCTGCTCGCTCTCCTGCAGCGCCTGGGTGCGCTCCTCGAGCCGGCCCTGCCGGGCCTCGAACGCCGCCGCGTGCTCGAGCGAGGCGCCGACCAGGCCGCCCAGCAGGCGGAGCGCCTTGGCATCGCGGTCGCTGAACGCGGCCGGCTCGGGGGAGAGCACCTTGAGCGCGCCGATGATGTGCTGGTCGTCGCGCAGCGGCACCACCAGCATCGAGCGGATGCCCTGCGAGCGGTAGGCGTCGTGGGTGATCCGCGGATCGGTAAGGATGTCGTCCGATCGCTGGAGCTCGCCGGTGCGGACGCTCGCGCCCGACAGGCTGGCGCTCACGCTCAGGCGCGGGCTCTCGATCCCGATCCTGAGCCGCGGAACGAGCTCGTCGCCCTCGAGCGTCTCGACCACCACGCCCGAGGCCCGCGTGAGCGCCCGGCTCCGCTCGGCGATGACGTGCATGACGGTGGCCGAGTCGAGTCCCGCCGCCGCCACCGCCTGCTGCACCTCGATGACCGCCTGGAAGAGCTCGGTATCGATCCGCATCTCCTCTTCGGCGAGCTTGCGCTCGGTGATGTCGATCTCGGTGCCGAGGTAGCCGATCTGCCGGCCCTGATCGTCGCGGAGCGGCTCCCACGTGCTGGCGCACCAGCGCACCTGGCCGGTGCGCGTCACCACGCGGTACTCCTGGTCCCGGAGCGAGCCGCCGTCCGCCAGGCGCTCCCACTCCGCCACCAGCGCCGGGCGATCGTCGGGATGGACGTACTGCAGGAATTCCTGGTCGCGCAGGTCTTCGGCGACGTACCCGGTCAGCCGCTCGAACGCCGGGTTCACCAGGCTGAGTCCCAGGTTCATGTCGTAGGCGATGACCCCTTCGCGCATGCTGGCGGTGATGGTGCGAAGCTGTCCCGCGGCGGTGCTCTGCGCCGCCTCGGCCCGGCGCCGCCGGCGCCGCTCCAGCCAGAACACCGCCAGCAGCACCAGCGCGAGCAAGCTCGCCAGGGCGAGCGCCGTGCGGGCGGCGGGCGGAGTTTGCGCGAGCAGGTCGGTGAGGGCAGGGAACACGGAGGCGACCTTTGGAACGGCGGCGGTGGCGGCGCCGGAGCGCCCGGTCGAGGTGTGCCCCGAATCTAGCGCGCTCAGGAGGCCCGGTCGAGGAGCTCCCGGATCTTGGCGGTGAGCACGCCCGGGGTGAACGGCTTCGAGAGCAGCTCGATCCCGTCGGTGAGCTGTCCCTGCCGCGCGATCGCCTCCTCGGAATAGCCGCTGACATAGAGGACGCGCATGTCCGGCCGGAGCGGGCGGGCCTGCTCCACCAGCTCGCGCCCACTCATCCGCGGCATGACCACGTCGGTCAGGAGCAAATCGATGACCCCCGGGTGGGTTCGGAGCAGGGCCATCGCCGCGACGCCGTCGGGCGCCTCGAGCACGCGGTAGCCGTTCCGGCGGAGGATCTCGCGCGTGAGCTGGCGCACCAGCTCCTCATCCTCGACCAGCAGCACCGTCTCGGCGCCGCGGCCGCGTACCTGCGGGTGCGGTGGGGCCGGTGCGACGGGCTCCGGCTCCGCGCCGTGTGCCGGCAGATAGATGGTGAAGGTGCTGCCGGCGCCGGACTCGCTCTCGGCGAACACCTGCCCGCCGCTCTGCACCACGATGCCGTAGACCGTCGATAGGCCCAGCCCGGTGCCGTGGCCGGGGGCCTTGGTGGTGAAGAACGGCTCGAAGATCCGCTCCATGACGTCCCGCGTCATGCCGACGCCGGTGTCGCGCACCGCGACGGTCACGTACTGGCCCGGCGGCAGCTGGGGCGCGCGCGGCAGCTCCGCGGCGCCGACCGCGGCGTTGGCCGTCAGGATGGTGAGCGTGCCGCCCGAGGGCATCGCGTCGCGGGCGTTCACGCAGAGGTTCATCAGCACCTGCTCGAGCTGACCCGCGTCCGCGCGGGTGTGGCCGAGATCGGGGGCCAGGACCGTGCGGAGCTCGATGTCCTCGCCGATGACCCGCCGCAGCATGCGGTCGACGCTGCCCACGACCGTGTTGAGGTTGATCGTGCGCGGCTGAAGCAGCTGGCGCCGGCTGAACGCCAGCAGCTGCTGGGTGAGCTCGGCGGCCCGCGAGCCGGCCTGCCGGATCTGCTCGACGTCCTCGCGGCTCTCGTGCTGCGCCGGCAGGTCCGCGAGCACCATCTCGCTGTAGCTGAGGATGGCGCTGAGCAGGTTGTTGAAGTCGTGCGCGACGCCCCCGGCAAGGCGGCCGACCGCCTCCATCTTCTGCGCCTGCCGGAGCTGCTCCTGCGAATGGCGGAGCGCCTCCTCGGCGCGCTTCCGGCCGCTGATGTCCGTGTACATAGCCACGAGGCCGCCCGCGCGGCCTTCGGCGTCGTGCAGCGCGGCGGTCGAGATGCTCACGTCGATCCGGGTGCCGTCCTTCCGGACGCGCACCGTTTCCCGCCCGGTGAACGAGGTGCCCTGCAGGACCTGGCTTCGGAAATGGTCGAACTCGCCCTGCTTGTCCGCCGGGACGCAGACCAGCCGCCGGCCCACCGCCTCGGCGGCGGTCCAGCCGAACATCACCTCGGCCGCGCGGTTCCAGCTCAGCACTTCGCCTCCGGCGGCCAGCGCCACGATGGCGAGCGGCGACGCCTGCACCAGCGCCTCGAGATGGTCGCGCGTGGAGCGCACCAGCTCCTCGTGCTGGCGCTGCCCGGTGACGTCGCGCTGAGTACCCCAGATCCCCGTGAGCCAGCCGTGCTCGACCACGCCGAGCAGGTTGTTGACGAAGCAGCGCGGGGCGCCGTTCCGGTCGAACTCGTACGATTCCAGCTCGACGGTGCGGTAGCCGCTTCGGACGAAGGTCCGGAAGAACTCGGTGCTGCGGGGGTCGGCCAGGTCGAAGGTGTAGGAGAGCTGCGTGCCGATCAGCTCGGCGGAATCGGCGCAGCCGTACATCCGGAGCATGGCGTCGTTGACCTCGACGAGCCGGGCGTGGCGGGTGCAGCGGTCGACCTGGTCCTGCTCGGGCGCATCCACCGGGATCGGCGGATCCACCACCGCGCGCCACACGCCTTCGGCGGTGCGGCCGATGAAGAACCGGTACTGCTCGCGGCTCTGCCGCAGTGCGTCGGCGGTGCGGCGGATCTCGCTGAGATCCTGGGCCGTGGCGAGCCGCGGCTCGGGCGTCTCTTCGCGCGACCCGTCGGCCGCGATGGACCTTCCGCTCACGCCGGCCAGCCTCCCCCGTCGGGGTCGCCGAGGGTCTGACGCACGGTGCGGAGCAGCCGGTCGAGCGAGAACGGCTTCTCGAGGAACTGCATGCCCGGCTCGAGCATCCGGAGCCGCGCGATCGAGCCGTCGCTGGTGCCCGAGATGTAGAGCACCTTGATGGCCGGCCGGTGAATGCTGAGCCGGGCGGCGAGCTCGCGTCCGCTGAGCTGCGGCAGGTGCATGTCGGTGACGAGCAGGTGAATGTGACCGGGGCGGCGGTCGGCGATCGACGTGGCCGATTCGGCGTCGCGCGCCGCGAGCACCGTGTAGCCCACCCGCTCGAGCACCCGCCGGGCGAGCTCGCGCACCTGATCCTCGTCCTCCACCAGCAGGATCGTCTCGGTGCCGCCCGCGGGCTCGCGCGCGCCGACGCCCGCGCCCACCGGTCCGCTCCCCTCGTGCCGCGGCAGGTAGATGGTGAACGTGGTTCCGCGACCCGGCTCGCTCGCCACCTCGATGTGCCCGCCGCTCTGCTTCACGATCCCGTAGACCGACGCTAGGCCGAGTCCCGCGCCCTCGCTCGCGGTCTTGGTGCTGAAGAACGGCTCGAAGATCCGCTCGGCGGTGGTCGAGTCCATCCCGCGGCCGCTGTCACGCACCTGCAGCAGGATGTACATGCCGGGGCGGAGCCCCTGCAGCCGTACCTCGGCGCCGGCGCCGATCCGCTCCTGGCGGGTGCTGATCTCGAGCGTGCCGCCGTCGGGCATCGACTCCCGCGCGTTGGCGCAGAGCTGCGTGAGCACCTGTTCGAGCTGGTTGGGATCGGCGACGATCGGATCGAGGTGCGGCTGGTGGGTCAAGACGATCTGAATGCGCTCGCCGACGAGCCGGCGCAGCGTCGAGAGGCACCCGGCGACGAGCGCGTTGACGTCCAGCACGCGCGGGGCGAGCACCTGGCGGCGGCTGAAGGCGAGGAGCTGGCGCGTGAGGCTGGCGGCCCGGTCGGCCGAGCGCTGGATCTGCACCAGGTCCTCGCGCCCGAGCTCGCTGAGCCCCGGCTCTTCGTTCAACAGCGAGACGTGCCCGATGATGCCGGTGAGCAGGTTGTTGAAGTCGTGGGCGATGCCCCCGGCAAGCTGGCCGATGGCCTGCGCGCGCTCGGCGCGAACGACGCGCTGCTCGACCGTCCGCCGGTCCGCGTCGCGCGCCCGCCGCCCGAGCTCCGTCGCGGCCAGCACGCCCAGATCGGCGAGGTCGGCCAGCTCGGCCTCGCTCCACCGGCGCGGCACGACGTCGGCCACGCAGAGCACGCCGAGCGCCTGCCCGTCCGGATGCACCAGCGGCACGCCGGCGCAGGACGCGGCGCCCATTGCCCGCAGCACCGGATCGCCGCCGAGCGCCTCGCCGCCCCGGGCGTCCTCGAGGGTGAACGGCTCCCGCGCGCTCAGGGCAGGCTGGCAAAACGACCCGCTGAGCGGCGTCTGGCGAGTGTTCGGCCGGTTTTCCGGCAGTCCCTGAACACTCACGAACACCAGAATGTCGTCGCTCACCATGCAGAGCAGCGCCATCGGGCACCGCAGCGCGCGGGATGCGAGCCGGGTGAGCCGATCGAGCTCCGGGTCGGGCAGGTCGAACGCCAGCCCGCTGCGGCGCACCGGCGCCGCACGCCCCGGCTCGCCGGGCATGGTGGAGAGATCCTTCTCGAGGTCCAAGCGCAGGACTCCGACGGACTGCAGGATGGAAGTTCGGGGTGCTCTAATGTCGCGATTCGTATCTGGTGCGGCAAGAGCGATGCCGCTGGCGACCGTACCCTCGCTCCCGTACTGTTGAGAATGCAATTCCTCGACACCAAGCGTCAGCGGGCGGCGCTGCTCATCTTCGTGCTGGGCCTCGGATTGGCCTATGCCCTCTGGCCGTTCAGCACCGGCCTGATGGGCGCGCTCGTCCTGTACGTGGTCTTCGCGCCGCTGTACCGCGGCCTGCTGCTCCGCGGTCTCAAGCCGGGCGCGGCGGCAGGCATCGTGGTGCTGTTCGCGCTGGTGCTGGTGGTGGGCCCCGGCATCTCGTTCATCGGCCTGGTGGCCAACGAGGCGCAGGACATGGCCGCGGGGGTGCTCCGGAGCCCGCTCCTCGCGCGGCTCCGGGAGCTGCGGCTCGGCCCCTACGACATCGGCGCGCAGATCGAAGCGCTCGGGTCGCAGATCGTGTCGTGGGCCGGCACGAGCGCGCTCAGCGTCGTCGGCACCGCCACCCGGCTGGGCATCCAGCTCACCATCGCGTTCTTCGGGTTGTTCTACCTGCTCGTGGCGCCGGCGGGCGCGTGGAGCGCCATCCGCCCGTTCATCCCGTTCTCCGCGGAGAACGCCGAGGTGCTGCGCGATCGGTTTCGCGACGTCACGTTCTCGACGCTGGTCGGTACCGGGCTGACCGCGGCCGTGCAGGGGCTGCTCGTCGGGCTCGGCTTCAAGGCGGCCGGGCTCGCCAACCCCGTCTTCTGGGGGGTGGTCACCATCATCGTGGCGATCCTGCCCGTCGTGGGCAGCGGGCTCATCTGGGGACCGGGCGCGGCGGCGCTGGCGCTCGAAGGGCGCTGGGGCTGGGCGGTCGCGCTGACGGCGTGGGGCGTGCTCGTGGTGGGCAACGTGGACAACGTGATTCGTCCGTACGTCTTCCGGCGATGGGCGCGGATCCATCCGTTCATCACGGTCATCGGCGCCTTCGCCGGGATCAGCTGGTTCGGCCTGCTCGGCCTGCTCATCGGCCCGCTCGCGATCTCCTACTTCTTCGAGCTGATCCGGATGTACCGGGCCGAGTATCTGTCGCGCGAGGACGACGGCGACGAGGAAGTGGAGGTCGTGCGCGTGCGCCGGATCAGCCAGTCGGCATCCGCGCGCTAACGCGGAAACGGCCGCGCGGCGGCGTGCTCCGCGTCCCATGACGCGCCGCGCGCTATCTTGAGAGATGCCCACCCCACAATCGATGGTGCTCCGGTTCGTCGCGGCCGCGGGACTCGGTCTGCTCGCGGATCCCGGCACCGAACTGAAGGTCCTGCGTGTCACGCCCGCCACCGACGCCGCCCCGACAACGGCCGTGACCGTCACGTTCGATCGGCCCGTCGCCGGATCGCTCGACAGGACCGTGGATCCGCGCGCGCTGTTCGCCATCGCGCCGGCCGCCGCGGGCACGGTCGACTGGCGCGACCCGGTCACGCTGCGCTTTCGACCCGCGGCCCCGCTGGTGCCGAACACCAGGTATGCCGTCACCGTCGCCAATCGCTTTCAGGCGATGGACGGCAGCCGCCTCGCCCGGCCGTACACGTTCACCTTCAGGGTTCGCGGGCCACGGGTGCTGGCCGGCGCGCCGGTCGGACCGAACGGCGGCTCCCGCTTCCTGCCCCCCGACGCCCGGTTCGACCTCGTGGTGGACGCGCCGCCGGATACCGCGGCGGTGAGCGCGGGCGCCTACCTCGAGTTCGGGCGACTGTGCGGTACGCCGGGTGTCGTCCGGCTCTCCGTCGAGAGCACCCGCGCGATCACCGGCGACGATCGGTGGGATTTCCGGGAGGCCGGCGGCTGGGACCGCGACCGGGCCGCCGATCCGCTCCGGCGGGTGGTGCGCCTGGCGCCGCGGAGCCCGCTCCCTCGCGGGTGCGACGGAGAGCTGGTGGTGCCGTCAACGTTCGACGAGCAGGGGAAGGCGAGCCTGCAGCGATGGGGGCTCGCGACGCATGGCGACTTCCGCCTGGTGAAGGCGTCGTGCGGATGGAACCGCGAGGCGTGTCCGACCGGGCCGATCGTCCTGAGCTTCAGCACGCCGGTGCGCGGCGCCGAGGTGCGTCGCCACGTCACGCTCCGGCCGGCGGTGCCGTTCGAGCTCGGCGACACCGCCGGCCTGCGCGACCAGTGGGTGCTCGACGTGAAGCTGGCGCCGCGGAAGGCCTACGCGGTCGTCGCGGACCGCGATCTGACGGACGGGTTCGGCCAGCGGCTCACCGGGAATCCGGTGCTCACCGCCGCCACCACGGGGTACGCGCCGGCGATCAACTACGCGTCCGGCCGCGCGGTCGTCGAGCGGAAGGGGGCGGGAACGTTCGCGCTCGGCTTCGTCAACGTGGACACGCTCGAGGTCGTCACCGCACCGGTGCCCGACTCGCTCGAGGCCACGTTCCTCGCACGCGGCGAGTGGAGCTGGAACGATCTCTGGCCGGCCCTGCTGCCCCGCGCGCGGCGCGAGCGGATCCCGGTGACCGGGCCCCGCGACCGCGTCCGGGTCTACGGCGTCCGACTGCCCGCGCCCGCGTACCGGCGGGCTGGCACGCCGACGCTCATGGCGGTGCAGGTCACCAGTCCGCGGCTCGACAGCCTGAGCCGCCGGCACCGGCCCATCGCGCTGCTGCAGGTGACCGATCTCGGCGTCCACGCGCGGATCGGCAGCGAGGAGGGCGTGGTGTGGGTGACCGGCGCGAACGACGGACGGCCGCGCGCGGGCGCGGCGGTCGCGCTGCACGATGCCCGGGGAAAGGTGGTCGCGAGCGGCACCACCGACACGAGCGGGATCGCGCGGCTGACCGGATACGGCCGGCGGCAGCCCGCGGAGGCCGACGAGAGCGGGGACGAAGGCGGGTCCAATTTCCAGGGCTACGTCAGTGTCGTGCTCGGCACGGACCGCGCGCTGCTCGGCATCAACGACTATGACCCCGATCTGAGCCCCTGGCGGTTCAACGTCTCCCAGGCGTACGGCAGCGCGCGGCTGCCGGTGGCCGGAGCGGTGTTCACCGAGCGCGGCATCTACCGTCCCGGGGAGCCGCTCTTCGCCAAGGCGATCGTCCGCACCGGCACGCTCGGCGCGCTCGCACGTCCGGCGGCGAACGATTCGCTGCGCTGGGTGTTCGAGGCTCGCGCGGACGCGAACGGTCCGCCGGCCGCGCTCCGGGATACGACGGTGGCGCTCTCCGCCTTCGGCACCGCCGATCAGCGGTTCACCGTGCCGGCCGGGGCGCCGCTCGGCGAGTACCGCGTCGTCACCGAGCTCCGGCGCGAGGGCCGTTGGACGGAGATCGCCGCCGCGCCCTATCGCGTCGCCGAGTACCGTCCGCCCGAATTCCTGGTGGACGTGTCGGCGGACTCGGGGGACCGGTTCGCGGGCGACTCGGTCCGCGCGGCCGTGGATGCGCGGTACCTCTTCGGCGGGCGGATGGGACGCGCGGCCGTGCGCTGGACGCTGCGCCAGCAGAGCGCGTGGGGTGGCGAGGTCGAGATCCCCGGCACCGACGGCTATCACGTGGGCGAGACCGGCTGGTGGTACGAGGAGAGCGCCGACGCCGGCCCGCCGGTGCAGGTGGCGTCCAGCGGTGTCGACACGCTCGATGCCGCCGGGCACCTGAACCTCGCGCTCCGCCTGGGCGAGACGGCGCGCGGCCTGCCCGCCCGCGCGACCATCGAGGCCACGGTGACGGACGTGAATCGGCAGACCGTATCGGCCGCCGCCTCGCTCACCGTGCATCCCGCCGCCTTCTACCTCGCCGCCAGGCCCGAAGGAGCGCAGTACTTCTGGACCGCCGGCACGCCCGTCAGGGTCGGCGTGCTCGCCGTTCGGCCCGGGGGCGCGCGCGTGCCCGGCGTGAAGGTCGCCGGCGCCGTCGTCCGGCGGGAATGGCACTCGGTGCAGCGCGACCGCGACGGCTACGGCGAGCTGGTCGGCGAGTGGGTCTCGGACACCGTCGCCCGCTGCACGCTCACCACGGCCGCCGAGGCGGCGCCGTGCGCGTTCACGCCGCCGGCCGGGGGCACCTACATCGTCAGCTTCCGCGCCACCGACCCCGCGGGCCGCCAGGTGTCGACCAGCTTCTATCGCTGGGCGACGGGCAAGGACTGGGTGCCATGGAACGACGAAAGCCAGTTCAAGATGGATGTCGTGCCCGACCGCGCGCGCTACACGGTGGGCGACACCGCCAAGGTGCTGTTCGCCTCGCCGTTCACGAACGCCGAAGCGTGGATCACGGTCGAGCGTGAGGGGCTGCTGCAGCAGCGGCGGCTCACCATCACGAGCGGCACGACGACGCTCGCGTTTCCCATCACCGAGGCGCTCGCGCCCAACGTGTTCGTCTCGATCGTCGTGACGCGCGGGCGAAGCGCGGCGCCGGGCCCGCTCGACGATCCCGGCCGGCCCACGATCCGCGTCGGGTACGCCGAGCTGCGGGTGACGCCGGAGCGGAAGCGCCTATCCGTCGGCGTGCGCCCGCTCGCCCGCGAATATCGGCCGGGCGACACGGCGCGCGTCGCGCTCGACGTCCGCGACGTCGCGGGCGCGGGTCAGCGGAGCGAGGTGACGCTGTGGGCGGTCGACGAAGGGGTGCTGGCGCTCACCGGCTACCGGACGCCCGATCCTATCGACCTGCTGTACCAGCCTCGCGGTCTCGGCATGCGGCTGGCCAGCACGCTCACGACCGTGGCGCCGCAGGTCGCGGCGGGCGAAAAGGGGAAGCGGGCGCCCGGCGGCGGCGGCGGCCGTGACGGTGCCGACATCCTGCGCTCGCGATTCCAGACCACCGCCTTCTTCCTCGGCTCGGTCGTGACGGATGCGTCGGGCAAGGCCACCGCCGCGGCCAGGCTGCCCGACAACCTCACCACGTTCCGGCTCATGGCGGTCGCGGTCACGGCGGGCGACCGGTACGGCGGCGGGCAGTCGTCGCTGCTCGTCACCCGGCCGCTGGTGGCGCGCCCCGCGCTGCCGCGCTTTCTCCGCGATGGCGACCGCTTCACCGCGGGGGTCGTCGTCAACAGCCGCGCCGCGGCCGTCGCCGAGGCGAAGGTGTCCGCGACCGCGCGCGGGGCGGAGCTCAAGGGCAAGCGCAGCCGCACCGCGACGCTCGAGGCCGGGCGCGGTCGCGAGGTGCGGTTCGATTTCCTCGCCCGGCCCGCCGACAGCGCCCGGTTCCGCTTCGACGCGGCCAGCGGGCCGGACGCCGATGCCGTGGCGATCGCGCTGCCGCTCAAGCCGGCATACTACCCGAAGGCCTACACGGTGGCCGGCGTCCTGCACGATACCGCGACCGCCGAGCTGCTGCTGCCGGCCGACATCGATCCCGCCCGCTCGACGCTGCAGCTCAGCCTCGGCACCTCGCCGCTCGCGATGATCCAGGGCGCGCGCGAGTGGCTTCGGATCTATCCGTATTGGTGCTCGGAGCAGATTGCGAGCGCGGCCGAGCCGCTGGTGGCCCTGATGGAGGCGGGCCCGCTGCTCGGCGACTCCGCGCTGGCGCGCACCGCCCGGACCGAGCTCACCCGCGCCGTGACCACGTTGAGCCGACGGCAGCGCTCGGACGGCGGCATCGGGCTCTGGGGCGCGGACGACTGGACCACCCCCTGGCTCACCGCCTATGCGGGCGGCATCCTGCTCGACGCGCGCGCGGCGGGCCTTGCGGTCGACGATTCGGTGCTGGCACGAGTCGGGGCGTATCTCAAGCAGTCGCTTGCCGACGGCCGGACCATCGTTGCCCCGGTGTCGCGCTGGTACGCGGATGGAACGGTCCGGCTCGGCGATCGCGTCATGGCGGTGGACTATCTGAGCCGCGCTGGTCTGCGTGACCGGGCGGCCGAGAACGAGCTGCTCCGACTGGCCGCCCAGCTCGCGTGGGAGGATCGCGTGCACCTCGCGCAGGTGCTGGCGCGCGGACACGATGTCGCCGCGGCCCGCACGCTGCTCGAGCCGGCGTGGCGGTCGGTGAGCGTCGAGGGCCGGGCGGCGACGCTTCCGGCCGCGTCGCGCCGCGAGTTCTACTTCCGCTCGCGCATCCGGCCCGTCGCGTATCTGCTGAGCGCCACGCTCGCCGTGGAACCCGCGCATCCGCTGGTCGGTCCGCTGGTCGAGACGCTCGTAGCGCAGGGCCGCGGCGAGAACCGGCTCTGGAACACGCAGGACTACGGGACGGCGGTCGAGGCGCTCGTCGCCTACCTGCGCCGGCAGCAGGCGGCCGCGACGCGCGGCGTGCGCGTCACCGCCGGCTCCCGCGTGCTGCTGAGCGCAGGCAGCATCGGCGCGGCCCGCGATTCCAGCGTGAGCCTCCGCGGGCTGGTCGAGCATGGAAAGGAGGGATCCCGGCTCCGGCTCCGGCTCGACACGCCGCCGGCGGAAGGCGCGGCGAGCGTGCCCGTCTTCTACTTCCTCACCGTGTCCGCCGTGCCGAGCGGCGCGCCGGTGCGGCCCGACGAACGCGGCGTCGCCGTGGAGCGCTGGTACGAACGGTACGGCGACGGCAGGCCGGTGACCGAGGTCGCCGAAGGTGAGCTGGTACGCGTGCGCCTCCGGGTCACCGTGCCAAGCGAGCGGCACTTCGTCGTGCTGGACGACGCGCTGCCGGCGGGACTCGAGGCCGTCGATCTCAGCCTCCGCACCGTCGGGGGGCTGCCCGGGCCCGGTGCCGCCGACACCACCGCGCAGCAGCCCGACCAGCCGGACGACGCGTCGCCGGCGTGGGCGTATGGCAGCTGGGACGCGGGCTGGTGGACACCGTTCGACCATCGCGAGATGCGCGACGACAAGGTGGTGTACGTCGCCACGGAGCTCTGGCCCGGGAGTTACACCGCGAGCTACGTGGCTCGCGCTACCACGCCGGGCGTCTTCGTCCGGCCTCCAGCGCACGCGGAGGAGATGTACAACCCGGCGGTGTTCGGCGAGAGCGATGGCGGCGTGTTCACCGTGACGGCCAAGGAAAAGTGAGGTGAGGAAGCGTTCTCGCACGGCCCTGGCTGCTGCCTATGGCGTGTTGGCGCTGCTCGGCTCCGTCTCGTTCTGGATTTCCCGCCCGCTTCCCGGCGGACTACTCGCCGCCGACCGCCCTGGGCTGGTGTTGCTCGATCGTGCGGGGCTGCCGCTGCGGAGCACGCGGGCGGGCGACGGCAACCTGCGTCGCTGGGTCTCGCTCGCCGAGCTGGATGCCGACCTCATCGCCGCGTTCCTCGCCGTCGAGGATCGCCGCTTCTACGGACACGGGGGCATCGACCCGCGGGCGCTGGCGCGCGCCGCGCTGACCGACCTCCGTGCCGGGCGCATCGTCTCCGGTGGCTCCACCATCACGATGCAGCTGGCCCGCCTGCTCCGGCCCTCGGGCCGTACCTGGCTCGGCAAGGTCTCGCAGTCGCTCTGGGCGCTTCGCCTGGAGCGACAGCTTTCCAAGCAGTCGATCCTCGAGCAGTACCTCAATCGCGTGCCGCTCGGCCAGGGCGCTGTCGGCGTCGAGGCCGCGGCCGGCCTGTACTTCGCCGCGCACGCGGGCGAGCTGAGCCTGGGAGAGGCCGCGCTGCTCGCGGGCCTCGCCAGCACTCCGTCCAGCGGGAATCCGTTGGTCTCGCGCGCGCGGGCAGCCGCCCGACGCGCGGCCGCGCTCGACCGTCTCCGGGCAAGCGGCTATGCGACCGCGGCGATGACCAGGCGCGCAGCGGACGAGCCCCTCCTGGCCAGTGGCGCGGCCGGCGGCTTCCTCGCGCCGCACTTCACCACCCGGGTGGCGCTCTGGCACGAGCGGTCGGGCGCCTGGGCGCCGGAAGGCCAGGTGCGGACCTCGCTCGATCTGCCGCTCCAACGCACGCTCGAAGCCGAAGTTCGCCATACGGTCGAGACGCTGGGGGACCGTGGCGCCAGCCAGGCCGCGGCGGTCGTCCTCGACAACGCCACCGGCGAGGTGCTCGCCTGGGTCGGGTCGCCCGATTTCTGGGCCGATACGGCGGGTCAGGTGGACATGGTCGTATCACCGAGGCAGCCGGGCTCGGCGCTCAAGCCGTTCCTCTACGCGCTCGCGTTCGACCGCGGGTATACGGCGGCCACGATCCTTCCCGACATCGCGCGCGTCTACCAGACATCCACCGGGCCGTACAGTCCCCGCAATTACGATCGGCGGTTCCACGGGCCGGTGCGCGCCCGCGAGGCACTGGCGAGCTCGTACAACCTGCCGGCCGTGGAGCTCGCGAGCCGGCTGGGGCCCGCGAGCGTGCTTCACGTCCTGCGCGAGGCGGGCTTCGGCTCGCTGAGCCGAAGCGCCGAGTACTATGGGCTCGGGCTGGCGCTCGGCAACGGCGATGTGACGCTGCTCGAGCTGGCGAACGGCTACCGCGCCTTGGCGAACGGCGGAGTGTGGCGCCCCTGGCGCTGGCGTGCGGCCGCGCGCGCCGAGCCCCCGGAGCCCGGACGACGCATCGTCAGCGAGCGCTCGGCGGCGCTCGTGCTCGACATCCTGGACGATCCGGTCGCCCGCATTCCCGGGTTCGGCGTCGAGACCCCGCTCGATTTTCCGTTCGCCGTCGCCGCCAAGACCGGGACCAGCCGGCACTTTACCGATAACTGGGCGGTGGGCGCCACGGGCCGGTTCACGGTCGCGGTGTGGGTCGGGAACTTCAACGGCAGGCCGATGGACGGCGTGAGCGGCGTGAGCGGGGCGGGCCCGCTGCTGCATCGCGCGGTGCTCGCCACGGCCGCGCGGCACGCGCCCGGCGCGCTGCCGACGCCCGCCGCCGCCGGAGCGCTGCCGTTCGCGATCTGTCGGCTCTCCGGCCTGCGTGCCACCGACCGGTGTCCGCGCGCCACGGAGTGGTTCACGCCCGGGACCGAGCCGGCGGAGCGATGCGACTGGCATGGCGAGCGGGGCACGACGCTGCCGGCGGAGTTCGCGGAGTGGGCCGAGCAGCCGACCGCCGGGGCCGCACCCGGCACCCGGACGGACTCGCAGGCCGATCCTCGCGCCGCGCCGGTGGAGAACGGCGGGTTTCGCATCGTCTCACCGCGAGAGGGCGACGTGTACCGAGTGCCGTCCGGGGTCGAGGCGCGCTACGCGACCATGGCGCTGCGGGCGACCGAGGCGCGGGACGTCCGCTGGTTCGTGGACGGCCAGGCCCAGCCGGGCACCCGCTGGGCGATCGCCGCGGGGCGACACCGGATCCGGGCGCAGGACCGGTCGGGGAACTCGGCCGAGGTGAGCGTCCGCGTGGAGTAGGGCGCGGGCTTGCATGTCGAGTGCGGCTCAGATAGCTTGATGTCAAGCTATTTGATGGAGAGCTAATGCCGAAGCCGAGCCGGTACCGCGGTCGTCCCGCCGAGCGCCTGGCGCTGAGCACCTACCTCAAGCTGACCCGAGCGAGCGAGAGCCTGTGGAATCGGCTCGCGCCCGGGCTTCAGCGCGAGGACCTCACGACCAGCCAGTTCGGCGTGCTCGAGGCGCTGCACCACCTCGGGCCCATGCACCAGCGCGACCTGGGCGAGCGCATCCTCAAGAGCAGCGGCAACATGACCCTGGTGATCGACAACCTCGAGAAGCGCGGGCTGGTCCGCCGCGAGCGCTCGGGTGAGGACCGGCGATACATCCTGGTGCATCTGACCCCGGACGGCGCGCGGCTCATCAGCCGCGTCTTTCCAGGGCACGCCGAAGCCATCACCCGGGAGCTCGCCGTGCTCACGCAGGAGGAGCAGCGCGCGCTCGGAAACCTTTGCCGGAAGTTGGGAGTCGCACCATGAGCATTCATCACGTCACCGCCATCGCGGGGAATCCGCAGCGCAACCTCGATTTCTACGCCGGCGCCCTCGGGATGCGGCTGGTCAAGCTCACCGTCAACTTCGACGACCCGGGCAGCTATCATCTCTACTTCGGCGACGAGGTCGGTCGGCCCGGATCGATCCTCACGTTCTTCCCGTGGCCGAACGGCGCTCGCGGGCGGCAGGGCACCGGCCAGGTCGGCACGGTCTCGCTGGCGGTTCCCGCGGGGTCGCTCGGCTATTGGGTCGAGCGGCTGCTCGGTCATGGGATCAAGTACGAGGGGCCGATGCGCCGGTTCGATGAACAGGTGCTGGCCTTTGCGGATCCCGATGGTCTCCTGCTCGAGATCGTCGCGACGTCGCGGGTGAACCGGGTGCCGCCATGGCTGGGCGGTCCCGTTCCCCCTGAGCACGCCGTACGCGGCACCCTGGGCGCCACGATCTGGGAGGATGGCGAGCGCGGCACCGCCGAGGTGCTCACGGGTGTGCTGGGCTTCAGGCAAGTCGGCCAGGAAGGGAATCGCGTCCGGTTCGAGTCGGCGGCCGAAGGCGCGGGCAGCGTGGTGGATTTGCGGCGAGTGCCGGGATTCTGGGCCGGCGGGGGCGGTGTGGGAACGGTCCACCACGTGGCGTTCCGCGCGCCCTCGCACGAGGCGCAGCTCGCGCTCCGCGCCCGGATCGAGGCGGCGGGGATCGACGTTACACCCGTCGTCGATCGGCAGTACTTCCACTCGGTCTACTTCCGTGAGCCCGGCGGAGTGCTGTTCGAGATCGCCACCGATCCGCCGGGCTTCACGCTGGACGAGCCCGCGGCCGAGCTCGGCGGCCGGCTCATGCTGCCGCCGATCTACGAAGCGATGCGCGATCGGATCGAGCGCACCCTGCCGCCGCTTCGTCTGCCGTCCGTCGGGCCGGCGTCACCTGCGGTCATGGAGGAGGTCTCATGAACGGGCCGTCCCTCGGTTTCGTCCACCGCGTCGTCCCGGCATCGGTGCCCGGCCTGCCCCCGTTGCTGCTGCTCCATGGCACGGGCGGGAACGAGGAGGATCTGCTGCCGCTCGCGGAGCGCTTGCTCCCGGGCGCGGCCCTGCTCAGTCCGCGCGGCCGAGTGCTCGAGAACGGCATGCCGCGATTTTTCCGGCGGCTGGCCGAAGGCGTGTTCGATCTCGAGGACCTGCGGTTTCGCACGCACGAACTCGCCGATTTCGTCGACGCCGCGCGCCGGACGTACGACCTTGGCGCCGTCCCCCCGATCGCGGTGGGGTTCTCGAATGGCGCCAACATTGCCGCCGCCGCGCTGCTGCTCCGGCCCGGCACGCTGAGCGGCGCGCTGCTGCTCCGGCCGATGGTGCCGCTCGAGCCGGACCCGCTCCCGCGGCTCGACGGCGTGCCGGTGCAGATCAACGCCGGCACCGCCGATCCGATCGTGAGCCCTGCGCAGAGCGAAGCGCTTGCCGGGCTGCTTCAGCGGGCCGGCGCCGCGGTGACGATCGATTGGATCCGGGGCGGGCACACCCTGGCCGCACAGGATCTCGAGCTCGGGGCCCGCTTTCTCCAGGAAGTGGCCACGGCGAGCCGCGCCGGGTGAGCTGACGGCGCCGGTGGCACCACGGGTTTAGGTTGCCGTGATAGCCGCCGTGCAGACGCCTGGCGGCGACTGGTACCAGACCGAAGTGCGGCGCGGGCAATGAAGGTGCAGATACCGGGAACCGTGGCGTCCCAGCCACGCGATGCGAGACGAGCGACCGTCCTCAGAACCCTTGCGGCGCTGTCCTCGGTCGCGACGCTCGTGCTGCTCGCGGTCGTGGGCATGCACTCGTACTACGGCACGGACGAGTTCAACTACGCCCATGCCGCCTGGGCCATCGCCCAGGGGCAGCAGCCCTACCGCGACTTCTTTCTGCACCACTTTCCCGGCTCGATGCAGTTGGGGTCGGTGGTGTTCGCGATGTGGGACGATCCGCGGGCCATGGTGGGCCTGCGCTGGCTCATGGTGCCGTTCTGGCTCGCCGCGGCCGTCGCCATCACGCTGCTCAACCGGCGCTACGGTCCCTGGCCGGCGCTGCTGTCGGTCCCGCTGCTCGGCTCTCTCGCGGCCTGGGTCCGGTACGCCACCCAGTTTCGGCCCGATCCCATCGCCATTTCCCTCTTCCTCCTCAGCCTGCTGCTGGCCACCGACACCGGTCCGCGCGCACGGCGGTGGGCGTTCCTCGCCGGCATCTGCTTCGTATGGGCGGGATGGTCCTCGCAGAAAGTCGTCATTTACGGCGTGCCGCTGCTCGTCGCCTGGCTCGCCGCGTCGGCGCTGGCCAGGGTGGCGCCGAGAGCGCCGCGGCCGATGAACGCGCCGGCGCAGTTCGGGCTGGGCCTGATTGCCGGCGCCGTGCCGATTGCCGTGTATCTCACGGCGACGGACAACTGGTCGCACTGGTGGGCGTGGTGCCTGTACGGGGGCATCGTGCACGAGACGATGTATCCCGAGCGCTCGCCGCTCATCTCTCTCCTGCCAACCTTGCGCGCCAACTGGTACGTGCTCGGCCTGGCGCTGCTCGGCGCGGGGCTGGTACTCCGGCGCCTGTCGAAGCGGCCGGTGGGCGTGGCGCTGGCCGATCCCGACGCGCTGGTGCTCGCGTGCGCGATCACCACGGCGGTCTCCTACCTGATGCAGCAGGCGCCCTACGGGTGGAGCCTGGTGGCCCCGCTGGCGTTCGTCGCGCTGCTCGCCGCGCGCGGGCTCGGAGAGCTGCTGCAGCGCGCGCTGCCTTTCCTCGATGCACGCTGCATGCGGGACGGGCTCGTGGTGGCGTGCATCGTCATCGCGTTCGCGGGCGTACCGTTCAGCGTGCACTCCATGATGCGGACGACGGGACAGCGCGCGCGTCAGGAGTCGATGCTGGCGACCGTCGCCCGGCTGAGCGCGCCGAGCGACCCGGTCTACGACAATACCGGCTATTACGTGGCCCGCCCCCACGCGTACTTCTTCTTCTGGACCGACCAATCGGCGCGTCTGGTGCACCGCGACCGGATGATCCGGGAGGTGCCGGACGCCATCCTCGACGGCGGCGTCACGATGCGCATCCGCGACCGCCGCGACCGGGAGCTCCCGCCGGTCCTGCGCTCGTTCCTTGGTGATCATTTCGTGTGTGTGGCCGGCGACGTCTGCCTGTGGGGTCGCACCTACGCCGCGCTGGGAGCGGGCCAGGCCTCCGATTTCCTCGCGGTGCGCAGCGCCGACTATTACGTGTCCCCGGCGAGCGCGGCGGCCTCGGGCGCGCTCCGCATCGACGGCCTGCCCGTTCGGAGCGCCGTCTTCTCGCTCGAGCGTGGCCGGCACGTGGTGACGTGGGCCGGCCCGACGCCCGTGCCCGAGTTTTCCATTGTCTGGCTTCCACGTACGGGCGAAACGCTCGCGCCGGAAGCGCGGACGATCGCGCAGTTCGGGATTTATTCTCTACCGCGGTCCGATCTCGCGTCGCATTGGTAGAACATACGCCGCGCGCACGCGGCCTCCGGCGCGTGGCGCCGCCTTTCCTTTCTCCAGCCGGCTCGCGCCAGCTCGGTCGGCCCGCACCTATGAGGATCTATGTGATGCTCTCGACCGCCATTGAACAGGAGCGGCTCCTCATCGCCGAACGCCTCCTCACCGAGATCGAACGCCGCCACGGACTTCCACATCCCAGACAACGCGAGCTCGACCCCGTCATCATGGACCGCTTCCTCGCCGTGTACCTGCCCGAAGCGCGGGAAGGCGAGCCGGTCCCACAGGCGCTCGAGTATGCGTTCGCGCCCGCACTGACCGACGCGCTCGACCTCCTTCGCGACGCCGTCAGCGAATCGCCCGACGGGCGCGGCGCCGCCCTCTACGTGCACGATCTCGACATCGGCGTCATCGCGGAGCCACGGGAATCGCGCTGAGCGTCCGGTTCCATCCGGTGGGCAAAGGCGAGCGTCGCCCGACAGGGCCATGCTCGCCTCGTTGCGGAAACCCGGATTGGACAACGTCCGTCGTTCCTGTGTGAGAGCCGGCCGTACCGCTACCCCTCCCACTACAGGACGTCCTCCATGATGCTTCCGCTCAGAATCCTCGTCGCGGCCGTTCCGCTGGCCGGCGTCGCCGGTGCGCCCGGCGTCGGGGTCGCTCCGCCCAAGATCGTCGAGTACGTGCTGCCTCGACCCGGTAATTTCCCGCACGACCCGGCTGTCGCACGCGACGGCAGCGTCTGGTACACCGACCAGCGCAACAGCTACATCGGCCGGCTCGACCCGGCGACCGGCAAGATCGTGGATTATCCCACTCCCACGCCTGGCAGCGGGCCGCACGGTCTGACCGTCGCGCCCGACGGGCGGATCTGGTATACGGGGCAGGGCGCAGGGCTGCTGGGCCGGGTCGAGCCGGCGACGGGTCGGATCACCGAATTTCCGCTCCCGGGCAACGCACGCAACCCACATACGCCGATCTTTCACCGCGGCCGGGTCTGGTTCACGGACGCCAACAACAACACCTACGGCAGCCTCGATCCGGCCACGGGCACGGCCACGGTCTACACCGCGCCGACCCCCAACTCGGTGCCCTACGGCATCGTTCCCGCGCCCGACGGATCGGTCTGGATCGCCATGCTCGGCACCAACAAGCTTGGCCGGGTCGAGCCCGCGAGCGGCGCACTCCGCGAGTTCGTGTTGCCGGCGCCCGAAGCGCGGCCGCGGCGGCTCCAGGTGGGTGGCGACGGCACAGTCTGGTACACCGATTACGGTCGCGGATATCTGGGGGCGCTCGACCCGGCCACGGGCAAGGTGCGCGAGTGGCTCTCCCCGTCGCCCAACGCGGGACCGTACGGTATCGCGATTGGCACAGACGGACGGATCTGGTACAACGAATCGCGAACCGGCCTCATGATCGCGTTCGATCCGACGACCGAGAAGATGGAGTCGGTGACGATCCCCACCAACGGGGCCATCGTGCGCCACATGGAGACCGACAGCACGCGGCAGCGTGTCTGGCTGGCGCTGAGCGGGACGGGCCGCCTCGGCAAGATCGAGCTCGGCCGCTGATCCGGGCGCGTGTAGGGTCGGCGTGGCTGCTGGTGCTCGCCGCGGCGGGCACCGGCGCTCCTTTGGCGGCGCAGAAGGACCATCCGGATCGCCGGCTCCAGCGCGAGCTCGAGGCGCTCACCCGGGAGTTTCACGGCGAGGTAGGCATCTACGTACGCCACCTGCGCACCGGGGCAACCGTCGCCATCCAGGCGGACGACACCTTTCCGACAGCCAGCATGATCAAGGTGCCGATCATGGTGGGCGTCTTCGATGCCATCTCGCAGGGCCGGCTCGCCTTCACGGATACCGCGCCCGAGCCGAAGGTCAGGGCCAAGTACCCCGAGGACGACATCAGCGCGGGCCTGAGCGATACCGCCCGCATCACGGTGAGCCGGCTGCTCACGCTCAGCCTCACGTACAGCGACAACTCCGCGTCGCTTTGGCTCCAGCAGCTCGCCGGCACGGGCACCGCCATCAACGGATGGTTGGAGCGGAATGGTTTTGCCGTCACCCGCGTCAACGCCCGGACCGACGGGCGCGACGCCGAGTACGAGCGCTGGGGCTGGGGACAGACCACGCCGCGGGAGATGGCTCGGCTGGTCACCCTCATCCGGGAAGAGAAGGCCGTCGGCGCGGCAGCGAGCCAGGAGATGTACCGGACGCTGACCCGAAGCTTCTGGACTGGCGAGGCACTCTCTCAGCTTCCCCCCACCGTTCAGGCGGCATCGAAGCAGGGGGCGGTGGACCGATCGCGGTCAGAGGTCGTGCTCGTGAACGCGCCGTCCGGCGACTACGTCTTCTGCCTCATCACCAGGAACCAGGCGGACGAGAGCTGGACCCCGGGCAACGAGGGATACGTCCTGCTTCGGCGGGTCTCCGCTCTGCTCTGGCGCCATTTCGAGCCCCGGCACCCTTGGAGGCCGGCCGAAGGCGCCGACGCCTTCAAACCGTAGCTCCCCGTTTCGACCCTTCGGGGCCTCACCAATCGGTCGGTTGATAGTCCTTCAGGAACTTGCCCCACACGTGCTCGCCCGAGTTGACCCCCGCGATGATCGGGTCGACGATGCGTGCTGCGCCGTCCACGATGTCCAGCGGCGGATGGAACCGGTGCTCGGCGGTCTTCCGCGCCGCGAGCTCGGCCGGATCCTCGTCCGTCACCCAACCGGTATCCACGCTGTTCATGTGAATGCCGTCGCCGTGATAATCGGCGGCGGCGGTTCGTGTCATCATGTTCAGCGCCGCCTTCGCCATGTTGGTGTGGGGGTGGCGGGTCGTCTTGAAGTTCCGATAGAACTGCCCTTCGACGGCCGAGACGTTCACGATGTGCTTCTCGCGGCCGGGAGTGCGGAGCATCAGCGGCTTGAGGCGCGCGCCCAGAATGAAAGGGGCGATGGCGTTGACGAGCTGGACCTCGAGCAGCTCCACCGAGGGCACGTCGGCCATCAGCATCCGCCATGAGTTCCGCTCGCGCAGATCCACCTGCTGCCGATCCTGATCCAGGCGGCCTTCAGGGAAGTGGTGTCGCTGCGAGTGCCGCTCTTCCGGCAACAGCGGCACCTGCGACAGCTCGGCCGAGTTGAGCAGGCCGGCAACGCTCGGGAGCCGCCGCTCGAACGCCGCGGGCGTGATGCCCGCAGCACCGTCGAGCTCCATGTGGGCCCCGCGCCAGCCTTCGTAGGCGCCGAGGAGCAGGCGGGCGGGTTCCGGCAACGCACGGAGCGCGCCGGTCTCCCTGGACATCATGTGCTCGTAGAACTCGGGCGGACGCCGCACCGTCTGACAGGCATTGTTGACGATGAAGTCGAGCCGGTCGCGCGTCGCCAGCAGCTCACGACAGAACGCCTCGACGCTTGGCGTGTGGCGCAGGTCTAGGCCGAAGATCTCGAGCCGATCGTGCCACTCGCCGAAGTCGGGCTCCTCGGCATATCGGGCCGCCGAGTCCCGGGGAAACCGCGTCGTGACGATCAGGCGCGCCCCCGCGCGGAGGAGCTTGAGACCGGCCTGGTAGCCGATCTTCACCCGGCCACCCGTCAACAAGGCGACGCGGCCGCGCAGATCGGCCAGCTCGGTGCGCTTGGCATAATTGAAGGCCGCGCATGTCGGGCAGAGCTGGTCGTAGAACTGGTGGACCTCCTCGTACTTCTGCTTGCAGACGTAACAATGGCGCGGCTCCAGCGCCTCGCGAGCATTAGGATCGCCATCCGTGTCGTGCGTCTCGAACCCCGGCGGCGGAAAGACGTTGGGACTGGTGAAGACCTTCTGCCGGCGCAGCGTGCGAATGCCCGTGCGCTCCAGCACCCGCTCCTCCCGCTCGACCCTGTCCGCCTTGCGCCGCCGCGCGCCTGCGCGCACGAGCTGCCGCCGGGCGGCGGCATCAGGGGCGTAGACGTGACCGGCCGCCTGCAGGAGGCGGTGTCGATCGTCGGCCGGCAGGCGAGCGAGCAGGGCGCGATCGCTCACGATCTCCTCGAGCAGGGCGGTAACGGCACGGACCCGGTCGAGGAAGGCGGCATCGGGGGACGCGGTCGACGCGTCCGCGTGGGGCGAGCTGTCAGTTGTCGGCATGGCGCGAATTCTACCATGTCGAGCGCCCCTTGCGCGCGGTCAGCAGAATTGCATATTTATGCATTATGCAACCTTCATGCGGATCGCTCGCGCTGGCGTTCTCGGGCGGGCTCGACACCTCGTATTGCGTGCCGCGCCTGGCCCACGACGGCTGGAGCGTGCACACGGTCTACGTCGACACCGGCGGCAGCACGGCCGCGGAACGGGCAGCCATTCGCCGCCAGGCCGAGGCGGTGGGCGCCGTGTCCCACCACGAGATCGACGCCCGCGAGCAGGTGTACGACCGTTTCATTCGCTACCTCGTGCAAGGCAACGTGCTGCGCGGCGAGGTCTACCCGCTCAGCGTGGCCGCGGAGCGGATGCAGCAGGCGCTCTCGGTCGTCGAGACGGCGCGCCGCCTCGGTGCGCGCGCGGTGGCCCACGGATCGACGGGAGCCGGGAACGATCAGATTCGGTTCGACGTCGCGCTCCGGGTGCTGGCCCCCGAGCTCGAGATCGTCACCCCCATCCGCGATCTCGGCATCAGGCGCGAGCAGGCCATCGCCTACCTGGACGGGCTCGGACTCCCGGTGCCGGCGAAGGCCGGGGCGTACTCGATCAATCGCGGGCTCTGGGGCACGACCTGGGGCGGTGGGTGGACGCATGACACGTGGGCGGGCCCACCGCCTGAGCTGATCGACGCGCCGGCCGACGTGCCGCCGGCGCGCGAGATCGTCGTGGCCTGGACCGAGGGACTGCCCCGATCCCTCGATGGCGTCGCGCTGGACGGGCCCGCGCTGGTGGCCCGGCTGGGCGACCTCTGCGAGTCCTATGGCATCGGCCGAAGCATCCACGTCGGCGAGACGGCGCTCGGCATCAAGGGACGCATCGGCTTCGAGGCCGGCGCGGCCCTGGTCCTGATCGGCGCCCATCGCGAGCTCGAGAAGCTCGTGCTCACCAAGTGGCAGGCGTTCTGGAAGGACCAGCTCGGCCGCTTCTACGGCGACCGCCTCCACGAAGGGCAGTACTTCGACCCGGCGCTCCGCGATATCGAGGCGCTGATCACGAGCTCGCAGGCGCGCGTCACCGGCGAGACCAGGGTTCGTCTCGCACCAGGGCGTTTCCAGGTCGTCGGCACCCGCAGCCCGCACTCGATGATGGACAGCTCCGTCGCGACGTACGGGGAGGAAAACCGGCTCTGGACCGGCGACGAGGCGCGTGCGTTCGCGAGGGTCGCGGCGGTACCCTCGCTGCTCGCCGCCCGGGCCGCCTCCGGTGGCGACCTGTCCGCACCGCACACCTGAACCAGGAAGAGGCTCGATGGTCGTCACCAGCCGTGTCCGGCTCGACCGGATCAGCAGTTCCACGCGGAACGCGGCGCTGCCCTCCGAAGTGATCGTGGGCAGCCAGATCGTGGCCGCCGAGGGCTACGTGCTCGCGGTGCGCATCCTCGAGGACAAGTCGACGTACAACACCATCGAGGACACGACCGGCCGGATGCTCTCGCTCCGGGCGGGCGACACCCTGGCGGGCACGCTCGGCACCCGCCGGGCGCTCCGCGGGTACGCGGGCGTGGTGCCGACACACATCGCCGTGGGCGACACGATCGAGGTGCTCAATCTCGGCGGCATCCTCGGCCGCTGCACCTCGGTCAATCCCGACATCGGGGCGCCGTTCAAGGCCGAGGTGCTGGGCGCCATCCTGGCCTTCCCGGAGCTGGGCGACCGGGTCGGCCGCCCCGCGCACATCCGGGATCGCGCCGTGCCGCCCGCCGAGACTCTCGAGAGCCGCGTGCCGGTGGTGTATGTCGCGGGGACGTGCATGAACGCGGGCAAGACCGTCGCGGCGACGGAGCTGGTGCGCGGACTCGCGCGCGGCGGCTTGCGCGTCGGTGCCGCCAAGCTCACCGGCGTCTCCCTCATGCGCGATGCGCTGTCGATGCTGGACGCCGGGGCGGTCGCCGCGCTCACGTTCAACGATGTGGGCATCGCCAGCACGCACGCCGGCGTGACGGTGACCACCGCGAAGGGCATCTTCAACAGGCTGGCGGCAGGGAAGCCCGACGTGATCGTGGCCGAGCTGGGCGACGGCATCCTCGGCGAATACGGCGTGCAGGATATCCTCCGCGATCCGGAGCTGATGCGGGTCGGCGCCGCGTATGTGATGGCGGCACCCGATCCGGTCGCCTGCTGGGGCGCGGCGGAGCTGATGCGTCGGGAGTTCGATCTGCCGATCACCGCGGTCACCGGCCCCGCCACCGACAACGAGGTCGGCCAGGTCTACATCACCACCGGCCTCGGGCTGCCGGCCCACAACGCGCGGCGCGACGCCGCTGGTTTGCTCGAGGTGGTGCGGAAGAGTCTCGAGGACTGGATCGAGCGGAGCGGGGAGGTGCAGGCCGACCAGGCGGTGGCTGGAGGGACGCTCGCCGGTTCCGCGATCTCGGCCCGCGCGACGCTGCTGCCCACATGAAGGTGGCCGTGCTCGGCGCCGCCGGGTACGCGGGCGGCGAGCTCCTGCGCCTGCTCCTGCAGCATCCGGAGGTGACCGAGTGCGTGGCCACGAGCCGGAGTCAGGGCGGAAAGCCGGTAGCGGAGGTGCACCCCGCACTCGGCGCCGTGTCGAACGCGCGCTTCTCGAGCGCGGCGCCGGGCGAGGCATCCCGGGGCCGCGACGTCGTCTTCCTGTGCCTCGAACATGGGGAGTCTTCGCGCCTGGCCGGCGAGGTCTTCGAGGCCGGCCCCGGGCTGGTGGTGGATCTGGCCGCCGATTTCCGGGTGCGCGATCCGGTGCTCCACGAGAAGTACTATGGCCCGCACGCCGCGCCCGAGCTGGTCCCGCGGTTCACGTACGGACTCGCCGACGTGGCGGGCTGTCGGCTTCGGGGCGCCACCGCCATTGCCGCGCCGGGATGCTTCGCCACCGCGGCACAACTGGCGCTCTATCCGCTGGCCTTCGCGGGGCTCGACGTCGCGCCGTCGATCTTTGCCGTCACCGGCTCGAGTGGAGCCGGCGTCCTGCCGCGCCCGACCACGCACCACCCCATGCGCGCGCACAACCTCTTTGCCTATTCGGTCCTTGGCCATCGCCACGAGGCGGAAGTGCTGCAGTCGTGGCGCGAGTGGGTCGGACGGCCTGACGCCACCGCCCGGCTGCTGACCCACTCGGGGCCGTTCGTGCGGGGCATCTATCTGACGCTGCACGCGTTCGTTCCGCGGCCGATGCGGATCCGCGCCGGCGAGCCCGGCACGATCGCGGCCCGCTGGTTCCGCGAGGCGTATGCCGGGCGTCCGTTCGTGCGCATGCTCGACGCGCCACCCGAGCTCACCCATGCCGTCGGCACCAACTACGCGCTCATCCACGCCGTCGAAAGCGAGACCGGCGAAGAGGTGCAGGTCACCGTCGCCATCGACAATCTGGTGAAGGGCGCCGGCGGCCAGGCCATCCAGGCGATGAACCTCGCCCTGGGGCTCGACGAGCGCGCCGGGCTCACCGCCGCGGGGATCTATCCATGCTGAAGACCGACGTGCCCGCGCTGCTTCCCGTCTACCCGCCGATGCCGGTGCGACCGGTGCGCGGGCACGGCTCCTGGCTGGTGGACGAGGACGGCGCGGCGTGGCTGGACGCCTACGGGGGCCACGCGGTCGCGTCGACGGGCCACAGCCACCCGGATGTAGTGCGCGCGATCGCCGAGCAGGCGGAGCAGCTGCTCTTCTACTCGACGGCGGTCCCGCTCCCGCAGCGCGAGGCGCTGGCGGACAAGCTGGCCGAACTCTGTCCCGACCCGCTGGGGCGCGTGTTTCTCTGCAACTCGGGCGCCGAAGCGAACGAGAACGCGCTCGCCCTCGCCCGCCGTCACACCGCCCGTGAGACGATCGTCTCGGTGCGTGGGGGATGGCACGGACGCACCGTCGCCACGCTCGCCTGTACCGACGGCGCGAGGTACGAGGAGGCCGCCCGGCGCGCCGGGATGCCGCTCAGCCGGAAGGTGCCGTTCGATGACGTCGCCGCCCTGGACGCCGCAGTGGATGAATCCGTGGCGGCTATCCTGGTCGAGCCGGTACAGGGGTTCGCCGGCGCCCGCGACTGTTCGCTCGAATTTCTCCGGGCCGCCCGGCGCCTCTGCGACGAGCGCGGCGCCGTGCTGCTCTTCGACGAGGTTCAGTGCGGGGTGGGCCGCTGCGGCGCGTTCAGCGCGGCCGAGGCGGTCGGGGTGACGCCGGACGCGCTCACGTTCGCCAAAGGGTTGGCTGGCGGTCTGCCGATCGGCGCCGTCGTCGCGAGCTCGACATTGACCGACTCCCTCGCTCCAGGGGACCTGGGCAGCACCTTCGGGGGTGGGCCGGTGCCGTGCGCGGCGGCACTCGCCAATATCGCCGTGATCGAGCGCGATGGGCTTATCGACAACGCTGTCGAGGTAGGCGATCATCTGTCTCGGGGCGCACTGGCCCTCGGCGTCGGAAAAGTGTCGGGCCGGGGCCTCCTGCTCGGCCTGCACCTGGACCGGCCGGCGGCGGAGGTGCAGCGCGCCCTGTTCGACCGCCGTATTCTGACGGGCACCGCCACCGACCCCCGGGTGCTCCGCCTCCTGCCGCCGCTGTCGTTCTCGCGTGCGGAGGCCGACCTGCTCCTGCACGGTCTCGAGGAGACACTGACGTGACCAAGCGTGATTTCCTGTCGCTAGAGGGATGGGGCCCCGATGCGGTCGAGGAGCTGCTCCGGCTCGCGATCCGCGTCAAGCGCGGCGAGGTGACAGGCGGGCTCGAGAAGAAGGTGCTCGCCATGGTGTTCATGGACCCGAGCCTTCGCACCCGCACCAGCTTCGAGACCGCGATGTTCCTCCACGGCGGGCATGGCGTGGTGCTCGAGCCGGGCAAAGGCAGCTGGCCGCTCGAGACGGAGCCGGGCGCCGTGATGGACGGAGACACGGTCGAGCACATCATGGATGCCGCCCGCGTGCTCGGCCGTTACGCCGACGCGCTCGGCGTCAGGAGCTTTCCGCGCGGCCGCGACTGGGCGGTTGCCCGGGAGGACCGGATCCTCCGCGACTTCGCGAAGTACTGCGAAAAGCCGGTCATCAACCTCGAAAGCGCCCGGCGCCACCCGTGCCAGGCGCTGGCCGACGCCATGACTCTGCGCGAGAAGCTCGGCGTGACCGAGGGCAAGCGATTCGTGCTTACCTGGGCGTGGCATCCCAAGGCCCTGCCCACCGCGGTGCCGGCGAGCGCCGCGCTCGCCGCTGCCGGACTTGGAATGGAGATCGTGATCGGCCGGCCCGCCGGTTACGAGCTCGATCCGGAGGATACGGCGCTCATCCGGCGCCTCGCGCAGGAGCGGGGCGGCGAGTTCGTGCACATCATCGACGACCCGGACGATGCGCTGGTCGGCGCCGACGCGGTCTACGTGAAATCCTGGGGATCGGTCAAGCTGTATGGCCAGCCCGAGGAAGAGGCGGCGCTGCGTGCCGGACTGCGCGACTGGCGACTCACCGCCAACCGGCTGCGCTCCACCCGAGGCGGCAAGGGCATCGTGATGCACTGCCTCCCGGTCCGTCGCAACGTCGAGATCGACGACGCCGTGCTCGACGGGCCCCACTCGGTGGTGGTGGACCAGGCCGAAAACCGGCTGCATGCGCAACGGGCGCTCCTGCTGGAGCTGATTGGAGAGAAGGGATCCTCGTGAGCATCGATACCACCAAGGGCATCGCCGGGCTCAAGGGCGCGCTGCGGTACGTCCGGGCCTACCGCGACCAGGTTTTCGTCGTCAAGCTCGGCGGAGACGTCGTGGGCGAGCCCGAGACGCTGGACCACGTGACGGCCCAGCTCGCCCTGCTCTCGTCGCTCAGCATTCGCCTCGTGGTGGTGCATGGCGGAGGCCCGCAGGCGTCGGCGCTGAGCCGACGCCTGGGCGCGGAGCCGCGGATGGTGGCGGGCCGGCGTGTCACCGACGACGCGGCGCTCGAGGTGGCCAAGATGGTGTACGCCGGCCAGCTCAACGTCGACCTGCTTGCCGCGCTGCGGGAGCATCGGGTGCAGGCGGTCGGGATGAGCGGCGTCGACGCCGACCTCATCACCGCCCACCGCCGGCCGCCGGTCCAGGTGGTGGACGACGCCGGCGCCACGGTGAAGGTCGACTACGGTCACGTAGGCGACATCGACCGGGTGGACCCGCGCGTGCTGGCGACGCTCATGGAGGCCCGCTTCGTGCCCGTCATCGCGAGCCTGGCGGGCGGCGAGGACGGCGAGGTGTTCAATGTCAACGCCGACACGGTGGCGGAGTCGCTGGCCGTGGCACTCCGGGCACAGAAGCTCATCTTCCTCACGGGCGCGCCCGGCGTCCTCCGCGATCGAAACGACCCATCCACCCTCGTCACGTTCGCCGATCCCGACGACCTGGCTGGCCTCATGGCGAGCGGCGTGCTCGCCGGTGGCATGCGCCCCAAAGTCGAGGCGTGCATCCGCGCGGCGACCGGAGGCGTCGAGCGCACCCACATCATCGATGGCCGCGCGCCCGACGCGCTGCTGCTCGAGGTGTTCACCGGCGCGGGCTGCGGCACCATGATCGTCGGTCGCAAGGAGAAGGCGACCTACCTGGGGGTGGATCTTGCGGGATGAGATCGACCTGCTGACGCGAATGGTCGGCATCCCCTCGGTCAGTGGCGACGAGGAGGCGCTGGCCCGGTTCACGGAGGACACCGCCCGAGGCTGGGGGCTCGACACCACCCGCGACGAGCTCGCCGTGCGCGTGGAGGTGCGAGGACGACGGCCCGGAGGGACGCTCGCTCTGGTGTCGCACCTGGACGTGGTGCCGCCGGGAAACGGCTGGACTCGCGATCCGTTCACGCCGACGGTCGAGGGCCACCGCCTCTACGGCCGGGGCTCGGGAGACGCCAAGGCGTCGGTGTCCGCCATGCTCTGGGCCGCGAGAGACCTCGCGAGCGCGGGCGGTCCCGACGCCGGGCGGCTCCTCGTGATCCTCGGCTATGGCGAGGAGACCAAGCACACGACCATGGAGCGTGCAGTCGAGACCGTCGGCGAGATCGATGCGGCCGTGGTCGGCGAGCCCACCAACCTCGACTTCGCCGTCGCGCAGCGCGGGCTCATGATGGTCGATCTGCTCGCGGAAGGCGATCAGCGCCACGCCGGCTACGCCGCGGCGGATGGCGAGTTCCGGAACGCGGCGCTCGTGCTCGCGCGCGATCTCCTCAAGCTGGACGGCCTGTTCGCGGAGCGGTCCCACCCGGTCCTCGGCCACACCACCGCCACGCCGACGATGCTGGACGCCGGGGTCAGCAGGAACGTCACGCCGCCTGTCGCCAAGGCGATCCTCGATATCCGCAGCACCCCCGACTGGACCCATGACGAGGTGGCGGACGTGCTGCGCCAGGCGCTCGCCTCCAACGTCGTGGTCACCTCGCAGCGGCTGGTGCCCTGCGAGACGCCACGCGGCTCGCGCCTGCTCACCGAGGCACGCCGGATTCGACCGGCGGCGCGGACGTTCGGCAGTCCCACCTGCTCCGATTGGGTCTTCCTGCGCCACACCGACGCGGTGAAATGCGGACCCGGCACCAGCCGACGCTCGCACACGCCCGACGAGTACGTGGATCTCCCCGAGGTGACCGCCGCGCGTCGGTTCTATCGTGAGCTGGCAGCCGCCTACCTGGGCAGCGTCGCATGAGCCCGGCGCGTCGTTCGGCTCCTCGTCGGCCGACCACGCTGTGGTCAGGCGCCAGCCCCGACGCCCTGATGTTCGCCTACACCGCCGGTGACGACCGCCCGTGGGACGCCCGCCTGCTGCGCTGGGACATTCTCGGAAGTCTCGGGCATGTCGAGGGGCTCCGCGCCTCCCGCCTCCTGGGCCCGACGGAGGCCACCCGGCTCCGCCGCGGCCTTCGCGCGGCACTCACCGAGGCCGACGCCGGACGACTCACGGTCACCCCCCACCAGGAGGACATCCACACGGCCGTCGAGGAGTGGCTCACCCGCCGTCTTCCGGGCATCGGCGAGCGGCTCCACACCGGCCGGTCGCGGAATGACCAGGTCGCCTGCGATCTCCGGCTGTACCTCAAGGACCGGCTGCTCGCCCTTCATGGCGGCGCGACCGAGCTCGCGGGCGCCTTGCTCGAGTTCGCGAGCCGCCATCGCTCCGTGCTGTGGCCGGGCTACACCCATCAGCGCCGCGCGATGCCGTCGTCGGTCGGGCTGTGGGCGGGCGCGTACGCCGAGGGCGTGCTCGACACCATGGAGTCGATCGGGTCGGTGTGGACCCTGGTCGACCGTTCCCCCCTCGGCAGCGCGGCAGGATACGGCGTGCCACTGCCGCTTCGGCGCGAGGCGGCGGCCCGCGCGCTCGGCTTCGGCGCGCTCGATCGCAATGTCGCCACGGTGCAGGGTGGCCGGGGAAAGCTCGAGGCTGCCGCGCTCTTCTGGTGCACGCAGCTCGGTCACGACCTCGGCCGCCTTTCACAGGACGTGATTCTCTTCAGCGCGGAGGAGTTCGGCTATCTGGTGCTTCCGGCCGATCTCGCGACCGGCTCGAGCATCATGCCGCATAAGCGGAATCCGGATCTCTTCGAGCTGACCCGCGGACGCGCGGCCGCGCTCGAAGGCGACCTCGTGTCCATCCTGCAGCTCAAGGGCAAGCTCGCCGGCGGCTACCAGCGGGATTTTCAGCTCCTCAAGGAGCCGCTCATGCGCGGGATCGATCGCACCGCCGCGATGCTGGCGCTGGTGGCGCACGCCGTGCCGCGCCTGGGGGTCGACCGCGCGCGTTGCGGCGCCGCGCTCGCGGGCGGCGCGCTGGCTACCGACGAAGTCATGCGACGGGTCGAGTCCGGCCAGCCGTTCCGGGCGGCCTATCGCGACGTCGCCGCCGCACTCGCCGCGGGCGACGAGTTCCCGACCCCATCCGCGGCCGCGATCGTGTCCCGCCGCGTCGGCACGGGCGGGCTCGGCAATCTCGGCCTGGGTGCGGCGGGCGCCCGGCTTCGCCGGGCCGCGGCCTGGCGCACACGGGAGCACCGGCGCTTCGCGGGTGCGCTGCGAAAGCTCGCCGGTCGCCACGTCCTTCCGCGGTCCGCTCTTGCCGGGTGGCTCGGCGAGCCGTCATGACAGCCGACCGCCGCAAGCGCCACCTCAAGATCCTCGAGCTGATCAGCACTCGGGCCATCCGGACACAGGAGGAGCTCGCCGAAGCGCTGGCGGCGGCGGGGTGGGACGTCACGCAGTCCTCGGTGAGCCGCGACATCACCGCCTTGCGGCTGATCAAGGTCAATGGCGCCTACCGCCGTCCGAGCACGGTGGCGGCTCCGGCCGACCCCGACGAGCGGCGCATCGCTGACGGGGTGCTCACCGTCGAGCCGGCCGGTGACGCGCTGGTGGTGCTCCACACGCCGCCGGGAGAGGCCAACCGGGTGGCGGTGGCGCTCGACCGGCTCGCCTGGCCCGACGTGGTCGGAACGATCGCTGGCGACGATACCATCTTCCTGGCCGTGAAGGACGAGTCGGCGCAGCGACGGGTGATCGGAGAGGTGCGGAAGCTCAGCGGCGTGTGACACGAGGCGGCAACTGTTCGATGGAGGAGGTGCGGATGAGCGGACACCGGTTGCGGACGAGGCGTACCGTCGGGCGACTGCTCGTCGCCGGGGCCGCACTTGTCCTGGGGATCGGTCCTTCCGGCTGCCGGGAGTCGACCGGCGCGATCACCGCCACCCAGCAGCAGCGGCTCGATGCCGAAGGAGGCATCGTGCGCCGCGCCGACGACCTGGTCTTCCGGTACACGCACGATGCCGGTCGCCGGGATGCGGGCTGGGAGGACCGGCGAGCATCGATCGTCGTCACTCCGAAGAGCGTGATCATCCACAAGAACGAGAAGCTGGGTCTGGAGATCAATCAGCGCACGCGACGGTTCGTGCAGGTACGCCGGGACGGCCAGCGTGTGCGGATCAGCGCGGGGAGCGGGAGCGCGGCGGAAAGCTGGTCGTTCGTGCCGCCGGATGACGCCGCAGGGTGGGTGGAGGCGATCCGAGCGGTGGTGGCCGCTGGCGGAAACGTCCGCGAGGGGGGCGGTAAATAGCGGTAAATAAAAGAGGCGGCTCAGTCGAGCCGCCTCTTTAGTGCTGCCGGAAGTGCTCAGGGCTTGACGTTGATCTTGGCAGAAGCCTTGGTGGACCGTGCAGCTGCGCCGCTGCTGCCGCCTGCAGAAGTAGCGACGATGCTCAACCCGCCGGTCTTGCTGAAGCACAGGTTGCCCGACCAGACCGCGTTCGTCGCCTGGGATTCTCCGTTCAGCCCCACCGTTCCGAGCGTGGTGACGCTCGGCTGGCTCAAGAACGGCCCGTACGTGCTGTTCGCGGGGTTGCACACCAGCGTTCCAGTGTAGCCGGGCCGCACCTGGAAGATGCCAGTCCCCGTCCCATTGTTGGTCACGGCCGAGAGCGTCACGGTCACGCCACCTGCGGGCTCGCCCGCGGGCGTCTTGACGTTCACCACGGCGCTGAACAACTGATTGACCTTCACGTTGGCCGCCAAAGTGCCGAGGATCGGAGCAGTGGCGCCGGTGGACAGATAGGTCAGCGTGACCTTCGGCAGTACCAGGAAGCTGAAGACGTCCTTCTTGGCTCCGCTGGCAGAGCCGCCGATCGTGCTCAGCGCCACGCTGGCGGACAGCGGTTCCGGCTCGAACATGGCTCGGGCCACGCGCCCGACGCGGTGCAGCAGGGCGAGTGCGCCGGTGGAGCCGTCGATCATGCTGAGCGACGCATTGCTGGCGCAGATAGTACCGCCATCAATGAACCCAAGCGCTCCGACCGACTCCTGACGCACCACTGTCGTATCATTGAAATCCTCGCCGCCGTTCAGGCCGGCACAGAGCGCCACGGTTGCGGAGGGTGTGAACGAAGTTGAGCGCGGAATGAGTTTCCAGTCGTAGCCGTCGGTGGCCGCTTCACCGTAGATCAGCACACGGTTGCTCAGAATGCCGTTTGTATTCAGCGTGGTAGTCTGCCAATTCTTTCCGCTCGGCGGGGCAATGCCGGACAGATTCCCGTCGGTGATGTCTCTGGCGACGATGGGATAGCTGAGAGGCGATGGAAAATCGGTGTTGGTTACGTCTGAGGCATCCGTCGCGTTGCCGCGCACGTAAAACGTACCGCCGACGCCGGGCGTAAGCGACGTCTCGAAGTCGAATTGGTTGTCGTTGGGCCAGCCGAAGAAGTCGCCAGGGGCAGCGCTCGTGCCGATGTTGCCCGCCACGTCGAACATGCACTGAATCGCCTGCTGGACCACGACCTTACCCGCCGCGGCAGAGCTGCCGGCGCCGGGCGTCCGCGAGGCCTTGCCCACGAAGGCCAGGAGATCGAACCCCCGCGCTCTGGCC
>DATLBL010000090.1:0-30320 GCA_035526925.1 Gemmatimonadales bacterium
GCGCGGCGAGCCGCCGTCCGCATCACCGTCGCCTCCGCCTCCGCCTCCGCCAGGCAATCGCAGAACTCCTTCATCGTCTGGAACCGGTCCGCCGGTGTCTTCTCCAGCGACCGCATGATCGCGTCCTCGACGTCGTCCGGCACCGATGGTCGCACCACCTGCAGGCTCGGCACCACCTCCATCGAGTGGCGGGCCATGATGGCCATCGCGTTGGGGCCGGTGAACGGCGGCTGGCCAATCAGGAGCTCGTACAGCACGCAGCCCAGGCTGTACACGTCGCTTCGCGCGTCGACGTGCTCGCTGCCGAGCGACTGCTCGGGGCTCATGTAGTGCGGCGTGCCGATCGCCATGCCGGTCTGGGTGAGCTTTTCGCCTCCAGCCTGGCTGACCGCTCGTGCGATGCCGAAGTCGGCCACCAGCGCGTGGCCGCCGAGGAGCAGGATGTTCTCCGGCTTGATGTCGCGATGGATGATGCCGCGCGAATGCGCGTACTGCAGCGCTTCGGCCGCTTCGCGGGTGATCTGGAGCGCGTCGTGGATGGGGAGTTGCTGTTCCCGGATCAGGCGATCGCGGAGCGACTCGCCTTCCACGAACGGCATGACGTAATAGAGGAGCCCGTCGGTCTCGCCCGAGTCGTAGAGCCCGAGGATATTCGGGTGCTGCAGGCCGGCCGCGACCCGGATCTCGCGGAGAAAGCGATCGGCGCCGAGCGAGGCGCTCAGCTCGGCGCGAAGCACCTTCACGGCGACCTGGCGCTCGTGCTTCAGATCTCGAGCCAGGTAGACCGTGGCCATGCCGCCTTCGCCGACCTGCCGCTCGAGCTCGTACCGGCCGCCCAAAGCGGACTTCAGCCGGTCGAAAGGAGCGGTCACGGGCCAGCCTCGGACGGGGAGAGGAGATACCAGGAAAAATAAGCGATCGAAGACTCGACGAGGATGGACGGAGGGGTGTTCAGCCTACCATGACGGCCGCCAGCGCGTCCCGCATGGCCGACGCGCTCTGCCACCGCTCACCCGGGGTCTTGGCCATGGCCCGGGAGAGGCCGGCCGCCAGCTCGGCCGGAATGTCGGGTCGGATCGTGCGGATGTCCGGCGCCGGCTGGGTGAGGTGGAGCTGCAGCACCACGGCCTCGTTCTTGTGCACGAATGGAGGCTGCCCCGCCAGACACTCGAACAGCACGCAGGCGAGCGAGTAGAGGTCGCTGCGCAGATCGATCTCCTGCAGCGCGGTGATCTGCTCGGGGCTCATGTAGGTCGAGGTACCGACGGCGATGCCCGATCGGGTGAGCCGGTCGCTTCCGGAGGCCCACACCGCCCGGGCGATCCCGAAATCGAGCAGCACGGCCCCATGCGGGGAGATGACCACGTTCTCCGGCTTGACGTCCCGGTGGATGATGCCGTGGGCATGCGCGTGTTCGAGCGCATCGAGCAGGTCGTCCGCGACGCGGAGCGCGTCGGATACGGTGAGTCGGCGTCTCTGGTCCAGAAACTCCCGCAGCGTCGCTCCCTCGACGTAGGTCATGACGTAGTAGACCAGCCAGTCGCGCTCGCCCGAGTCGAGCAGGTGGGCGATGTGAGGGTGGTCGAGCTGCGAGGCAAGCTTGATTTCCCGGAGGAATCGATCGGCGGCGACGCTGACGAGCAGTTCAGGGTGCAGGATCTTGAGTGCGACCGGCTCCCCTCCCGGCTCGCGCGCCAGGAAGATGCGGGCGTTACCGCCCTTGCCGATCTCACGCTCGACCTCGTACCGCCCCTCGAACGCCTGGCGGACCAGCGTCAGCATGTCGCGCCGAATGACCGGGTCCTTGTGGGGGACGACCCAAGCTTGCAGAATCGGCGCCCACGCGCAAGTCGCGTGGGAGTCAGGGGCTGGCACAGCGCCGGGGCGCGCCGAACGAGGGGGGCGCGGTTCGACAGGAGTGTCGCTCCCGGGTGAAATTGGCGCCTGGCTCCGCCAGCCGCGCTACAGGAGGATGTCGGTCCGGACGCGCCGGCGAAGGGACCACCAGAGCGAGCCCCAGAGATTGGAGCGGCGGAGGATGATGCTCGCCTCGCCGGTCATGCCAGGGCGGAAGGTTCCTGAGGAAGCCTGGCGCACCCGCGCCTCGAGACTGCCGGAGCGGTCGGCAGCGGCCGTGGACACTCCGCCAACGTGCGTCTGGACCCGTGTCCCCGGGTCGGCGTGAGAGATCAGCTCGAGTGGCTGGCCCGGGCGGACGAGTGATGCGCCCGCTCCGGTCAGCGCGATCCGAAGCTCGACCGAGTCGGGCTGGCCGAGCTCGAGCATGCGGTCCCCGGCCTCGACCCAAGTTCCGGCGAGCATCTCCGGGCGGGCGGTCATCACGACGCCGCGGCCGATGGCGCGGATCCGGAGCGCGGCCAGCTCGGCCCGCATGCCGCTCAGCCGCGATGCCTCCTCCAAACGCTCCGCCTCGTACAGGGCGGCATCCTCCAGCCGCCCGCGCGCTCTCGCCTGGGCCTCACGGCTCGCGAGCGAGTCCGCCGTCCGCTGGGCCGCGGCTGCCGATCGTTCGAGTGGCAGGTTGCGGATTTCGAGGACCGGCATGCCGGCGGCCACCCGGCTCCCCTCCCGTACCATCACCCGGTCCACCATGCCGTCGCCCGCCGCGGTGAGCGGGATCGACAGCGCCGGGGCGGCGGCAAAACGTCCGGTGACGGTGATGGGGCGTGGCACGAGCACGCCGATCACCAGAACCGCGGCCGCCGCAATCAGGAGCTGATCACGCCTCCGTCCCCGGAACGCCGCCAGCCTTCGCCGGGCGGAGACGACGGCGGCGCCCCCGAACTCCCGGATCGAGCCACGCAGCGCCAGCCAGAGCCCAGCCATGAAGAAGATGATGCCGAGCACTCCCAAGGCGTGCTCGACCCAGCCGTAGAGGAGCCCGGCGAACGTGTAGAAGATGAAGCCGCTGTACAGCGCGGCGAGGATGCCGTAGCGAAGAAAGATGCGCTGCTCGCGCTCGTCCGCGGGCGGCTCGGGCACATCGAGACCCAACACGCGATGCTTGATGGCCCACACCAGGTAGGCGAACGCCCTGGGCCGAAGGTTGGGCACCTCGAGGTAGTCCATGAGGGCGTAGTAGCCGTCGAGCGGAATCAGCGGATTGACGTTGAGCACCACCGTCAGGATCCCGCCGATCACGAAGACGGCCTGCGCGAAGTCCGACAGCAGGGTGCCGGCCGGAGTCGCCCACCAGACGACGCCCGCGAGGCTGGCGAGCATGAGCTGGATCCACGAGCCCGCGGCCGAGACCCACAGCCGCGGCGCACGCTCCGTGAAGCCCCACGCATCGTTCACGTTGCAGAAGAAGGCCAGATCGAAGTAGAACAGCATCGCTCCGATCTCGTGAACCTCGCCGCCGAACTCCTTGCAGGCCACCCCGTGTCCCAGCTCGTGCACCGCCGCCACGAAGGTGAACGCGACGTAGATCATGATCACCGTCCGGAGATCGAAGCTGAACAGGGCGCTCAGCACCCGGACGAAGTCGTCCCACTTGACGGCCAGCACGACGAAGTAGATGGCGAACAGCGCCAGGGCCATGAGCACGCCCGGGCGGGTGAAGAAGAAATGCAGTCGCGGCTTCCAGACGTCGAAGAGGTGGTCGGGGTCGCCGACCGACCACCGCATCCGCAGGAGGTCGCCCTTGAACAGCGGCGGCCTGAGCCGTTGCTTGCGCTCCGCCCTCAGCCGTTCCACCAGCATGCTCGAGCGCTCCTGCAGCGTTCGCTCGCACAGACCCATGTTCCTGAGCTTGGCCGCGAACTTCTCCACCACCCCGACGGTGACCCTGATGCCCTGTTCCGCGAGGCTGGCGACCGCCTCCTCGACGGGGCGCCCGTCGAGCGACTGCATGACGACGGCTTCGACGGGGCGGAACCGGAAATACTTGTGGGTGGCGGGGTCCTTCACGATGTAGCTCTGCTCGCCGCGGTAGCTCTGCTCGACCAGCACCAGATCGGGGCGGAGTCGGGGGCTGCTCACGGTGCGCTCGGTACCACCTGCTCGCCCGCCGCCAGGCCGCTGACGACCTCGACGCGGTCGCCGGCCAAGTCGCTCCCCAGGGTGACCGCCCGCAGGGTGGTCCGGTGGTCGTCCCACACCAGCGCGTAGCCCTCCGGGCCGACCGCGCTCCGGGGAATGGTCACGACCCGTCGGCGCTCGGAGCCGAGTCGAACGGTCACGCTGCTGCCCGGGGTGAGCCGTGCTCCGGGAGCCAGCTGCAGGATCACTTCGCGCGTACCGCTCGCGGCGTCGATGACCGGGCTGGCGCGGATCACTCGTGCCGACGCTGTTTCGCCGCGCGCGCCGGTCACCTGCGCCGTGCTCCCGACCGACAGCCCGAACGCGGAGCTTTCGGGCACTCGCACTCGCGCCAGCACCGGGGCGAGCCCGGTGACCTGGAAGAGGGTGTCGCCGCTGTTGACCAATCGGCCGATGCGAGCGGTGCGCGAGGTGACCACACCGTCGAACGGGGCGGCGATCCGCGTCAGATCGTACTCCCGCTGGGACTTTCGGAGCGAGAGCTCGGCCTCCCGGTACTCGAACTCGACCTGCTCGGAGTCCGCCTGCGTGACGACGCCCGCCGTCTTGAGCGCCCGCTGGCGCTCGACGCGCTGCCGACCGTTGTCGTAGCGCTGGCGCGCCTGCTCGAGCGCGATCGTCTGGTCGGTGCGCTCGAGGGTCGCGAGGACCTGCCGCGCCCTGACGCGGTGGCCCAGATCCACGAGCACCGACTCCACCACACCAGGCGACCGCGCGAACACCACGGCATCGTGCTCGACGTACAGCTGCGCCGGCAGCGAGAGCGGCGCGTCTACCGTGGCCGTGTCGGCCGTCAGCAGCGTCGCCGGGACGGTTCCACTGTCCGGGACGCTGGCCGATGCGGCCGACGTGGCGATGGCGGACCGGTCGTCGGGGCCGTCGCCACAGGCGGTCACCAGGACGAGGAGGAGCATGGCGCGGTTCATGACCAGAGCCTCCACCAGGCGAGTCGCGCCCACCGCACCGGCCCGCGGAACAGCCGCGTGGCGGTCGAGGCGGGAGCAGTCAGCACACGGACGTAGGCCGTCATGTCGGGCTTGAGGACGCCGTCCGGATTGGGCACCGCCGCGCGCACCGGATACGACACCGCCTCGCCGGTGTCGGCGGGCAGCTGGCCCACCGAGATGACGCGCCCCACGAGGGTGCGCTGAGGCAGGGCATCCACGCGCAGACGGACTTCCTGCCCCGCCCGCACCCGCGCCACCTCGCGCTGATCGACTCCGAACTCGAGCTCCAGGGTGTCGAGACGTCCGAGGGTGAGCAGCAGGTCGCCCTCCTCGAGCGAGGCCCCGGCATACTCTTCGACGTGGGGCGTGAGGACGACGCCCGACACCGGGGCGCGCAAGGTGGTCAGGGCCAGCTCGTCGTTCAGGATGGCCACCTCACGCCGGAGCGCGTCGGCGCGCGTCCGCTGCAGCCGCTCTTCCGCCGCGTCGCCACGCGCGGCCGCCTGGGATGCCTGGCGCTCGGCCGTCGCGGCTTCGGCGGACGTGGCCTCGCGCTCGGCCGCCAGCGCCGTGGCGCGGAGCGAGGCGAGCGGCGCGCCGCGGGGCACCATCGCCCCTTCGGTCACCATCACACGCTCGACGATGCCCGGCACGAGCGCACGGATGGGAGCCATCGACATCGGCCGGAAAATCGGCGTGCTCCCCGGGACGCGGAGGGGCCACCGGATGAGCGTGAGCGCGGCCAGCACAGCCAGCGAGATCGCCGCGACGAGCTGCACCCGCCGCCTGGGCAGCGCCAGAAGCGCCTGTTTCCTCGCGGCGATCGCGCCGATCGCGTCGACCATCGGCACCTGGTTGTAGAGCTGGGCATTCCGGAGCGCCACGGCGGTCTGGTTGGCCAGGATCATGATCAGGCCGCGCTGGTTCTCGGTGGCGAAATCGGCGGTGCCCGACTCGAACACGAGCACACCGAGGATGCCTTCTTCGTCCTTGAGCGGCAGGTAGAGACCGCTCTGCACCCCGGCGGTTTCCAGGTCCGGTCCGAAGATGGTGAGAAACATCCGCTCGGCGTCCGACGTCGGCTCGCCGCGGTCGCTCAGGTAGAGCGTCTCCCCGCGGCCCGCGGCCCATCCCGCGCGCGCGATCAGGTCCTGCAGCTTGGGATCCTTCGAATCGACCGTCTCCTGCCCCGCCACCGCCCGAATTTCGCACTTGCCCTTGTCGTAGAGCCCCACGGCCCCTCGATCGAAGGGGAGCGCTCTGGACGCCAGGTTCACGACCGAGCGGAGCACGCGGTCGAGGTCGAGCGTGGATCCGATCTCGCGGCTGATCTCCAGAATGAGCGTGATGTCTTCGGCGCGCTGGCCGCTGGTGTGCAGCCGCGCATTGCGGAGGGCGATCGCGGCGAGCGGAGCCAGACTCTCGAGCATCTCCCGGTCATGCGCGTCGAACGCCGCCGTCGTGTCACCGCTTTTGGCCGAGACCTGAACGGCGCCGACTCGATCCTCCCCGACCAGCAGCGGACGGGTCAGTGTGGCGCCGGGGAACACGCCGCCGCTGGCGCCGACGATCTCGGACCACTCCCGCTGCGCGCCGAGCAGCCGGGTGCCGATCTCGCCCGCGCCGGCCCGACATCGGAGCATCCCGTCGCCGTCGGTCAGCCACAGGGTTCCCGCCTCGGCCCCCGCCGCGCGGCACACACGATCGAGGACGATCGGGAGCAGCGCCTCGAGGTCGAGCGACGAGACGAGCTCCAGGCCGACGGCATGGAGCTGGTGGAGGCGATCGACTTCTTGGCGGAGTTCCTCGAGCGGTGCGGATGGAACGCTCAAGACGTCATGCATGCCCCATTATGCGACAGGGGCCGGTATTGCGTAAGTAGGGAGCGGTGGAAAACGAAAGTGCCGGGCCACTGGTGGCCCGGCACCTCGGACGGCCTTGTCGAACCAGTGCGCCTGCTTACTGGATCTTCATCGGCGCGATACGATCCTCGAGCTCACTCACCGAAAGCTCCACCGCCTCGGCGTCCTTGCCGGTCTGGTTGCGAATCTGGGCCTTCTGGTCGTCGGTCAAGGCGATGCGGACGGGCTGCTTGGAGTCGGACATTTGTTCCCCCGATGGATGGCTGTTGCCGATGAGCGACACGAGCTGATGACGAATGTGAGCGCGGTGCGTGAATTCCGCGTGAATTACGCACCGGCTCTTCGACTCCGAGTTACGGCTTCGGGCTCGGCTTTTTCATCGGGGCGATACGCTCCTCGAGCTCCTCCACCGAGAATTCCACGGCCTCGGCGTTCTTGCCGGTCTGACTGCGGATCTGGGCCTTTTGATCGTCCGTCAGGGTGATCCGGACCGGCTCCTTGGGAGTCGACATGTCATGCCTCCTGGGTGGATCGTCTAGTTCTACGGTGGCCAGCGATCAGTGCCGAATCGCAGGGGACAATCTGGGGAGAGGCCGTGAACGCAGCGTGAATAATTACTTGCCGTCTCGTGAATTCGGCGTACGTTCCGACAGCCCCTTCAAGGCAATTCCCTTGGCAAGTGTCACCCTGACACTGTTTGGCCCTCCGACCTTAGCCTTTCGCGATGGCCGTCCGGGCGGCGGGCCGGCTCCTGGCGCCAAGGAGTTGGCGCTGCTGGCCTACCTGGTGGTGGAGGGGCGGTCGCAGACCCGGGAGGAACTGGCCGGCCTGCTCTGGGGTGAATCGCCCGAGGCCGAAGCGCGGGCCTCGCTTCGCCAGGCCCTCAAGCACCTTCGGGAGCGCGTCGGCGAGCTGCTGGCGCCTGGCCGTCAGTGGATCGAGCTCGCCCAGCCCATCGACTGTGACGTGCCGCAGTTCCGCGCGGCCATCCACGCCGATCCCCGGCGAGCCTCGACGTTCGATGTACCGAGGTTCTTGTCCGGGTTTTCGGTGCGCCATGCGCCCCGGTTCGAAGAGTGGGCCACGGAAACCCGGCGCACGCTGCTCCGGCAGTACGAGCAGGTGCTGGGCGAGCTCGCCCGCACCGCCCTCGCCCACGGCCGCTGGCGCGAGGCGACGGAGCTGGGCGATCGCTGGCTCGCCTGCGACCCGCTCTCGGATGAGGCCGCCCGGGCAACCATCGAGGCGCGGTATCTCTCGGGGGATCGCGGAGCCGCGCTAACGCGGTTCCACGAGTATCGGGCCACTCTCCGCCGCGAAGCGGGGTGTGAGCCGAGTCGTTCGCTGCTCGCGCTGGTCCACCGGGTGGAGTCGGACACCTCCACGTCGGCCGCGCGACCCGCCGTCACCGACGAGTGGCCGGTCAATGCCCCGACCTTCGAGTCGAGCCTGTTTGGCCGGGATGCCGAGTGGTCGGCGTTGTCGCGGTGTTGGAAGTCCGCCCGCCGGGGAACCGGGAGCGTCGTGCTCGTGGAGGGAGATCCGGGGATAGGCAAGTCACGGCTCACGAGCGATTACGTGCGCTGGGTGGTGGCGGATGGCGGCATCGTACTGCGGGGCCGGAGCGGCGACTCCCGGGCCGGGTTTCCGTTCGCGTCCGCGGTGGAGGTGCTCCGGGACATGCTGACCGCACCAGGCCTGGGCGGTACGGCGCCCGAATGGTTGGCCGAGACGGCCCGCCTGTTGCCGGAGATCCGCCAGCGCTTTCCGGCCCTGCCGGAGCCCGCGGCGGATGAGACGGACGGCTCCCGCCTGAGCGAGGGCGTGACGCAGGTGCTGATGAGTCTGGCCGCCGAGAGTCCGATCCTGGTGCTGCTGGAGAACCTGCAATGGTTCGATGCCGAGAGCTGCAACCTGCTTCGGTACGTGATACGGCACCTTGAGGGATCGCCGGTACTCTGGGTCGTTACCGTAACGCTGGGCGAGCTCGAGCGCGAGGCGCCCTCGGCCCGGCTGCTCCGCGTGCTTCGAGCGAAATCGAGCGTTCAGGTGCTGACCTTGTCGCCGCTCGCCGAGGCGCAGGTCACGAGCATGATCGCGGAGATGACTCCCGCGAGCGAGGCCGGTCTGGCCCAGCGCCTCGGTGGACGGGTGTACGAAGCCACGTCGGGAAATCCGTTCTACGTCCTGGAGCTCCTGAAGACGCTGTTCTCGCAGGGCCTGCTCACCACCGATGCGAATAGCGGGGCCTGGCTTGCCGCGCCCGCGCTGGAACGGCAGGGATTCGAGTTGCCGACTTCCCAGAGCATCAATGACGTGGTCGCCGAGCGGGTGGAGAGACTGCCGGATCGTCTCCGCGACGCGCTCTTCACGATTGCCGTGTCGGAAACGGGGTGTGGGGCCAGCGTGCTCTCGCACGTGCACGGGATCTCGCGACTCTATGCCGCCTCCATCGGCGACGCGCTTGTCGACAGGCGGCTGGTGGTGGAGCAGGGTGGCGTGTACAGGTGCGCCCACCGGATGATCGAGCAGGGGGTCCGGGAACGGTTGACCGAAAGCCGTCGACGCGAACTTCACCGGGCGCTCGCAGAGGCGATGGAACTGGCCACTCCGCCGCACGACCTCCCGAGTGCCGCGGCGGGGATCGCCCGCCACGCGGACCTGGCGGGTGACTCCGTCCGGGCCTACCGGCACGCCCTGGTAGCGAGTGAGGATGCGCGGCGGCGCTACGCGTTCGGGGAAGCGCTGGCCTGGCTCGACCTGGCCGCATCCTCCGCGCAGCCCGGCGGCGAGACCGAGACGGTTGACCGTCTGACTGCCCAACTCATCGAGCTGGCAGGCGATACTGATCAGGCCCGGACGGCGGCGGCGCCGGGGTCGCCGAGCGTAGTGACCTAGACGCCGAAGCATAGAGCGCAAGCTGTTGCACGTGACTGGCGCGGCTGGTCGTCGCGCGATAGGATCCCACGAATACCTCCTTCAACCGAGCCCCCCGCAGGCTCGATAGCCCCCAGGAGTTCATGTTGCCCGCAACGGTCCATCGGGTGGCGACGTTTCGTCGGCTGTCCCGGCGCGCACCCGCCATCTTGGCGTCGGCGTCCCTGCTGATGGCAGCCGGCTGCGACGGCCTGCGGCTTCCGGCCCTCCCCGCCCGAGCTGCTGAAACCACGGTCACCGTCTCCGACTCGCAAACCAAGTCGGCGGCGAAGGTGATCAAGGCAGCCAAGCGGAGCGTCGCAGTCGATCCGGCCGTGGAACGCGGGCGTTTCGACCAGATCCGGCGCGGGCTTCGGCGGCTGGTCGTGGCGGAAGAGACCTACTACGCGGAGACCGGCGGGTACACCGAGGATCTGTCCCGCCTCGCCTTCCGGCCCGAGGGCGGTACGGAGGTGAAGTTTCTCTGGCTATCGCGCGGGGGATGGGCGGCCAGCGGCTCCCATCCGGAGACGCCGGGAAAGGATTGTGTGATCTACGTCGGGCGCGACCACGCCGCTCCGACCACGCGACGGGACAAGCGCTCCGGGCGGGAAGGGGTGCCGGTGTGCGACGCTCCTCCACCGCCGGTCCAGAACGCCCCGGCGGCACCGGCGCCCGTCGCCGCGGCCGAGCCGCCGGCCTCGGCCACCCCGGACACGAGCAGCGCCCTCGATGCCGTCGCGCCGACCGTGCAGATGCGGGTCGACCTCCGGAATCTGGTACGCTCGCAGGAGTCGTACTTCGGGAATCAGGGAGTGTATGCGCGACGTATGGAGCCGTTCGCGCTGCAGTACTTGTGGCACCGCGGCGTCAAGATCACGATGCTCAGTGCCAACGATGTCGCATGGTCGGCGCGCGCCACGCACGAGTCGCGCCCGGGAAAGACCTGCGTCGTCTGGTTCGGACCGGTCACGGAGCGACCCGCGACCGAGGTTCAGAAGCGCGTGCCCGAGGAGCCGGGCACTCCGGCCTGCGACGACTAGGCGCCGCTACGTCCGCACGGCACTCCCACCGTACCGCACGGCCGTCATCTCCGCCAGGATCGCGAGCGCGGTCTCCGCGGGCTGGCGGCCACCGAGGTCCAGCCCGATCGGCCCGTGCACGCGGGCAATGTCCTCGTCGCTGAACCCCGAGCCCCTAAGCCAGTCGCGCCGCGCCGCCTGCGTCTTCCGCGAGCCGATCGCGCCGACGTAGCGCGCCGGCGAGCGCAGCGCCGCCTGCAAGGCAGGCTCGTCGAACTTGGGGTCGTGGGACAGGATGCATACGTAGCATGAGGCGTCCAGTCCGATCGTGTCGAATGCCTCCTCGGGCCAAGCGAGGATGCGCTGGTGGGCGTCCGGGAAACGCTCGGCCGTAAGAAACGCCGGGCGCCCATCAGCCACGATCGTGCGGTATCCCAGCGCCCGGGCGAGCGGAACGAGCGCGACGGCGATGTGGACTCCGCCGAAGATGACGAGGCGCGGCTGCCTGGGGAACACTTCGAGGAAGACGCTCGCGGAACCCGATCCGGTCTCGACCGTCGCGGTGGTGCTCGCCTCGTGCCTGAGCGCCTGGAGCGCGGCACTCCGGAGGGGCGCTTCGGGTATCGCGCCGCCGAACGAGCCTTCGAACGTTCCATCTTCGCCGATCCGCACCGATCGGCCGACGTCGGGCCCTTCGACGATCGTGGCCACCACCTCGCCCCCCGTGCCGCGCGCCGCCGCCAGCACCTCGGGGCGCACCGCCGGCTCGACGAACACCTTGATCGTTCCCCCGCAGGCCAGTCCGACCTCCCAGGCCCGCTCGTGGCTCACGCCGAAGGTGACGAGCTTCGGAGTGCCCCGACCGATCGCCTCGGCAATTTCGGTGGCGGTGGCGCCTTCCACGCAGCCGCCCGACACGGACCCGGCCATGGTGCCATCCGCGGTGGCGAGCATCGACGAGCCTTCGGGTCGGGGCGCCGATCCCCAGACGCTGGTCACTACGGCACGCCCGAGGGGCCGGCCCTGGCCGGCCAGGCGATCGTAGTCGGGCAAGAGATCTCGCATGGTCGTGCTCCAGTGTTCGTGCGCCCGGGTTCTCCGGGACTTGAGCGGAGGCGCAGGAGTCGAGGGGTTTGGATCAGAGCTTCACCAGCCGACTCGCCAGCTCTTCCAGGGACGCGACGCTGGCCGCCGGGACCAGCTCGTCCACGAAGGGTAGTGCCGCCTGCAAGCCGACGGTGGCGGGCTCGAAGCCCGGCCTCGAGGCCAGCGGATCGATCCAGAGGAGCCGGTGACAAGAACGGCGGAGGGTGCCCATCTCGCGAGCCAGCAGCGCCGGATCACCGCGCTCCCAGCCATCGGACACCAGAAGTACGATGGCGCCGCTGCGGATGGTGCGACGTACCCAGCGACGGTTGAGGTCGCGGAGACTCTCGCCGATCCGCGTGCCACCGCTCCAGTCCACCACCTTCTCGGCCACGCGCCGCAGCGCCGCATCCGGATTTCGGAGGCGAAGCTGGCGGGTAATGCGGGTCAGGCGTGTCCCGAATACAAACACTTCCAACGGTGCGCCGCTGCGATGAAGTGCGTGGGCGAAGCGGAGCATGAATCGGCTGTAGCGCTCCATGCTCCCGCTGATGTCGCAGACGAGCACGATGGGGCGTGGCCGCTCGAGTCGGCGAAGCCAGCGCCAGCGTAGGGCTTCGCCTCCCGTACTCATGGCGCGCCGAAGCATCGCCCGGGCCGCCGGGCGGTGTCCGCTCGGGCCCGCGCGGCTGCGCCGGGCGGGCCGTATCGGAAGTCTCGGCCTGAGGGCCTCCAGCATCGCCGCCGCGTCGCGGGCCTCATCCGGACTGAGCGTGGCGAAGTCGGCATGCCGGAGCCGTTCCGTGATGCTGGACGCGCCCGGCCGGACGGCCGCGACCAGGTCCTGGTCTCTCGACGCATCCTCGCCGGGACCCGAAGGGTCAGCCGCCCACTCCTGCCGCTCCTCCTGGCGGATACGAGGCAACCGGTCGCTCACGCCTTTTGCGCCGGTCCGCCGTCTCCAGAACAGATCGAACGCCGCCTCGTAGAGCCGCACATCCTCTCGGCGGCGTACGAAGATCGCCCGCCCCGCGGCCCTGACGTCGGCTCGCCGGTCGAAACCGAGCAGCGTCAGTGCCTGGGCGAACGAAGCGGTTTGACCGCCATCCGCGTCCAGCCCTGCCCGTCGCATCAGTCGCGCGAACCGCGAGATGTTGGCCAGCAGGACATCGCCATGCACCTGAGCGGGGCCGAACGGCGTCTCCACTCTGAGCGAGGTCGGCCGCCCCGGGTCTAACGGGATCGAAACTTGCCACTCATTATTGGCTGACATGAAACGATTCGAATGCTCCGCGATCCTCTTGGACCTCGACGGGGTTCTCGTCGATTCCGCCGCCTACGTCGAGCAGCAGTGGCGGCGATGGGCGAGCGCCCATGGGCTCCGGCCCGAGCCATTCCTCAGCATCTGCCACGGCCGGCGCGCCCTCGAGACCATCCGGATGGCCGCACCGCACCTCGATGCGGAGGCCGAAGTGCGGGCGTTCCTGCCCGCCGAGGAACCGGACACGGACGCCATCGGACCGCTGGCCGGCGCCGCCCGATTGCTGGCGACGCTTCCACCGGGAAGCTGGGCCGTGGCGACGTCGGGCCCCCGGCGTACGGCCACCGACCGCCTCCGCAGCGCGGGACTTCCCATCCCATCGGTGCTGGTCTGCGCCGAAGACGTCACCCGCGGAAAACCCAGCCCCGATGCCTATCTTCTGGCGGCGCAGGCGCTCGGCGTGGTGCCCTCCGACTGCCTCGTGGTGGAGGATGCGCCCGCCGGCGTTCAGGCCGCGCGCTCAGCCGGGATGCCGGTGGTTGCGCTCACCACGACTCATTCGCTCTCGGAGCTTCCCGCCGATGTATGTGCGGCGACGCTCGCCGGTGTCCACCTCGGGCGAGTGGATCGTGGCGTGCACGGCCGTGACCGTCTGGAGATCCTGGTCGTCGAGGCGTAGCCCGCTCAGCCCCGCACGCCGACCCGCGACTCGTCGAGGATCGTGCGTGCCCCGCCGTTCCGCATCGCGCCCACATCCTCCTGGTACTTGAGCAGCACCCCGAGCGTCTGCTCGACCTGCGCCGGCTCGAGGTGGCTCGCGCCGAGCGCGAGGAGCGCCGCCGCCCAATCGAGCGTCTCCGCGATGCCCGGCGATTTGGTGAGGTCCGCGGTCCGCAGCCGCTGCACGAACGCGACGACCTCACGAGCCAGCGCGTCCGGTACGTGCGGAACCCGGGCACGGAGAATGGCGAGCTCGCGCGCGGCCGCAGGGTAGTCGATCCAGTGATAGAGGCACCGTCGCTTGAGGGCATCGTGCACTTCGCGCGTGCGGTTGCTCGTCAGGATCACTCGCGGGGGACGCTCCGCGCGGACGGTACCGATCTCCGGGATGGTGACCGCGAAGTCGCTCAGGATCTCGAGCAGGAACGCCTCGAACTCCTCATCGGCACGGTCCACCTCGTCGATCAGCAGCACGGGCGCCTCGGCGGCATGGCTCGCGAGTGCCTGCAGCAGGGGGCGACGGATGAGGAACTCTTCCGCGAAGATGTCCCGGGTGGCGGCAGAGCGCGCTTCGCCGCGTGCCTCCAGGAGGCGAATCTCGAGCATCTGACGCGGATAGTCCCACTCGTACACGGCGGTGTTCACGTCGAGCCCTTCGTAGCACTGCAAGCGGATCAGGTCGGCCCCCAGGACCGCGGCCAGGGTGCGCGCCACCTCGGTCTTCCCGACGCCGGCCTCCCCCTCGAGGAGCAGAGGCCGTCCGAGGGCCAGCGAGAGGAAGACGGCCGTGGCAAGGTCGCGGTCGGCGACGTAGCCGTGCGCTGCGAATGCGGTCTGGACGGCATCGATGTCGGGGGGCTGACTCACGGGTCGGGGGAGCCTCGGCTCAGGAGTTCCTCGAAATATCCCCTATTCTGGAGGGTTTGCACCAGCGGCGATGGTGTCTCACCACGAACGGTTGAACAGCGGACGACAAAAGCCCCTCCCGAGGGTCTCGGGAGGGGCTTTGGCTCCTGCTGCGGTTCGGCCTACTAGAACGGCTTTTTCGCCGGAGCGATACGGCTCTCGAGCTCCTCAGCCCCCAATTCCAGCGTCCGCGCGTCCTTACCGGTGGCGGCCTTGATCTGTGCCTTCTGCTCGTCCGTCAATTCGATGCGGACTCGGTTCTGCTCGGACATGATGTGCTCCTGAATGAGGGCGGGCCGAACGACTTGGTTCAACCCTAAACCTCCAGCGTGAATCTATGGTGAATTTCCAGTTCACGGCTCGGGAGATGGGAGGGTACGGGCGTATGCTGGAAACCGAAACAGCATTTCCCGGCCCAGCACGCCGCCATGAGCCAGGTCGGCCAACTCCTTTGCGGACAGCGCTTCCCCGGTCAGAAGGCGGGGCAGGATGAGGTCGGCGGCGGTGGCCATGCTGAACATCCCGCACTTCGGAAGCCCTAGCAGGCGGCACCCGTCGAGCTCGGCGAGCCAGATCATCGAACCGGGGTGAGCCGGGACGCCCCGCCGGAGGACCTGCCCACCCAGCTCCTCGAGCGCCGCGAAGAACGGGGAGATCGGATCACCCGCCGATACTCCGCCAACCAGGAGCACCCGGAGCTGCCGGCGCCGGACCGACTGCACCAACGCCTCACGCACCGCGGCCCGAGCCGCGGCGGGGTCTTCGTCGCCCACCAGGATCGTGCCCACAAACCGCGAGCCGAGCGCCTCCACCTTGCGCCGGATGCCCGCCTCGAACCGGGCCAGCCCATCGGCGCTGAGCGCCTCCTCCGCGACCGCCCCGACCTCCAGCGGCATATAGCCCCGCACCTGCACGAGTGGGCCGCTCTCGCGGGCGATCCGCTCGGCGCCCGCGACCAACGCCTCCTCCACCACGTGCGGGGCCACCTTGACCGAGGCGACGGTCTCGCCGGCCGCCACGGCCTGTCCATGGTACAGCGTGAACACCTCGAGCGCGTCGAGCGCGTTGAGGCGCGTCAGTCCATCTACCTTTACGTGCAGCACGCCGTCCTGCGTCGCCACCAGGTCGAGCCGGCTCTGCCGCGGGGTACTGGTCCGGAGCCCGGCCCCGCTGACGGCGGCGGCCAGGCGTCGGGCCGCATCGTCCTCATGGATGTCGTCGGCTTCGAGCCAGGCGAGACGGACCGGCAGGAGATCGCCGGCAGCCGCGGCCGCCAGCATGCGGAGCGCGGCCCCGTGATCGACGCGGCTGCCCTTTCGCAGCAGCCCGCCGGGCAGCTGCACGGGGGCCAGCAGCACTGCACCAGCGATGTCGTCGGGGGAGAGAGCTGCCAGGTCGGAAGGTGCGAGGCGCAGGGCCCGCATTCCGGGCGTCAGCCCGCGCTCACGCGCTGGGCGAAGTCGGTCCAGAACTGTTCGGTGAGTCGTCGCGCGGTACCTTCGAGCAGTCGAGCTCCGACGCTGGCCACCGTACCGCTGACTTCGCTCGTGGCCGTCCAGTTGAGACGCGTGCGGCCGGCCTCGAACCCCTCGACGTGCAGGGCGGATACGACGTCGACGGCTGATCCCGGAGCTTTGCCGCGCGCGCGCATCTTGAGGCGCTGCCCCTCGACGATGTCGAACAGCTCGACATCCAGCTTGAACTTGACCTTGACGGCGCCGACCCCGAGTCCGGAGACGACCTTGAAATGGGTCGGGTCGACGCGCTCCACCGATTCGACCCCCGGTGCGGACGCCGCCACGAAGTCGGGATCCAGCAGCTTGGTCCACACGGTCTGGGGAGACGCGCTGATCTCGGGGGCGCCGGCAAAGTCCAATTTCATGTCCAGGATCTTTCGAGAGTGGTGAGGTCGTCGCGCGTGTCCACGTCCGGGTTCGACCCCGCCACGTCGATCAGTGCGACCCCGGCGGTGCCGGGGGGAAAGAGGTGGCCGAAGCCGGCGTCGCCTTCGAGCCGCGCGACGAGCGGCCAGACCGCCCGGCCGAGGAGCACCGGGTGCCCCGGCTCGCCGGGCGCGTCCGCGTAGCGGGGTCGGATGAAATCGCCGAGCCCCGCCCGCCAGCCGGCAGCGAGCGCCGCGAGGGTGGTATCCCGAACCATCGGCTGGTCGGCGAGCAGGACCAGCGCTGCACCGATGTCCCCACCGAGTTCGGCCAGTCCCCGCCGGAGTGAGCCCGACAGCCCGTGCTCCGGCGCGTCGTTCACGACGGCGCGCAGTCCCGCTTCGTCCACGACCGCCAGCAGTGCGCCGTCGTCGGGCCCGATGACAGCGACGGCCTCCGCCACCGTCCCGTTGGCTCGCGCCCGCCGCACGACGTCCAGCGCGTGGGCCGCGAGAGGCCGGCCGTGCAGCGGAGCCGTGAGCTTGCCACCACCGAACCGTCGGCCCAGCCCCGCGGCCAGCACGAGCGCCGCCGCGGAGCGCGGCAGAACTATTTGGCCCGCTCGAGCGCCCTGTCGAGCGCCCGGCGGACGATGACCTGCGCCAAATGCTTCCGGTACGGGGCAGGCGCGTGGATGTCGCCCTGGATCTCGATCCCGTCGACCGATGCGGCGGCGACACGCTGCAGCACGTCGGGCTCGGCCTTGGTGCCGACTAGCTGGTCCGCGGCCGCGACGAGCTGCGAGATCTCTCCGACGCCGGTGAGCGCGATGACGGCGTGGCTCACCGTCTTCCGGGTGCGGGCCACCACCGTGGCGGCGCCGGCGAGCGCGTAGCCCGACGCCGCCTGTGCCTGGCTCAGGTATGCCGTTCCCGCGCCCTTCGGCAGCGGCGGCAGCAGGATGTCGAGCAGGAGCTCGTCCTCGGCGAGCGCCGTGACGAACGGGCTCTGGAAGAACTCCCGTGCCTTGATGGCCCGCCGCCCGCGCTTCGAGCGCACGTTGAAGGTGGCATCGAGCGCGAGCATGACCGAGGGCATGTCCGACGCGGGGTCGGCATGCGCGAGACTGCCGCCGATCGTGCCCCGGTTTCGCACCTGCCAGTCACCGATGTCCTCCGTGCACTCCGTGATGATCGGGAACCGCTCGCGGAGCAGGTCGCTCTCCAGCAAATCCCGGTAGGTGGTGGTAGCGCCGATGCGCGCGCCTTTCCGATACTCCTCCACGCCCCGAAGCTCGTCGAGGCCGGCGATATCGAGCAGTCGGGCCGGCTGCGCCAGCCGGAACTTCATGACGGGAAGCAGGCTGTGCCCGCCCGCGATCACCTTGGTGCCGCCGCCCTGAGCGAGGATGCCGAGCGCCTCGCGGAGCGAGGTGGCGCGCATGTAGTCGAAGCTGGTCGAGATCACCGCACATTCTCCTTTCCCGGCCCGACGGCGCCGGGCACCAGCTGGGCGTCCTCGGGGCCGGCGCCGGGCGCGATGCCAGGGTGCCCGTTGCTGCCGGTCCCGCCCGTTCTGGCTGCCTGGATCGCGGCCCAGACCCGCGCGGGCGTGAGCGGCTTGTCGATGTGCAGAATCCCGAGCGGAGAGAGCGCGTCGCACACGGCATTCACGACGCACGCCGCCGAGGCGATCGTGCCCGCTTCGCCGCACCCCTTGATCCCGAGCGGATTCACCGGCGAGGGCGTGACCGTGTGATCGAGCTCCAGATGGGGCATCTGGCTGGCCTTGGGCACCGCGTAGTCCATCATGGTGCCGGTCACGAGCTGGCCGTCGTCGTCGTAGATCGCGATCTCCTGCATGGCCTCACCGATGCCCTGCACGATGCCGCCGTGGATCTGGCCCTCGACGATCATCGGGTTGATGTGCGGCCCGCAGTCGTCCACCGCGATGTAGCGCAGGATCTTGACCTCGCCCGTGTCGGCGTCGACCTCGACCGTGCACACGTGGCTCCCGAACGGGTAGACGAAGTTGCTCGGATCGAAGAACGCCGAGGCCTCGAGACCCGGCTCCACCCCGGGAGGCATGTTCCAGGCGACGTTGGCCATCAGGGCCACCTCGGCGAACGTCTTGGCCTGGTCGCTCGAACCGCGCACCCGGAAGGCATCGTCCTTCCACTCGATGTCCTGCTCGTTGGCCTCCAGCAGGTGCGCCGCGATCTTCTTTGCCTTTTCCTTGACCCGCTGCGTCGCCACCTTCACCGCCGACCCGCAGACCGCGGTCGAGCGGCTGCCGTAGGTGCCCCATCCCTGCGGCGTCGTCTCGGTGTCGCCGTGGACGATCTCGACGTTCTCGACCGGATAGCCGAACTCTTCCGCGACGATCTGCGCGAAGGTCGTCTCCTCGCCCTGACCGTGGGGACTGGCGCCGATGTAGACGCGCACGACGCCGGTGGGATAGACCCGCACGATCGCCGAATCGTACAGCCCGCCGCCGAAGCCCACCGCGCCGGCCACCTGCGAGGGCCCGAGCCCGCAGATCTCGATGTAGCTGACGACCCCAACGCCGAGGTAGCGGCCCTGTGTCCGGGCCTCGGCCTGCTCGCGGCGGAATGCCGGGTAGTCGAGCATCTTGAGCGCCTTGTCGAGCGCGGGCTCATAGTCGCCCGAGTCGTAGGTCAGCCCGGTGGCCACTGTGTACGGAAACTCGCTCTTGGGAATGAAGTTCTTGCGGCGAACTTCGGTGGGGTCGAGGCCGATCTTCCGGGCGTAGATGTCGACCAGGCGCTCGACGAGGTACGCGGCCTCGGGCCGGCCGGCGCCGCGATACGCGTCAACCGGCGCGCCGCTCGTATAGACGCCGTAGATGGTGCCCAGAATGTTGGGAATCCGATAGGCGCCGGAATAGACGAGACCGTGCAGGATCGTGGGAATGCCCGGGCCCGCGGTCGACGCGTAGGCCCCCAACCCCGCGTACACCCTGGTCCGGATCCCGGTGATCGTGCCGTCCCGGGTGCCGCACATCTCGACGTGCTCGATATGGTCGCGGCCGTGGATGGTGACCTTGTAGTTCTCGGAGCGGTCCTCGGTCCACTTGACCGGGCGGCCCAGCTGCATCGCGGCGTAGCTGACGAGGGCCTCGTCGGGATACGCCGGAATCTTGCTGCCGAAGCCGCCGCCCACCTCGGGCGCGATGACGCGGATGCGGTGCTCCGGGATCTGGAGCATGACGGAGCAGAGAAAGCGGTGGATGTGCGGGTTCTGGCTCGTGGCCCACAGCGTGAGCTGCCCGCTGCCCTTGTTGTAGCTGGCCACCGCGGCGCGCGGCTCCATGGCGGTGGGCAGCAGGCGTTGCTGGACGATGCGCTGCTTCACCGTCACGTCCGCGGTCTTGAACGCCTGCTCGGCGTCGCCGCCCGCCACGACCCAGGTGAACGCGATGTTGTTGGCCACCTCGTCGTGGAGCTGCGGCGCGCCGGGCTGCGCCATCTTTTCGGGATCGACCCCGCCCTGAAGCGAATCGTAGTCCACCTCGATCAGGTCGATCGCGTCGCGCGCGGCCGCGCGCGACTCCGCGACGACCATTGCCACACCGTCGCCGACGTAGCGCACGCGGTCGTGCGCGAGGAGCGGGTGCGGCGGAACCTTGAGGTCGCAATTGGGCGGATTCCACGCGCAGGGCACCGGGGCCACCCGGTCCTTGATGTCCGCGCCGGTGAACACGGCGATGACGCCGGGTGCCGCCTTCGCGGCGCTCACGTCGACGGAGGTGATGCGGGCGTGGGCGTAGGGGCTTCGGAGAATAGCGGCGTACGTCAGTCCCGGCAGCTTCACGTCATCGACGTAGGTTGCCGCGCCGGTGATCAGCCGGGGATCCTCACGGCGCTTGATGGCGGAGCCGAACAGCGTGGGCATGATCTCTCCTCAGACGCCGACGCGCGCGGGGGTGCCCGCGGCGCGCAGGGTGACGGCCGCGGCCTGGATGGCCTTGACGATGTTCTGGTAACCGGTGCAGCGGCAGTAGTTGCCTTCGATGGCGTGGCGGATCTCGGCGTCGCTCGGGTCGGGATGGGTGGCGAGCAGGTCGACGGCGGTCATGATCACGCCCGGCGTGCAGAACCCGCACTGCAGTCCGTGCTTTTCCCAGAAGGCCTGCTGCAGCGGGTGCAGCGCGTCGCCGGAGCCCAGGCCCTCGATCGTCGTGATGGCTTGACCCTCGGACTGGACGGCGAGCACCGTGCAGCTCTTCACTGCCCGGCCGTCGATGAGCACCGTACACGCGCCGCACTGGCTGGTGTCACAGCCGATGTGGGTGCCGGTGAGGTTGAGCTCGTCGCGGAGGACGTGAACCAGCAACGCCCGCGGTTCCACCTCCGCAGCTCGTGTCGAACCGTTGATGGTGAGGCTGACGGATCGTTTCATGTCCACCGGGCTCCTTGGCCTCGGGAGGCGTAGCAGCGAGGGAAGAATCTTGGCCGCCATACGGTTGCCCGTAAGCTTGCCCATAAGGTTGTGGTCCCCCGATGAGGGGTCAAGGTTCCCCTTGACCGGCCCCGTCTCATCCGGGTAAAGTGTTTCTCCCCTTGCACCAAGCTCTTGGGGTGTAGCTCAATCGGCAGAGCGCCCGGCTGTTAACCGGGAGGTTGCTGGTTCGACCCCAGCCGCCCCAGTCCATCTCACCCCGAGTGGGCCGACGTGCGCATGCTTTCCGGCATGCCGCGTCGAGCTGCTCGGGGTCCGTGCATTGCGGGGGTGCAATGCCGATCGCGCGCGTCAGGCCGCCACGTGCAGGACCATGAATGCGAAGTGACATCCGCTCCCGGCGAGCACGAACAGGTGCCAGATCTCATGGTGCCCGAACACTCCGGGCAGCGGATCCGGCCGCTGCCGGCTGAAGATGATCGCTCCGACGGTGTACGCGACGCCCCCGGCCACCAGCCAGGCGAGACCGCTCGCCGGCACGGCCGCGGCCAGCGGGGCAGCCGCGAACAGGGCCATATAGCCCATGGCCAGGTAGATGCCGGTGGAGAGCCAGATCGGCGCGTCCAGCCACCAGATCTTGAATGGAACCCCGGCCGCCGCGATGGCCCAGGCGGCGGCGAGCAGCGCCCAGCCGGGCGGGCCACCCAAGGTGACGAGCGCCACGGGCGTGTAGGTACCCGCGATGAGAAAATAGATGGCGATGTGGTCCAGGGTTCGGAGGCGCCGGAGTCGCTCCGGTGGCAGGGGCAGCGCGTGGTAGGCCGTGCTCGCGGCATACAATAGAACTAGGGAGCCACCGTACACCGCGAAGGCCACGATCTGTGCCGTCCCGCTGGCCAGCCGGAGCAGGACGACGCTCCCGGCTGCGGCGAGCATCAGTCCGATGAAATGGGACCAGGCATTGACCGGTTCACGGACGCGCATCGGGTCAATGTAACCGGCCGGCCTTGTCGCCCGAACCGGTCCGATCTAGGGTTGAAGTCATGCGGATTGCCGTGTTCTCCGAGGTCTACTGGCCGATGGTGAGTGGCGTGGGAGTGACGCTCCTCCGCCTTACCGAGGCGCTGCAGGCGCGCGGGCACCAGGTCCGTGTGTACAGCGCCACCTACGCGCTGCCCGAGGGCGCCGCGGAGCGGCCCGAGGTGCATCGCTCGCCGAGCGTCCCGTTCTTCCTCTACCCCGATGTGCAGTGGGCCTTTCCACGGCTGCGCGACGTGGTGGAGGATCTCGCCGCCTTCCGGCCGGATGTGGTGCACGTCGCGACCGAGTTCTCGCTCGGCATCGCCGGCGTGAAGGCGGCTCGGCAGCTCGGACTCCCGCTCGTCGCATCCGCCCACACCAACTACGATCTCTATGCGTCCCGCTATGGGGTGCCGTGGGCGCTCCGGGCCGGCTGGCACTACCTGCGCTGGTTCTATGGACAGGCGCACCGTGTGCTCTGCCCGTCGAGGATCTACGAAGAGACCGTACACACCCACGGCGTGCGGCACACCGGAATCTGGAGTCGGGGGGTCGATCCGGAGGTGTTCTCACCGACGTTCAGGAGCGAGGCCTACCGCCGGGACTTCGGTGTCGGTCCCGCGGATCTGCTCGTGACCTACATCGGTCGCATCGCGCGGGAGAAGAATCTGGGCCCGCTACTCGACGCGTGGGAGATGCTCGGGGCCGAGCGCGGATCGGCCCAGCTGGTGCTCGTGGGGCGGGGCCCGCTGGAGGAGGAGATTCGCCGCCGCGAGATGCCCGGCGTGCACGTCACCGGGCTGCTGCAGGGCCCCGCGCTCTCGGCGGCCTACGCGTCGGCCGACGTGTTCGCGTTTCCCTCGGCCACCGAGACATTCGGCAATTCGCTGCTCGAGGCGATGGGCTCTGGCCTGCCCTCATTGGTGGCCGCGGCGGGTGGCGTGCTCGAGTTCGCGGAGCACGAACGGAACGCCCTGCTGATCGAGCCCGACAGCGTTCCGGCCATTGCCGCCGGGTTGCGCCGACTGCTCTCCGATGCGGCGCTCCGCCGGCGCCTGGCGGCGGGGGCGCTGGAGACCGCACGGGAGCGGGAGTGGGGCGCCGTCTACGATCAACTCTTGGAGGACTACCGGCAGGCGGTCGTCGCCAAAGGCGTCACGGTCGCGGCCTAGCCGCGCCGCCAGCCTATTTGCGGAGCGCCAGGTACGATACCGCGGCGATCGCCGCGCTCATCGGAATCGTCAGAATCCACGCCCACACTATCCTCGTCGCCACGCCCCACCGCACCGCCGACACCCGCTGCGCCGCGCCCACCCCCACGATGGCCCCGGTAATGGTGTGGGTCGTACTCACCGGCACCCCCAGCTGCGAGGCGATCAGAATGGAGATGCCGCCCGCGGTTTCCGCGCAGAATCCGCCGAAGGGACGCAGTTTGGTGATGCGGCTGCCCATCGTCTTCACGATCCGCCAGCCGCCCAGCGCGGTGCCGAGTCCGATGGCCCCGTACGCCGCCATCTCCACCCAGAGCGGGATCCGATCGGCAGTGGGCACGTGGAGGTGGCGAAGCCAGCCGGTCTGTCCGATGAACAGCGCTTGGGTCGAGACCAGCAGCCCGACGATGATGCCCATGGTTTTCTGCGCGTCGTTAGCGCCATGGCTCAGCGAGTAGAGTGCCGCGGAGACGAGCTGCAGACGTCGGAACACCCGGTCGATCGGTCCGGGACGCGCGCCTTTCAGCATCCACGAGAGCGTCACCGTCAGCGCGAGCGCCAGGAGCATGCCGAGCAGCGGCGAGAGGACGATGAACAGGATCGGCTTGATCCAGCCGGAGAGCTGCAGGGCGGGAAAGCCGGCCTTGGCGATAGCGGCGCCCCCGAGGCCGCCCATCAGGGCATGGCTCGAGGAGCTGGGCAGGCCGACGTACCAGGTGATGAGGTTCCAGGCGATCGCGCCGAGCAGCGCGCTCAAGATAAGATGCGGATCGACCACCGATGGCTCGATCAGCGTATTGCCGATCGTCTTGGCCACCGCGGTGCCCACCACGAAGGCGGCCGCGACGTTGAACACGGCCGCCCACACGACCGCGACACCGGGCGTGAGCACCCGAGTGGAGACCACGGTGGCGATCGAGTTGGCGCTGTCGTGAAAGCCGTTGATGAAGTCGAAGATCAGCGCGACGGCCACGATCACCAGGACGTAGACGACGTCGCTGGACATGCTCATGCGTGCTTGATGGAGATCGACTCGAGTACGTTGCCCGCGTCCTCGATGTAGTCGAGCGTCTTCTCCAGGTTATCGTAGAGCTCTTTCCACTTGATGACCTGCAAGGCCTCGGGGTGGCCCTCGAACAGCCGGCCCAGCCACTCGTGGTAGAGCGAGTCGCCCTCCTCCTCGAGGCGCTTGACCTGGACGCAGGCATCGAGGACCGTGCGGCCCTTGTTCTTCTCGAGCGCGGCCACGGCCACCTGCAGCTGCTCCGTGGCGCGGACGATCACCTCACCGATCAGCACCGCGCCGTCCGGCGACGTCCCCGCGTGGAAAATCAGCAGCCGCCGCGCCGTCCCGTCGATCAGGTCGATGACGTCGTCGAGCCGGGAGGCGAGTTCGTGGATGTCCTCGCGATCGAGCGGCGTGATGAACACCCGGTCCAGCCGTGTCACCACGTCGTGGGTGACCTGGTCGGCCTGGTGCTCGAGCCGCTTGATCTGGTCGACGATCGCGCCCCGGCGGTTGGTCTCCGCGCGGAGCAGCTCCAGCTGGAGCCGGGCCGCCTCGACGGTGAACGTGGCGACCGCGGTGAACAGGTCGAAAAACTTCTCATCTCTGGGCAGCAGGCGCACAGTGACATCCAGGTAACGGACGGCCGGGAAGATAACCCCGGGCAGGGCGCCGTACAGCCGGGGCGGGGCTTCCTTGACGGCGCCCGTTTCCCCGGCAGATTCCGGCGGTCCACCCTCTCCGACCTCCTGGCGCCCATGACCCTGGTCCACGCGCAGACCGCGAATCTGCTCGACAGCCCGCCCGAAGAATCCTTCGATCGGCTGACGCGACTTGCCGCGCGGCTGCTGGGCGCGCCTGTGGCGCTCGTGACCCTGGCCGCGGACGATCGGGTGTTCTTCAAGAGCGCCGTTGGACTCGGCGAGCCGTGGGCGGGCCGGCGCGGGACGCCGCTCTCGTACTCGTTCTGCCGGCACGTGATCGCGTCCGGCGCGCCGCTGATCGTCGAGGACGCGCGCCGCCACCCGATCGTCCGCAGCAATCCCGCCATCCGCGAGATGGGGTGGGTCGCCTATGCGGGGGTCCCCCTCACCACGGCAGACGGCACCACCGCGGGCGCGCTCTGCGTCATCGACGCGCTGCCCAGGATCTGGTCGCCCAGAGACGTCGCGCTGCTCGAGGACCTTGCGGCATCGGTGGTGACCGAGATCGAGTTCCGGACGGCCGGGCCGCGGCTGGACCCGGTGCAGGTCGCTCAGATGCCGCCATCTCCGCCCGCCGATCCCGCCGCCTCGGTGTTCGACCATGCGGCGGTGCCGATGGGCCTGGTCGAGCTCGACGGCCGCTGGCTCCGCGTGAACCGCGCGTTGGCCGAGCTGCTGGGCACCTCTCCCGCGGCCCTCGCCGGCTGCCCGGCCGAGGCCTCCACGCACCCGGCCGATCGCGGCGCCGACCGCGAGGCGATGCGGTTGCTGCTCGCGGGCGAGTGCGCCAGCTACGGGACCGAGAAGCGGCTCCTGCGGGACGGCGAGGAGCCGGTCTGGGTCGTCTCGACCGTGACCGCCGTGCCGGATCCCGACGGCGGCATCGGGCGGTTCCACGTCGCCCTTCAAGACGTGACCGACCGGAAGCGCGCCGAGTTCGAGCTGCGCAGCCGGGAGGAGCGCTACCGGCTGGCCTCCCGGTCCACGCTCGACGCGCTCTGGGACTGGGATCTGCTGACTGATCGGCTTGTGTGGGACGAGCGAGCCCCCGGGGCATTCGGTCACCACCGGACCGCGCCCGGGCTGTCGGCGGGCTGGTGGTATGAGCGGCTGCACGCCGATGACCGCGAGCGCGTCGTGAGCGGCCTTCACGCGGCCATCGCCCGCGGCGATGTGGAGTGGACCGACGAATATCGGTTCCGCCGGGCCGACGGCAGCTACGCGCAGGTCCACGACCGCGCCGCCATCGTTCGTGACGAGGCCGGGGATGCGATCCGGATGGTGGGCGCGGTCCTCGACACGACCGACCGGTCGCGCGCGGACATGCTGGCGCGCGGCCAGAGCCGGCTGCTCGAGCAGATCGCCGCCGGCCTCGCGCTCGACGCGGTGCTCGAGCGCGTCGTCCGCTTCACCGAGTCGCACGGAGGCGACCTGACCGCCGCGGTGATGCTGCTGGATCCCGCCGAGCGGGTGCTCCGCCTGGCCAACGGCCCCAGCCTGCCGGCCGAGCTTCGGGCGGCGCTCGACGAGGTCGCGATCGAGCCCGGCGCCGGGCTGAGCGCGACCGTGGCGCTCCGGCGGGAACAGGTGCTGGTGGCGGATCTGGCCACCGACGAGGTCGCCGATCGGTGGAGGGACGGCCTGGTCGCGCACGGCATCAAGGCCGCGTGGGGCATGCCGCTCTTCGCCAGCGACGGCATGCTCCTGGGCGTGCTCGAGGTCCACGCGCGCGAGGCTCGCCCGCCCGGCGCGGACGATCTCCAATTGATGGAGGTCGCCGGGCACCTGGCGGAGATCGCCATCGAGCGCGATCGAAACCAGCAGGCCGTGGCGCGTGGGACGCGCCTGCTCGAGCAGGTGCTCGACACGCTGCCCATCGGTGTGTGGGTGCTCGAGCGCGACGGGCGGATCATGTTCGGCAACCCCGCGGGTCGCGAGATCTGGGGGGGAGCGCGTTACACCGGCATCGACGGGTTCGGGGAGTATCGGGGCTGGTGGGCCGACTCGGGCGAGCCGATCGCTCCGCACGAATGGGCCGCGGCCCGCGCGATCCTCAAGGGCGAGACCTCCCTGAACGAGGTCGTGCAGATCGAGACCTTCGACGGCGTGCAGAAGACGATTCTGAACTCCGCCGTGCCGCTGCGGAGTCTCGACGGCACCATCGTGGGCGCCATGCTGGTCAATCAGGACATCACCGAGCAGCGGGCGGGGCAGGAGGCGCTTCGCCGGAGCGAGGAGCAGCTCCGCCACGCGCAGAAGATGGAGGCGGTGGGTCAGCTCGCGGGAGGCATCGCCCACGATTTCAACAATCTGCTCACCGGGATCCTGAGCTACAGCGAGCTCGTGCTGCAGGAGCTGCGGCAGGGGGACCCCATCCGGGCCGACATCGAACAGATCCGTCACGCCGGCGAGCGGGCGGCCGCACTCACCCGTCAGCTCCTCGCCCTCAGCCGCCGCCAGGTGCTGCAGCCCCGGGTCCTCTCGCTCAACGGCTCGGTGACCGAGCTGGATTCGATGCTCCGCCGCATGCTCGGCGCCGACGTGTCGCTCGAAGTCGACCTGGACCCCGGGCTGTGGCACGTCCTGGCCGACCCCGGGCAGCTCGAGCAGGTGCTGGTCAACTTGGTGGTCAACGCGCGCGACGCACTGCCGCGCGGCGGGCGGGTGACCATCACGACGGCCAACCTCCAGCTGCAGGCCACCAACGCCGCGCGGGGCAACGGCGTGCGGGCCGGCGACTACGTGACGCTGTCGGTGAGCGACACCGGGGTGGGCATGGACGTCCCGACCCAGGCACGCATCTTCGATCCGTTTTTCACGACCAAGGCGGCGGGCAAGGGTACCGGCCTGGGTTTGTCGACGGTCTACGGGATCGTCGAGCAGAGCGGCGGGCACATCGCGGTCGAAAGCGCGCCCGGCCAGGGTGCCACGTTCACGATCTTCCTGCCGCGGCACACGGGTCCGGGCACGCTGATGCCCGTCACCACCGATCGACGGAGTCTGCCGGGTGGCACCGAGACTCTGCTCCTGGTCGAAGACGAGTCGGCCGTGCGCGCGTCGGCGCGCCGGCTGCTGGAGCGCCACGGGTACACCGTCATCGAGGCGCGCCATGGAGCCGACGCGCTCCGCATCGTCGAGGCGGGCGAGCAGCGGATCGATCTCGTCGTCACCGACCTCGTGATGCCGGAGATGGGCGGCCGCGAGCTCGTGGAGCGGCTTCGCGCCCGCCACCCCGCGCTCAAGGTGTTGTACATGTCGGGGTACAGCGAGCGGGCGGTGACCGTGGACGGCGTGATGCCGCCGGCTACCGGCTTCGTGGAAAAACCTTTCACCCTCGAGCAGCTCACCCGCCGAACGCGAGAGATCCTGGACGGCATCTGACGCACACCGCTCGAGCTATGGAATGAGCGCGAGCAGGTCGGCCGGCGTCTCGAGCCAGTAATCAGGGCTGGCGTCCTCCAGGTGCATGCGGCTGAACGGTCCCCAGAGTGCCGCGGCCGTGCGGGCGCCGGCGGCGCGGCCCGACACCATGTCGTGGATGCTGTCGCCCACGTACACGGTCGTGGAGGGCTCGGCGCCCAGCAACGTCATCGCCTTCTCGACCGGCTCGGGGTGGGGCTTGGGATTCGTCACCTCGTCGGCGCAGACCAGCACGTCCATCATCCGCTCCAACTGGACCAGCGTCAGCCCGCGCATCGCTCCCTGACGATTCTTGCTGGTGACGAGTCCGGTGCGGATCCCGGCGGCGCGGATCGCCCCGACGGCCGCCACGATCCCCGGATAGACGGTCACCATGCGATCGTGATTGGCGAGATTGTACTCGCGATAGGTCGCGATCATGGCGTGAAGCACAACCGGGTCGTGCCCCCACTCGGCGAGCTGCGCCGTGAGCGGGGTGCCGACGCCGCGAAGCCATTCCTCGTCCGACCGTGGCGCCAGGCCGTGCGCGGCGAGCGTATGGTGATAGCTGTCGAGGATGAGACGGACCGAGTCGATGAGCGTGCCGTCGAGATCGAACAGGATGGTCTGCACGGGAGTCATCGGCGAAACGTAGCGCGATGGCATTCGGGTTGCGCGAGCCCGGGGATTTCCGGTATCCTGGGACCATGCAACCGAACGAGCTCGTGGCAATCATGGCCGCCATCATCTATGGCGGCCGTCGCGACGGTGACGCCGCGCGGCCCGAAACGCGCCAGACCGCGGTGGAAGAGGCCTGGCACCTGTGGCACCTGGCCATGGACGAGTGGAGCGATCCCGGCGCCCGGCGACTGACCCCGAATCCGCTGGAGCCCTGACGGATGACGACCGACACCGTGGTTCGGGAGGCCCGACTCCGCCCGGAGTTCGCCGAACGGTACCCCGGTATCGACCCTGGCGTTTGGTACACCGCCGCCACGTTGGCCGAGCACCTGCTGGCCCGCTTCATCCGTCACGATGCATCCGATCCGACGCCCTCGCCGCCCCGCATCCTCCACCCCGGGCATTTCGAATTCCGGGGATCGGCGGGGATGCGCGGCGGCCGCATTACCCTCGGCTGACCGTTCCGACCGGACTACCGCTCGAACAGTATCAGTCCCGTCAGGCGCACCTCGATCGTCCCCCAGCCACGTGTCGGTGCCGGCAGCCGTGTCAACGCTCGTGCCAGCTCGGGCGGTTCGCATTCGGCCAGCCGCCGCACGAGTCGCGCCTCGCCCGCGGTGTGGCCGCCGGCCGCAAAGGCGAGCGCGGCCTCGAGACAGGTGAGCGCACCCGCGTCCCGGCGGCGTGCGGCCTCCCGCACCCGTTCGCCCAGCCGCGTTGCCAGACGACGGGCCGCCGGCTGCGGCTCGGCGGCCGTCCAGCGCCGCGCGCCGACGAGCGCGAGCCGCGACCGGATCGGTCCCATCAGCATGGTAAGCGCGGTGTCGAGCCGGGCGGGCGAAGGGCACCCACCGTCCTGAGCTCGCGCCGCCGCCTCCAGGCGCCCCGTGATTTCACCCTCGTCCTCCGTCCAGCGCCCGACGGCATCGAGCCAGCCCACGACCGCGGCTAGTCGCATGGCGCCCCCGCTCCGAGCCTCGAGCAGCTCGAACCCCGCGAGACACCCCGGCGTGTGCAGCCAGGCGTTTTCCTCCGAGCACATCCTCACGACAGCGGTGCCGACCGTGGCGAGCCCTCGTCCGAGCCGGTCGGCCAGCGCGGCGCGCCACCGCCAGAGCCGCAGGCCCTCGGCGCCCAATCCGGTGCGCCCCGGAAGCGCCGCCTTCCGCGCGAGATGCTCGCCGAGCCGGAGCGCAGCGTCGAGGGCCGGCGG
>DATLBL010000091.1:0-24368 GCA_035526925.1 Gemmatimonadales bacterium
CAGCAGATCGTGGCGCGCTCCGCGTCGATCCTGCAGATCCCGACCGACGACCAGGGCGCCGCCGAGATCGCCCGCCGGAGCCGTGGCACTCCGCGCGTGGCCAACCGTCTGCTCCGCCGGGTGCGGGACTACGCGCAGGTGCGCGCGGACGGACGGATCACGGCGGCCGTGGCCGACGCCGCACTGGCGCGGCTCAACGTGGACGAATTCGGACTCGACGACATGGACGTCCGCATCCTGACGACGATCATCGAGAAGTTCGCCGGTGGTCCCGTGGGACTCGGCACCGTGGCCATCGCGGTCGGCGAAGACGCGGGCACGCTGCAGGACGTGTATGAGCCGTACCTCATCCAGCAGGGCTTCCTCGACCGCACCCCCCGCGGCCGGTGCGCCACGGCGCTCGCGTACCGCCGCTTCGGCCTCACACCGCCTGCTGGCCAGGCGACCATCTTTGACGGCTGAGCGCCTCCGCACCGCCGACTTCGACTACGACCTGCCGCCGGAGCTCATCGCCCAGGAGCCGCTGCCGGAACGGAGCGCGAGTCGGATGCTCATGGTGATGCGCGCCGACCGGCGGCAGGGCACCCCTGCGGATCGCCGCGCGGGCGAGCGGCCGGCGCAGCAGTCGCGTCGCCGGTCGAGCGCCGCCTTCCGCCAGCCGGTCATGCTCCCCGGCGACCGTCGGGCGGTCGGTGACGGCGTTCTGGTTGATTCGTGGTTCGCGCAGCTCACGTCGCTGATTCCCGCGGGCGATCTGCTGGTGCTCAACACGACCCGCGTCCGCCATGCCCGCCTGCTCGGAACCCGCCCATCCGGCGCCCCCGCCGAGGTGTTGCTCATCCACCCCGCTGCGGACGACAGCTGGATCGCGCTCGGCAAGCCTGGCAGTGCGCTGCAGCCGGGAAAACGGATCGCGCTCGACGACGACGTCGCGGTCGAGACCGTCGAGGTGCTGAGCAACGGCAACCGTCGAATACGGTTCATCGGCGCGAGTGCCGAAACGGCCATCACCCGGTTCGGCCGGCTGCCGTTGCCCCCCTACATCACGCGCGATCCGACGGCGGCGGACGAGCAGCGGTATCAAACGGTATACGCGCGCGCCGAAGGCAGCATTGCCGCGCCCACGGCGGGTCTGCACTTCACCACCGAGCTGCTCGACGCGCTGTCCGCCAAAGGGGTCGTGGTCTCCGGCCTCGAGCTGCGGGTGGGCCCCGGCACCTTCAAGCCGGTCGAGTCCGAGGACCCGCGCGACCACCCGATGCATCCGGAAGGCTACGAGATCTCGCCGCGACTGGCGGGCTTGGTCGAGCTGGTGCGCGAGCAGGGCGGCCGGGTCTGGGCGGTCGGCACGACCGTCGTCCGGGCGCTCGAGAGTGCCGCCAATCCCGACGGCACGGTGCGCGCGGGCGCCGGCGAGACCAGCCTCATGATCGCGCCGGGCTATCCGTTTCGGGTGGTCGACCGGCTGCTCACCAACTTCCACCTGCCCCGCTCGACCCTGCTCATGCTGGTCAGCGCGTTCGCGGGCCATGAGCTGGCCATGGCGGCCTACGCGCACGCCGTCGAGGAGCGCTACCGCTTCTACTCCTACGGCGACGCGATGCTCGTCCTCTGACCCGGAGCGCCCGATGACGTTCGCCAACCCCGCCGGCGGAGCGGCGGCGGCCGCTCCCACCTATGTGCGCGCCCTGCTCGAATGCCTCGGGGACCGCGATCCGCTCGCCGTGGCCGCCGAGCTCGTGCCGTGGCTCGAGCGCCGGACCGCCGGCATTTCCGACGCGGCGCTCCGCCGAGCCGAGGCGCCCGGAAAGTGGCCGGCCATCGCCGTCATCCAGCATCTCGCCGATACCGAGATGGTGTACGGCTGGCGCACGCGGCTCATCCTCGCGGACGATCGACCGGTCCTCCAGGGCTTCGACCAGGACGCATGGAGCGGAGCCCTCGCATATGCAGCGATGCCGCTCGACGTCGCGCTCGCGCAGCTTCGCGGGATGCGGGCGGCCAATCTCAGGCTCTGGCGAACGCTCTCGGCCGAGCAGCGGGCACGTGTGGGGCTGCACAGCGAGCGCGGTCCCGAGAGCCTCGACCTGCTGCTCCGGCTGATGGGCGCGCACGACCTGGTTCACCGCCGTCAGCTCGATCGGATCCTGGCGGCCGCAGGGGTGGATACGCCGTGACCACCTCGGGAGCAGCGTCCTGCACGCCGCCAGGCACGGAGGGCCGGGCACGGCCGGAGCAGACGGCGCGGGGTACCACCGCGGGCTCGGGCCGAGCAGCCGCTCCTGCCTGGCCCATCCCGGCAGCCTGATGTTCGAGTTCCACCTTCAGGCGACGCAGGGTCCGGCGCGTGCCGGAACCCTGACCCTTCCCCACGGCAGGATCGACACGCCCGCCTTCATGCCGGTCGGCACGCACGGCGTGGTCCGCGGCTTGAGCGCCGGAGACGTCCGCCGAACCGGCGCGCAGATCGTCCTCGGCAACACCTACCATCTCCACCTCCGTCCCGGCGAAGGCGTCGTGCAGCAGATGGGCGGCCTGCACAGGTTCACCACCTGGCCGGGTCCGATGCTCACCGACTCGGGCGGCTTTCAGGTCTTCTCCCTCGAGGGCCTGCGGCGGATCGGCGAGGACGGCGTCGAGTTCCAGAGCCACATCGACGGCACGTATCGAACGCTCACGCCGGAAGGGGCGGTGGAAATTCAGTGGACGCTCGGCGCCGACATCGCGATGGTGTTCGATCACGTGGTGCCCGGTCAGGCGCCGCACCCCCTTGCCTGCGAGGGAATGGAGCGGACGCTCCGATGGCTCGATCGCTGCAAGGCCAGGCACGCGGAGCTCGCCGACGGCCTGCCGGACCGCCAGACGCTCTGGCCCATCGTCCAGGGAGGTACCCACCCGGACCTGCGACTCCGCTCGCTCGAGGGCACCCTGGCGCGGGGGCCGTGGACCGGCGTCGCCGTCGGCGGGCTCTCGGTCGGCGAGCCTAAAGCGGTGATGCACCGCATCCTCGACACCCTCGAGCCTGCCCTGCCTCGCGACGTGCCCCGTTATCTTATGGGAGTCGGTTTTCCGGCGGACCTGCTCGAGGGCATCGCGCGCGGCGTCGATCTGTTCGACTGCGTCGCCGCCACGCGGAACGGGCGCCACGGGACGGCGTGGCTGCCGACGGGACGGGTCAACGTGCGGGGCGCCGCGCTCAAGGGCTCGAATGAGCCGCTCGATCCCGAGTGCGACTGCGAGACCTGCACCACCTATCCACGCGGCTATCTGCGGCACCTGTTCGTGGTCGAGGACATGCTGGGGCTTCGGCTGGTCTCGCTTCACAACATTCGGTTCCTGGTCCGGCTTGGCGAGCAAGCGCGAGCGCACATCATGGCCGGGACGTTCGACGGCTGGAGCCGCCAGTGGCTTCAGCGTCATTACGCGCGCGGTACCTGAGGAGAGGGCATGTTTCAGACCCAAACCGGTTCGGGCGGCGGCATCACCGTCCTGGTGCTGCAGATGGCCGCCATCGGCCTCGTCTTCTATTTCCTCATCCTGCGTCCGTCCGGACAGGCGCGGAAGAAGCACGCCGAGTTGCTGAGCAATCTGAAGAAGGGCGACGAGGTGATGACGAGCGGCGGCATCATCGGTCGGGTGCGCGAGATCAAGGAGGTCGAGTCCGCGGGCGTGAAGGAAACGCGCGTGACGGTCGAGACCGGTACCGCCAGCGTGATCGTCGAGCGCTCGCGCATCGTGCGCATCGGCGGCGCGAGCGCCCCGGGAGCCCCCGCGGCATGAGCCTGCTGCCGTTGCACTTGCTCGGCTCCCCCGTACTCCGACAGCGAAGCGCCGAGATCGGCGAGGTGGACGAGGAGGTCCGCCGGCTGGTCGACGACATGTTCGAAACGATGGACGCGGCCAAGGGCGTCGGGCTCGCGGCCAATCAGATCGGCGTGGCGCGCCGGGTGGCGGTGGTCGACGCCGACGAGGACCGGTTCGAGATGATCGATCCGGTCATCATCGAAGCCGAGGGACGTGCCGCCGCCGAGGAGGGCTGTCTCTCGATTCCCGAGATCTACGGCGACGTGAGCCGGCCCGAGCGCGTGGTCGTGGAGGCCACCGACCGGCATGGCGCCCGCTACCGCAAGGAGGCCACCGGACTCAAGGCGCGAGCGATCCAGCACGAGATCGACCACCTGGACGGGATTCTCTTTCTCGACCACCTGAGCCTGGTGAAGCGGCAGATCCTGCTTGCCCGCTACCGCCGCGAGCACAAGGACGACACGAGCTTCATCAAAGAGGTACAGGCGGAGTCGGCCGGCCGGGAGTGATGCGGATCGTCTTCTTCGGCACCCCGGAGTTCGCCGTCCCCTCCCTCCGGGCGCTGCTCCGGGAGCCATACTCGGTGGCAGGCGTCGTGACCCAGCCCGATCGACCCCAGGGTCGATCGCGTACCACGCTGGTGGCGCCCCCGGTAAAGCTCGAGGCGGAGCGGGCCCGGATTCCGGTACTCCAGCCCGAGCGCCCGCTCGGCGACCTCTTCATCGCCGGCCTTCGTCGGCTCGAGCCCGACCTCGGCATCGTCGTCGCCTATGGTCACATCCTCCGTCCCTCGGTCCTCTCGCTCCCCCGTCTGGGCATGATCAATGTCCACGGCTCGCTCCTCCCGCGCTGGCGGGGCGCGGCCCCGATCCAGCACGCCATCGCCGAAGGGGATGCCGAGACCGGCGTCAGCATCATGCAGATGGAGGAAGGGCTCGACAGCGGACCCGTGCTGCATCGGATCGCCACCCCGATCGGCACCGACGAAACGGCGGGTGCGCTCGCCTCGCGGCTGGCGGAGCTCGGCGCCACGGCGCTGGTCGACGCGCTCTCGCTCATGACCGCCGGCTTCGCCAAGCCCGAGCCGCAGGACGCGGAGGGGGTGACCTTCGCGCCCAAGATCGACCGGGACAGTGCCCGGCTCGACTGGCGTCGCGATGCCGGCGCCCTCGCGCGTCAGGTCCGGGCCTACGACCCGAGCCCGGGTGCGTGGGCGATGCATGATGCGGCGCCGATCAAGCTGTTCGGCGCCGTGTCGGCCGCTGGACACGGGGAGCCCGGCTGCGTGCTCGTCGCGGGCGAGACCCTGGTGGTGGCTTGCGGCAACAACTCGCTCGTCATCCGCGAAGTGCAGCCCTCCGGACGGACTCGCCTGACCGTCAGCGACTGGGTACGTGGCCGCGGCATCGCGGTCGGTGCCCGGCTCGGGTGAGGCGGGTCCGGTGAGACCGCTCCCTCGTGTACACGCCGTGACCGATGCCGACGTTCTCGGCGCCGAGGATTTCGGTGTGCGGGCGGCCGCGATCGCGGCCGCGGGACCAGCGGTCGCCCTGCACGCACGCCACCAGGGCGCGCGGGGCGCGGACCTCGCGAAGGCAGCCGCACGCCTCATCGCGCTGGCACGGCCGCCCGAGGCCGCCGTCTTCGTCAACGGCAGGCCGGACGTCGCGGCGGCCCTGGCCGCCCAGGGCGTCCAGCTCGCCGTCGGCGACCTGGCCCCCCGAGATGCACGGCGAGTATTCACCGCGGGCTGGATCGGACGCTCCGTGCACGCCGCGGAGGAGGCCGCGAGCGCGGTCGAGGAAGGAGCGGATTTCCTCCTCGTCGGCAACATCTACGAGACGGCGAGCCATCCCGGACGGCGGGCGGCGGGTCTCGGACTGGTACGTGCCGCCGCCACATTCGGGCGACCGGTCATCGCGATCGGCGGCATCGACGCCACGCGGGCACGTGAGGTGCGCGAGGCCGGCGCCTACGGCGTGGCCGCGATCGGCGCGCTCTGGCGCACGGCGGATCCGGCGGCCTCGACGCTTGCACTGCTGGCGCCCTGGGCGGAGGAGATGTGAACGCGACGCCCGCGACGCTGAACGTGACCGTCAACGGCGAGCCCCGGCGGCTCCAGGCGCCGGCCACGCTGCTCGAGCTGCTCGCGCACCTCGGACTCGACCCCCGGACCGTGGTGGTCGAGCTCAACCGCGAGATTGTCCGCCGCCCGCACCTCGGTGCGACCGCGGTGTCGGAGGGCGACACGATCGAGCTGGTGCACTTCGTCGGCGGGGGATAAGCGCCGCCGGATGATTATCTTTCCCGGCGTACGTCTCCGTCGGTTTCGCTCGGCTCGGCGGCCGGCGGCGGCATCCGAACGTCTCAAGGAGCTTTCATGACCGGCACCCTCGCGCCCGACACCCTCACCGACAGCCCGCTCTCGATCGGCGGGCGACGCTTTCGGTCGAGGTTGATGGTGGGCACGGGCAAGTATCGCAGCAACGAGGAGATGGTGCGCGCCATCGAAGCTTCGGGCGCGGAAATCGTGACCGTGGCGGTACGGCGGGTGGACCTCGACCGCAGCAAGGAGGAGGGGGTCCTGCACCACTTGAGCCCCGACCAGTACTTCCTGCTCGCCAATACCGCGGGCTGCTACACCGCCGACGAGGCCATACGCTACGCGCGGCTCGCCCGCGAAGCCGGCTTCAACGACTTCGTCAAGCTCGAGGTCATCGGTGACCGCGAAACCCTGCTCCCCGACACCGAGGGCCTGCTGGCCGCCACCCGGACCCTCGCCCGCGAGGGGTTTCAGGTTCTCGCCTACACCAACGACGACCTGATCACGGCACTCCGGCTCGAAGATGCCGGATGCGCGGCCGTCATGCCGCTCGCCTCTCCGATTGGCAGCGGCCTCGGCCTCGTCAATCCGTACAGCATTCGGACCATCAAGCGTCGCCTGACCGCGCCGGTGATCGTCGATGCGGGGGTGGGTACCGCGTCCGACGCGTGCGTCACGATGGAGCAGGGCGTGGACGGCATACTGATGAACACGGCGCTCGCCGAGGCGCAGGATCCCGTGGCCATGGCACGCGCCATGGGACTCGCGGTCGAGGCGGGGCGTCTGGCATTTCTCGCCGGACGGATGCCGCGGCGGGAGATCGCGGTGCCGTCGTCGCCCGATCGCGGCCTGCTGGAGTAGCGCGTGCTTCCGCGCTGAATCGAGCTACCCGTGCCTCTCGACGGGCTCGCCCCGAGGCGAGCGGCACTCTCGACTCTCAAGCAGGTCCGCGCCGGTACGCCGTTCGAGGCTGCGTTGGACCGCGCCGTGAAGCGATTGCCGGAGCAGGATCGCCGCTTGGTACACGAGCTCGCGGCCGGCGTGCTCCGGCGCCAGAGCGCGCTCGACGCCCAGTTGACGCCGCTGGTGCCGCGCGGTTGGGACGGCGTGGCCGCCGAGCTCAAGGAAGTGCTCAGGCTCGGTGCCTATCAGCTCACGGCCCTGGATCGAATCCCTCCGCACGCGGCCGTGGATACGAGCGTGGCGCTCGCAAAGGAGGCGGGGGGCGCCAGGGCCGGCGGTTTCGTGAACGCGGTCCTGCGGAAGGTCGGGCGGGAAGCCGCGTCGCGCGGCGGAACTGTTAAGGGCGCCCCCCGCGACGACGGGGTCGAGCCATCCGCCGGATCGCTCGCGCGCGACCAGTCGCATCCCGCGTGGCTCGTGGAACGTTGGCTCGAGCGGTTCGGGGCGGAAGGTACGGCGAAGCTGCTCGACTGGAACAACACGCGACCCCGGCTCGTCCTGCAACCCGCCCGCGCGACGCTGGAGGAGTTGTCCCGGCGCTGGTCGGATGCCGGCATCGAGGTGACGCCGGCGCCGTTCGGTGCGGGACTCGTCACAGGCCAGTCGCGCCCTCAGGCCCTGCCGGGCTATGACGAGGGTGGCTTCATCGTACAGGACCCGGCCCAGTCGCTCCTCACCAGGTACGCGGATCTGCCTCCAGGCGCCACGATCTACGACGCCTGCGCGGCGCCCGGCGGCAAAACCATCGCGCTTGGACGCCGCGCGGGCCGTGTGGTAGCGGCCGACTCGAGCCGGCCGCGAGTCCGCCGTCTCGCCGGTAACCTGCGTCGTGCGGGCAGCGGCCACGAGCATGCGGTCGTGGCCGACGCGCGCCAGGCGCCAATCCGGCCGACCGAGGCCGTGCTCGTCGACGCGCCGTGCCTGGGCACCGGCACCTTCGCTCGGCACCCGGATGCCCGCTGGCGCGTCACACCCCAAGCACTCGGCGCGCTGGCGGAGCGGCAGGCGGAGCTCCTGGAGCAGGCCAGCACCGCCGTGGCACCGGGCGGACTGCTGGTCTACAGCACCTGTTCGATCGAGCCCGAAGAGAACGGACAGCAGGTGGATAGCTTTCTGGCGCGGCATCCCGAATTCCGGCGGGAGCCGAGCGAGACCTTCCCCCCGACCCTGCTGTCGCCCGAAGGAGATATGATGATCCTGCCACAGCAGCATCACATGGATGGGGCGTACGCGGCACGCCTTCGGCGGTCCGCGTGAGGCAGTCCCCGTGAGGATGCGACGGCATACCGAATCTCCGTTCGCCACGGTTGCCGAAAGCGGCGCCTGGCGGCGGTTCGCCCGCGATATCGGGCTCGTCGTGCTCACCTTCGCCGTGGGCTATGCCGTGTCGTCGTACTACATCACGCCCAGCTCGGCGTCGGATGACGATCATGCGGTTCCGCGCGTCCTGGGGCAGCCGCTCGAGCAGGCGCGGACGGCGCTCGCCAATGCGGGATTTCGCGTCCGGGCCGAGGGCGAGCGCCCGAGCCCCACGACCCCGCGCGGGGCGGTGCTCTGGCAGGATCCGCCCCCCGGCATGGTCATCGCCCCGAACTCCATCGTGCAGCTCGTACTCAGCGCGGGCCCGGCACCGGTCACGGTCCCCGACGTGATCGGTCTCGCCGCGCCATACGCCGAGCGCGTGGTGGAGGCCGCGGGACTCAAAGTGGGGCGGGCCGACACCGTGCGCGGAGGCGGAGCCGAAGCGGGGGTAGTAGTCGCCACGCGGCCATCGGCGGGGAACGGCCGGCCGCGGGGCACGGCCGTCGATCTCGTGGTGAGCGGTCCCGCAGCGGGTGGCCTGTGAGCGCCCGGATCGCACCGAGCGTTCTCAGCGCCGACCTGGGTCGCCTGCGGGAGCAGGTCGCCCAAGCTGCCGAAGGCGGCGCCGAGTGGATTCACGTAGACGTGATGGACGGCCACTTCGTTCCCAACCTCTCGTTCGGCGCGCCGATGATCCGGGCGTTGCGCGGCCTGACCGACCGCCCGCTCGACGTGCACCTGATGGTGGAGCACCCCGAGCACTACATCGCCGAGTACGCCGACGCGGGCGCGAACGTGTTCACCTTCCACCCCGAGGCGACGCGGCACGTCCAGCGACACCTCGCCGCGGTCCGCGAGCGCGGCATGCGGGCCGGGCTGGCGCTCAACCCGGCGACCCCGATCTCGCTGATCGAGGAGACCGTGCCCGACCTGGATCTGGTGCTGGTCATGTCGGTCAATCCGGGATATGGAGGGCAGTCGTACCTGCCCGGGTCGACCGACAAGATTCGCCGCGTGCGCGCGCTCCTCGACCGCCACCGGTCGCCGGCGACACTCGAGGTGGATGGCGGCATCACCCCCGCCACCATTGCCGACGCCTGGGGTGCGGGGGCGGACACGTTCGTGGCCGGCACCGCCGTGTTCGGCTCCGCGGATCCGGCGGCCGCGGTGCGCGAGCTCGTCCGCCGCTGCGCCGTGCGGGTCTGAGGCGCCCATGTCGAAGCAATGGATCTTCGTTGGCCTCATCGTCGCCGGCGTCGCGGTCGGCGCCACCATCATGACCAAGGTCGGCAGCGAGGTGGCTCCCGTGCAGGTCGGCGCCACGGCACCGGAGTTCCACGCCGTGGATCTTGCCACCGGCGATTCGGTGTCGCTCCGGGAGCGCTATCGCGGCAAAGTCACGCTGGTAAACATCTGGGCCACCTGGTGCGTCCCCTGTCGTGTCGAGATGCCGGCGATGGAGCAGGTCTATACCAGTCTCGCTCCACGGGGGTTCGCGATCGCCGCGGTGAGCATCGACGAGGGCAGCCCCGACGACGTCAGGGCGTTCGGCCAGGAGCTCGGCTTGAGCTTCGATCTGCTCCAGGACAGGTCGTCGCGCATCCAGCAGCTCTATCAAACGACCGGCGTGCCCGAAAGCTTTCTACTCGACCGGCGCGGGGTGATCGTGAAGCGGATCATCGGCGCGCACGACTGGAACTCGCAGGCGAATCGAGCCCTGGTGGAGCGGCTCCTCGACGACCCGGGGACCTGACGTGGGACTTCGATCCGCCTTCACCGCGAACCTTCCCCTCAAGGTCACCTCCCTAGCGCTCTCGGTCTTTCTCTGGTTTCTGGCCGCGGGGGAGGAGCCGGCGAGCGCGCTCCTGCCCGTCGAGCTTTCGGTGCGGGCGCCGCCAGGGCGGACGGTGGTGCACACCGGGGGACCGGTCCGGGCGCTCGTCTCCGGCCCCCGCCGCGAGCTCCTCAAGCTGTCCGCGTCCCCCATGCGCCTCATCCGGGTCGTGCCGGACACCACCGCCACCGACCAGGTCGACCTCGACCTGGGTCCGGGCGATCTCGAGCTCCCTCGGGGGGTGGACGTCCATGTGCAGGACGTGCAGCCGCGGCGCGTTGGGGTGAATCTCGACTCGACCTTCCAGCGCGTCGTGCCGGTGCGCGCGGTGGTCCAGCTGCAGCCCGGTACGGGCCAAGCGATGAGCGCGATCGAGGTCGTGCCAGGAACCGTGCGGCTCCTGGGCCGTCGCGACGAGATTCGGCGAATCGCCACCGTGCAGGTGCGAGTTCGTGGCGCGACGCCACGACTGGCCAGGATCGTCGGTGACAGCGTGCCCGTACTGGTCGACTGGGGAGGGGCGCCGGGACCGGGGCGAGCGGGCCTTCGCGTGCTGGCCCCCGCGGGGCTGGACGCGGTCAGCGTGCCGGATACCGTCGTACTCGTCCGAAGGCGCGCCGATGGCTGAGTGGGTGCTGGGTATCGAAACCTCCTGCGACGAGACCTCGGCCGCGGTGCTTCGGCAAGACGGTACCGGGGCGGAGCTGGCCGGACTGTCCATCCTGTCGCAGGACGTCCACCGCATCTTCGGCGGCGTGGTCCCCGAGCTTGCCAGCCGAGCGCACGTGCAGGCGCTCGGCTCGGTCATCGACCGCGCGCTCGCCGATGCCGGCATCGGTCTCCGCCAGCTGGACGGCATCGCCGTCACTGCGGGCCCCGGGCTGGTCGGCGCGCTGCTGGTGGGAGTGATGCACGGCAAGACGCTGGCATTCAGCCTGGACCGGCCGCTGCTGGGTGTGAATCATCTCGAAGGGCACCTGTTCGCGCCCACGCTCGAGGACCGGGAGCTCGCGCCTCCGTTCGTCGGGCTGCTCGTGAGCGGCGGCCATACCATGCTGCTCGACGTGCCCGCGTGGGGCGAATACCGGCTGATGGGCCAGACCCTGGACGATGCGGCCGGCGAGGCCTTCGACAAGGTGGCCAAACTCCTCGGTCTGGGCTATCCGGGGGGTGCGGCGATCGAACGCCTTGCCCGCGACGGCCGCCCCGGTCGCCATCGCTTCCCGCGGCCGATGCTTCAGGAGCTCGACCGCGAGGGCCCGAATCGCTACGCGTTCTCGTTCAGCGGCCTCAAGACCGCCGTGTTGCGTACGGTACGGCCGGTGGGGGCGGCGGAGCCTCGCGCGATGGACGATGCCGACAAGGCCGACATCGCCCTCGGGTTTCAGGACGCCGCGATCGAGGTGCTTACCGCCAAGACCGCGCACGCCGTCGAGGCGCTCGGCTACTCCGCGGCCATGGTGGGCGGGGGCGTCGCTTGCAACCGTGCGCTCGTCCTCCGGCTCCGCGAGCGTCTGGCGCAGCGGGCTCGGGTGAGCGTAGCTTCCCCGCGGCTCAATACCGACAATGCGGCGATGATCGCCGCCGCCGGCGCGTGGCGCCTCGCCCGCGGCGAACGGAGCGGCTGGGACCTCGAGCCGCGCGATGATTTGCCGCTTCCAGGCCTCGTCCTCCCCACCCTCATCTCCGGAACCAGCGCGTGACCATCTACCCCTTCAAGATCCCGTTGCCGTTCTTTCCGCACGAGCTCACGGGCTACGGGTTGATGATGATGATCGCCTTTCTCATGGGCGGGTGGCTGGTGACGCTCGAGCTGCGGCGACGGCGGCTCTCCGAAGACTATTCCGCGGACATGGTCGCGGCCGCGGTCATCGGCGGCGTCATCGGCGCGAAGCTCTGGTATGTGGCACTCACGCGGGACCCGGGCGCGCTGTTCGCGCGCGGCGGATTCGTCTGGTACGGCGGCTTTCTGGGTGGAACCGCAGCGGTGATCCTCAACGGGTGGCGCCTCAGGGTGCCGCTCCGCTGGACGATGCAGCTCGTGGCCCCCGCACTGGCCGCCGCGTACGCGCTCGGCCGCGTCGGGTGTTTTCTCGTCAACGACGACTACGGACGGCCCACCAGCGTGCCATGGGCGATGAAGTTCCCGCAAGGTCTGCCGCCGTCCACCGCTGGAAATATGCAGCACCTGTTCGGCATTCCGGTGCCCCAGGGAGCCGAGCCTACCACTGTCCTCGCGGTGCACCCGACGCAGCTCTATGAGGTGGCGCTCATGCTTGGCGCCTTCTTCTGCCTGTGGGCGTGGCGGACCCGGCCACGGCCCGTCGGCTGGCTGTTCGGGGCATACCTCATTTTTGCCGGCGCGGAACGTTTCCTCGTGGAGTTCCTGCGCGCTAAGGATGACCGTGTGCTGGGTCCGTTTACGATCGCCCAGCTCACCTCCGTCATCCTGGTTGGCGTCGGGGCCTTTCTGCTGACGGCTTGGAGGAATATCCCTGATCCGCTTCCTGGCGAGTACCTGGAAACTGGCAAAGCGGCGTCAGTGTCAAAACCATCGACAGCGGCGTAAAGTACCGCCTAGCAGTAGCTTAACTATGGAAGTGCAATTTTCGTATCGAGTCTCGACAGCCGTCCAGCCTGCCCGACATCCCTTGAAATGCGCGTATGTCGTTCAGCCATCTAGTGTTACAATTATGCTGATTCTGGCACCCAACTTGCCTTACAATGACTCGAGAAGCCCATCGGCTTCAACGGAAAAGTGGTAGGTCGAAGAAGGGTGGAGCGGGCACATCGGCCTGTCTCCGTAAACTCAGGGGGCGATCTACCACCTCTCTAGCGAACGGCCCGTCCACATGGACGGGCCGTTCGTGCATTGCCGGGACACACCGCGCACGAGAATCGTGGGACCGACCTTCACGTCACCGCGCGAGCAGGTCCCGGCTGGCGAGCACGATGCCGTCGCGATCGGCGTAGAGGTGCGCCCCCGGGGAGAACGTGACGCCGGCGAAGGTCACGGCAACGCCCCGCTCGCCGGCGCCGGACTTGGCGCTCTTGCGTGGTACGGCGTGCAGCGCCTTGACGCCCAACGGCGTGCCTGCGATCTCGGCGGCGTCCCGAATGCACCCGTGCACGACCAGACCACTCCAGCCCTGGGCGTGAGCGAGCGCGGCGAGATTGCCCCCGACGAGCGCCGAACGAAGCGATCCCCCTCCATCCACCACCAGCACCGCGCCGCGACCCGGCGACTCCAGCACCGCTCGCACGAGCGCATTGTCCTCGAACACGCGAAGCGTCTCTACCCGGCCCGCGAAGGCTACGACCCCGCCCCAGTCGCGGAAGAGCGGCTCCGCGACGAGCACTTCGGCCCCGAACTCGTCGCAGAGGTCGGCGGTGGCAAACGCCATCAGCGCGAGGTCCGCTCGCGTTTGGCCGGGGCGTCCGCTGTCAGGTGCCGACGCATCCGCTCGACCTCTGCCCGCATCTCGGCCAGGTCGGCTTCCATCCGTTCGAGCGAGCGGAGCAGTTCGACCACGGCGCCTGGCGCGATCGATTCGTGCGAAACCGGTGAGACGGGCGGAGCAGCCGGCGGCCGAGGCTCCGGCACCATCACGGTCGTCAGGCCGCGCATCCGGCGCGGCTCCACCACGAAGTTCCACACCAGCGCCAGGACGGCGAGCGCGAGCAACAGCCCCTGGGCGCCGAGCGACTCGGCGGTCGGATAGATCCCCAACGCAGGGATGCGCGGCGCCCACGGGAGAATGGTCGTCCCGATCAGGCCGCCCTCCTGCAGCTCCGCTATGCCCTTCCCGGCGAACACGAATGCCATGTAGTAGAGGAAGGCACTGGTGACCGCGAAGAACGGCTTGAGCGGCAGCCGAACGCCGAAGCGGTTGATGGCGATGTAGACGAACACCAGCACCACCGAGCCCGCGAGAATGCCGCCCACGACCGGCATGGCGCCCCCGACGGCGCCTGCGACGAACAGCGCCTTGTAGAACAGCACTGTTTCGAACCCTTCGCGGTACACCGCGAGAAAGGCGGCGGTGGCCAGCGCCAGCGCCGAGCCGCTGTTGAGCGCATCCTGGACCTTGCTCCTCACGAAGTGATTCCACTTCACCACTTCCATCTTGGAGAGCAGCCAGTAGCTCACGTAGAAGAGCACCGCGGTGGCCACGACCATCGTGGCGCCTTCGAGCGCTTCGCGACGCGCCGGGCTGAGCACGAAGATCGTCTCGAGCGCGACCGCCGTCGCGATGCTCGCGCCGACCGCGGCGCCAACGCCGATGTGGATGTCCCGCTTCCGGTGCCCCGCGCCCATCTTGGACAGGAACGTCATGAGCGCGCCGACGATCAGAATCGCCTCGAGCCCCTCGCGCAGCATGATGATAAACGACTGCACGAACAGGTTGAACGGCGACGACTCATCGGTCAGCACGCGCTCGGCGCTTTCGAGGCCGGCGTCGAGCTGCCGACGAAGCGCATCGAGCTCGGTGGAGGTCGCGCCGCCCGCCGCACGGGTTCTGAGCGAGGCGAACGCCGTCTCGAGCTGCGCGGCGAGCGCGGGGTTCTTGGCCCGGACGCCCCGCTCGACCTGCTCGAAGGTCATGTACGCGTCGAACGCCCGCGCGCTTGCGGCCGCATCGCCGGCCCGGGCGAGCGCGAAAGCCGAATCGAGCTGGCCGCGCACCTGATCGAACACCTGCGCGGTCGCGGCGCCGGTATGATCCGCCTGGAACACCCGCACGGCCGCCAGACGGCCCATCGCCTCCGAACGCGCACGCTCCGTCACGCCCAGCGCGGCGAGCACCTGGTCGTCCGACATCGTGCCGGTGGTGGCAAAGGTGCGAAGCGACGGCGGCACCTCGCCCCGGGGCGCCGGCATCCGGAGGATGCTCGCATACAGCGCGGCGGCCCAGCGGTCTTCGGGAGCAAGCCGACCCTCGAACGCCGGCATGGCCGTGCCGACGGTGCCGATACTGATGCGGCGGTAGTAGTCCAGCGGAGAGACGTCGCGAAGATCGGCGGCGCTGGCGAGGTTGGCCGGCGCAGGGTGCATCCCCGCGGCCAGCGGCCCGTCGCCTTGCCCTGATGCACCGTGGCAGCCGGCACAATTGCCACGATACACCTCGGCGCCTCGAGCGAGCGACGGCGTCTGCGCCGGAATCTCGTCGAGCGTGATGCCGAGCCGTCTGGTCAGTCCATCGGTCAGCGCACGCACATGCGCGTCGAGCGAATCGGCAGGGGCGATCGCCGCCACGAGCCGGATCAAGGTATCGATCTCTTCCACCGCAGCGGCTGAGGCGGCCGCGGGCAGGAGCGCCGCGGAACGCCGGGACTCCTGGAGGAACAAGGCCGCTTCCTCTACCTCCGCCTTGGCTTCGACCCGCCCGTCGATCACACCGATCCGATACTCCTGGGCGGCCAACTGGGCTGTTGCGGCCACGCGACGGGCAACCGGTGCACGGTCCTGAGACACCGAGGCCGCAGCAGGTTGCTGCTGCGAAACGGCGCCGCCGAAACTGGCCGCGCCGAGGAGAACAGAGAGGATGCCGCCGATGAGAACCATTTTCACCCGAATTGAGATCACCTTGCCTAAATTAGAGTGCGTCAGTCGGAATTGCCAGAGGTGTTGTTCGGACCGCGGGCCATGCGAACATCTGGACGTCTACCGTGGCGCTGCTTGCGACCGGCTCACAAGCCGTGATGTCGCAAGCAGTACTGCCGGTTGGAAAGTTTGAGTTCCGCTCCGTTACCCCGCCCCGACCACGGCCACTGCTCCAGCCGCGGTCGCCGAGTGGGTCAGCGACACTTGCACCCGCAGGCCCCCGTGCGCTTCGGCAAGACGCGCCGCGAGACCGTGCAACCGGATGGTGGGGCGTCCGTCGGCATCTCTCGTGACCTCGATCTCGCGCCAGCCGACCCCTCGCGCGCCCGGAAGCGACTGCAGCGCCTTGTACACCGCCTCTTTCGCGGCGATCCGTGCCGCGGCGTGCCCGGTCGGGTCAGGACGCGTGCTCAGGTAGGCGCGTTCGCCGTCGGTAAAGAACTTCTGCATGGCGTGTTCACCTTTGTGGGCGAGGAGGCGGGCGACGCGCTCCAGATCGACCAGGTCGACTCCCACACCGATGACGTTCACAGGTGGGCCCACCAGAACTCCGCAAAGCCTGTCAACGGCGCGGGGACAGGCAGGTATCCGCCAAGGACCAATCCCAGATAGACGGCGGCGCCGAGCACCAGCGCGGTGAGGAGCCAGATCGGCCAGACCGGACGATGCCATGCGCGCACCCGGTCGACCTCCCCGGCCCAGCGATCCTGCTCCAGTCGCGCAGCAGCGTCCAGGGCCATCCACGCGGATTCCAGCCGGCGCGCCGCCGTGGTGAGTGCCGACCGCCATGCCGCGGCGCCCTGGGGAGCGCGGCCCCCGGCGGTGTTGGTGGAGCGCGTCACCTGCTCGAGCTGGTCCAATGCGGCGACGAACGGACCGCCTCCGCTTCCGATCCGGGCGGCGATCGCGCGGATGTCCGCATCCGTCGGCAGGAGCAGCTGCAGCCGGCGTTTCGGGAAGAGCGACTCTTCCGCCGCCCGATGGAGAGCCGCCTCCGCCTCTCCCGCGATGCGCCGCGCCACCGTGGCGACTGCTTTTTCCCACAGTCCGAGCCAGGCCACCCGACCGAGCGAGGTCACGGCCCCCTCGGCGTCACCCGAGGCGGCGAACGATCTGCTGGCCCCGGCGAGCTCGAAGATGCCGGTCACCAGCTCGAGTCGGACATCGTCGAGCGGGATGTGGAGCGCGCCATGCGGAGCGGCCGGGGCATCGACCAGCCTCCCGAGCGACGGACCGAGCTCCGGAACCGTCCACAACTCCTCGGACGCCGCACTCATGGGCCCGCGAGCACCGCGGAGCGTCCGGTCCGTGCCTCGAACCGGCGCACGAACTCGGCGAGTGACTCGGCGCTGAACGTAGCCCGGTCGATGCCGCTCGCGCTGATCGCGCGTTCGATGGTCGACGGCGTACCCTCGACTTCGAGCAGGGGATCCATGGTGGGGTAGGCTTCGAGACGGAGCGTCGCGCCGCCGAAGTCGTAGACCTGGACCCGGCGATCGATCGCATGCACCACCTGGTAGCCGAGCGCGACGAGCAGGCCGTGTGGCGAGTCCGCGACTTGCAGCTCGAGCTCCTCGCGCAGCTTGTAGCCATCGGGCGAGCGTCGCGTCGGGCCCTTCCAGCCGAGCACGATCTCGACGTGCCCATCGTCACTGTGGTAGGTGCGCACGCGCAGGACCTGGTCGGCCGTCGTGAGCTCCCCGGATCGGTCGTAGCGCCGGTCGCTCATCTGCCCCCGAAAGCGCTCGGCGGCGCCCGCCTCGACGAGACGGGCGCGGAGGCGGGCCGGATCCGGGATGACGGCCTTGAGCTCGAGCTCGTCAGCCATGTCGATCGAGGCCCGTGCCCATTCAGCGCAGGATGGCTTCGACCACCGCGTCCGTTCCGCTCAAGTCTTCGAACACGGCATGCGGTCCGCAGGCGGCCAAGTCGGCCACCGAATAGGCCCCGGTGGCCACGGCCAGCGCGCGCGCCTCGATGCCCGCGCCGCAGGCCACGTCGGCGGGCGTATCGCCGATGATCACGACCTCCGTGCCGCGAGGCACCCGCCCGAAGAGCGGCTCGGCGCGCCGTGCGGCGATGGCGGGCAACTCGGGCCGGTGCGCGGCATCGGAGCCGTAGGCGCCCACCCGGAACCGCTCGGGCGCGATCCCGCCTGCGCGTAGCTTGAGCGCGGCGCCATCGGCGATGTTGCCGGTGAGCAGGCCAAGCACGACCCCGGGCTCCGTCTCGAGCCTGGCGAGCAGCGGATGGACACCGGGCATCACGGTGGTCCTCGTGGTGGGGCGCTCGAGCTCGCGGGCCAGGAGCACCACGTAGCGCTCGCAGATGGCGCGCACTCGGTCCGACTCACGCGGCTCGGGCTGCCCGGCCGCCTCGAGCATCTCGGCGACGATCTGCGGGTCGGTCTTCCCGTCGAACCGGATGGCGTCGAAAGCGCCGGTATCGCGGACGTGATCGGCGAGCGCGGCGACGATGGCCCGCCGGCCCGCGCCAGCGGTGAGGAGAATGGTGCCATCGATGTCGAACAGGACGAGCTTCCGGGTCACCGCGCCTCCAGCCTTCGGACGGCCACGAGACGCTCGCGCAGCGACGCCGCCCGGCTGCCGGGCAGCCAGGGCTCCTGCACCATTCCGCCGACGGCGATGGTCGAGTGCACCAGCGTGTCCGCGTCGCCCGCAAAGGCGACGTGCGTGACCCGGGGGCCGGCCTCGCTCCGGAAGAACAGCAGATCGCCCGGCCGCACCGCGTCCGGCGACACGGCGGCGCCACATTCCGCCTGTTGCGACGAGTCGCGCGGCAGGGCAAGCCCGCGCGCCAGAAACGTCGTCTGGACCACGCCCGAGCAGTCGACGCCGCACGGGGTCACCCCGCCCCACTCGTACGGCGACCCCGCGAAATATTCGAGCGCCCAGCGCTCGGGTGCCTTGGCGCGGGCCGCGGCGGCGCTCTCCGCCGCCGCGGTGACGCTTCCCTCGGCCACCCGTCCGCGGCGCCCGTCCGGGAGCCGGATGGCATCGCCGTCGAGCACCGCCCGGGCGCGGAGCGGAAGCCGCACACGCCCGTCTCCGACCCGCAGGGCGGCGCCATGGCTCCAGCCGGTGGCCGCTTCCCGCCACCCGAGGGCCGCCGCCTCATCCACTTCGGCGCAGTAGCCCGCGTGCACCCATCCGACGTAGCGGTCGAGTCCGGTGCGGACCTTTCTCCAGTCGGCCGTGCGCTCCAGGATGTCGGCGGTCTCGCCGAGGACGAGCTGGCTGACCTGCTCGGCGCGGAGCGTCGGCTCGGCGAAGACGGGAGTGATGGCGGCGTTGGCGATGACGGCGGTGGTCACGACGGGGAATTTTCCTTGGCGGCGCACTCGCGGCACAGCGTGACACCGCGAAAGGTGCAGATGAGGCAGATGAACGTGCCGCAGTTCGTGCACGGATAGCCTTCGGAGGCGCGCTCCTCGCGCCCGCAGGCCCGGCAACCCATGGCGTCGTGCTCGCGGATCTCTGCCATGGCGCCTCAGTTGGTGATGTTGTACCGCTTGATCTTGTTGATCAGCGTGGCGCGCGAGATGCCGAGCTCGATGGCGGCGCGGGTCCGGTTGCCGGTGTGGTGCTTGAGCGTGCGCTCGATGTGCTGCCGCTCCAGATCTTCGAGGCTGAGCGGCGTGTGGCGGCGGTCGCCGATGCCGGGCCGCGCCCGAAACTCGCCGGGCAGGTGCTCGACGCTCACGGCTTGGGCGCCGCGGCCCAGGATCAGCGCGCGCTCGAGCACGTTCCGCATCTCGCGCACGTTGCCGGGCCAGCCGTACGCGAGCAGCCGGTCGAGCACCTCGCTCGACAGCGTCGGCGGCCCGTCGGGCAATTCGGCGCGAAGGTCGGTGAGCAGGCGTGTGATGAGCGCGAGCCGGTCCTCGCGCGAGCGGTCGCGGACCGCCGGGAGCATCAGCGGCATGACGCTCAGGCGGTAGTACAGATCCTCGCGGAACCGCAGCTCCTCGACCTCGCTCTGCAGATCCTTGTTGGTGGCTGCCACGAGCCGGACGTCCACCGTGATCTCGCGGGTGCCGCCGAGCCGCCGAAAGGTCTTGGTCTCCAGCACCTTGAGCAGTTTCGGCTGGAGCTCGGGGGCCAGGTCGCCGATCTCGTCGAGAAAGATCGTGCCGTGGTCGGCGATTTCGAACAGCCCCTGCTTCCGGTCCTTCGCGTCCGTGAACGCGCCCTTCTCGTGGCCGAAGAGCTCGGAGTCGAGAAAGGTGGCGTTGAGTCCGGCGCAGTTCACCTCGACGAACGGCGCGCGACCGCGCGGACTGAGATCGTGGATCATCCGGGCCACCCATCCCTTGCCCGTGCCGCTTTCCCCGGTGAGCAGCACCGTGGTCCGCTCGCTCTGCGCGAGCAGGCCCACCTGATGCGCGAAGTCCTGCATGCCCGACGAGTTCCCGAGCGAGTCGAGCCCGTGTCCGGGCGCGCTCTGCACCAGCAGCGCCTCGTTTACGCGGCGCAACCGCGCCTTGTCCGCCACGCGCGCGGTGGCGGCCGCGAGGTGCTCCATGTCGACGGGCTTCGTGAGGAAGTTTTCGGCGCCGAGCTGCATGGCGCGCACGGCGGTGGCTACGTCGCTCTCACCGGTGAGGAGGATGACGGCGGCATCGCGCTGGCGGAGATGCTCGAGCACCTCCATCCCGTCCATGCCCGGCAGCCGGAGGTCCAGGATGACGACCTCGGGCCGCAGCCGGTCGAACGTGGCTAGACCGGCCTCCCCACTCAGCTCCCGGGTGACCTCATAGCTCAGCCGCTCGAAGTAGTTGCCGATGCCGCGCAGGACGTCGACGTCGTCATCGATGAGGAGGACGGATCCGGCCATGGGGGGTCCTGAACAGGGTTAGGCGGCGCGAAGACCACCAAAAACTAGTCAGTCCGGGCTTCGGCGCCACCTCACACGCCCGGCACCATGATCCGAATCGCCTGCGGCACGACCGTGGCCGTGAAGGGCGTCTCACCCCCGGGTTCGCCGTCGAGCTGCACCGGATGCACCGGGTGGCTTTCGACCCGGATCTCGCGGCCGCGGGCGTATCCCACATAGGTGTCCAGTCCCTCGACGTCCGGAGCCATCCTCAGGAGGTCCCAGACCGCGCGAACGCTCTGGCCGATGCCGTTGGCCCGTACCACCACCACGTCGAGCAGCCCGTCGTCGGGCCGGATGCCCGCACCGAGGCGGATGTACGGAGGAATGACCTCACCGCAGTTGGCCACCAGGACCATGGCGGCGGTGGCGTCGTACTCGACCCCGTCGATGGTGATGACGTGCTCGGTGCTCCTGATCTCGCGGATCAACCGGAGGGTCGTCGCCACGTAGGCCGCCATGCCCCAGCGGCGCTTGTGCTCGCCCAGCGTGCCGGCCATGACCCGGGCGTCGAGCCCTGCCCCGCAGGCGACGGCGAAGTAATGCAGGCCGTCAGGACGCTCCATCCGTCCGAGATCGAACGCCCTCGGCGTCGCCGAAACCAGCGCCTGAGCCGCGCGGGCGGGGATCGATGGAATTCTGAGATTGCCCGCCAGGAGGTTGCCGGTCCCCCCCGGGATCACGCCGAGGCTCACGTCCGTGCCCACGAGCGAGGCGGCGGCCTGCATCGTGGTCCCGTCGCCGCCGAACACGGCCACCACCTCCACGCCGAGCGCGACGCCCTCGGCCGCCAGTCGGCGCGCGTCCCCGGGGCCGGTAGTCGCCGCCAGGTCAGCGCGCCAGCCCGCGGAGTCAAGCGTGCGCATCACGGCGTCCACGCTGCGTGGCCGGGTCCGCGCGGCCGCGGGGTTGGTGATGACCAGTGCGCGAACCATCAGAACTCGCGCTCCCAGAGAATATCGAAGCCGATCTGGTACAGACTATTGCTCACGAGTCGGTTGGTCACCCCGAAATTGCCGCACGACCGGATGGTCGGCTCCACCGTGCTCTGCAGCTTCCACTCTTTGCTGAACCGAAACTCCAGGCTCGCGCCAAGGTTCTTGTGGCTCAGCTGGCTGAAATCGGGGCAGAAGCCGGCGTTGAAGGTGAGGAACGTCTTCTTCCCGATCTGCCAGCCCGCGGCGAGCTGCGTGAGCGTGCCGGCACCGCTCGGCGTGGATGCCACGCCGGGCCGGATCTCGATCAGGTCGATGGGCACGCCGATATCCTGGATGAGCGCGCGCTCGAGCTCGCTTGAGAGCGCGCTCGAGAAGTACGAGAGCCCGGTCTGCACCACGCCGCCCTGCCCGAGCAGCGTGGCCTCGTTGGCCGGGTACCCCGTGATCAGGTAGGAGACGAGATCGGTCTCCGAAATCGGCGGTCGGACCGTGCTCGTGAGCGTGAGCTTCGGCGCGTATAACGTGCCGGTGATGTTCGCGACGACCGGAATCTCGTCGCCGCGGACGCTTCGGACGGTGTGCTGCGCCTGGATGTTCAGCCCGGCGTTGAGATCGCCGGTGTACGTCACCTGCCCGCGATTGACCGTGAAGTCGCGCGTGACTGGTCCGATCTTGAGCGTGTAGTTGCCGCGCGGCGCCCCCAGGGTGCCGATCGGATTGTACGTCTGCGCCGTCTTGCTCACCTGCACTCGACCCTCGAGCTGGATATTGGCTTCCGCGGACCGCAGCCAGACGTCCGATCCCATCTCGACCCGCAGTCCCTCGATGCGGAGCGAATCGAGGAACCGGTTCTGGAATTTGGCACCGAGGTTCTCGCGGCGGATGAGCGTCGTGTCGACCAGGTCGGCGATCGCCGGATCCTCGAGGTCGATGATGCGCTTGTTCACGAGGTCCGCGAAGTAGAGCACGCCGCTGTTGGCGAGCAGGCTCCCAGAGAGGGTCGAGCCGAAGACCGGCCCGCGAAGCTGCAGATCGCCGGTGCCGACCAGCGTCAGGAAGCTGCGCACGTCCACCGCGCGGAACTGGTCGGCGCGAAAGTCGAGCGCGAGCACCGGTCGAGACAGGTTTTCGAGCCGTACCGATCCCGCCACCTTGAGCCGACCACCGCCGCTCGTGAGCAGCACATCCTTGAGGAGCACCGAATCCCCCTGGAGGGTGGCGCCGCCGGTGACGCTGCCGAACCGCACGCCGAGTCCCGGCAGCGACATGCTGCCCCGCCGCACCGCGACCGAGCCGGCCAGGCGCGGACGCTCCCAGGTGCCCTCCACCTGAACATCGGCGGCGAGCGTGCCGGCGACGCCGGTGACCGCCGGTGTGAGTGCCTCGAGCAATCCCAGGGACACGCTGTCGGTGTGCGCACGGACCGACAGCGGACCGTCGGTCTGGCGCTTCTCGGCGCCGGTGATCGCCAGATCCAGCGGCAGATGCGCCTCGACCTGCAGCAGATTTTCGCCGGTGCGCCAGAGGTCGAGGTTCGCGTCGAGGCGACGATCGCGGTAGTTCAGCACGCCCTGTACGAACGGCGCCTGGAAGTCGCCGAACCGGCCGTCGGCCAGCCGGGTCAGTCCCCGAAAGGTCGGTGACGCGGCCGTGCCCCCGACCTCGAGGTCGAGCTCGACCTCGCCCGCCACGCCCAAGGTATCGCGCTGCAGGAGCCCGTAGAAATCGTGGAGGTCGAGCCCCAGCACCTGGAGGCGAAGATTGCCGGCCGCCTTCCCCGGCACCTGCCCTGCGGCCTGGAGCACGCTGGAGCCGTCCAGCGCCCGCAGGCGGAGCGGGCTGAGCGCGGGCGCGGAATCGGCGAGCGAGACCACGACCGGCTCCTCCAGCCGATAGCGCCGGACCGCGAGCTTGGCGAGCAGCGTGTCCACGAACACGAGGCGGGAGTCGCCTTTCGAGTACCAGCGGCCGGCGGCGTCGAAGCGCGAGGCCTCGCCGAGGTCGGTGCCGCCGGCCCACGCGAGCGAGTCGGCGAACCCGTTGACCGAGCCGCCGGCCCGCGCCAGCACCCACCGCTGCACCCGGAGCGTGTCGGCGGCGAGCCGCGCGTCGACGCGCGGCCGCCGGCCACCAACCCAGCCGAGCGCGCCGGTCATGCGCGGCGAGCGCATCCGTTGCCATTCAAACCCGTCGATCTCGAAGCCGGCCTGGGCCTGCAGCGAGTCGAGGCTGCCCGCCAGATCCACCCGTCCCGACGCCCGCCCGCCGAGCGGCCGGGCGTCCGCGGAGGTATCCCGCTTCTGCTGCGTGACGGCCAGCAGCAGCGAATCGAACCCGATCAGGCTGTCGGCGGCGAGATCGAAGCGCATGCGGCCTTCGTGCGGCGCCACCCAGCCCAGCGTGCCCCCGCCCGAGGCGCGCGCGCCCTGCCACTCGGCGTAGGCGGTGTCCACCCGGATCACGCTGTCGTGCACGCCGCCGCGGGCGAACAGGCTGTCAATGGTCCACTCGCGGATCCGGCTCCGTGTGAGCGCGAGCTCCAACTCGCCGTCCGGCGCGCGCAACGTATCGATGCTGCCGGTGGCGCGGAGCTGTCCGGCGAGCGCCGTCGGAACGTTGCGGCCCGTGAGCGACGCGAGATCCAGCCGTGAGAACGTGAGCAGCAGCTCCTCCGCGCCCCAGCGCGGCGGGAGCAAGGTGACC
>DATLBL010000092.1:0-14641 GCA_035526925.1 Gemmatimonadales bacterium
GGGCGAGCAACGCCATGATGCCGCCCTCGCCACGGTTGTCCGCCCGCATGATGAACGTGAGATACTTGAGGGACACTACGAAGTTGAGCGACCAGAAGATCAGCGAGAGCACGCCGAGGACGTTGACGGGGGTCGGGGAGATGCCGTACTCCGGCGCGAAGCATTCCTTGAGGGCGTAGAGCGGGCTGGTGCCGATGTCGCCGTAGACCACGCCGAGGGCGGCCAGCGCGGCGAGCACGAGCGCCTGGCGCGTCCCGGCGCCCTCCGCGGCTGGCTCGGGCTCCTCGAGACTGCCCGATTCCGGGGCGGTGGTCACCGCCTAGAACTGGATCTGGGCGCCCAGCTCCACGACCCGGTTGGGGGGAAGGCTGAAGAATGAGGTTGCGGATTGCGCGTTCCGCGTCATGACGATGAACAGCTTCTTCCGCCACCGGGCCATCCGTCGGAGGCCGGGCAGCGCCGCCTCGCGCCGGCGACCATCGGTGGCGATCAACGTTTCCCGGCCGAGGTAGAAGGTGGTATTGGTGGCCTTGACGGCCACCGGCCTGCCGTTTCCGCTCGTGCTTCCGAGCGCGTGCAGGACCGCCGGTACGTCGGGGGTTTCCATGAACCCGTAGTGCGCCGTGACCTGGTAGAAGCCTTCGCCCAGCTCGTGGCACTTCGCACGGTCTTCCTGGTCGACCGAGGGAATCTCCTCCGTGACGATCGACATCAGCATCACCTTCTCGTGCAGCACCTGATTGTGTTTCAGATGGTGCAGCAGCACCGGCGGGGCGCCGGTGGCGTTCGAGGTGAGGAAAACCGCCGTGCCTCGAACCCGGTGGGGCGCCCGTCGGCGGATGTCGTCGAGGAAGAGATCCATCGGCAAGGTGTTCTCGCGCACCAGCTCAGACAGGCGCACGCGGCCCTTCTTCCAGGTCGACATCAGGATATACACGAAGCCCGCGACGACCAGCGGGAACCAGCCGCCGGCCGGCACCTTGAGCAGGTTCGCCCCGACGAACGCCAGATCCACCGCGAGGAAGAGCGCCGTGATGGGCACGACCTTCCAGAGGCTCCACCCCCAACGGCTCCGCGCGACCACCGCGAACAGTATGCTGGTGATGGTCATGGTGCCGGAGAGTGCCACACCGTACGTCGCCGCCAGGTTGTCCGCCGACCGGAACGTGACCACGAGGCCCAGGCAGGCCACCATGATGAGGTTGTTGACCGCCGGGATGTAGATCTGGCCGATCTCGCGTTGCGAGGTGTGCACGATGTTGACGCGCGGACAGTAGCCGAGCTGCACCGCCTGCCGCGTGAGCGAGAAGGCGCCCGAGATGAGCGCCTGCGAGGCCACGACCGCGGCCGCCGTGGCGAGCCCGACCATCGGATACAGCGCCCAGCCGGGAACCAGCGAATAGAACGGATTGTGAGCGGCGCCCGGATCGCTGAGCAGCAGTGCGCCCTGCCCGAAGTAGTTGAGGACGAGCGCCGGCAGCACCACGGCGAACCACGCCACGCGTATCGGCCGCTTTCCGAAGTGCCCCATGTCCGCGTAGAGCGCCTCTCCGCCCGTGACGACGAGGATGATGGCCGCCAGGATGGTGAGGCCGGTCAACCCCTCGCGGAGGAAGAAATCCAACGCGTAGTACGGGTTGATCGCCCGCAGCACCGAGGGATTGCGCGCGATACCCATGACCCCGAGCGCCGCGATGCACAGGAACCATACGCCGGTGATCGGTCCGAACACGGCACCGATCCCGGCGGTGCCCCGTCGCTGGACGAAGAACAGCGCCAGGATGATGACGAAGGCGATCGGCACGACGAGATGCTCGAGCGCCGGGGTGGCGATGCTCAACCCTTCGACGGCGCTGAGGACCGAGATCGCCGGCGTGATGATCCCATCACCGTACAGCAGCGCGGAGCCGAACAGCCCGGCCGCCACGAGCAGGCGGCCGACGCCGCCCGACGCGCCGTGAGGCCGCGCGAGCGCGAGCAGCGCGAGGATGCCGCCTTCGCCCCGGTTGTCGGCCTTCATCACCATGGTGAGGTATTTGAAGGTCACCACGAAGTTGAGCGACCAGACGATCAGCGAGAGAATACCGAGCACGTTCTGCTCGTTGACCGGAAAGCCGTGCGGCCCCGAAAAGCATTCCTTCAACGCGTAGAGCGGGCTGGTGCCGATGTCGCCATAGACCACCCCGAGCGCGCCCAGCGCCAGGACGGCGAGTGCCCGCCCGGTGGGCGGAGCCTTGTCCGGATGCGTCATGCTAGGCCGCGCGCGCCTCCGGCCCGCGACGCCGGGCCAGCAGTGCCAGGATCAGGATGGTCACGATGATCGCCGCCGAGCCGACGCACCAGCGGCAGATGGCGTGGATGACGAACAGCTCGAGGTAGGTGAGGTAGAGGCTGAACAGCACCCCGCCCGCCGCCAGCCCGGCCAGCAGGTCGGCCGGCCCTCGGCGGCCGGCCGACGCGGGCTGCAGCGCGATGAGCGACACCACGAGCAGCGCCGCATAGCCGACGACGCCGATCAGCGCCACCTCGACGCCCGCGACGCGGCTCCACTCACTGGTCTGCACCGTCTCACACCCGCCGGTGCCGCAGGCCAGCGTGCCGATGCGGCCGATCTTGTAGAGGTACAGATAGACGGACACGAAGAGCCCGAGCAGGCTCATCAACGCCGCCCCCATGCGGTAGATCATTTGGCGCTGGCGGAGCGCGGCGCGAGCGAGTCGACCAGTCTGGTGATGGCGTCGGAATCGAAGCGGCCCTGGTACAAGCGGCCGCCGACGAGCAGCGTCGGCGTGGAGCTGACTCCTGCGCGCATGCCCTCGTCATAGCTGGCCTGGATGCGACCCGCATACTTCCCGGCCGACATGCAGGCGTCATACTTCCCGAGGTCGAGCCCGACCTCCCCGGCGTAGCGTCGGAAGATGCCGGCCCCGTCGCGCGACGCGGACCATTCCGACTGCCCTTCGTAGATCCGTTCGTGCTGCGCCCAGTACTTGCCCTGCTCATCGGCGCACGCCGCCGAATGCGCGGCCGTGCGCGCATACTCGTGCTGCTGGAGCGGGAAGTCGCGGTACCGCCAGCGGAGCCGGCCCGCCTTGACGAGCCGCTCGTCGATGGTCGGCATCTGCAGCGTCGCGAACGTCTGGCAGAACGGGCACTGGTAATCGGCGTACTCGGTGATCTCGACCGGTGCGCTGTCCGACCCCTTCACGTAGCCGCGGAACCCGGCCGTGTCCGACGGCTGGATCGTGACATTAGCCGGGATGCTGACCGTGGCCGGTTTGGCGAGCTGGTAGGCAAGGAGTCCGATGCCGAGGACGGCCACGACCCCCAGCACACCGTAGAAGCGCTTCATTCCGACGGGCGATGCCGCCATGGTTCCTCGTCCTCCGGGTCGTCCGGGTGAAACAGATCGTGCCGCTGCGCCTCGTCTACGATGCGCCGACTGTCGGCGACCTCGGGAGTGTCGTAGGTGGAGCGGACCTCGTAGTGGAACATCTCGCTGCGGGCGTCGCCCATCAGGCGGAGCAGCTCCGGAACGCCGCGGAGGAGGTGGCCGGTCCGGTCCAGCTCACGGATGCGCTCCGCGAGGGCGCGCAGCATCTCCGCGAGCCGGTCGGCCCGCGCGTCATCGTACACTTCTTCAGGCTCTGCCATAGCGACCTCGAGGGGCGACTCCTCCCTCGTCAAGTTCATGCCAATGTTGCCGATAAACATAATCACCGGGGCCGTTTGTAGGGCCTGCCGGAGGGTTTGCACCAATTGGTGCGAACCGTTTATATTCTCTGACGGGACAACCCGCAATCCCTGGTAGTTTGACGCTCAAAGGAAGGTGCATGAATAAGAAGAAACCCCAGCGTGACCCCGAAGCGGTGGCCTTTGCCCAGGCGCGTGACGAGATGTTCAGTCACATTCTCCGCTGCGGAGTGATCGACGCAATGCCGGAGCACCAGAAGGACTGGTTCGACGATACGATGCTCTACCTGGCCGATCGGTACCAGGATCTGACCGAAGAGGAGTTGACCCAGCTGCGCGTGCTGGGCGAGCGCTTCTCGCAGCCGGTGCAGCGGAAGGTGGAGACGGTCGAGAGCGGCGCCGCCTAAGCCGCCCAGGGTCATGACGTCGCCCCGGCGCAGATTTCTGCGCCGGGGCGTTTGTTTGCCCGACACCTGCCGCGACTGGCTCACGGGCCTACCTCTGTCGCCCCGACACGGGACCGCCAGCGATATCCGATGGCGAGCCGGACGCCTCCTCCGACTCCGGCCTCCGCAAACCACCCCGAGCGGGCACCCGGCCGGCTCTCCACTCCGAGCGCGAGCACGACATACCCCTGTTCGACCGGGCCCCCGACCACCGCGACACCACCTGCGCCATAGAGTCCCACGCCCCGGCGGCGGCCAGGGCTCAGGAGGAAATGCGCCAGCAGCTCGCCTCGCCACGCCGCGTCCCCATCGCTCATGCCCGCGCCGGCACCGATGGACACTCGCGTTCTCCGGGAAGTCCGAAGCGCGGCGAATGCGCCCGCGACGGCGAGCGCCGGGTCCGAGGCGGTCACGACGCCCAGCACGCCGATCTCGGTCCCCCGCTGTGCCGCGGCCTCGCTCGCGCCCCCAATCGACAGGATGAGCGCCAGCACGGGCGCCGACACCGCCCGCCTAGGCCAGCGTGAACCCATGCGTAACCTGGATATCCGGAGCGAGCGACTGGATGACCGAGCAGTACTTGGTGACCGAGAGCTCGATGGCCCGGCGCGCCTTCGCCTCGTCCAATCCCTCACCGGCGAGCTGGTACTCGAAATGGATCGCCGTGTAACGCCGGGGCTCGGCTTCCCGCCTGACGCCGCTCACTTCGAGCCGGCACGCCCGCAGCACGACCCGCATCTTCTCCAGTATCGAGACCACGTCGGCGCCGGTACATGCACCGGCCGCGAGGAGCAGCGTGAGCATCGGTCCCGGCGCCCCGGCGTTGTCGCCGTCGATCGTCGTCTCGGGCCCGCCGGCTTCCCCACCCGCGAAGACCAGCCGCTCCCGCCAGCGCAGCACGATCCGCTTGGTCTCGACCGTCATCGATCGCGACCACCCACCCGGCGCTCTGCGCTCGGCGCCACCCGGTAGTAGTCCCAGATGGCGTACAACGCGACGGCGCTGGTGGCCCACGCCAACGGCCGGAGATGCCGGGACTCCGTGAGGAAGGCCACGAGCGTGAGGACCTGTGCCACGGTGACCGCCTTGCCTCCGGCGCGCGCCGGGATCGCGCGGGGCCGTCGGGAGGCGAACGTGGCGACGAACGCGATCGTGGCCACGATGTCGCGCAGGAGGACGCCCAGGACCTCGTACCACTCCAGCCGGCCGCTCAACGCCACGACGCCGAACGCCGAGGCCATGAAGAGCTTGTCCGCCACCGGATCGATCACCGCGCCGATCGACGAGCTGCCGAAGCGACGGGCGAGCTGCCCGTCGAGCAGATCGCTTCCAGCCGCCGCCGCCAGCAACCCCAGCCGCACGTCGTTCGACACGAAGGGAAATGCCGCCGCGAGCGGGATGCGCACGGCGCTCAGGACGTCGGCCGTGGTCCACCCGAGGCGGTCTTGCTCCCCCTCCCGGCGCGGACTAGGTTCGGACGGCATGGCGTACAAGATACTCGCATGATCTCGGCATGACGCTGGACACCGCGGTCATTCCGTGCGGCGGTCGCGGCACCCGGCTGCACCCGATCACCCGCTGGCTCCCGAAGGAGATCCTGCCCGTGGGTCTCCGTCCGATCCTTCACTGGACGCTCGACGAGGCAGCCGACGCGGGGCTCCTCCGCGCCATCATCGTCACGAACCCCCACAAACCCCTGCTCGAGGCGGCCGCGCGGAACTACGAGGGGCCGCTCGAGCTCGAGTTCGTTCCGCAGGATCATCCCCGCGGCCTCGGCGATGCCCTCTTGCGAGCGCGCGATCACCTCGCCGGCTCGCCATTCCTCGCCGTCCTCCCCGACAATCTCTTCAAGGGGCCGAACCCGAGCGCCGCAGTGGCCGCGACCTTCCGTGAGACCGCGCTGGCTACGGTGCTGCTCGCCGAGATCTCGCGCGAGGACGCGGGGGCCAAAGGCGCGACGGGCCGCGCGCGGATCCGGACCGAGGGCGACGGTTCCCTGCGCGTGACCGACATCGCCGACAAGGGCACCGGCCGCTTCGACACCGCCGGCGAGGCCGCCGCCGTGACCCCGATCGGACGGATGGCGTTGCCAGGCGGAATTCTGGAAGAGTTCGAGGAGGTGGGCCGGGGTTTGCCGGCCGGTGTGGAGCTCGACGACGTCCCGGTCCTGCAGCGCCTGGCCCGGCGTGACGCGCTGGCGGGCGTGATCAGCCGGGCGGAATTCTTCGACGTGGGGGTGCCGGAAGGGTATCGCGACGCGGTTACCGCCTTCCCACCTCGCGTCTGAGCGGCGGCGCGCCCGCGTGGACGCCGCTTTCAATTACCATCTGCACGAGCTCACCGGGATCAGCGGTGCGCGGCTCGCCGACGCCAACGGACTCTCGTCGATCGTGGTGGCGGCCGCGGGCGCGGTCGGGATGCCGACGCTCGGACCACCGGTCGTACGGGAGAGCCCCGGCGGGGTGGCCATCGCGCTCCTGTGTCGTGACGGTCACATCGCACTCCATACGCTTCCCGACGAAGGCCTCTGCTTCGTCGCCGTCGTCGCGCGCGCGCCGGTCGATGTCGACCGAGGGATGGAAGTGATCAGCCGACGGCTCGCGAGGGACATGCGAGCCTGAGGTGAGGGCAGCTGTGCGTCCTACGCCGCGCCGACCGGCATCCTGGCGGCGCCGGTTCCTCGCACGACTCCCTCGACCCGCCTGGCCGGATCGAGGGCCTTCCGCGCGACGCGCAGCACGTCCTCCGCCGTGACGGCGCGGTAGGCCGCCGCGGGGTCCCGCAGCTCGCCGAGTCCGGCGCCGGCAACCCAGGCCTCGAGAATTTCGCCCGCCACCGCTCCGCCGCTCTGCCGGCTCACCTCGGCCTGCCCCGCGAGATAGTTCACCGCCTGGCGGAGCTCGGTCTCGCTGACCGGCTCCCGCGTGAACCGATCGAGCTCGTGGAGCATCTCTTCCCGCGCCTCGTCCTCGCGCTCGGGGGAGGTGGCGATGTAGGTCACGAGCGCGCCCGCGCGGGCCTTGAGCCACGCGGATGCGACCACCGTGTACGCCAGCGAGCGTCGGTCTCGTAGCGCTTCGAACAACCGCCCTCCGAGCCCGCTCGCGACCGCGGCCCAGACCTGCGCCGCGGCCCGGTCGGGATGACGGCGGGGCACGCCGGGGAACGCCATGGCGATCGCGGCCTGCGCCTTGTCGCGGCTCACGACCCGCGACGCCGCCTGCGCATCCCCGCCCGTCGCCCACTCGAGCCGGGGGAGTGCGCCAATGGGTGGCCGGGCCGGAGCGTCCGCGAACGCATGCGCCAGGACGGCGGAGGCTTCGTCCGGTTCCACGTCGCCCACCGCGATGACGACGGGCCGGATACCGTACAGGGCGCGAGCGTGCCACGCGCGCGCATCCCGGGCGCCTATCGTCGTCAGCGTGTGCGGCAGACCGGCCACCGGGAGGCCATAACCGGCGTCACCGAAGGCGGCGCTGAAAGCCAGCTGGAACGGATAGCGGAACATGTCGTCCGCCACCTGTTGCGCTTCGGCGACCATGAGAGCGCGCTCGCGCTCGACGTCGCCCTCGGCCAACCCGGGGGAAGCGTGCACCATCTCGAGCAGCGCGGCCGCCTTCGCGAGGTGTTCGACGAGCACCGTCGTGCCGAAACCCAGCCAGTCGGACGCCGTCGACGGCGCGAGAGTGCCGCCGAGGCGCTCGAACGCAAATGCCAGCGCCCCCGCGTCCAGCCCTCCCGCTCCACGCACCGCACTGCGAATGGTGAGGGCGCCGAGACCCGCCTGGGCCGCCGGATCCAGCTCCAGCCGAGGGACGTAGACGCCGAGGTGGACGAGCGGCACGCCGGCTTTGCGTCGAACCAGGAGGTCCGCGCCGGGGAGCTCGGTGTGCACCACGTCGGCCTCCCGCCGTGCCGACACGGGCCGTCCGGCGGGCGAGCTCCGGGTCGGCATCGCGATCGGGATCGCCGGGGCCGACGGACGGAGCTCGGGCGCCGCGAACACGCGCTCGAGCGTCGATGACGCGAGGTCCTCCCCCTGATCCTCCGGCAGATAGAGCACGGCCGACACCGCGTCCGGCTGCAGGTGGCGTGCGGCGGCCCTTCGCACGTCCTCCGCGCTCACCGCGGCGAGCGCCTCGAATTCCCGGTCCAGAAAGGCGTATCCGTCGAGCGCTTCGGCGGAGGCGAGTGCGGCCGCGCGGCCTTCCATCGACTCGAGCCGGCGCGCCCATCGCGCACGGAGCAGGGTGCGCGCGCGCTCGAGGTCCTCGGACGACGGGCCGAGGAGCGTGAGACGCGAGACGACCGACGCGATCGCGTCGAGCGCGGCCGGCACACGAGCGGGCGCGAGCTCCGCGGCGATGCCGAACAGGCCCAGCTCCGTCGGGGCGTAGTAGTGGGACGCGACCCAGGTTGCGAGGCCCGGCTCGCGGAGCTCGCGATAGAGCCAGCTTCCGCGGCCCGTACCCAGGACCGCGGCGGCAAGGTCGAGTGCCGGCGCGTCCGGATCGAGCGGTGGGGCGGCGCGCCAGCCCAGCGAGAGCTCGGCCTGACTGACGTCGCCACGGAGGGTTCGAGCTCGGGTGCTCCGTCGGGGCGGCTCGCTTGGCGACGGGTCCACGGCGCCAGGCGCGGCGGGCCAGTTGCCGTACGCGTCTCGGGCCAGCGCGAGCGCCACGTCCGGATCGACGGCGCCGACGATGGAGACGATGGTCCGCTCGGGCACATAGCGCGAGCTGTAGTATCCGTGCACGTCGGCGCGCGTGAAGCCCGCGAGCTGCGCCTCGTGCCCGATCCGCCACCGGCGAATGCGGTGATGATCGAACATCACCTCGTGCAGCGTCTCGTACGCCACCGACGAAGGTGTGTCCAGCTTGCGCTTGGCTTCCTGGATGATGACCTGGAGCTCGCGGGCCAGCTCATCGGCATCGATGGTCGAGTGCCGGAGTGCATCGGACTGGATGTCGAGCGCCTCGGCGAGCCCCGAGGCCGGCAGGACCGTGAAATAGGAGGTGTGATCGTAGGTGGTGCTGGCGTTGAGGTAGCCGCCGGCGCTCTTCGTTTCCCGGGCGATGGCGCCCACCCCGCGCCGCGGCGTGCCCTTGAAGAACATGTGCTCGAGCACGTGCGAAATGCCCATCCAGCGGTCGGGCTCGTCGAAGAAGCCCGCCTTCACGTGCGTGACCACCGCGACGACCGGCGCCGAGCGGTCCTCCTGCACCAGCAGGGTCAGGCCGTTGGGAAGCGTCTCCCGGCGAACGCCGTCGGTCCAGCGCGGCGCATCGACTCCGGTGCCCCGCGCCGCCACGCCCGCTACTGCACGATCCGCAGCACGCCCGCCTCGGCGCTGCCGCGAATGAAGGCCTCCGCATCCGTGGTGGGGATGACGACGCCGGTTTCCGCCTGTCCGCGCCGGGCGAGACTGGCCATGAAGTCGCTCAACGACCCCTGCGCCCAGTCCCCGTCGGCGGCCTTCATCTGCAGGAGGATCTCCTCCCAGCTCCCGCGAATCGACTGCCCGGCGAGGGTGACGACGAGGTGATGGGTCTCGCCCTGGCCGGGCTTCTTCTGCATCGCGTGCAGCTCGCTCAACAGCGTGCCGAATAGCTCGAGCTGGTGCGGATCGCGCACGCCGCCGTCCGCCTGCTGCGCCTCCACCTCGGCGAGCAGCATGTCGATCGCGTCGGGCTCGCCCGCCACCTCACCCAGCCGGGTGAGCCATGGGGCTAGCTCGGGGTCCTCATCGGGCAGCCGGTAGACGGTCTTCTTGAGCTCGATGTGACGCCAGATGCCGAGCTCGTCGAAATGGTCCTCGGGCTGGGTGCGCTCGAGGTGGTGAAGCGCCGCTTCGGTCTCGCCACGGTCGTAGAGCAGGTTGGCGAGATAGATGCGCGCCTCGCCGTACGCGGAGTCGAGCTCGAGCGCGCGCCGGAGCCAGTACAGCGACCCCGCATCGTTGCCGAGCCGGTGCGACGCGTAGCCCAGGCACGCCGCGGCATCCGGCGACTCGGGATGCGCCGAGGCCGCCAGATCGAAAAACCGGTGCGCCGGCGCGATGTGACCCTCGCGGAAGAGGGCGCGACCGACCTGGAGCATCAGCTCGTGATCGTCCTGGAAGCCGAGCTGGAGGATTCGTTCAAAGGCGCGCATGGCGCCCGCGCGGTCACCCACCTTGAGCAGGGTTTCGCCCAGTCCGGCGAGACCGTCTTCGTGATCGGGATCGAGTGAGAGGGCCAGCTCGAAGCTCCGCCGGGCCCAGGCATACTCCTCCCGAGCCAGGTGCGCATACGCTTTCCCGATATGCAGTTCGACGGCGTGCGGGTAGCTGGTAATGCCTTCGTTGAGAATCAGCAGCGCTTCATCGTACCGGCCTTCGTTGTAGAGTTGATGGGCTTGTTCGTCGAAGTCGTCGGAGCTGAGAAATGCGTCCGACATCGGCCGGCCTCCGGCGGGTAGGTTACTGCAAACTAGGGACTTCGGGGTGCGGGAGCAAGTGAAAACGGGCGCGACACTCACCCCGGTGGGGCGGGTACGCGCACGCGTATATATTACTGACCGGTCAGTTATAAGGAGCCCGCAGCATGGGTGAACCCCGCTCGACCCTTCCCGGCACCCCGCGGTGGCAGCGCCGCCCGGCGGACCGGCCCGACGAAATCCTCGACGCCGCCCTCGTCGTCTTCGGCGAGGCGGGGTTCGCCCGGGCCAAGCTCGAGGACGTGGCACGAGCGGCGGGTGTCAGCAAGGGCACGCTGTACCTCTATTTCGATTCGAAGGAATCGCTGTTCCGCGAGATGGTGCGGGCCAAAGTGGTCGCCGCTCTCGCCGAATCGGAGACCTACGTCAGGACGTACGAGGGATCGCCGCGAGCGCTGCTGGTCGAGATCATCCGCCGCACTTACGCACGCATGCGCGGCGAGCAGATGACGACGATCGCCCGGGTGGTCCAGGGTGAGCTAGGGCACTTCCCCGAGTTGGCCCGCTTCTACTTTGACGAAGTGATTCTGCGAGCACGGCGCCTGATCGAGGAGGTGTTGGCGCGCGGCGTCGCCACCGGAGAGTTCCGGCCTGGCACCGCCGGGTTTGCAGCGCGGGGGCTGTCGTCGCTGCTCGTCCATACCGCCCAGGTGCAGTGCTTTTTCCATGCCTTCGATCCGCACGGGCTCACCGACGAGCAGGCGATCGAGGGCGTCATCGATTTGTACCTCCACGGGGTGCTGGCGCATCCCGCGGAGCGGACCTGAGGCTCGCCCATGCGCCGCTTCCCGCCCGTGCCGTCGCTGCTCGCGCTGATCACCCTGGCCGCCGGTCCGGCGCGCGCGGGTGCGCAGCAGCCCGCGGGGCCCCAGGGGCCGCTGACCTTGTTGGCGGCGATCTCCCTCGGACGGACGCGCGGCGTGGATGCCGCCATCGCGCAGCTCAACGTGCGGACTGCCGAGGCGCGCGTCGGCCAGCGCAGAGCGGACCTGCTGCCCGCGATCAGCGGCAACGCGGCCATCACCCGGCAGACGCTGAATCTCGAAGAGTTCGGTATCCCGAATGCCACCGGGGTGACCAATCCCTTCGACATCTATCGGCTTCAGCTCCGCGCCTCGCAAACGATCTTCGACGCCTCGGTGATCGGCCGGCTTCGCGCGGCGCGCGACACCGCCGTCGCCGCCGGACTCGACGCGCGTGCCGCCGGCGACCTGGCCGGCGCCACCGCCGGCCTGGCGTACCTTCGCGCGCTGAGCGCTCGCGAGACGGTGCGCGCCCGCGAAGCCGACAGCACGATCGCGGCCTCTCTGCTCGAGCAGGCGCGCCGGCTCGTGGGTGCGGGGGTGAGCCCCGCCATCGACGCCACCAGGAGCGAGGTGAGCTACGCCGCGGTGCGGACGCAGCTCGAGGTCGCGCGAAACGCCGCGGATCGCACTCGTCTGGACCTGCTCCGGGCACTCGATCTGCCCTCCGGCACACGGGTGGAGCTGGCGGACTCGCTCGGCCTCGGTGGACTCGACCTCCCTCTCGAACCCGACTCGGCGGCCGGTTTCGCGCGCGAGCACCGGGCCGAGCTTGCGGCCGAACGCGCGCGCACGCAGGCGGCCCGTCGCTCGCTCGGCGCCATCCGCGCGGAGTACCTGCCGAGCCTGGGTCTGACCGGCGCGTATCAGCAGACGGGCCGTGAGACCCAGGACCTCGCGGGTACCTACAACCTGCAGCTGCAGCTCACGGTACCCATCCTCGACGGGTTTCGCCGGCAGAACCGCGTCAAGGAGCAGAACGTCCGTGTCGACATCCAGAAAATCCGCGAGCGCGATCTCACCAACCAGGTGGAGACCGAAGCCCGCCAGGCCGCGCTCGACGTCGCATCCGCGCGACAGCAGGTCGCGATCGCGAACGACCGCCTCCGACTGGCGGAACAGGAGCTGTCGCAGGCGCAACAGCGCTTCCAGGCCGGCGTGGCGGGCAGCGTGGAAACGACGAACGCGCAGGGATCGGTCATCGCCGCGCGCGACGCCCTGATCCAGGCCCGGGTCAACTTCGACACCGCTCGGGTCGGCGCCTATCGCGCGCTCGGCGTCATCGACCAGCTGCACTAACCCGCGCCACGGCGCGACGAGACCGATCATGGCTACAGAAATCGCTATGGACGTGCCGGCGACCGCCGAGCCCCGAAGCCGGAGCTGGACCCGCCGCCTGCCTCTCATCATCGGGGTGATCCTGGCGATTGCCCTCGCCACCTGGGGCGTCCGGCGATACCTCTACGGCCGGACCCACGTGAGCACGGACAATGCCCAGGTGGATGGTCACATCACCTCGATCGCTCCGCGGGTCGCCGGTTTCATCGATCGAGTGCCCGTCGAGGAGAACCAGCACGTCAAGGCGGGCGACACGCTCGTCGTCCTCGATCAGCGGGATCTCGTCGTGCGCCTGCAGCAGGCCGAGGCCGAGCTCCGGACGGCCCAGTCGGCGGTGGGCTCGGGCCGCAGCGCCGGGCAGGCCACGGCCCAGTTGCAGGCCACCCGCGCGGAAGCGGCGTCCGCCCGGGCCGCCGTGGCGGCGGCCGAGGCCACTCTCAGGCAGGCGACTGCCGATTTCGAGCGCTACCGCGGCCTTGCCGCCTCGAAGATCGTATCGGCGCAGCAGCTCGACGCCGCCCAGGCCGCGCGCGACCAAGCGGTCGCCAACGTGGAGGCGGCTCGCCGGCAGGCCGCGGCGGCCGGAAGCCAGGTCTCGGCGTCGGGTGCGGCCGTCCGAGGTGCAGATGCGCGCCTCGCGGCCGCTCAATCGGCCGTCGAGAACGCGAGGCTGCAGCTCGGATACGCGACCCTGCTCTCTCCGGACGATGGCATCGTCGCCCGACGGAATGCGGAGCCGGGCGCGCTGGTGCAGATCGGGCAGAACCTGATGTCGATCGTGCCCGACACCAACGTGTGGGTCACCGCCAATCTCAAGGAGACGCAGCTCGCGAAGGTCGAGGTCGGCGATGCCGTCGAGTTCGACGTGGACGCCTACGATGGTCTAACCTTCCACGGGAAGGTCGAGAGTCTCAGCCCCGCCACCGGGGCGAAGTTCGCGCTGTTGCCGCCGGACAATGCCACCGGAAACTTCACGAAGGTGGTGCAGCGTGTCCCGGTGCGAATTGCGGTCGACGGGTCGGCGGATCCGGCCCATCCCCTCCGCCCGGGGATGTCCGTGGACGTCACGATCACCACGCATTGATCGCCGGAGGGGCGGCCCCGTGGTTCGCCCTGCCCCGTGTCCGCGTATGTTTGAGCCGTGACCTTCCAGCGCAAGCTGCTCTTCGGCTTCTCCCTCATGGTCCTCCCGGCGCTCCTGGTGGGTGCCGAGGCCATTCGCAGCAACGCGCTCGAGCGCCGGGCCTTGACCGCGCTGGGGCAGAGCATGGCGCGCACCCGGACCTACGCCGAGCTCGAGACGGCGATGTTCGATCAGAGCGAGCTGGTATGGCGTCACCTGAGCGGGCTCGATCCGACGGCGCGGCACGAGTTCGGGCTCACGGTCGAGGTCGTGACCTACTGGCAGGATCGGTGGCGTGCCGAGCTGCGTCCCGAAGAGAGCGCGCTCGCCGAGGAAATCGCCGGCATTCAGCGACAGATCGTGACGGTGTCGGACAGTATCTTCCACCTGGCCGACATCGGTCGCCGGGAGGAGGCCTACCGTCTGGCTCAGCGCGAGCTCAAGGGCAGACTGCAGCCCGCGCTGACGCAGCTGAATCGCGAGATCTACCGCCGCGCGCGGGAGTCGAGCGTGCGAGGGGCGTACAGCCGGCTCGAGGAGATCCTCGCCGAGGAGGGGCGCACCCTGACCGTGATCATCGCGCTGGCACTGCTGGCGGGCATGGCCGGGAGCTGGCTCGTCTCGAGGAGCCTCGCCCGTCCGGTGCGGGATCTGACGAGCGCCATGGCGATCGTCGGAGCGGGCGACCTCGATCACCCCATCGAAGCCACGACGCGCGACGAGATCGGCGACCTCGCCCGCGCGCTGGCCCGCATGACCCG